>JAKFDK010000069.1:0-4472 GCA_036676195.1 Clostridia bacterium | reverse complement strand
CAACTCGCGCCGACATTGGGGCAACTCGCGCCGACATTGGGGCAACTCGCGCCGACATTGGGGCAACTCGCGCCGACATTGGGGCAACTCGCGCCGACAAGGACTACCCGACAGCCTGAAGGCACGCTGGCAATTGCCACCCTTGGCCGGCGCTGCTGTGATAGAGCCAGCGCCGGCAGGGCTGCCGGCAGTCACATCCGCAATCGGGGAGGTATCCAGCCAAGTTGGACCAGGACAAACGGGTGCGCATCCTGCAAGCTGCCAAGGAGCGGTTCGACCGCTTTGGCTTCAAAAAAACAACGGTGGATGAAATTGCCCAGTACGTCGGTATGTCCAAGCGAACCCTGTACGAAATGTTCGCCAGCAAGGAAAAGATCCTGGGTGAAGTGATCATCACCGAGGCCACCATTTTCAGCAACTACCTGGCTGAGCGCCTGGCGGAAATCAAGGACCCGCGGGATCGGCTGGTGACGCTGATCGAACAATCCCGGGAGTATTTCGAGCGGAACCCGTACCTGGGCAAGGTACTCAGCGACGACGAGGGCGCGTATGCACCGTTTCTGGAAAACGAGATTGAGTTCGTGGAGACAGGCATTGCCCGCATGATAGCCAGTATCCTGCGCAAGGGCGGGCAGCAGGGCGTTTTCCGCACCATGGACGATCAGGCCGCCGCCAACTGCATCCTGGTCCTGTTCCGCCACTTCATCTACGGTGCGGGCGCCAAGAACGGCGAGCAGAACAGGGAATGGATTTCCTTCGCCCTTCACGCTTTAACAACAAAGTGACCGGTGTTTCTTTTTTGCCTGTGTAAAACTCAAAAAAAACCAATTTAGTTTCATGGATTGACAGGCAAGTTCCGCTACGATGCTTGGCGGCGTCGGTGGCTGAATCAGGGTGCCCGGTGGTTTCGCCCCGAGGCGCGGCCGCAAGGTTGGCCCCTGGCCGAACAGCTTCGTAGGAATGGCATAGACCTTAACGATTAAACCTACATACCTCACCACCAAGAGGAAGCGCTGTCCACCAAACGGACAGCGCTTCTGTACGTTGTTCGGCAAAGACATCTGTGCGAACAGGGCCGAACGACTCTGCAATAGACGCCTATGTAAGTATAACTGCCAAATCGTTGACGTTTTTCTCACATGAAGGTACACTTCACCCATGGGTTATGCGGTAATTGTAAGGATTCCTGACGCAAAAAGGGCGATGGTCGAAGCAGGTTTTACCCGGTCGAAGAACGCAGCCAATATTGTGCTGAAAAATCTAATGGACTTTGCTGTCGCTTCAATTGGTTTTTGGATGGTGGGCTCTGCCCTCATGTTCGGGAAGGACGTCGGCGGGGTAATCGGCCTGAGCGGCTGGTTCTCCGCTGAGGGAGACTTCGGGCATCTTGGGTTGGCGATTCCGTTTATGGCCTTCCTGTGGTTCCAGACCACGTTTGCCGGCACCACGGCCACCATCGTTTCCGGAGCCATGGCGGAACGGACCAAGTTCAGCAGCTACCTGCTGTTCAGCACGCTGATCACAGTCCTGATCTACCCCGTTGTGGGCCACTGGGTCTGGGGCGGCGGCTGGCTGGCGCAACTGGGGTTCCTCGACTTCGCCGGCAGCACGGTTGTCCACTCTGTCGGCGCCTGGGCTTCCCTGGCGGGGCTGCTGCTCCTCGGTCCCCGGGTCGGTCGGTTCGACAGGACAGGCAAACCCCGCAAGATCACCGGTCATAACATGGTCCTGGCTGCCCTGGGTGTGTTTATTCTCTGGTTTGGCTGGTTTGGGTTCAACCCCGGCAGCACGCTGGCCGCCACCGATCTTAACATTGCCCGGATCGCCCTGACCACGAACTTGGGCGCTGCCGGCGGATCGATCGTTGCTCTGTTCGGAGCATACCTGCGGACCCGCACATGGGACGTGGAAATGGCGATGAACGGCGCTCTGGCCGGTCTGGTAGGTATCACGGCACCCACCGCCTACGTATCACCCCTCTCTGCGATCATCATCGGCGGGGTGGCGGGTCTGCTGGTCTACCCGGTCTCGGTCCTGCTGGAAAGAGCGAAGATCGACGATGCCGTGGGTGCCATTCCTGTCCATGGCGGCGCCGGAGTCTGGGGGACGCTCGCAGTGGGCCTCTTCCACGAGACGCAAGGCCTCTTCTTTGGCGGCGGTGCCAAGCTGCTTGGCATTCAGGTCCTGGGCGCCGCGGCGACGTTTGCATTCGCCTTCGTGGGGTGTTACATCCTGTTCCTGGTGCTCAAGGCTACAGTGGGTCTGCGGGTGAGCGCGAAAGAAGAACAGGCCGGTCTCGATACCAAGCATGGCATCCGGGCCTATCCTGAGTTCCAACCTGTAGACTCCATGATGGTGATGGGCGACGACTGACGGTGGAGGTCCATGCAGACCCCACCGGCATCTTCTTCGGACAAACCTGAACCACTCCAGATTACGTCGATGACCCTGTCGAACCGCATTGTGCTGCCTGCCATGGTCACCTGCGTGGCCGGGAGCGAAGATGGTTACGTGACCCGGGAAATCCGGGACCGCTACCGCCGCTATGCTGCCGGTGAGCCGGGGCTGATCGTGATGGAGGCCATGGCCGTGCACCGGTCAAAGTCGGGTCATCTGCTGCGGGTCTGCTGGACGCGGTTGTGGCCGAAATCCGGGCTGCGGGCGGCATCGCTCAGGCCGAGATCTGCGATGTGGCCGATCCGGTTGCCATTGCCCGGCTGGCTCAGGCGGCTACACCTGTTGACATCCTGGTGAACAACGCCGGCATTGGCCCCGGCGGGCGACTGGTCGACCGGGACGATGAAGTGTGGGAGCGTACCCTGCAGGTGAACCTTTCCGGGCCGATGCGCCTGATGCGTGCCGTTCTGCCTGGTATGACTACGCGATGCTGGGGCCGGGTAATCAACATTGCCTCCACCGTAGCCAAGACGGCCTATGTGCAGACCGCCGCCTATACAGCTTCCAAGCACGGGCTGCTGGGCCTGACCCGGGTGGCCGCCCTGAAGGTGGCGCTCCCAATAGCAGCCATCAACCCCGTCCTGAGTGCGGGGTTGATGGCTAATTGTTTGTTATGTCCCCGGAGTAAGCTTCGGCCGGCTTTTCGGTGAAAGTCCGGTTGGGGTACGGACCAATCGATCGAAATCTCTTATTTTACTCGTACTACACCATTAAACTTACAGATACGAAACAAATGCTTAAAGGATGTTGACAGTAAGGGTATCGATAGATCATAATTGCCTCTACAAAGAATCGTTTCTCAAATTATCGCCGATTGGTTCACTACCCGATTAAACGCAAGCGGACTGGGTAGTGCTGGGACCACACCAGGGGGAGGTAGTGCCATGGGCCAGAAACGCAGGCGGGTGCAGCAGCGAATCAGTGTGGTCAGGAATCTGCAGACCATCGCACTGGAAGCGGTGGCCAACGCCGTGGTGATCACTGACCGGGCCGGACTGATCCAGTGGGTCAACCCGGCCTTCACCCAACTGACCGGATATGCCGCCCGGGAGGCCATTGGCCAGACCCCCAGATTGCTAAATTCAGGGGTGCATTCGGATTCCTTCTTCAAGTACCTGTGGGCGACGGTACTGAAGGGCGATGTCTGGCGGGGCGAGACCTACAACAAACGAAAAGACGGCAGTGTCTATGTGGAAGAGCAAACGATTACCCCGGTGAAGAGCCCGAGCGGGAGCGTTACATATTTGATTGCCATCAAACAGGATGTGACCGAGCGGCGGCGGCAGGAGGAGCAGATTCGTCACCTGGCTTCTCATGACGCCCTGACGAACCTGCCAAACCGGCGGGTCCTGGAAGAGGGCTTACAACGGGTGGTCGAAGCAGCCCGGGCTGGGCAGGCAGGCGCGTTGCTGCTCCTGGACCTGGATAACTTCAAGATGGTTAACGACTCCCTCGGGCATTTTGCCGGGGACCAGTTGTTGATCGCCCTCGCCAACCACCTGGCGCACACGGTAGGCCAGCCGCACCTGCTGGTGCGGCTGGGGGGCGACGAGTTTGCCGTGTTGCTGGAGCACGCCAGCATCCATGAAGCCGCTCTGATGGCAGAGCGCATCCGCCAGGCGGTGAATGAGTGCCATTTTTATATCATCGGCCATCCCTTCGACACCAGTGTCAGTATTGGAGTGGCCCCGCTGGACGGACGGCTGCATGCCCATAAGGCCATGGCCCTGGCCGACTCGGCCCTCTATGCGGCCAAGGGCCAGGGCCGCAACCGGGTGGTGGTGTACCAATCCGAATTGGACCAGGTGGACAACATGGCTGAAGTCAATCACGTGGTGGTGCAAATCAAAACAGCCCTGCGGGAAGGGCGGTTCTTCTTTCAGTTTCAGCCCATTGTGAACCTGAACAGCGGTGAGGTGGCCTATTACGAGGCCCTGATCCGGATGCAGACGGGCAGCGACCAGGTCGTTGGCCCGGATGCCTTTATCCCGGTGGCGGAACGGTTTGGTCTGATC
>JAKFDK010000068.1:0-8577 GCA_036676195.1 Clostridia bacterium | reverse complement strand
GGTTTCAGGGTGTCAAGGAAGTAGTCCGAAAGGCGAATCACGTCCTGCCGGAACAGCGGGGTCAGGAACGGTTGGTACCAGGCGGCTCGATCCGTCGTGTCACGGAAGGGCAGGGTATCCCCGGGCTGGTATTCCTGCTCGGCCCCCGAAATCCGTGCGAGGATGGTGCCGAACTCCGCCCGGGTGATGGTGTTGCCGGGCCGGAAGGACGGGACGTTGGCCCAGGTCACGTAGTTCGTGCATTCGGTAGGCCTCCCCTGATTGCAGAAGCTGATGTCCCCCTCCGGGTAGCCGGCTACGATCTCCCATGCGGCAGCATCGGCCAGGTATGCATGTGCCCAGGCAAAGGGACCGGCCGGCACGGGGTTTTTCGCGCTCTCCAGCCATAGCCCCGCATCCTGGAAGGCAGCATGCGGGAAAGCCGCAGCAGGAGATGGAGCCCAAAGCTGCGTCGTTGCCAACAACAGAGCGGTCGCACACCACTTTCGCATGAGCCTTGCCTCCGTTCAGGATTTTGACGCTTGTACCCGCCAGGCCGGGGCGGTTGCCCACAGACCGGCGGGTAGCTCTAACACGGCCCAGGTGTTCTTTGGGAAGACCACCATCCGCCAGGGGGGGACGTTGTCCTTTACTGCCACGACCTGTCCCGAGCGGTCCAGAGCCACCAGATCAAGCCGGAACCGCATGAAGCAGGTATGGACGGCCCGGCAGTTGGGGAACAGGACCGCTGCCGACGGCGGGTGCTTCCGAAACATCCATCCGAGGAACCGCCTCCAGAAGGATGACGCCACCGCCACACGCGTTCCATCCGGGAGGCTGTGCACGCTCGGCAGGATCTGGCGCTCCACTGTCAAAATAGTCACCACCCGTGAAGTAAGAAGGCCCCTCCAAGGAAGGTGGACTGCTCTTTTTCTACCGACGCGTTATCGGCAATCTGGAGGTGATCCGTTCACGCAAGCCAAAGCGCCTACCGGTGGAGTTGCAGATGAGGTCAAGGCTGTCCTCAAGCACCTTACCGGCGACCGGTGTCTCACTCCGGAGGGTCGTTCGGATACTTCATACATACCTGACACACAACCGCACCCAATGGCGGCCCGCCGATAGGTTCCACATGTGCGAAGGGTTCTTCACACGACCCCACAGGTGATCCGCTGACCGTTGGGGGACACAGGGGGTACAAGCATGGACGCCGACGTCACTCGTGATCCGAAACCTCTGCTCGCAACACTCGCACGCATATTTGCCATGGAGGGCAATGCTCGGTTGGTAGCCATCTTGGCCTTTGCCCATATCACTATTGACCAAACGGACTGGGACAATTGGAACGGAGGTACAGCTGTCCACACTCTTTACCTCCGAATACCCGTAAAACTGTACGCCCAGGTGCAGTCGGAGTTGGAGGCTGTCCGGGAGGAACTGGATAACCGAATAGGCCCCCTTTGGTCCGCCCATACGAGTGATTGGCTGGGCAAGGTCCTGATATTGCCGGAACTAAGCTCGGACGAGAACTGGCAAGAGAAAGCTCGGGCGTGGCTAGCCGGTGAAAATATTAACAATCAAGGAAGGGTACGCTCCAGCAATATCGCATCCCGAGAAAAGGACGGTCTGCTGTTTAGGTCCCAGGCAGAGATCAATCTATACAGTGCCCTGAAAGATGCCGGCGTTTCGTTTGCCCCTCTTCCAGTATTTGTCCGGGGTGGCCAGAGCTACCGGAGGATCGAACCGGACTTCGTCATTCTGAAGGATGGCTTGCTGATGGTTGTTGAGGTTGACGGCGATACAGTCCACCAGGAGACTCCAGCAGAAGCCCATACTCGAACTACGATGCTTGAGTACGAAGGAGCCCATGTGGAGAGGATCTCGGCCTCAGAATGCGCTTCTCCCGAAGGTGCGGCGGTCTGCGCTCGTAAGCTTATCCAATTAATGGGCAAGCTCAAGGCCAGCCGGTCCTGAACCTCGGCGAGTTCACTTTGGTATGCGGGTATCTCGTCCTCATGACTTACTGTGCACTACCTGGAGCAGTCCGCCTAACAAGCGGCTGCACCCGGCGGCGGCCTACCGCCGGGTTCTACATATCAACAGGGTTTGCCCAACGGCCGCTCATTGAGCCGGTCTACGTCAGGCAGAGCCATGCAGTCGGAAATCGGGGTGGCGCGATGGAAAAGCCCGCATTGATGCAGACCGTCGAGCTTGTGTGGTACGGACCGTTCGCCTGGCCGGGTGTTCCTCAGTACAGTCATCTTCAAAACTTTGCAACTTCTGCGGTCGCTAAACGGTGTGGTGTATACCTCTGGACCGTGGAGCACGGCACTGGCTTCTTGATCTATGCGGCCGGCATCACACGCCGGCCTTTTCGAGAGAGGTTTCGTGAGCACAGTCGCGCATATCGCACCGGGGTCTACACGGTCTATGACGCCGCGTCCCTCATGCGAGGCGAGCGGAAGAAAGTGTGGCCGGGCTTTTGGTTCCGCAGCCGGGCCGTGGAGTTGGAACAACAGTACCAGGCGCGTGAGCCGGAGATTACCAGCGCGGCGATGCGGCTGCTCTCTTCCTACCGTGTTTTCCTTGCACCCGTGGAACCTACTCCACGAGTGCTTGAGCGCATAGAAGCTGCGATCATGAGCGCTCTGTATGCCGCGGGCGGTGTCGTCGCGGAGATACCAGACCGTGGCATGGCCCTCTCACCCCGCTGGGACAACGAAGTCCCCTTTTTGGTGCGTAGCACCACCGCAGAACTAATCCATGGGCTCCCGGCCGAGTTTGACGCATAGGAGCCGGACTGCCTAACACGCGGCTGTACCCGACAACTGCTATGGGCCGCACCCACGCTTAGGACTTCCGCGCGGTGCCACCCCATGCACCCTGCGCTCTGTCGACCATGCGGTTTTGTATTATCCATGCGTTCGCTCAACCCACGAGGGCTTCTCCCCAGTAGATTGCCGCGTCAGTTACGGGCCGGAAACTCAAGACACCTGCTTTGTCGGGTCGTCCTCGACCCCGCTCAGAAGCGAAGGCACCTGGCTGCAGACGCCATCTGAGCGACCTAATCTCAAACGGGCCTCCCGAGGACCAACCTGGACAGTAAACGAAGGGAATGAGTCGAAGTGCCAAAGCTCAATTCGAACGATTACCTGCCCCCTGAGGGGTACCAAAGGGCCTTAGCAGCCTTCCACAGGATCGCGGTAATTCTACTCTTTGAGTTCGCCTGAGAGGAAAGGGGCACCCGCCTGCCGCCGCCCGGAGGGCCGTAGCGAAGCGGAGGTCTTGACGGCCGTCTGGAGCCGTGCAGGTTGAGCTCAGCCCGCCGCCGTTGGCCGTCGACAATTGTCGCTAGCCAACGGCGCAGGGCGGCGATCGCCATTTAGCGGCGGTCTTGACAGCCCCTACGCTGACCCCCTCTGTGAGCCGCCGGTCTTGACCGCCATCTTCCACCGCTCGGGTAGGTAAACACGCCCGCCGCCGTCCCCGAATGGCGGTTGCGCAGCTATCCTTTGATTTTGAGAGATTAGCTCACCTGGTCTCCAAATTCGAACCGTTGGCGATGGTCACATAGCGGCGGCAATAACAGGGGCTTGAACCAGCGCTGTCACGACGTCATACTACACCAGGATCTTGGCAGCCTGCAATTCGGACTGATACTTGGCCCAGTGAAAAGACGGCGGAACCCGGAACAGCGACGCATCGATGGCACGGACAGGGCCCACATCAGGCATCTTTACTGAACCCGCGGCTGGGCTGACCACTGCCAATACCGCCTCAATGAGCCCCCTCCCGGGGAAAGCTGGAATCCGCTGATTGGCTCGGGACAACTGGGAGACGCTGATGGGCTTAGCGACAGAGCAGACACCCGTTTCGGAGAGGGGCCTGTTGCGCATACCCTGCAGGGTCGTGACCACTGAGCCCCAGCTCTCCTGGGTGGGCAGGCTCTTGAGGCGGGCGGCCTTTCGCTGGCGCCGCTCCCGTTCTTCCTGTTCGGCGGTGAGAGGTGAGCACGCCGGCAAGGCGATCGGCTGGGCGGCCGGAGTAGAAGCGATCGCGGTCGCGGCATGATACCATCTCCCTTACTGCTGGAGCTGACAGACCAGGTGCGTGCGCAGGAACGATTCAAGATCCAGCTTTCGTGCCCGTGACAGGGAATTGGCGGCTTCCAGCACCTGCATGGCGTCCGGAGCGCGCAAAGGGGCTAGCAGCCAGGCGAGGAGAGAAGTAGAAATGAGAAATGGGACTGGCACCTCCCGTATATTCAATGGCTGGCAATTCCATTGAACCACGGGCGCCGGTCCTTTTTCAATGTTCAGGGAACTCCGCGCGCATAGTAACATTTTGGTCATTGTTTAGATGCAACGCCTGTGGCGTCCGCCTGTCATAGTATTGACTAAGAGCATCCTGAATATCTGAAGTACGGAGGCAAACATATGAAAACTATGTTGCGGAAGGTGTGGAAGATTGCGAAGTGGACCGGTATTGCGGTGGCATCGGTTTTTGTCATTATGACTGCAATAGCCATTTATCAACTCGCCACGGAAACGCCTGAGCAAAAGCACGAGAGGCAGGCACGGTATGCTGCCATGAAAGCTGAGGAACAGCGCCAAGAAGCGGAGGAAGCGGCACGCAAGGCCGCAGACAAAAAGGCGAGAGAAGAAGCGGACATCAAGGCTAAGGCTGAAGCTGCGGCTAAAGCTGAAGCCGAGCGCATAGCTAAAGAGGAAGCTCAGGCGAAAGCTAAAGTTGAGGCAGAGGCTAAGGCCAAGGCAGAAGCAGAGGCTAAGGCCAAGGCAGAAGCAGAAGCAGAAGCGAAGGCTGAGGCTGAACGTAAGGCCAAGGAAGAAGCTCAGGCTAAGCTAAGGGCCGGGGCTGTAGAGTTTATCGGCACGGTCAACACCAGCACACTTCGAGTCGGGGAAGAGCTCGTTATGGAGTTTGAGGTAAAGAACATCGGCACAAATCCGATCAACGGCGTGTCGATGCAGTCTAATGGTGGCTGGAACAAATATACCGTGGTAAACGTGGCCCCCGGTGGCGAATACAAAAACGATGGCACCTGGGGCAAGTTTACCTACCCAAGGGAGATCGGCCCTGGCGAGACGCACAGAATCGTCATTATCGCTTACCCGAACGAGCCGGGGAATTATGAGTTTAGCTTCTTCCCTCGCACCATAAAGGAGTTGACCACGCTAAAGGACGTTAATGGTGAACAGATTACTAGGGGTGTTAAAATCGCCGTTATCCGCTGATGTGAGAACCTTTCCTGATACGCTGATCGGAATGTTGCAGGGCCACAGGGACGGGCCGGGGAAAGAAGTTCCCAGATTCGGCCTTACAGGGGACTAGTACTACTCTGTCACGTCTTGCAGGAATCTGCGAAAATCTCGCGAAAGTGCTTTCATGGACAATTTGGCAATGAAAGCCTGTCAGGACCGCCTGGAAGCGTATCTCAATGACATTCTCCAGCATGTAGGTCGAAGCGATCGACGTAAATGGGGAGGCGTCTATCTTCGCGGCCTGCTATTGGACGGACACCGAAAGTCAGTGGGAGCGATGGCTGAAAGGCTGCCGGATGGAAACGAGCAAGCTCTGCACAACTTTGTGAATTTGAGCCCCTGGGACCCAGAGGTGGTGCAGCAGGCAGTCGCCGGACGGGTCGTTCCCGAGATGGGTCCGGCGGGCATGTTGCTCCTGGATGATATCGGTTTCTCCAAGAAGGGCAAGCAGTGGGAGTGCAGAGGCAGTATTCAGGAACGCTTGGGAAATTGGGAAACTGCCAGATCGGCGTCAGCGTGAGCCATACGACCGCGTCGGCGAGTATGCCCCTGGCGTGGCGCTTGTACCTGACGAAGGGCTGGGCGGACGACCTGGCTCGTCGTGACAAGGCTGGAGTGCCCAGCGGCGTGACGTTCAAGACGAAATGGGAAATTGGGATCGACTTGATCAAGCGGGTTCGTTCCTGGGGTCTGACTGATCAGATTGTAGGGGCCGACGCTGGCTATGGCCATAGCAACGAATTTCGTGATGAACTCGAAGAGCTTCTGATGAAGTACGTCGTGGGCGTTACGGAAGAGATGGCCGTGTGGATCGGAGAAGTCCCGGCGCTGCCTCCGTCCCCGCCCAGTCCAACAGGTCGGCCACCCTCCCGCTGGAATTACGGGGAGAACAAGCCCCAGTCCCTCCTTGAGGTAGCACAATCGCTCCCTGCATCTGCGTGGAAAGAAGTCATCTGGGCAGGGGGAACCAAAGGGCCGTTGCGTTCACGATTTGCAGTCTTGCGCTGCCACGTTGCACATGGATGGGCCCAGGGGAAGGCTCCGCAGCCGGAACGTTGGGTGCTGATTAAGTGGCCGGAAGGAGCGGAAAAACCGGATCACTACTGGGTTTCGAACCTCCCGGAAGACATTGAACTGACGGAACTGGTCCGCCTGGCCAAGTTGCGGTGGCGCATTGAACAGGACTATGAGCAACTCAAAGACGAGCTCGGATTGGATCACTTCGAGGGTCGTTCCTGGAACGGTTGGCATCGCCACGCGGCGATGGTTAGCATGGCGTATGGCTTTTTGGTGCTGGAGCGACT
This sequence comes from Clostridia bacterium, assembly GCA_036676195.1. Lineage (GTDB taxonomy): Bacteria > Bacillota > Sulfobacillia > Symbiobacteriales > ZC4RG38 > JAKFDK01. The sequence continues at coordinate 2,012 of JAKFDK010000068.1, read as the reverse complement.
CCTGGCCCGAAAAAACACCAGTATCCTCCTAGCATCAGGATGAAACACCAGTTGAAAGTCGACTCCCATCCTTACGGGGCTTGACGGTCTATTCATACATATTTGCCACCAAGAACTTCTAAAGCCAGCCCCTGTCACAGGGGTCTTACTTCTGGGCAAGCTACCTCTTCCGGAAAATGGCCACCACGACGGCTTCCGGGTTGGCACCGGCAACGGCCGGGTCGTCCAAGACAATGTGACGGCTGCGCTCCACCCAGACCACACCCACACCAACCTCTGTGTACTTGGAACTGAGAATGATGCCCTGGTGGGCCGGACTGTCGCGCCAGAACTCCGGAGATTTGACTGCACCCTCACGGGGTAACCAATAGGCGATCGTTTCGCCTGCCCTCGCGGCCTGAATTCCCGCCACCTTGAGGGCATTTTCCAAGTTCCCGGACCGGCGCAGCGTGTGGTTGCGCCCGACCCACTGGGTCTCCATCACCTCAAGGGCTCGGGCACGGGCCAATTCGGCCACGCTATTGTCCCAACTGAGAACTGGCATCAGGTGGTGCTCCCGCAGGGCATTCAGCCCCTTGAAAACCAGTTGCTCCTGGTTCAAAGCCCAGTCATCACCCACATGGATCCGGCCCTCATCGGGCTGGGGTTTACCCTGGCTGGCTGATACTGCCCGAATCGGAGGGCTCTGCCCGCCTGCGGGGGTAGGCTGAGTCGGACCGCTCTGCCCACTTGGGGGGGGATTGGACGGGCGGACTCCGGACAGCTCCATACTGTCCAGGTCTGAATTTATCTGGAGCCTGGCCAGAGCAAGGTTGGCCTGCCGGTCCAGCCACTGAATGGCTTCGTCGGGTAACAGTTGTGGCACGACGACCAGCGCCGCCACCAGCAGAAACAGCGCACCGGCTACGGTCACTATGGCAGTTGCCACCGCCCGCAGCAAAAAGCGCACGGCCGGCCCCCCTTCCGCAAAAGGCTGAACTCCCTAATTATCCAGTCTTGGGCCACGGATCTCCCACACTTCGCCCGGGTGTCCTTTTTCGTCAGGTTGCCCTGTTGTCTCCTGCTTCTGAAAATCCTCTCCAGTGAGAACTTGAACCTCCTGCTGCGGCACGGGAATGCCCCACACGTTCACGAGCCTGCCCATGAAAACCGCCGAATCGAGGGCCAATTGCGTGCCCATGAGGGCACCGGGCACACCCGCCAGAACTTGCAACAGCCCCGTAACCGCCGGCACCGAGACTCCGGCCAGTTTGGCTATGGCCCAGATCATCCCGGAAGTCCCCGCCCCCGCGCCGGTGGCTCCGGCCGATGCGGCCACCGCCACTCCCCGGGTCAGCAGTTGGGTGATCCGGGAGGGTTCCACCGGGCGGCCGTTCTCAATGTCGCTCATCATGCCGTAGAGTTCGGCACCGGCCCCACCCAGAACGAGAGCCGTTACGATGAAGCCTCCCCACGGCCCGAGCCGGGTGGCGGCTCCGCTGCCGACCAGTGCGGCCCCTAACGCCAGTTCCAGAACCCCTTCAACAGCAACCAGCGGAAATACAACGCTGTTCAGGAAGGCAATCTCCCGGGCCGTATACCGGTCAAACATGCCGGCGTTTTTCCAGAACTCATAGCGCTTGACCGGGTCCCGCAGGTTTTCCATGGAACTGCCCGCGCTGAAATGCCCGCCCATGGCCGCCCGGATGTCCCGCATCCCCTGGATGAGCAGGGGGATGTTCCCGACGCCGGCACCGATGAGGGAAAAGAACCCGCCGGACAACTTTGGTACCTCGTACCCGGTGCTGGTGCTGGTCCGGTACCGCTGGTCCCACAAGAAGGAGTACACCTGCCGGGCCTCACCGTACTCGATGGTCCGCCCGCCGGGAACCAGGAACTGCCGCCCTTCAATCTTCCCCTGGACGCTCTTCCACACCACCATCTGCACGTCACCGGCGGCCGTATGCCCGACCTGCAAGACCTCCTTCTCCAGGGAGGTGCTGCCCGGCGCTCCTTCCACCAGCCCCGTGAAT
>JAKFDK010000067.1:0-44152 GCA_036676195.1 Clostridia bacterium | reverse complement strand
GCCGGGGGGCGGAGGCGTGCGCCGGGGGGCGAAATGGTGAGGTTGCCCCCGTTGAATTGGAATCGTCCGTTTTTGCCCAGCACGGCGCGGCGGAAGAGGGGCAAAAACGGACGATTGCCCGCCGGGCCTCTACCAGCCCCGGTGGCCCGCGCTGAGTGACGGCCGCCGTGAAGCCGGCGGCGGATCGGAACTGCTCCGGGCGGTCGTGCCGAGACGGCCCCTGCAAGCGCGGCCAGGCCCGGTGCCGGGGGGTGGCGCCGGGCCTGGCTCGGGAGCGCAGGTGTTACGAATGGGCGGGCATGGGCGGCAGCGGGGGAATCATGTCCTGGGCCTGTTTAATGAAAGAATAGATCATATCGCATACCTTCCAGAAGGAACCGGCGGCTCCGGTGCTGAGGTTGCCGGGCACCAACACGGTGGTGGTCCCGTTACTGATGATGATATTGCCATCGCCGGGGCGAATATCGACCCGGCCGTTGCCCTTGATCAGGGAACTGGTGCCGGTGGCGGCGTCATAGGTCAGGGTGGCGTCCAGCCCCCGGGCCACGACCCGCAGATAGATCTGGAACCAGAAGTCATCGCCGAGCACCGAGAGATCGAACCCGGAAATTTGCATCAGGAGCAGGCGCAACGCTTCCAGAAAGAGCAGGCGGCGGATAATGTTACGGAACCGCTGGTCTGATGGCTGGGACTGAGCGGCGCCGCTGAGCTGGTTCACCTGGGCCGGCGCCGGACTTTCACCCCCGCCCGGCTGCGCCAGAGTCTGGAGCTGCGCATAGGCGCCGGCCGACGGCCGAGTCCCGGCCATGGCGTAGTGGGGTGCCACACCTACTGTCAGGCAAGTGGCAAGCAGTAATCCAGCAATTGTGCGGCGTAGCATGGGTTTCCATCCTTTCAATTGGCAACTGCCTCTACGCCACATATCTTCAGCGCCACTGATCGCTTCCCTTGTGCATAAAATCTTCCAGCCGGCTGGTTGCAGGCAAGGAATGGAAGCAGGAAACCAGGGGCGTCCCGGTTGGGGAGCCCCTGGTTTCATTCGGCTCTGGTGCGCAGGTCCCACGCCATGTGGAGCGGACCGGGGCCGTTGGCCCACTGGCGCCGCTCCGGCACCGGACCACCTGCGCCGGCAGCGGCTACCGGGCAGGCCATACGTCTGTAAGGCCGGACCATCCGGCGCATACAACCCCCGCCGCCGTGTGCCGGACGAACAGCCGCGCCGGCCTGCTGCCCGCCGGCCGGCGGGGGTGAGACATTCGACTCATCTTTGTCAGTCGGGTCCGCCCCGCCCCCGGTTCCACCCGCCCCTCAGGCCACATAGCATGGGTGCAGTTCACCCGAAGTGGGAGGGGATGCCGGTGGTCTCCAGTCCCGGCGGACCGCTGAGTGAGGCAATGGCGGCCGATGTGCTGCGGGCCGGTGCGCTCTATAACGAAACGCTGGCCTCCCTGCGCATTGCCTCCGACCATCTGAAACTGATCCGCAATTACACAGACCCGACCCAGGAAACCCTGTTCCGGCAGGCGGACCGGCTGGCGGTGGAACTGGACCAGTTGCGGGCGGAATTGGCTGACCTGCCGGAGCCGGTGCAGCCGGCGGCGGTGGATGCGGTGACCGCGCAGGCCGTGCCGGTGCTGCGGGCGGTGGTGCAGTTCAAGGCCGGGGTGGAGGAACTGATCCGCACCTGCCAGACGCTGCATCTGTTCACCCCGGAGATGGTGGCCCACCTGCGCCGGGAAACCGAATTCTTTCTGGGCATTGTCGATCATGTCTGCGGCCGCCGTACCCCGACTCGGGCGAGCCTGGGGCTGCCGGGGGCGCCGCAGCGGCCGGTGCCGACCATTGCCCGCAGCCTGATCGACAAGGTGCCACTGCCGGAGGCGGTGGCGGCGAGCCTGGCCTGGACCGAATTCTGGGGCAAACATCACCTGGAGCATACCGGGATCCTGATTAGCTTCCTGCGCCCCTGGCAGGACCGGCTGGTGCAGGGCGCGCTCCAGTTTCAGGACCGCTTCCAGGGGTTGCTGCAGGAGGTGGGCGCCCGCCGGGAAACGGCGGCGGACTGCGGCTGCCTGTCCCGGCTCATGCGGGGCACGCTGATGCTGTCCGGGGACTGGGAGCGCTTCTTGTCCAGCGCCCTGGCGGCTCAGCGCACCTGTACCCTGCAGGCCAACTTCCCGCAGCGGCTGACAGAACACCTGCTGATTGAAAACGATTTCCTGGCCGAACCGATGCTGCGCCTGCAGGCCCGCCAGGCCGGGCGGTTGCTGTCGGCGGTGCCGGTACAGGGGGTCGTTTACGACCAGCTAACGGCCAGAACGGTACTGGTGTCGTAGGGCCGGGTGCCCCACTGGTCAGGCCGGACACCTGATTCAGGTGTTGCTTCAGGAAGCTATGCACCAGTTCCGGCCGCTTCTTGCTCACTTCGCGCAGCACCCAGCCAATGGCCTTGCGGATGAAGAATTCTTTTTCGGCGATCATGGCGGCGGCGAATTCGGCGAAGAGAGCAAAGTCGCCCTTACCTGCCCGCAAGGGCACCAGCAACGCCAGCAGGGCAGCCCGGTGGATCCAGAAGTTTTCGTCCTGCGCCCAGCGCTGCAGCACAGCCTTCGTGGCCGGGTCCCGCTCCACCAGGGCTCCGGCCACCTGGGGCGCCAGACTATCGACATGGTCCCAGGTGTGGCAGCGGCGTAACAGGCTCTCCACCACGGCCAGGTCGGCGGTCTCCAGGCGGTCGGCGTACAGTTCCAGCAGCACAATGCCCAGGGTACGCAGTTCGTGGTCGGGGGTCTGCCACAGGGCTTCAACCAGATCCAGCAGATCCGTGTGGTCCAGATCACGGTGGCTGCGCTTGAAGGTCCGCGCCGTGGACCGGATGAACGGCACGGTCACCCCGAAAAAGTTCAGCTTGCTCTTCAGGTACGCCTTGGCGCCGGCGGCCCGCTCCGGCGTCCCGGCGGCGGCAAAGGCGGCCTGTTCCGGCGTCCCGACGGCGGCGTCATGTCCAAGACCTGCCGTCGCCCCGCTGAAATTGGGACGTTGGCAGCGACCGGCCGGTTCCGCCGGGTACGGACAAGTTCGCCCCCTGTCCCCGGGCCGGGACAGAGGGCGAAGGGGCGGGCTCAGGCACCCAGATAGGCCTTTTTCACATGCTCGTTGGCCAGCAGTTCCCGGCCGGTGCCGCCAAGGACGACCCGGCCGTTTTCCATGACAAAGCCACGGTCGGCAATGGCCAGGGAGTGGGCCGTGTTCTGTTCCACGAGCAGGATGGTGATGCCGGCCTCCCGCAGGCGGGTAATGACCCGGAAGACCTCCTGCACCACCAGCGGGGCCAGACCGAGCGAGGGCTCGTCCAGCATCAGCAGCCGGGGGCGGGACATCAGGCCGCGGGCGATCGCCACCATTTGCTGCTCACCACCGGAGAGGGTTCCGGCCAACTGGGTGGCCCGTTCTTCCAGCCGGGGAAACAGGCTGTACACCCACTGCAAATTTTCCGCCCGGTGCGGCCGGGCGCCCGGGATATGGGAGCCGACCAGCAGGTTTTCGTACACCGTCATCTTTGGAAACAGCCGCCGCCCCTCCGGAACCTGGACAATCCCCAGTTCTACCACCCGGTGCGGGGGCAGGGCGGTAATGGGCACGCCGTCATAGGTGACAGAGCCGGCGGCCAGGGGGACAAGCCGGGAGATCGCCTTGATCGTGGTAGACTTGCCGGCGCCGTTGGCCCCGACCAGGGCGGCGATTTCGCCGGTACCCACCGCCAGCGTGGCCCCCCAGAGCACTTGCACGTCGCCGTAAAAGACCTGAACATCGGCCAGTTCAAGAAGCATCCGGCGTCACCTCCGACCCCAGGTAGGCGGCAACGACCTGCGGGTTGGCCGCCACCTCGGCGGGTGTCCCTTCGGCGATCTTTTCACCGTGGTTCAGCACCACAATACGGTCGCTAAGGGTCATCACCACCCGCATCACGTGTTCCACGCCGGTCACGGCGCTGATGCCCCGCTCCGCCAGGCGCCGCAGCAGCCCGATCATCTCCTCAATCTCGGTGGGGTTGAGGCCGGCCGAGACCTCGTCCAGCAGGATGATCTGTGGCCGGGTCGCCAGGGAGCGGGCCAGCTCCAGCCGCTTGCGCCCGGCCAGGGTGAGGCTGCCGGCCGGTACTTCCGCCCGGCCGGCCAGGCCGGCGAAGTCCAGAATCTCCATGGCCTCGCCCCGGGCCCGGGCCACATTGGACGTATGGGCAAAGGCGCCAACCATGACGTTTTCCAGCACACTCAGGCCCGGAAAGGGTTTGACGATCTGAAAGGTACGCCCGATGCCCAGCAGCGCCCGCTGATGGGGCTTGAGCCGGTTGATGCCGGCGCCGCCAAAGCGGACCTCGCCGCGGGTGGGGGCATGAAAGCCGGAAATCAGGTTGAAGACGGTGGTCTTCCCGGCCCCGTTCGGGCCGATTACAGACACGACCTCGCCCGGCTGTACGGCGAAGTCCACGTTTTTCACCGCTGCCAGCCCGCCGAAGATTTTGGTCAGGCCGCGCACTTCCAGCAGGGGTGCCATGCTAACCGACCTCCTTGCGGGCGCCGAAGGTGGCGGCGCCCTGCGGGGAGCGGACCGTCGCCCGGGCCTTCAGCCGCTGCTGGATCTGGCCCAGGATGCCGGCGGGCATGAACAGGATGGCCAGCATGAGCAGGAGACCATAAATCAGCAGGTGCGCCTGCCTGAACCCGGCCCGGAACACTTCCGAGGCCAGGATCAGCAGGGTGGCACCCACCGCCGGGCCGAACACGGTGCCCCGCCCGCCAATAATGGCCACCACCGCCACCTGAATCGAAAGCGGCTCGCCCAGCACGATGTCAGGCTCAATGTAGGAAAGGTGACTGGCGTAGAAGGCCCCGGTCAGGGCGGACAGGGCGGCGCTGATCAGCAGAGCCACCGTTTTGCAGCCAGTGGTGTTGATGCCGATGGATTCCGCCGTGTCCTGGTCTTCGCGGATGGCGGTCAGGTAGTAGCCCAGCTTGTTGTGAGCGAGCCAACGGGTCACCCCCACCGCCACGATGGCGATGCCGGCGACAAACCAGTAATACGGCGCCCGGGAGATGCCCTGGAACAGGAAGGGCACCGTCATACCCACCGCACCGTTGGTGACCGACCGCCAGGCGAGGGCCACCAGCCGCAGCACTTCGGCCAGGGCCAGGGTGGCCAGTACAAAATAGGGGCCGCGCAGCCGGAAGGTGATCATGCCGATGCCCAGGGCCAGGGGGATGCTCAGGGCCACCCCGAAGGCGACCCCCAGCCAGGGTGACCACTGCCAGTGGCTGGTGCTGATGGCCAGCCCATAGGCGCCCATGCCGAAGAAGGCCGCATGGCCGAGGCTGAGCTGGCCGGTGTACCCGCCCAGGATGTTCCAGGCTGTGCCGAGGGCGGTGTAGGTCAGTACCAGAATGAGCAGATTCAGATAATACGGGTTGTCCAGGAACAGGGGCACGGCCAGAACCAGCAGGGCGGCCAGCAGCGGACCCCGGGAGCGCAAGGGCGAGCGCAACGGCGAGCGCAACGGCGAGATCCACCGGAGGTTCACGCCCGCCCACCCCCGAACAGACCGGCCGGTTTCAGGACCAGCACCAGGATAAAGACGATAAAGCCGATGGCGTCTTTCAGCTCATGGCCGACCACGACCTGGCCCAGGGATTCCGCCAGCCCCAGGGTCAGCCCGCCGAGGGCGGCGCCCACGGTGCTGCCCATTCCGCCCAACACCACCATAATGAAAGCCTTGAGGCCGAAGTTTTCCCCCACGGTGGGGTACAGGTAGTAAACCGGGGTGAGCAGGGTACCGGCCGCCCCGGCCAGGGCAATGCCCAGCCCGAAGGAAACCATTTGTACCCGGCGGACGTGAATGCCCATCAGCCGGGCGGCCTCCATGTCCTGGGCGGTGGCGCGCAGGGCCCGGCCGAACTCGGAGTAAATCAGCCAGTAGTACAGCACCACGGTGATGGCCACCGCCAGAGCGAAGGAAATCAGGTAGGGCACGTTGATGGTGATGCTGCCCAGCCGCACGACGCTCTCGGTGTATGTAGTGCGGATCTGGTGATAGTCGGCGGAAAACACGAGCTGGGCGGTGTTGACCAGGACCAGGCTCAGGCCGAGGGTGAGGAGGATCTGATTCATGTGCGAGGCCGTGACGACCCGTTCGATCAGCAGCCGGTGAATGCCCATGCCGAGCAGGAAAACCAGCGGTGCGCTGATGACCAGCCCCAGGTAGGGGTCCAGGTGCAGGTAGGTGGTGAGGACAAAGGTGGTATACATGCCCACCATCATGAAGGCGCCATGGGCCATGTTCACAATATCCATCACGCCAAAGACAATGGCGAGCCCAACCCCGATCAGGGCGTACATGCCGCCCAGCAGCAGGCCGCTGACCAGGTTTTGCGGAATCTGGGCGAGCAGGTCCACAGGCAGCGCCCTCCCTGTTCTGTTGTCAGTCAAAGGAGGGGTCCGGACTGTGCGGACCCCCCTTTGGCTACGGCGGTGGCTATTTGCGGTCTTTCCAGGCCGGGGCGGGGATTGCGGGCTTGCTGCTGGCGGCGGCGGCCGGCCACACGGTGACATACTGACCGTTTTGCACCTGGGTGACGACCATCGGGTGCGCGTTCTGCCCCTTGTCGTCGAACTTGACCGGCCCGAAGATGGTGTCGTTGTCGCCCAGGTTGGTTTCGGCCAGGGCGGCCCGGATCTTCTCCCGGTCCAGGGACTTGGTCCGCTCCAGCACATTCTTGAGCAGGTAGAGGGTGGCATGGGTTTCGGCGGCATGGTATTCCGGCATGACGTTGTGCCGCTTCTGGAACTCGGCGGCAAACTCTTTGGCGCCCTTCCAGGTCACGTCCGGGGTCCAGAGGGTGGCGCTGAAGGTGTACTCCGCATTCTTGCCGGCACCCTGTTCCCGGGTAAACTCCGAGGCACTGAAGCCGGCCCCGGCTCCGATGTAGACTCTGGGGTTAATGTCCAGTTCGCGTACCTGGCGCATGAGCAGGGTGGCGTCCAACAGATAGGAGACAAAGAAGATCACGTCCGGGTTGGCTTGCTTGATCTTGGCCAGCATGGGCTTGAAGTCAGGGGCCCCCTTGGCGTAGCTTTCAAAGGCTACGACCTTCATCCCGGCCTCTTCGGCAAACTTCTTCGTCGGGTTGGCGGTAGAGGTACCGAAGTTGGTGTTTTCATAAACGATGGCAATGGTCTGGGGCTTGACGGCCTCTTTCAGGAAGTTGATCGCCGTGCTGGCGTACTGGGACGAGGGCGAGTTGATCCGGAAGACATATTTGGAACCGAACTGGGTAATGTTGTCCGCTGCCGCTGTCGGGACCACAAAGGGTACCTGATACTTGGTGGCGGTTTGGGCGGCAGGCAGGGTGGCGGCGGAACTGTAGGCACCCAGGATGATGGGCAGCTTCAACTGGGTGGCCAGCTTTTCCACCGCCGTGATGGCGTTTTCCGGCTTGGAGGCGTCGTCTTCGATCACCAGCTTGAGCTTGCTGCCCAGGATGCCGCCAGCCTTGTTGATTTCCTCCAGGGCGATTTCATAGCCACGCAACTGGGCCTCGCCAAACTTGGCCTCGCCGCCGGTGCGGGAGGTGATGACACCGACCTCAATCTCGGGCGGGAAGGGGCTCTGGGCCGGGGCGCCGGCGGCGGCCGGCTTGCTGGCAGCCGGTTGGGTATCGCCCGATTTGGTGTCAGCGGGCTTGCTGCCACAGGCGGTCAGCCCCACCAGCATGGCCAGGGACAGGGTCAAAGCGACTGCTTTTCGCATCTCGATGGCTCCTTTCCTTTCCGGGGATTCATGGGCAGATATGTCGGGTAAATGCCCGCGTGAAACAAGCCGGGGGCCGCGCCGGGCCTGCTCCCGGCCTGCGGCACCCGGCCGTGTGGCCGGGGGTGCTTAGCGGAAGGGAGACAACGGCGCCGCGCTCCGGCGCGCAGACACGGGTTTTACCTGATCAACCAGTTCCGGACCGATCACACCGCGAAACAGGTCGTACACAGGGGAGAGGGCAGCCATCCAGGCCTGGCGTTCCGCCGGTGACAGCACGTGGACCTCGACCCGGCCGGATGTACGGATCCGTTCCAGATCCTCCGCGTTCAGCCGGGCGGCATTGTCCCGCACCCAGCGGGTGGTTTCGGCCAGCGCTTCGGTCAGGGCCGCCCGTGTGTCCGCCGGCAGGCCGTCCCAGAAGGCGGCGTTGGCGATCACCACATAACCCAGGTAGCCGTGGTTGGAGACGGTCAGGTAGTTCTGCACCTCGTGAAACTTCTTGGAGTAGATGTTGGAAAAGGTGTTTTCCTGGCCGTCCACCTGGCCGGTCTGCAGGGCACGGAAGGTCTGGTCAAAAGGGATGACGGTGGCAGTGGCCCCGAGCAGACGGAACTGTTCCTCCAGCAGGCGGCCCGGCTGCACCCGGAAGCGCTGGTCCCGAAAATCGGCCGGTTCCCGCAGCGGACGCCGGGAGGAGGTCATTTGCTTCCATCCGTTGTCCCACATGGCCAGCCCGGCCATTCCCTGGTGCCGGAGCTGCCCGAACAGGCGGCGGCCCGCATCGCCCTCCATGGCAGCCACCACGGCGGCCTGATCCGGGAAGGCATAGGGCAGGTCAAAAACCTGAAAGGCCGGAAACATTTCGGCCAGTTTGGCGGTGCTGGGGGCTATCATCTGCACCCGCCCGGCGATCAGTCCGTTGATTTCCTCGTTGCCGTCGCCCAGTAACTGGCCGTTGGGAAAGACCTGCACCTCCACCCGGCCCTGGGTCTTCTCCCGCGCCAGGGCGGCAAACCGGCGGGCTGCCAGGCCCTTGGGTGTGTTTTCCGCCACCACGTGCGAGAAGCGGATGACAATCCGCTCCTTGCTGGTGTACTGCTCGGCATCCGTGGCGCGGGGGGTGCAACCGGTGGCCAGGGCAACCAGGCAGGCGGCTACCCCGAGGATCAACAAGCCACGCCGTCGGGCTGTGCCCGGCCACCGGTCCGAACCGGGAAGCACTGAGGGGGCGAGTCGGGTCTGGGCTGACATGCCGGCCGGCCTCCTCTTTTGCAGTGTAGCAGTATGGCTAGTGAAAACGAAATCATTAGGCCATTTAGATGTTTTTGTTCTTATTGCGCGACCAAAAGTCAGCGCACCGAATAACGGTAGACCGGCCGGCCGATGCTGCCGTAAGTCACGTGCACCTGGGCGCGGCCCTGCTGCACGAGCCAGTCCAGATAGCGCCGGGCGGTGACCCGGGCCAGGCCCACCCCGGTGCCTACCTCAGCGGCGGAGGAGGGGCGGGCCTGGTTGATCAGGTAGAGCAGCACCTGGCGCAGGGTCCAGTCCGTCAGTCCCTTGGGCAGGGCGGCACCACCTGCCGCCGGACCGGGCGGCGGACCGGGCGGTGGGGCGGGGGCCGGCCCCCGGGTCAGGCGATCGACCTGTTCCTGGCTCAGGTTGCCGGCGGAAAGCAGCTTTTCCCGCATGCGGCGGTAAGCCCCCAGGGCTTCGGCCAGCCGGGCGGCCTTGAAAGGTTTGATCACGTAGTCGATGGCCCCGAAGCGCAGGACCTCCCGGATCACCTGCGGGTCCTGGGCCGCGGTTACCATGACGACATCGGTGTCTACGCCCAGGCGGCGGATCTCCCGGAGCACATCCAGGCCGTTCAGGTCGGGCAGGTAATGGTCCAGAATCACCAGGTCCGGCCGCTCCCGGCAGACCCGGCGGATGCCTTCCTGCCCGCGCGCGGCCGTGGCCACGACCTGAAAGGGACCGGCTGCTTCGACGTACTGGCGGTTGACTTCCACCACCATGGGATCGTCTTCAATAATGACGACGCGGTAGGACAATGCCCTCACTCCTTTCCGGTGCGGGCCGCGGCGGTACGGCTGCGCCGCCCCCGGCCCATGGGCAGCCACACCCGGACCCGGGTGCCTCGGGGACCGGTGTCCAGCTCGATGTTGCCGCCGGCGCTGTGCACATGCTGTCTGACCAGCGCCAGCCCGAAACCGCGGTGTTCGCCGCCCCTGGTGCTGAACCCGGGGTTCCAGATGTCTGCCTGGATCTCCGGCGCGATCCCGGGCCCGTTATCCCGGATTTCCAGCAACAGTCCGGTATCGGTATCATGCAGGCGGCAGTACACCCGGCGCCGGGGCAGGCCGGTGCCGGCGGCCGCTTCCATGGCGTTTTCCAGCAGGTTGCCCAGGACGACCACCAGCGCCCCGGCGTCGACCCGCGGCGGCAGTCGGTCCAGGTGACTGCGCCGGTCGATGTCCAGGGTCAGGCCCAATTCCCTGGCTCGGTAGACCTTCCCCAGCAGCAGGCCGCCAATGCGGTGATCGCAGAAGTGCCGGGCCAGAAAGCGGGCCAGGTCCTGTTGCCGCTCGGCCATGGACACGATATAGTCCACCGCCTGATCGTACTTGCCCAACTGCACCAGACCGGCGATGGTGTGCAGGCGGTTCAGGTGTTCGTGGTTCTGGGCGCGCAGGGCATCGACAAACTTGGTGACCCCGGTCAGTTCTTCGGCCAGGCGGTTGACCTCGGTGCGGTCCCGGAATGTGCTCACCGCCCCGACGATTTCACCGCCCAGGCGCACAGGCACTCGGTTGGCCAGAATCATGCGGCTGCCGATGATATTCTCCTGGTTGTACTCCGGTTCACCGCTGCGCATAATGCCGGGCAGGCGGGTGGTGGGGATCACCTCCCGGATGGAGCGTCCCACCACTTCGGGGCCGACACCGAGCATGCGCCGGGCCTCGTCGTTGATCACTGTGATGCGTTCCTCCCGGTCAATGGCGACCAGCCCTTCGCCCACGGCGTCGAGGATGGCGGCCCGCTCCTGCAGCAGTCGGGCGATCACCGGCGGCTCCAGGCCGAGCAACTGCCGGCGGATCCGCCCGCCCAGCAGCCACGCCCCGATCAGGCCCACCACCGTGGCGGCGGCCAGGGTGCCCAGAAGGGCAGGGCGGTTTTCCCGCAGCGTGGCGGCGAAGCTGGGGGCCATGATCCCCACCACGACCACTCCGATCTGCTCGGTGCCGTCGGTGGACATGATGGGCACAAAGGCCCGCACACTGTTGCCGTTAATCCCCCTGGCCCTGGAAACGTAAGTGTGTTCGGCGAAGGCCGGGCCTTCATCCCCGCCGGTGAACAGGGTGCCAATGCGGGATTCCACCGGGTGCGACAGCCGGCGGTGGGCCATGTCCAGTACCACCACATAGGCCACATCGTTGATCACCCGCAGCCGCTCGGCGATGGGCTGGATCACCTGCTCGCCGCCGGGCTGGCTCACATTGGCCTGCACCTGCGTCATGGCGGCTACCGTCTGCCCCACGTGCAGGGCCCGCCGGCCCAGTTCCTGTTCCACCGCCCGGGTGGCGCTGACCCAGAGTACCGGTGTGCCGGCGGAGACAGACAGTAGGACCAGCCCGGCGGCCAGCAGGGCAATCTGGGTCCGGACCGACAACCGCTGCAGGGGATCCAGCCGCATGCCGTCATCTCCGTCGGGGAGGTTAATGGACAAACTATTTAGGCACTGGAGAGGAAAGTTCCTTCGGCGTACCAGGGGAGCAGACTTGCTTCGTTCAGCGCAGGGATTGTGCTGCCAGTTGTCGAATCTTACCCGCCGGAGGTGCCGACCGACCATGTCCAATCCTGAACTAACCCCAGCCCAGCGCTATCACGCCCTCATGCTGCTCTTCGCCGGGGTGGCGCTGGCGGTGGTGCCGCTGCTGGTCTGGGCTGTGGAACACGCAGACTTGCCCTGGTACCTGCATATCCCCGTTGTCGGGCTGTGTCTGACCCTGCTGCCGGGCGGCGGCGGCGCGGCCGGGTGGGCTTATTACCAGTACGAGCAGGCCAGGCGGCAGGAAGCCGGGGCGGACCACGCCCACTGACCTGCCGGCGGAACCGGTCACCGGGCCGGGAACAGCCTCTGGCGGCTGTTCCCGGCCCGGTGGTGTTAAAGGAGGAATGGCGGTGGACAGCGAGCGGCAGACGGCGTCGGTACGGCGCAAGTACAACCGCAACGCCCGCTTTTTTGATGCCATGGACCGGATGATGCGGGAGTCGTGGCGCACACTGGTCACGGGCCAGGCCACGGGCCGGGTGCTGGAACTGGGGGTGGGCACCGGGGCCAACCTGCCTGCCTATGACCCGGCGGTGACCACCGAACTGACGGGGGTTGACCTCAGCCCCGGCATGCTGGCCCGCGCCCGGAACAAGCCCTGCCGGGTGCCCCTGACCCTGCTGGAGATGGACGCCCAGCGCCTGGCCTTTCCCGATGCCAGCTTTGACAGCGTGCTGGCCACCTGTGTCTTCTGCACGGTGCCCGACCCGGTGCAGGGGCTGAAGGAAGCCCGCCGGGTCTGCCGCCCCGAGGGGCGGGTGCTGCTGCTGGAGCATGTGCGCCTGGACCACCCGGTAGCCGGGCCGCTGATGGATCTGGTCGATCCGCTGGTGGTGGCCCTGATTGGCACCCATATCAACCGCCGCACGGTGGAAAACGTGCGCCTGGCCGGCCTGCACATCGAGCGGGTGGACAACCTGCGCGGGGATCTGATCAAGCTGATCGTCGCCCGGCCCTGAGCGGCCATCAACAGAACAAAGCCAAGTCATCCTGCCCAGAAATTAAACTCGGGGTTGGTTGAAAGAAGCCTGAGGCGATGAGTTCAGGCCCCGGCAACGGGTAACAGGGACGACCGGGATATCCGCAGTCGTCCCTGTTAGCTGCACCCATGGACCAGATGGCAGCGGACCTGCAAACTCTTCAATGCACCTGCGGGTGCGGCCGTGGCTCCCCGCGCTCCGGCCGGCGCGGGTGCTCCGGCGGGGTCTCCCAGGCCGGCACCAGTTGCCGCCCTGGCGGCAGCCCCACCCAATCAATGCGCAGAGCCCGGGCCAGGTGGGGGTCCTGGCTGCACAGGTCGGCCCGGCTGACCTGGGTGAGGGCGGAATAGCCCAGGGCGTAGCAGCCCAGCGCCATTTCGTCCACACACGACTTGAGGAACTTGGCCAGGTGTTGGGCGGCCGGCTCCACTTCCAGATCCTCGGTAAACTTGCCCTTGTGCAGCACCAGTTGCGGCGGCGTCTCAAAAGGCAGGGCCTTCACCACCTGAGCCTGTTCCATGCTGATCAGGGCCATCGAGCCGATGTAAACCGCATTGGCCCCCAGGGCCATCGCCTTCAGAAAGTGGCCGGGGTTGGCCAGCCCGCCGGTGGCAATCAGCGAGACCCGGCCGGTGGCGCCCTGCTGTTGCAGGAAGTCGGCCGCCCGGGCCACGCCGAACAGGGTGGGAATGCCGAAGTCGTCCTGCAAAATCAGCGGCCCGCCGTGGGTGCCACCCTCGGCACCGTCTACGGTCACAAAGTCCACCCCGGCGTCCAGGGCTACCTGCAATTCCTGCTCCAGGTGGTGACCGGCGGCCAGCTTCAGGCCCACCGGCACTTCGTACCTGCGCCGCAGCCGGTGCACCAGGCGAATGAATTCCCGGGGGCTGTCCACACCGGGCAGGCGCGAGTGAATCACGGCGTTTTCGCCCTTGTTCAACTTGAAGGCAGCACGGTATTCCTCGCCAAACTGGTGGGAACTGCTGCTCATGGGGGCGGCACACTGGGCCCCCTGCCCCAGTTGAATCTCAATGGCGTCCACCTGGCGCAACTGCTCGTCGTCGTTCAGCCAGCCGCCGCGGTTAAACTGGCCGATCAGCAGTCCGGCCGCCTCCCGCTCCGCCGGCAGGACCGGCGCCTCACCGGTATTGGTGGCGGTGCCCGCCAGGGTGGCGCCCTTGGCCAAAGCGACCTTGGCCTTCAGGCTGAGGGCGCCGCCCCAGGACATGCCGGTGATCAGAATGGGAATCTCCAGTTGCAGGGGCCGGGCGGCCTGCGGCCCGATCACGGTATGGGTGGCAATGCCGACCCCGTCGGGGGTCGGCAGGCGGGGGGCCAGATGCACCGGCTGCAGCAGCAACTGATCCCAGGGCGACTTCACCACTGGCGAACCAAGGGGGCGGCTAATCGGCCGTCCGCTCTCGGCCCGCAGGCAGCCTTCCACAATGTTGCGCACGCCCAGCTTCTGGGCCACAGCCACGGACGAAAACACATTCTCGGTGTAAGGATCCTGAAAGATGCGCCGCGCCATGCTATCCATCATGGCGTTGGCCATGCGGCGCATCAGGCCTTCAAGCACAGCGGCATTCACCTCCCGGACGGCCTGAGCTCCGGCTCCCGCTCCGGGCGCTGCTCCCAGAGAATGATCAGTTCCTCAATGGCGTTGCGGTCCGCCGTGGGGGTGCGGTGCCAGCCTCGAGTCAGGGCGGCGTGGAAGCAGCGTACGTGCAACTGCTCGGTTTCGTCGTGCATCTGGTGCAGCGCCTCACGCAGGGTCCGGTTGGCGCAGTTGGCTTCGGCCTGGGTCAGCATCTGAATCAGGTGCTTTTCCCCCAGCAGCAGGTCGTTCAGCATGTCCTGGTCGTTCAGTTCCACCGGCGGCTCAGCCGCCTCCCGGCGCCTCATGACAGCGCCTCCCGCCGGCCGCTGTGGCGGCGCAGTTGGTCGGTCAGGGCCTGGATCTGGTCCCGGTGGCAGTTGGCGCTGTCTTTGGCCAGGCCCTGCAGTTCGGCATCGCCGAACCGGTTCTGGTAGACCATGGCCTTCTTCATTGTCAGTTCCAGGGCCCCCAGCAGTTCCTGGGTCTGCAGCAGTTCCATTTGCGTCAGTTGCTCCATCGGCCGATCTCCTTTCCTTGACCCGGGTGGTGGCGGCCAGGCCGGTTCCACCCCCGGGCGACCCACGTGCACCATGCCAGTCCACCTGGGTGCGCCAAATTGAACCTTGTTGATGTTCCGGAATGCATCATCCCGCATGGCCGCTTCACCCGCATTCCACCCGGCGGTATCGGCTTTAGGTTGCGCGCTCCACCATCGCTCCGACCGTGGAATCGGCTGGCAATTGTAGTCGGGATAAAAAGATACCGGCCCCGGCCACCGGCTGCTGGAGCAGCGCCGGCGGCGGAGCCGATGCAGGCATGTCTGAACGAATCGGATCGGGTGCCTGGCGGCGCCGGGATCAGCGCTCCGCCCGGTTGGCCGGCATGAACGAGCCCCAGCGGGCCAACAGGCCCACCACAAAGATCAGGCCCAGTACGCCGTTGACATAACCGGCGAAATGATAGAGCCAGGAGGCCGGAGCGCCGTCGATGGCCTGCCCGATGCCAAAGACCAGGCGCACCACCGATTCGGCCAGCAGCACCAGAAATCCCCAGCGGTTATACCGGGCAAACAGCGGCAGCAGCGCCAGCCCGGACACCAGCACCAGCCCGGTCAGCACCGCCCCCAGGTTGAAACCGATATTCAGGTAATGGGCCCCCAGGACCAGGTCAGAACCCAGTGCCACACAGCCCAGGAGCAGCAGCGTCAGCAAAAACCAGTCACGCTCCGTCAGGATATCCCGCGGCATGGATTGGTCCTCCCCGCCCGCCGGCTGATCTAGCCGGAGGGTGAAACATTTATGTACATAACTTTCCCTGTCCCGCCGGGAAGCTCCTGCCATCTCCGGAGGGTCGTTGGCAGGGCAGGGCGGAACAGTTACACTGAAGCCATGCGAGAACTACTACACCTGACGGTTCCGCCCGCTGCCGACGGCCTCACCGTGCGCGACTTTTTACGCCGCTTCCACGGGGTGAGCCGCAGCCTGCTTACCCGCCTGAAGAATCATAACGGGATTCAGGTCAACGGACAGCCCCGCTGGACCATCGATCCCGTCCATACCGGGGAGACGGTGGTGCTTTATCTGCACGAGGAGCCGTCGCCCTTTGTGCTGCCCGAGCCGGTGCCGCTGGAAATCGTCTACGAGGATACAGATGTGCTGGTGGTGAACAAGCCGGCCGGGGTGATCGTGCACCCGGCCCGGGGGTACCGCAGCGGCACCCTGGCTAATGGGGTGGCCCGTCACTTTGCCGAGCGTGGCCTGCCGGCGCCGGTGCGCCCGATCAGCCGGCTGGACATGGACACCTCCGGTCTCATTGCCTTTGCCTGCAACCCCTGGGCCCATGAGGTGCTGACCGGCCGCCTGGACCGCGGCTACCTGGCGGTGGTGCAGGGCCGGGTCGGGCCGGCGTCGGGAACCGTGGACGCCCCGATCCGGCAGATCCCCGGGCATCCGGTCAGGCGGGAGGTGCACCCGGAAGGCCAGACCGCCCGCACCCACTTCACCGTCCGCCGCCACTACGCTGCCGCCACCCTGATGGAGTTGCACCTCGAAACAGGGCGCACGCACCAGATTCGCGTCCACCTGGCCCACCTGGGCCACCCGTTGCTGGGTGATACCCTCTACGGCGGCCCGCTCGATTTGATCGCCCGTCAGGCCCTGCACGCCTGCAGCCTGGCCTTTGCCCAGCCGCGCACCGGGGCGGCGGTGATCCTCAGTGCCCCGCTGCCGGCTGACTTCACTGCCCTGCTGGGCCAGTTGGATCCAGACGGGGCCTCGGATTAACAGAAACCCGGTTCTGTGGTATGCTTAACCAGATCGCGGTCGCCGACCACCCGCGTGAACAAAACGGCAGCCCCCGGGCTGCCCGCGGGGTGCGTCGGACCTACAGCGGGTCCGGCCTTTTGTCATTTTGCGGGCATATTATCCCGGAGGGGGATTGATGGCGGTGCCAGTCCTGATTGAGGTAACTAAAATATTCACCTTCGATGCTGCCCACCTGATTCAGGACTATGTGGGCAAATGCCATAACCTGCATGGCCACACCTACCGGCTGGAACTGACGGTCAAGGGCCCCCGGGACCCGCGCGGGATTGTGGTCGACTTCATGGATCTCAAGCGCATTTATAAGGACTTTTACGAGGCCGTGCTGGACCATAAATACCTGAACGATACGTTGCCCACGGTGAATACAACAGCCGAAAACATCGCGGTATGGTTTTTTAACTACTGGGCAGAGGTCGTGAGCCCGCAGTTCCCGCACGTATTCCCGGAGCGCATTCGCCTGTGGGAGACGCCCTCTGCTTACATCACGCTACACCGGGCCGACTGGGTAGCCGGCCGCGCCGACGACGGGGCGTATCCGCCCGCCGGGGTGGCCCGCCCGCAGCCCTGCAAGGGAGATGAAACCCGGTGAGGATCACCGAAATCTTCCTTTCCATTCAGGGTGAGACCGCCTCGGTGGGGCTGCCGACCGTGTTCGTCCGCACCAGCCGCTGCAACCTGCGCTGCACCTACTGTGACACCGCCTATGCCTTCACCGGCGGGGTGCAGATGGACCTGGACACCATCCTGGCCCAGGTGGCGACCCATGACTACCGGCGGATCTGCCTGACCGGGGGCGAGCCTCTGGTGCAGCCGCCGGAAGAACTGCAGGCATTCTTTGACCGCCTGCACGCCGGTGGCTATGAGCTCTCCGTTGAGACCGGCGGCTCGATCGACATCAGTCCGTGGCACCTGCACCCGCAGCAGCGCTGGGTGGTCGACATGAAGACTCCGTCCTCCGGGGCCGCCGACCAGATGTGCCTGCGCAACCTGGAACTGGTGCGTCCCAACGATGAGGTCAAATTCGTCTGTGGCGATGACGAAGACTACCGGTGGTCCCTGGATCTGATCCGGCGGTATCGCCTGCAGGAGCGGGTGCAGATCCTGTTTGGACCGGTGTTCGGGCAGTTGGAATCGGCCCGGCTGGTGGAATGGATGCTGCGCGACCGCCTGGCGGCCCGCTTACAACTACAGATTCATAAATTCATCTGGGACCCGGCTGCCAGGGGGGTATAACAAGTTGGACTTGCAGAAAGCCCTGATCGGGGCGCTGGAAAAGGGAATCGTCCCCTGGGACGATTCGTTCTTCAACTACTTTTCCATGGAAGTACACCGTTATCAGTATGAACGCAATCCAGTTCTGCGTGCCTATTGGGACGAACTGGGCGCCCGCCCGGACCAGGTGCAGTCCTGGTTGGACATTCCGCCCCTGCCGGTGGCAGCCTTCAAGCAGGCGGCGGTGGCGTGCGGCGACCCGACGGCCGCCGTGAAGGTATTCGCGACCTCGGGCACAACCCTGGGGCCGGAGCAGCGGGGATGCCACTACTTCTTTACGTTGGAACTCTATGAACTGGCGCTCCTGGCCGGTTTTGCCCACTTTGTGCTGCCTGACAGCGCCCGCCTGCCCACTTATGTGCTGGCGCCGCCCCCGGCGGAGGCGCCGGACAGTTCCCTGAGCCATTACTTCCAGACCATCCTGACGGAACTGGGTGGCCCGGGTTCACGCTTTTTCTGGTCCGGCGGGCGGCTGCAGACCGACGAACTGGCCGATACCCTGACGGCGGCGGCTGACCCGGTCATGCTCCTGGGTACAGCCTTTGCCATGGTGCACTTCCTGGACTGGGCCAGGGAGCAGGGGCGCAGCTTTAGCCTGGCCCCTGGTAGCCGCCTGATGGAGACCGGAGGCTTCAAGGGCCGGTCAAGGGAAATGCCCCAGGCCGAGCTGTACGCTGCCCTTGGCCAACAACTGCACCTGGCGCCGGAGCAGATCATCAACCAGTACGGCATGACGGAACTGAGCAGCAACTTCTACGAGCCGGTGCTGCGGGGCGGCAGTGCTGCCTTCCCCCGGCCCAAGCAGGGACCGCCCTGGACCCGGG
The DNA here is from genome assembly GCA_036676195.1 of Clostridia bacterium. GTDB lineage: Bacteria > Bacillota > Sulfobacillia > Symbiobacteriales > ZC4RG38 > JAKFDK01. The sequence goes on along the minus strand of JAKFDK010000067.1, from coordinate 25,510 downwards.
TCTGCATTCGTGATCCGGAGACCCTGCGCCCGGCCGCACCGGGGCAGGTGGGCCTGATCGAGGTCTTTGACCTGGCCAATCTCGGCAGTGCCTGCGCCGTGCTGACCCAGGACCTGGGCCGGGCGGAGGGCGACGGCTTCTTTGTGCTCGGTCGGGCATCCGGCGCCGTGCCCCGCGGCTGCAGCATAGCCGCTGACATTGCCCTGAACCGGCCACCGGCCCGGTAAGCCCTGTACCCCGGCAGCCCCGGGGAAGGAGGCGGCTGCGTGCAAGCATTCTGGCTCCCCGGTCTGTCGGGGGTGACCCTGCAGAACCGCACCTTCGGTCAGGCCACCCTGGCCGTACCCGTGCTTGAGCCCGAGCATCTGGCCACCCTGGCGGAGCGACTGCGCCAGAACTGCCGGGCCACCCTGGCCCGGCGCTCCACTCCGCAGTTACTGGCGGTGCTGGAGCGGCTGGCCCGCCGCTTTCAGGACCGCCAGGACCGATTGCGCCGGACGGCAGAGGAATGGCTGCCCGCCATCACCGGCTATGCCCCGGTCATGATCGCCGCCGGCCTGCGCGCCCAGGTGGAGCGGGCCGGCGGACCGGCCCTGGCTGCCCTGCTGCGGGCGGAAATACCCGACGGCGCCCTGGATGGTCTGGTGCCCCACCCCGGCGGCGTGGGCCAAACCCGGGCCGTGGGCCCGGAACTGACCGGGCTGGTGTTCAGCGGCAACGTCCCCGGCATTCCCGCCTATCACCTGGCGGTGGCCCTGCTGGCCAAGTCGGCGGCCCTGGCCAAAACGGCAAAGGGTGAGCCGCTGTTCGCCGCCCTCTGGTGCCAGGGGCTGGCCGAAGTCGATCCGGACCTGGGGGAATGCGTGGCGGCCGCCTACTGGCCCGGCGAGGCAGCGGAACTGCACCGGGCGGCCTTTGCCGAGGCTGGGGCGGTGGTGGCCTTTGGTGCCGACGCCTCCCTGGACGCCCTGGCGCAGCAACTGCCTGCCGGGGTCCGCTTCCGGTGCCACGGAGCCAAGCTCAGCTTTGGCTGCATTGCCCGCGAGGCCCTGACCCGGGCCACCGACGTGGCCGACCTGGCCTGGCAGGCCGCTCGCGACGTGGCCTTTTATGACCAGCAGGGGTGCGTCAGCCCGCACACCTTTCTGGTCGAGGAGGGCGGGGCCGTGCCGCCATCCTCGTTTGCCGCCGCCCTGGGCGAACAACTGGCCCGCCTGCAGAACGTGTGGCCCCGGGCGCCGCTGGCGCCGGAGGCAGCGGCGGCCATTCAGGTGGCCCGCGCCGAGGCCGGTTTCGGCCTGCCCGGCCACCGGGTCTGGGCCAGCCCGGGCAGTACGGCCTGGACGGTGGTGTGCCGGTCCGAACCGGCGCTGGTCCCCAGCCCCCTGAACCGGTTTGTCAACGTGTGTCCGGTGAGCGACCTGGTCCGGGTGGCCACAGTGGCCCAGCCCTGGGCCGGACGGCTGCAGACGGTGTCGTTCGCCGGGTCACCGGAGCGGGCGGCGGCCCTGGCCGGGGAGCTGGCGCCCCTGGGGGTCAGCCGCATCTGCCCTCTGGGCAAGGCCCAGGAACCCGGCCCGGCCTGGCGCCACGACGGTGACCTGAATCTGTTGCCTCTGCTGCACTGGATCGACGTGCAGCCGTAAGGGCCCGGCCGCCCTGGCTTTAAACCCGCGAGGAGGTAGCGAAATGGATCTGCGCACCCTGCAGCAGCGGCACTACCTGCACTCTGAGCATGATTGGGAACAACTGCGGGCCAAGGGTCCGGTGGTGATGACCCGGGCGGAAGGCTGCACCGTCTATGACCAGGACGGGACCGCCTACCTGGACGCCCAGGCCGGCCTGTGTCTGGTCAACATCGGTTACGGGCGGCACGAGGTGGCCGACGCTGCCTGCGCTCAGATGCAGGAACTGCCCTACTACCATACCTACTGGCGTTTTGGCAACCGCCCGGCGGTGCAACTGGCCCACCGGCTGGCTGAACTGGCGCCGCCGGAACTGGACCGAGTCTTTTTCACCCCGGGCGGGGCCGAAGCGGTTGAGGCGGCGGTGAAGCTGGCCCGGGCCTACCATTACGCCCGGGGCGAGCGGCAGCGGATCCAGATCATCTGCTTTGATAACGCCTACCACGGCTCCACCTTCGGCGCCCTGGCCGCCACCGGCCTGCAGCCGCACAAGGAGCATTTCGGGCCGCTGCTGCCGGGGTTCGTCCATGTACCGCCCGGGGACCTGGCCGCACTGGAGCGGGCCATTGCCGCCGCCGGGCCGGAAAATGTGGCGGCCCTGCTGGCCGAGCCGATCCCGGCGGTGGGCGGGGTCACGGTGCCGCCGGCCGACTTCTGGCCGCAGGCCCGCGCCCTGTGCGACCGGCATGGCATCCTCCTGATCGCCGACGAGGTGCTGACTGGTTTCGGCCGCTGCGGCGCCCTCTGGTGCCTGCACGGCGTCTACGGCGTGGTGCCGGATCTGATGGCCACCGCCAAGGGGCTGACCTCCGGCTACCTGCCGCTGGGCGCAACGCTCATGCACCGGCGGATTCCCGCCGCCCTGGAGGCGGCCGGTCTGCCCTTTCTGCATGGCCACACCTACGGCGGGCACCCGGTGGCCTGCGCTGCCGGACTGGCGGCGGTGGATATTCTGGTCCGGGAAGGGCTGGCCGACCGCGCCCGGGACACGGGGGAGTATCTGCGGCAGCGGCTGCAGGCCACCGGCAATCCGAACTTCCTCCGGCTGCGGGGGCACGGCCTGCTGGTGGGCATTGACCTGCCGTGGGACCAGGGCGCCCAGTTTCAGGTGGAAGCCGAATGCCTGCAGCGCGGAGTCATCATTGGCGTCTGCCCTTATGTGCCGGCGATCATGCTCACCCCGCCGCTGACGCTCTCCCGGGCCGAGTGCGACCGGCTGGCCGAGGTCCTGGATGCGGCGGTTCGGGCCGTGGCCGGGCGTGTGGCCGGACCATCGACGGCAGAAGGCGGGAATGGTATGATGCACGTAGAGTAATTTTTCGGAGTGAATGGCATGCGGCGCTGGATGCTGCTCTGGGCCATGGTGGCCATGTTGCTGACCGCTGCCTGTACAGGGGGCCGGGCCACGTCTGCCGCACTGCCGCCCCTCGATCCGGCTGCGCTGGCCGACCCGAACACCGCCGGTGCCCGCTATGCCCTTGACCGCTACCTGGCGGCACGCTCGGCCCGAGACTACGCCAAAGTGTATGAGGTTCTGAGCATCCGCACCCAGAAGGCATACACCCTGGAGGAACTGCAACAGTTCTTCAAGGAGTACGAACGGTACAGTGCCGGCCATGTCGGCGCGCCGCAGGACGTCAAGGACGGCTGGGCCCGCTTTCCCATCCATGATGTCACCTGGGTCATGCGGGGTCACCCGCCCGCGGCCGGTGAACTCTGGTTCACCACGGTTCACCATGATGGCCAGCGCTGGGGGGTTGCCCTGGCCGATCCGCTGGTGGGGCGGGCCAACGCGGCCTCTGTCTCCGGCAGTGCCGATGCCCTGCACCAGGTGGCCGACCTGATGTTGTCAGTGGATCCTTTCAGTTTCCGGGCCTACGTGCAGAAAGGCTACGCCTTCCTCATCGCCGGTGACGCCCGGGCCTCTCTGAATGCACTGGGCAACGCCGCCGTCGTCGTACCGCCCCCGGTGGCCCACGAGGTCTTCCTGGCCCTGGGGGATGTTTTGCAGGCTGCGAACCAGCCCAGGCAGGCGGCGGACCACTACCGCAAGGCGCTGGACGTCATGACTGACCACGAGGGGCTGCACGACAGCAGTACCCTGGCGGCGGTAAACCGCACCCTGGCCCGCGTCAGTCTGCAGGCCGGCGACAAGGCGGCTGCCGGTCGGGCCGCCGTGACGGCCCAGATTCTTTCGCCCTTTGACGGGCGCAACCACGCCCTGGCCGGGGCGGTCGTGCTCCAATGATCCGCCACACCGCCGCCCATCCCGCCCACCGGGATGGGCGCTGTCCTGTTCGGGGCCAGGCCGCCAGGGAGGACCTGCTCCCGTCCGGCCGCGCCCCGGTCACGACCATCTCTATGTAAGGGGGCTGACCCATGGGCAAGGACCTGGGGCTGGGTATGCTGTACGCCATCCTGCTCGACCTGACCGGCCTCGTCATGCTGTGGCTGGTTTCGTCCTGGGAACTGGGACCCTGGGCGCTGATTCTGCTGTGGATCATGGTCGCCCTGGCCATTACCGGCATCAGCATTGCCGAACAGCGCTGGTTGTTACCGGTCGGTTTCTGGGCCGTACAACTGGGCGTGTTCACACTCTGGCTGGTTGGGTATTTCCAATTGGTACGCCTGCTGAACCAGTTGGGGACCTGAATCCAAACGTTGCCGGCCACCACCGTTACCAGGGCCGGACACTGAAAGGAGGCGCCCCCCATGCATTTGCCCAAGAAAGTCACCATTTGTGACGTTGGGCCGCGGGACGGGCTACAGACGATCTGCACGGCCATCACCACTGCGGCCAAAATCAAACTGGTAGAGGGGCTGGCGGCGGCGGGGCTGGCTCGCGTTGAGGCCGGATCCTTTGTTAACCCGCGGGTCATGCCGCAAATGGCCGACTCAGGCGCGGTGCTGGCGGGCATCATCCGCCGACCCGGTGTTCGCTACCGGGCCCTGGCACTCAACGCCAGGGGCTGGGAGCAGGCGCAGGCGGCCGGGGCCGACCACCTTTGCCTGGTGGTGCTGGCCTCGGAAACTTTTCAGCAAAAAAATGCCCGTTCAACGGTAGCCGGGGTGATGGCCGCTTACGCCCCGGTGGTGACGGCGGCCCGAGCCCAGGGGGTTTATGTGCAGGGCAGCGTCGGCACCGCCTTCGGCTGCCCTTACGAGGGCGCAATCGCCTCCGGACGGATATTGGACCTGGTCCGGCAGTGGGTCGATTACGGTGCAGATGAGGTCAGCCTGGCCGATACCACCGGTATGGCCGATCCCCGGCAGGTGCTGGACCTGTGTACCCGGGTACGGGAGCGCTGGCCCGCCCTGGCCCTGTCCCTGCACTTTCACAACACCCGGGGTCTGGGCCTGGCCAACGTGCTGGCCGGCCTGCAGGCAGGGGTCACTATCTACGATGCCTCTGTGGGCGGCCTGGGCGGGTGTCCCTTTGCCCCCCGGGCCAGTGGCAACATCTGTACAGAAGATCTGGTGCACATGCTCCACTGCCTGGGCATTGAAACCGGCATCGACCTGGAACAACTCTGCCAAGTTGCCTCCTGGTTGGAAGCGACCCTGGGCCTGCCGTTGTCGGGCCAGGTCATGAAGGCCGGACCCAGGTGGCAAACACACCGGGGCGGTGGGGCGTAAATCAACCGGGAGGGGTCTGCTTGCAATTCATCGTTGACGAAGCTGTCTTTGCCCGTTTTCCTGACCTGTGCGTGGGTGTGGTGGTGGCAGAACTGGATAACGAAACACCGTGCCCGGCGGCCGGTGCGTTGTTGGCGGCGGCCGTGGCCGAACTGCCGGCCCGGCTCGGAGCCGTTGGGGTACGGGAGCATCCGGCCGTGGCAGCCTGGCGCACCGCCTTTCAGACCCAGGGGGTCAACCCCAACAAGTTTAACCCTTCCATTGAAGCGCTGGCGGCCCGGGTGGCCAAGGGCGGCCAGTTGCCGTCCATCAACCCGGCGGTCGACCTGGCCAACGCCGCTGCCTTGCGCTTTCTGGTGCCGGCCGGTTGCCACGACCTGGGGGCCATTGCCGGTGACCTCGCCGTGCGCTTCAGTCGAAGTGGTGACCGCTTTACGCCTATGGGTGCCGAGGGTGACCAGGAAGAGGTGGCGTCGGGTGAGATTGTCTACGCCGACGACCTGGAGGTGCGCACCCGCCGCTGGATCTGGCGCCAGGGTGACCGGGCAAAGGTTACGGGAGCCAGCCGCCACATCTTTTTTCCCTTCGATGGCTTCACAGGCGTGACCGACGCCACCGTACGCGGGGCGCGGGACTGGCTGGCTGAACAGATTCAGCAACTGCTGGGCCGGCCGGTGCAAACGGGGTGGGTACAGAGGGGAAATCCGGCATTCGGGCTGTAAAAATGGGCAAGCTACCATGGACGCACTGGCTACAGGAGGAGCGTTCATGGGGGATGGGCAACAGCGGAGCACCATCGCCGTTCTGGGTGCCGGTTACGGCGGCCTGACGGCATTTCTGGAACTGGAAGAACGGCTCGACCGGCGAACCCACGACGTTGTACTGGTTAACGCCAGTCCGTACCACTACTTTGTGACTGAACTGCACACGCTGGCCACCGGGGTGGAGGAGGAGGAAACGTTACGTATTCCCCTCCGGCGCATGATCCGTCCGCCCGGCCGGCTGCTGGTGGCCCGGGTGGACCGGCTGGATCTCCAGGCCAGGACCGTACACCTGGAGGATGCCCCTCCGTTGCACTACGATCATTGCATCATCGGCTTGGGCAGCGATCCGGAGTACTTCGGTCTGCCCGGCGTCCAGGAACACGCCCTGGTGGTGGGCAATCCGGAGGGCGCCCGGCTACTGCGGGATCAACTGATGAAACTGTTGGCAGCAGCAGGCGACACGAGGCCGCACTGTATCGTGGCCGGCGGCGGTCTGACCGGAGTAGAGACAGCCGGTGAACTGGCGGATGCTTACCCGGGCCGCCTGCACACCACCCTGGTGGAGGCCGGCGCGGACATCATGGCCGGGTTCGATCCTTACCTCGTCCGCGAGGCCCGCCGGGTGCTGGAGGATAAAGGCATTACGCTACATACCGGTGTCCCCATCTCCGCGGCAGGCGACGGCAGCATCTCCTTCAGGGACGGGAGTACCATTCCCTGCGACCTGCTGATCTGGGCCGGCGGGGTCCGGGGCAGTGGCATTCTGGCCCGCTCCGGCTTGCCGATTAGTGCCAAGGGCCGGGTCAGGACCGACCTCTACCTGAGGGCCGAAGGGGTTACCGACGTATACCTGGTGGGCGATGCGGCCTCGTTCCTGGATCCGGCCACCGGCCGCGAGGTGCCGCCGTCGGCGCAGGCGGCCGTGCAGATGGGTCGCACGGCTGCCAGAAATCTGCTGGCCACCATGACGGGCCAACCCTTGCAGGCATTCGTCCCCCGCATCAAGGGGGCATTTGCCTCTCTGGGGAAAGGGACTGGGGTCGGCTATATCGGTGACGATAAATATGTCGGGTTACCGGCGACAGTCATCAAACGCCTGATCGAGGCCCACCACGCCTACGAGGCGGGCGGCCTGGTGCCAATCCTGGGCCGATTCGTCCGGCCGCTGACGTGTTGGCTGGGACTGCGGGTCCGTCCCCGGCGGTATCTGCCGGCCACACCCGCGGATCCCCCCCGGCCGCCAGAATTGCCGATGCACTAAAGACAAAGTAACGGCTGGGGGCGCATCCCCGGCCGTTGTCTTATTACTCCCCTTTTCTCGTTTTGCCACTAGGATTTTGTCGACTGAATCACGGCCTACCTCCCTTTCTCTCCCTGGTCGCCTATGCTATTCTAATGGCAGAAGCTCCATGACAAGTAAGAAAAAGGGTGTTCTGGAGGGGATGCATCTTGCCCCTGAGTCGGCTGGAGCACCTGATCGACCAGAAGGAATGGGAACTGGCGCGCCAGGAATTGGAGTGGTTGCTGGTGAGCCGTCAGCTCGACCCCCAACAGTCCTGCCTGGTGCATCGCTACGGTTGCCGCGTGTATTCGTGGCTACAAAACTACTACGCTGCCTACAAGCACGGTGAAATGGCTCTGAACTATGCCGCGGTGCTTGGTGACCGAGAAAGCCAGACCCGAGTGCTGTTCGACCTCGGGCACGCCCATTTGTGGCTTGGCAATGCCAGGGACGCGGCCGAAAACCTCGAGCAGTTTACTGAGCGCATGCGTGGATCAGGCCTGTCTCATCTGGCGGGCAAAGCGTGGCTGAACCTGGGGCTGGCGTATCGGATGGCCGGACGTCTGTCCGAGGCGATCCAGGTGCATTCCCGTGCGGTCAAAACCTACGCGGAACTGGGTGATACAAAGGGGGTGCTGAAGGCCCTCATTGATACTGCCTGGTGTCACCTCCTGCAGGGAGAACACATGTCGGCCGGCCCGCTGCTGGACGAGGTGGAGCGCCGGCTGGCTGCCGAGGAAGACGAACAGCTTGAGGGGCATCTGATCTATTGCCGTGCCCTGTATTTACGGCAAATCGGTGACATTGAAACATCCCAGCTTCTGTGCCGGACCCTATGGGCCAGCCACTGCGAGCCGGAAATTGTCGCGGCCGCCTGCTGGATCGCGGGCGAGAACGCCCTGGACCAGGGAGGGCTGGCGGAAGCTTCCCGTCTGGCCGACCTTGCCCTGGAATGCAGCAAACAATGCCCCTTTCCCAGTGTGGTGGAGTATGCCTACCAGTTATTGCACAGAACCCGAGCAGATCTGGCCGACGAGCAAATGTCCTTTTGAATGCTCCATTTGCGGGTGGGTCTCTCCCACCGCACTTTTTTGGACGCAGTTTTGCTGGTAGCTAATACGAGAGCCGGTTTTTCCTAGCGAGACCCGGGATCCCGGCCGACCCTGCTGTGGGGGAAAGTTGGGGTCGTGTTCCAGAGAAAAGAGGGGGACGAATTCATGCGGAAATGGGTTGCACTTGCTCTGGTGTGCGCTGTGCTGACTCTGACCGGATCAGCTGTTGTGAATGCCGCAGCGGTGTCTGGTGGCAAACGGCCGGGTTCCTGGCTGCAAAGCATTCTGCCGGAATACGACTGAGTAAGGCTGACAGCCAGGCCCTCCCGAGCGGGAGGGCCTGGAATGAGCCAGCCTATCGTTGTCTCTGTCGCAGGGCCAGCAGTGCCGCCCGAATCTGAGTGGTGCTGATCCCTTCTGTGGCTAACTGTTTGATTAATCCTCGGATTTCATCCCACCCTGTGGAGTTGGACTGCAAGCCCTCCCACTGCAGAATTCCCTTGTAGAAGTAATCTTCGGGGATCTGCGTCAGACGGCAGACACGCTTGGCCACGGTAGGATTGAAGCCGGTCCGCAGGTTGAGGATATCGTCCAGACCAGTCTGGGTCAGTTGGAGCCGGTCGGCCAGAACTTGCCGGCTTACCCCGGCCAGCCCGATCAGTTTCTTGAGCACCCAGGCCAAACGGGCTCGGGCGGTGGTTGCAACCATTTTGCGCTGTTCCCCTTCGGCCAGGTTCGCGATGACCTTTTCGATCAATTCCCGGCCGTAGCCAAGCGGCTCGGAGGCGCCCCCGTCCTGGCCGTGCAGCGGGAGATTCAAGGCCCGCGCCAGTTTCTCCAGGGTCTGCAAAGTGGGGTTTGTCTTCTGTCCTCGCTCCAGTTGGCAAAGATAGGGTACCGAGATCTCCGCCTGAATCGCGACATTCTGCAGGCTCAGACCTAACTCCAGGCGCTTTTGACGTACCTGTTCCATAAAAGTCCGCAGATCAACCGGTAATGCCCCGGAAGAGGTCGTACCGTGGTGCCCGGTGGGGATACCAGCTTTCGGCTCGTGGGTCAACCCATCGCGCATAGTAGGTGGCCTCCTCCCAATGTTAGATGTACGAGGACATCGGACGGTTAACCAGATTATACCAAGCAGATTGGCACTGTACAACCTCTATTTGGAAATCAAGGCAAATTTATGACGAACGGCGGTGAGAAACGGTGCCATGGCATGCGGGCGCATGGAACGGGAGCCCGTAGGATTCGCCTACGGGCTCCCGTTCCATAGTTGATCAGTTTATTTCCGGCTGCTTTTTTCCGAACTGTGCCCGGGGAAGACGGCTGAGCCAGGGCTGACATGGGTGCTCATGGCATTATTGACCGCAGTGGCGACCTCACCGAAACCGGTGGCAATCAGGCGAACCTTACCCGGATATAAGGCGATATCCCCGGCGGCATAGATCCCGGGCAAGCTCGTTTCGCCCCTGGAGTTGACCACAATCTGGTTGGCCTGCACTTCAAACCCCCAGGTCTTGATCGGACCCAGGGCTGCTTTGAAACCGGTGCCCACCACAATAGCATCCAGGTCCAGGGTCATTTCTTCCCGGGTACGGTTGTCGTAGACAGTGGCTTGCCTGACCCAGTCATCGCCTGTAATGCCTTTTAATTCGTAAAAGAGCTTTACATTCACCTTTGACGCCGCCAGACTCTCCAGGCTGGCGTCATGGGCGCGGAAGCCGTCCCGGCGATGAATCAAGGTTACCTGACGCGCCACTGGCTCCAACATCAGAGCGAAGTCCACGGCGGAGTCGCCGCCGCCGATGACCAGTATCTGCTTCCCCGTAAACCAGTTCAGGTCTTCCACGGTATACCAGAGTCCTTTACCCTCATAAGCCTGGGCGTCCGGGTTGGGCAACCGATTCGGTTCAAAGGCACCGATTCCGGCGGTCACGATCGCCACTTTGGAGCTATGGCTGCCCTTGTCTGTTTCCAGAAGGATACTCCCATCTTCCTGGCGGGTTACCTGAAGGACCCGTTCACCCAGACACACGGTACATTCCGGGTTGGAAGCAAAGGCCTGCTGTTTCAGTTCGGCGACCAGCCGGCGGGCAGAAATCCGGGAAAAGCCGGCGACGTCAAAAATGTCCTTTTCTGGGTAGAGTGCAGCCAGTTGCCCACCCAGTTCCGGCAGACTTTCAATGAGCTTGGTCCGGGCATGCCGTTGCCCGGCGTAGAATACGCCAAACAGGCCAACGGGGCCTCCACCAATGAACGTGATGTCGTAAACCTCGCCCTGTTGCGACATACCTCTGGATACCTCCTTGTCTGAACGTTGTTCGCACTCTGATTTGCGCACACAGATTCATGAGAGACACCGCGGATATGCTCAGAACTATCACAAACCTGCTAGCTGAATGGATAGAATCGGGCCCCCGCTATCGGTATCTTCGCATGCTTTGGGTGGCTTCCCTGCAGGGTAATTTCCAAACATAGCGAATCATCGAGAGGATTAAAACGACTGGTGATGGAAGAGTTGCACAGTTCAATCAGGGAATCTAGAGAGGGGTTAGCATTAATGGCCAAGCGGTGGCTGGTCGTGTTGCTGGTGTTTACCCTGTTGCTGGGGCTGGTGGGGTGTGGTGGTAGCAGTGAGACGGTCAAGGAACTCACGGTGGGGTTTGTTCCGTCTTCAGATGCAGCCAAAATTAATGATAAGGTGGAACCCATGCGGGTATTCCTGGAGAAAGAGCTGGGCATACCCGTGAAGATGTTCGTATCTACTAACTACATCGGCCTGGTGGAGGCCATGGGCTCGAAACAGGCCGATGTTGGTTTTCTGAATCCGCTGGGGTATGTGTTGGCCAACAGCGAGAACGGATCCCGGGTGGTTCTCAAGTCGGTACGCAATGGTCAGGTTACCTACAGCGCCCAGTTCATCGTGCGGGCGGACAGCGGCATAAAGAGCGTGGCTGACCTCAAGGGCAAAAAAATCGCGTTCACCGATGCCGCTTCCACTTCCGGCTACCTGTACCCGGTGAACTACCTGATGACTAAGTATGATGTGAAGGACATTAACACCTTTTTTGCCAAGACCCAGTTCCTGATTCAGCATGACGCGGTGGTCAAGGCCGTCTACAACGGCGACTTTGATGCCGGTGTCACCTTCGATGACGCCCGCACCCGGCTGGAGAAGGAATTCAAGGATGTCATGCAAAAGGTGACAGTACTGGAAAAGATCCCGGGCATCCCCAACGATACCGTTTCGGTGCGCAAGGACCTGAGCACAGACCAGACCCAGAAGGTCAAGGACGCCCTGCTGAAGTTTGCCGGTACGGAAGAGGGCAAGAAAGTGCTCAAGGACCTGTACCAGATCGACGGGTTCGCCGACGCCGCTCACGAGGACTATAAGCCCATCGCTGATGTGGTGAAAGCCGTGAAGATGAACCTCCGGGAGGCCATGGCCCCCAGCAAGAAATAACCTGCTGTCGGTGGGCAAAAGCAACAGGAGAGAGGCGACTGCCTCTCTCCTGTCCGCCCGCGGCAGTCGGCGAGAACCAACGGAAACCTCGGAAACGGCGGTGAAGGCCTATTCTGGAGTTGAAGGGCGTCAGCAAAACCTTTGCAAACGGTGTGCAGGCCCTGAAAGACATTCACCTCAGTATTCCCGACGGGCAGTTTATCGTGATTGTTGGCCTGTCCGGAGCTGGAAAATCAACGTTACTCCGCTCCATCAACCGGCTTGTGGAGCCCACCGCCGGGCAGATCCTGTTTGATGGCAAGAACATCCTCACGCTGGGTGAGGCGGATTTACGTGCCTGGCGGACCAGCGTGGGGATGATCTTTCAGAGCTTCAACCTGGTCAGGCGTTCGTCAGTGCTGCGCAATGTGCTGGCCGGTCGCCTGGGCCACACGGGGACTCTGCGCAGCCTGCTGGGTCTGTGGGACCGCGGCGACATTGAGTTGGCTGTACGCTCGCTGGAACGGGTGGGTATCAAGGAAAAAACCTTTGCCCGGGCTGACCAGTTGTCGGGCGGCCAGCAGCAACGGGTGGCCATCGCCCGCGCCCTGTGCCAGCAGCCGCGCCTGATCCTGGCCGACGAACCGGTGGCCAGCCTGGACCCGCCCACGTCGCATCAGATTATGCGGGACCTCAGGATCATTTGCCGCGAGGACCACCTGACGGTACTGGTCAATCTGCATTATGTTGACATGGCCAAGGAGTACGCCGACCGTATTGTGGGCATGCGTGCCGGCGAGGTGGTGTACGACGGGCCTGGCGGGGCAGACGTGCCGGAGAGCACCTTTGAGCAGATCTACGGCCGGGCCATCCGGTCTGACGACCTGCGGGGAGGTACCGGGACATGAGGCCGACCGGTGGCGGCGCAACCGCCTCGTTATTCTCGAAAATCCCCGGGCGGCCCACGCCCGGGACCCGGCTGCGCTTTTGGGTCCTGCTTCTGGTGGGGCTGGGGGTCTATGGGTGGGCGTCCCATGGCGTGGGCTTTAATCTGGTCAAGGTCCTGACCGGGGTACCGGAAATGGGCAATCTGGTCATGCGGATGCTGCCCACCGAGGCGGTGGGCGGTGAGTTTAGCTTCAGTGCAACGGCCCTGCGCAACCAGATCGGGTACGTGCGGTTGACCTGGGGGCCGCTGGCGGAGACCCTGCGTATTGCCATTCTGTCCGCCCTCTTCGGGGCAATGCTGTCGGTACCAGTCAGCCTGCTGGCCGCCCGTAACCTGGCCCGTTTTCAGTGGGTTTACTGGACCGTCCGCACTGCGATGAACTTGCTGCGGACCATTCCGGACCTGGTGTTGGCCGCGGTGTTTGCCGGTGCGTTCGGCATTGGTGTGCTGCCGGGTATTCTGGCCATGACGGTCTTTAGCTTTACCATCATCGCCAAGCTGCTGTCGGAGTCCATTGAGAGCATAGACCTCGGCCCTGTGGAGGCCATGCGGGCCTGCGGTGCCAACCGCCTGCAGTTGATTGCCTACGGTGTGGTCCCCCAGGTGTTGCCCCAGTTTGTGGCCTATGTTCTGTATGTGTTTGAAATAAACGTCCGCGCCTCGTTGATTCTCGGTCTGGTGGGAGCAGGCGGGATTGGCACAGAATTGATGACCATGCTCAGTTTTTTTGAGTACCAGGCGGTTTTTGTCATTATCGTGGTCATGCTGGCAGTGGTGGTAGCGGTAGATGCCCTGAGTACCCGCCTCCGGGCGAAGCTGGTATGATCCAGCCGGCGCGGCGTGGGCAGCCGCTGATTACTCTTGTTTTGTTGGCTGTGCTGGCCTGGACCTTCGGCGGGCTGCACGTGGAAAAGGTGGATCTGGCCCAGCGCTGGCCCCAGGCGGTGGTTATTTTCCGGCTGATGTTCACTGAGACCGAATGGTCATATACGTATCCGGACCTGGTGACCAAACTGGTCGAAAGCTTACAGATGGCGATTGTGGGCACCGGTATTGCGGCTGTACTGGCCATTCCTTTTGGATTTCTGGCTGCCCGGAACATGTCAGCCCGCCGCTGGGCGCCGGGGTTGGGGAAATTTCTGCTGAACGTCATCCGCACTTTTCCGGAACTGATTCTGGCCATCATGTTTATCAAGGCTGTTGGCCCGGGTCCTTTTGCCGGTGTGCTGGCGATGGGTGTGCATGCCATCGGATTTTTGGGCAAGTTGTATGCCGAGGTGGTCGAGGCCATCGACCCCGGCGTGGTGGAGGCCATGGCCGCTTCCGGGGCCAGTCGAGCACAAATCATCTGGCACGGTCTGATTCCACAGGTGCTGCCGGAGTTCGCATCTTATGCGATTTATCGCTTCGAAATCGCCATGCGGTCTGCGGCGGTGATGGGGATGGTGGGGGCCGGGGGGATTGGCACACCGCTGATCTTTGCCGTGACCTCGCGGGACTGGGGCCGGGTGGGGGTAATCCTGATCGGGGTGATCTTGCTAGTAACGGCCATTGACGCTTTGAGTTCCTGGCTGCGCAGCAAGCTGGTCTGATGCTATTCTTATAGGAGTGGGAATGAAAGCGGGAGCGGGGGCGGGGGAGCGATGAAGCTGGCTGGTAAGGCGGCCCTGGTTACAGGTGCCTCGCGGGGCATTGGCCGGGCCATCGCTCTGGCTCTTGCCCGGGAAGGTGCGGCGGTTTGCGTGGGTTACCGGCAGGAGGCAGAGGCGGCTGCCGCTGTGGCTACAGCCTGCGGTGGGCCGTCCTTTGCGTTTCCGGCCGATGTGGCGGACCCGGCGGCAGTGCAGACCCTGGTATCGGCGGCAGCGGCCCGGCTCGGCCGCCTGGACATCCTGATCCTCAACGCTGGGCATAGCCTGGATAAGCTCCTGATGGATACAGAACCGGTGGAGTGGGACCGGCTGCTGGCGGTGCACCTGGGCGGGGCGTACCTGTGCGTGCGCGCCGCACTGCCGCATTTGCTGGCGGGCGGAGAGGGGCGGATCGTGACGGTGTCCAGCATCTGGGGCCTGGTGGGTGGGGCAGGGGAGGTGGCATACTCAACGGCCAAGGCCGGGCTGATTGGGTTCACCAAGGCGCTGGCCAAGGAACTGGGGCGCAGTGGGATCACGGTCAATTGTGTGGCGCCTGGCGTCATTGCCACTGACATGCTCGCCCACCTGTCGGCGCACGACCTCTGCATCCTGGCCGAGGAGACGCCGGTGGGCCGCCTTGGCCAGCCGGAAGAGGTAGCGGCGGCGGTGACTTATCTAGTGTCGCCGCAGGCCGGGTTCATGACCGGACAGGTCCTGAGTCCAAACGGAGGCTTTGTGACCTGAGGTCTACGTGACCAGAGTCCCATTGACGGTTATTGAATCGATGATATACGGTATGCTGGAATAGATGAGTGAGCATGGATGCTCACAGTGCAATGCAGGGAGGCGATGACGTGAACAAAATTCCTTCCGGTCAGGCAGATAGGGCGGCTTTACATAATAACGACCACTCGCAGGGACCCCCGGCCTGGGCTCGGGGGACACCGCCACCCTGGAGTACGGCCGGAGCACGGATGGCGGCGCAGCAGCAGGCACCCCCGCCGCCGGTAGCGGATACGACCCCGCCTGTCCCGGCTCCCGCGCAGGGGCCATTCCCGGTGGCGGCTGCGGTCACGCCGCCGCCGGAATGGCACCAACTGGGCGACTTCCTGCAGAACCTGAAAACGACGCTGGAGGATAACCTGGCCGCTTCTACCCAGGATGCCGCCACGGCGGCTACCGATACCAGGGAGGAAATGGAGCTATTCCGCCGCCTGGCGAGTTGGGCCGGACAGGTGTTCCAGGCATGGTCCCGTGGTCCGGGCGAACTGGCTGGGCTGGTCAGGGCAGCCGGTGAAGTCACCGGGGCTGCGCCGGACACCGGAGAGACTGCAACCAGCATCGGGTCGAGCGGGGTCAGCATCGGGTCGAGCGGAGTCAGCGCCGGGCAGGTTGACAATCACCACCGGGAACAGTCAACCGGGCAGCGGGCCGGGACATCCGGAAAGCCTGGTCGGGGTCCGGCTGGCGAGCCGGAGGCCCACGACTTTCGTGCCATCTGGCGTCTGTTGCGCAGGTTGGAACGGCTGGTGGAACGGGCGGTAAAGACCCTTAAGCAGCATGAGCGGCCCCTGGAGGAGGGACTGGGGCGACAACTGGGCGACCTGGGCAGCCTGCGGGGGCAGGTTCACTCGTTCATGCGAGACCTCCGGCGGGCTTATGGGGTGCGAATGGGCATGAGCAGCAACGGTCCCGCTCCGTCCTGGGCAGGTGCCCACCACAACCGGGCCAGGGCAGCTGCTGAGGTTTATGGCCGCCACGGCAGCATGACAGACGAGTGGAGCGTCACGACGATCGGGACTTGGAAACCCGGCGCCGGTCACCCCCCCGTCCCAATGCAGGTAGCCGGACGGCGTAGAGCCTGGGCACCGATGGAAGAACTCTGACAGCAATCAGAAGGCGCCTGCCGTGATGGCTGGCGCCTTCTTTCTACTCCTGTATAATGAAGTGCAACGATTATTCCACTTTGACCAAGGAGGCTTTGCCAGCGTGGCTGTGCAGGTGATTGCCGAAGTGCAGCAAATTGTCGGCCTCCGGTACGTGCTGCACTCCCCGCCGGATCTGGTCTGTTATGCCGCCGACTGCTAGAGCCGGAAATGACGGCGGCGCTGCTGGCAGAGAAAATGGCCAACCTGGCTGCCACCGGGGCCGGGGTGGTGGTCATGGCGAATCCCGGCTGCCACCTGCAACTCCTGGCCGGCACCCGCCGAAACGGGGCTGTGGTGCAGGTACGGCACCTGGGCTGAGGTGCTGGCTGAGAGCCTGCTCCAGCCTCCGCCGGGACAGGCTCAAGGATGAAAATAGATGCACAATGTCCAGTAGCTGGCCCTTGGCGAAGGCCAGGTTCTGGGTGTATGATATGGTTATCGGTCTGACGGCAGTTCAAGCAGATGTCTCCGGTGCCTTCGCGAGTCGTCCTGCGGGCTGCGCTCGGGAATGCTAGTTCGGGCTCGTTTTGATCCAGCCGTCCCCCGAAATCGCAACCGCAAGAGGAGACACGCGCGATGACCAAGACCCTGTATGTCGGCAATCTGCCCTGGTCCACCACCCAGGAGGACCTCACTGAACTGGTCAGCCAGTTTGGCGAGGTCATTTCTGCCCGGATTGCCACCGACCGCGAGACCGGCCGCTCCCGTGGCTTTGGTTTCGTCGAGGTGCCCGCCGATGCCGCCGAGGCCGCTATTGCTGCCCTGAACGGCGCCATTTACGGCAACCGCCCCCTGACCGTTAACGAAGCCAAGCCGCGTGAAGAGCGTCCCCGCGGCGGCGGCCGTGACTTCGGCGGCAGCCGTCGGTATTAAAAATACGGCATCGTGCAAAGGCGTCCCGCTTCTGGCGGGGCGCCTTTTCAATGTCCGGGGCGTTGGCTGAACGACGGCCTTATAACTTGAATCGGCCGACCTGTGCCTGCAGGGTGGCGGCGATCTCTGTCAAACGCTGTGCTGAAGCAGCAATCTCCTTCATGGAGGCGGTCATCTCTTCCACGGCCGAGGACATTTCCTCGGCCGCGTTCTGGGTGGCAATGGCAGTTATCCCTGCGACGGTTTTTCCGACCTCATCGGAGCCAGCCGCCATTTCCTCTACAGAACAGAGAAAGCTGGATGTAGAATAGAAAATACCAAGAATACAAAAATAATTACATATCCTACAGAAAAGATCAATAACTATTGGAAGCAATATGACATTCCTGATCGACAGGAATCGACAGACCGCCATGCGCTGGCATACGCATGGCGGTCTGTCCGTGTCGCTCTTCGGTTGCTGCTATCATTCGCCGGTGCTATCCACCGGCTGCGCCTTTTCTCGGGCCCATAGTTCCTGCAGCTTTTGATACGTGGCCGGGAATTCGGCCTGGTAGCGCAGAAAGTGCGGAATCGGGTAGCGTACGCCGCCGGCGTGGGTACCCTTCAGACCGGCCAACAGGTCGGGGACCCTGGCCCAGGGCACGGTAAAGGCCATCTCGTGATCCTGGGTCTGACCAAACACCCGGTCACCGTAGCACGGCAGAATCACCTGCGGGCTTTGCGACTGCTCCGTGCGGATCACGATATCGGCGCAGTCGGCGCGGGCGGAGATATGGGAAGTCAGGCTGCCGCCGGTCTTGTACAGGGCGGCCGCCGCCAGCCGCATCACCTGGGCGGAATTGCCGTACACCAGCACCATCTGCGGGGTAAAGTTGGCCCGGGTCAGGGGTCCCACTACCACCGTGCCGGCTTCCCCGGCGGTGAACCTGGGCACCTGGTGCTCGGTTTCGGCGCCCAGCCCGCAAGTTTCCACATACATGCCGGCGGCCAGGTTCCCTTCGGTATAGTAAGGAATGGCCGGAGCAAATCCGAATGCCACCTGGGCAATGGGGCAAGAAAGGTCTTCACCGCCCATGGCGATCGTCCAGCCATAGCGGCGGGCCATAGAAATGCCCTGGCAAATGCTCACTTGCAGGCCCAGATCACGCTGTGGGCGCCGGACCTTGGCCGGCAGCGGCTCGTCGCCGCGAACTATCCGGATGGCCAGCGGGAATGTTTCGGTGCGTACATAGGAATCCAGTTCGGCTGCAACCATCTGTGGGTCCAGTTCAGGGGTCATGATGGTGCCTCCTTTCTTCCCCCGGTAGAGTTCTGGCTGCGGGGGGCGGTTCCTGCTTGTTCCCCGGCTACAGATAACGGTAGAATGAAAGGTATGAGTCACGGGCGGAGGGATGCCCTTGCCAACCCTTGTTGAAAGCTTTCTACCACACGATCTCCATGATATCTATGAAAAGGTGATGACCGACCGGCGTCTGAGCCTGCACGACGGCGTGCGGATTCTGACGCACCCCAACCTGCTGGCGGTGGGCGCCCTGGCCGATCTGGCCCGGCAGCGGCGGGCCGGGGACCTTGTGTACTATATTAATGCCGGTTACATTAACTATAGCAATGTCTGTGTCATGTCCAATGTGTGTAAGTTCTGTGCCTTTGGCCAGCAGCGCGATAGCGCCGAGGCATGGACCTATTCGGTGGCGGAGATGGTCGAGAAGGCCAGTGCCTGGGAACGGGTCGGGATCACCGAAATTCACATGGTGGGCGGCCTGCACCCCGATATGCCGTTTCAGTATTACCTTGACTTTCTCGGCGCCATTAAACAGAAGCTACCCCATGTGCACCTGAAGGCGTTTACAGCCATCGAGATCGACTTTTTTGCCCGCAAGTTCAAAATGTCGGTCAGCGAGGTGCTGGACCGGTTGCAGGCAGTGGGCCACGGCTCCCTGACCGGCGGCGGCATCGAACTGATGGCTCCGGAGGTGCACGAGGAAATCTGCCGGGGCAAGATGCCGGCCAACGGGTACCTGGAAGTGCACCGGGTAGCCCACAACAAGGGCATCAAGTCCAACTGCACCATGCTTTATGGACATATTGAGGGTCCGGAGCACATCGCCAACCACCTGTTGCGCCTGCGTGACCTGCAGGACGAGACCGGGGGTTTTCAGTGCTTCGTGCCCCTGGCCTTTCACCCGGCCAACACGGCGCTGGCGCATCTGCCCGGCCCGACCGGCTGGCAGGACCTGCGGGTAATGGCGGCGTCCCGTTTGCTCCTGGATAACTTCAAATACATCAAGGCCTATTGGGTCATGATGTCCCCCAGACTGGCGCAGATCAGCCTGGCCTGGGGTGCCAATGATCTGGACGGCACGATCCGGGAAGAAAAGATTTACCACTTCGCCGGCTCCACGTCCCCCATGGAGCAGAGCGAACGGGATATGGTGCAACTGATCCGGGGGGCGGGCCGGGTGCCGGCCGAACGTGACTGCTATTACCGGGTGTTGCGGATCCCGGGCTAGTTCCCAGGAGGCGCGGACAACGTGGAAGTGAATGTGACCCCACACGACACCGATCGGATCCTGCAGCGGGTACTGGCCGGCGAGCGTCCGTCACCGGAAGAGGCGGTGTTCCTGGCCGAACAGGCCGACCTGCTGAAACTGGGCATGGCGGCCCAGACCCTGGAGATGCGGTCCAACCCGGATCGCCTGACCACCTTCATTGTGGACCAGACCATTGTCTACTCCAACGTGTGCCAGCCCCGCTGCCCGTTTTGTATTGGCACCGTGACCCGGGACGACCCGCGCGCCTTCACCCTGAGCGCCGCCGATGTGGTGGCTCGGGTGGGGGCAGCGGTGCGGGACGGTGCCCGGCAGATCATCCTGCAGGGCGGCCACCGGCTGGATCTGCCGTGGTCGTACTATACCGAATTGCTGACGGCGGTCAAGGTTACCTATCCGCAAGTGGAACTGGCCGCCTATTCGCCGACGGAACTGATGGTGTTTAACGCCCATTTTCAGCGCAGCACCCGGGAGATCCTGGCCGAACTGCAATCCGCCGGGCTCGATGTGCTGATCGCCGGCGGGGCTGAGTCGATGCCTTCCCGGGCGCCGGAGAACCGGGCCTTGCTGCGCGGACCCTGGAACGAATGGGTGGACGTTATGCACCGGTGCGCCGACCTGGACATCCCAGTGGTGGCCACCTTTCCCTTCGGGCTGGGCGAAACGGCTCGGGAGCGGGTGGGCCACCTGTACCGGACCCGGGCAATCCAGTTCCGCACCGGCCAGCGCCATGGCCGGCCTGTCTTCCGTGCCCTGGTGCCGTTCCCGGCGGCGGACCCGGAGCCCGGCCATCCGGGCGAAGCGGCTCCGGTTACGGGGATGGAGTATCTGCGCATGGTGGCGCTGAGCCGGGTGCTCTGCGACAATATTCCGGTGGTGCAGGCCAGCCCCCTTACCCAGGGGGCCAAGGTGGCTCAGGTCGCCCTGGACTGCGGGTGCAACGACCTGGGCGGTACCCATCTGCAGTACAACCAGGCGGAACTGGCGGCAGGTCGGCGCGGGGCGATGAGCCCGGCCGAATTCATCCGCCTGGCCCACGATGCCGGACGGGTGCCGGCGCGGCGCAACGCCCGCTATGAGCTGAAGGAACGCCACGAACAGGTATGACCGACAGGGCGGCTGCTGTACGCGGCCGCCCTGTACATTGGCGGGAGCCGTCCCGCCGGTACGGTGGCTCAGCCTCCTCCCAGCAGGCGCAGCCCCAGATAGCCGGCCACGGCCAGGGCCATAAGGGCGGCAAACAGGGTCAGCAGGTGACGCATTTGCGGCACGACGGGGAGCGCCTCCCTTCTGCCACCAGGCAATCCGCCACCAATGTACGGCGCCTGGGGGGAAGCAACCATCGGGCGAGCGCCCTAGTTCGGCGAGCGCCCTGGTGGGGCAGCCGTCGCGCTCCGGCGGGTGAGGAGGGGTCTCAGTGCTTCCGTTGGCTGTACACGGAGCGGTTTTTGATGTGAACGGGGTACTTATGCGGGGGAACTTGGCGGTTTCCGGTGCACCGGAGGGCCTGGCTGCCCTGGCCCGCCTGGGCGTGCGGACCATGATTTTCAGCAACGACTCCGAGTGGACGGCGGCGGAGTGGGTGCAGTTCCTGGGCGCGGCTGGGTTCGATCTGCGCACAGACCAGGTCATGACGGCCGGCCTGGCGGCGGTGGACTGGCTGGCCCGGCGCCAGGCGGGTGCCCGGGTGCTGGTGCTGGGCAGCGACTCCATGCGCGGCATGCTCAGGGCGCAGGGGCTGCAGCCGGTAGGGTTCGATACCCCGGCCGATGTGGTGCTGATCGGTGAAGGGCAATCCTTCGACGATGAACTGATCGTGCGGGCGGCGCGCCGGGTCATGGCCGGGGCCCGGCTGGTGGTGGCCTGTCTGGACACCCAGGCCCCGGGCGAGGCTGGCATGCGGATCTGGCGGGGGAGTGTGCTGGCGCACGCCGTCAGCGCTGCCGCCATGCGCCGGCCGGTGGTGGTGGGCAAGCCGTCGGCCTGGGCGGCGCGGCGGGTACTGGCCCGGCTGCAGACAGTCCCGGCGCACACAGTGATGGTGGGGGATCAGTCTGAAGATATGCGCCTGGCCCGAGCCGGTGGCATGGGGGCGGTGCTGGTGCTGAGTGGGTTTACCCGCCCCGGCGCCTGGAGCCGGTGGCGCCGGCCCTGGCAGCCGGATATGGTCCTGCCGGACGTGGGCGGGTTACCGGACCTGGTCAGTGGTGGGTGGGGCTGGGGCGGCGAGCAGGCGGCGCCGGGCGGCTAGGCCCCGAACAGTTCGGCCACAGACCGGGCCAGGGCCGCAAACAGAGAAGGGTAAAGGCCGGCGGCGATCTCGGGCTGAAAGGCCTGCACGATCCCCCGGTAGTACCAGGCCTGTTCGGCGCGGCCACGCTTGAACCGTTGCCACACCTGTTCGCCCTGGGTCTGGTGGTCGGCCGCCATCGACCGCACATTGTGCAATTTGTCGGCACAGGCCACCAGCTTGATCTCAAGCGGGACCTGCCGGAGATCGTCCACGGTATGTTGCTTGCGCGCCTCCCAGGGCAGGGTCCGGTCCGGCTCCGAGCAGCCGGCTACGATTTCGGCTACCCGCGGGCCGAATTCTGCCGCCAGTTGGGCCAAGGTGACGCTGGTATCTTCCACCGTGTCGTGGAGCAGTCCGGCGATGACGATGTCCTCCTCACAGCCGGCCCGGGCGAGCAGCATGGCTACCCCGTACGGGTGGGTGATGTAGGGGATGTCGGTACCTTTGCGGGTCTGGCGGCCGTGGGCCAGGGTGGCGAATTGAATGGCCCG
The DNA here is from genome assembly GCA_036676195.1 of Clostridia bacterium. GTDB lineage: Bacteria > Bacillota > Sulfobacillia > Symbiobacteriales > ZC4RG38 > JAKFDK01. The sequence continues at coordinate 2,929 of JAKFDK010000067.1, read as the reverse complement.
GTCCAGCCGGTTGTCGGTCATGGCACGGCTCCTTCCGTGGTTCGGCCTGCATAACTGATTCTATGTATAAGATTCCAGCGTGCACGAATAGGTTTGCCCGCGCCAAACAGAATCCCCTGCCGAACCAATGGTCAGGGGATTCTGTTTATGTAGTTAGGCGCCCATGGTTGAATGGGAAGGGGGTGGTGGCATGGCTTTGGACGAGCGAGTCTTTTGGCTCCTACTAGTCGTCCTCATGCTCCGCCTTCTCACCTCTAAAACCTAAGGGGTGAGGAAACTCGCCTCGGGAATCATTCCAACGGCGGCGCCTAACCCGGCGGAACATCTCCGCCGGGTTTAAATATGCCCATTTGCGTCCGGGTCTATACCGTTCTGTGCATGTTAACTGGCGGTCAGCACCTTCAGGATGTCCCGGGCGGCGGCTTGCTGGTCGTAGTCTTCCAGCAGGTTATGGGCACTGTTGGCGTAGCCGTGGGCCTGGTAGCGGATGCCCTGCTGGTCCAGGTTGCGCTGCAGCTCGGGGATATCTACCGACTGGTCCCGTTCGCCGTAGAACAGGTGCAGGTCGGTGCAGCGCACCTGGCGCAGGTGCACCTGGTCCTGGACGTCCCACAGGGTGCGCAGGGCGCGCAGTGGCAGGGCCGGGTAGGCAAAGGCCCGCCGGGCCGACTCCGGGTCGACTGTGTCCACCGGGGCCACCCGGCCCGGGCGCACCGGCTTGCGGAAGACCGGCAGCACCTGCTCAAACATGGCGGACAGCACCGGGGTATGCAGAATCTGCTTATAGATCCGGTCGGCGGGCTGCACGGTCAGGTTGGGGCCAATGAGTATCAGGTGGCGCACCGGACGGTGCATGGCTACGTAGGCGGCCAGGGCGCCGCCGTTGGAATGGCCGACGATATCCACCTGTTCGGCCTGCGCCGCCAGAATGTCGTAGGTGTGCAGGGCGTCCCGTAGCCAGTCCTGGGCCGATGCGGCCCGCAGCAGGCGCAGGTTGTCCAGTCCGAACCCGGTGATTTGCGGCGCCAGGTAGGGGATGCCGGCTTCCTCCAGCAGGGGGTAGAGGGGGGCGAAGTCGGCCGGGCCGCTCGACCAGCCGTGCAGCAGCAATACCGCCTGAGGCGCCTTTCGGCGCCCGCCGTATACCCGCTGTTCTGCTTCCCGGTAGGTGGCCAGCTCGGGTACGTGCCGGAACTGGCTCAGGTAGCGCTGGGTGTAGAGGATGTTGCTGTATTCTACGATTTTAATGATGGCCCACAGCGCCAGCCCGGCGGCGACCCACAGGGCCGTGCGGCTGATCTCCCACTTGAACAAGGGGGCGACCTCCCCAGAATCTGGATGTCACCTTCATTCCGCGCCGTTGGGGCCGGGCTCCTGCTGCGGGGCGGGTATCTCCTGTGAGCGTAGGGCCTTCGCTTGCGTGCCGGTCTGGTTCCGGGGGCGGTAGCGGACCTGGCCGTCTGCGCCCCGGTAGATGAACAGGTTGAGCCGCTGGGCAAGGGCGGCGAGGGTTTGCCAAACTTCCACTGGGAACCCCTCGTTCAGGGCTTGGATGAGGATAGGCAGGGTTTTTTGGGCGATTTCCTCATCGGCCTCGGCGGCCATGCAAATTGTTTGTAGATCAAATGACCGATGCCCAAGGGACAATGATCCGCCGATAAGGTCCTGGACCAGCGGTGACCAGTTCACCAAGCAGCGCCGCTCGTACGTCAGGTTGAGCCTGACCAATGCCCCGGTGCCACCAGGCTGCCTATACATCGACTCGACTTCTCTCTGGTACCCCAACCCGATCCGGGCCGTTGGCAACCATCGTGACGTGGTGACTGGCAAGCGGAACCGGGCCGCCATAGTCAGCCAGGTCCTCCGGCCACCAATCAGCCAGAATCTCCAGGGCTGCGCGGGCACGGGTCTTCTGCGTCAGCCAGCGGCGGGTCAAATCACGGACGGATTCATCCCCTGCCGCCGCCAGGAGTTTCAGCAGCGCTGTCTGCTGCCGGGTAGGGGCGCCCCGAGGTCCTGCGATGCCAGCACGCAGTGTTTCAAGCTGTTCCCGAGCCAGTGTGACTTGTGCCCGGCTAACGTCCCAGGCCAGCGATTCCAGGCTTTCTGCCGGCGTGTGAACCAGGTCGAGGCGGGCCACCAGGGCTGGGAGTACAGCTTTGGGTATGGACAGGTGGGTGAATAACGGCCAGAGCTGTGGGTGCCCCAGCACTGGTGCCAGATTTCCTGCGCCCCCGGTTCCTCGGGACCGAGTGCTTTCGCTGCGAGCAGACGCAGAGCAGGCAGTTCTTCCGGGTTCGTGAGCACCTTGCGTAACTCAGCCCGGGCTGGAAACGGATTGAGCCATTCCAATATATCCACGGCGTCACGATCGGATGCGACTTGCGCCAGTGTCTGTCGGGCCCATTCAATGACCTCAACAGCAGGGAAATGCACTTATCGAGATGGTATAGCGGTCGCGGTCAGGCAGTTCGTCGGTGCGTTCATAGCGGTAAGTTATGAAGGTCAGCGTTTCATAAACGCTAAAATCCGGGGGCAGGTTGCCGGCCCGGTGCTGCCAGGCTCCCCGGCGGGAGAAACATATACAGGCACCAGTGACTCCATGCCCGGGATGTTACCCACGGCCAGTTGTACGGCCAGGTGCCGCATCATGGTGGTCTTGCCGGCTCCGGGGTCACCAATGACCACTTGGCGCCGCTTTTCCTGCACCAGGTCCGCTGCCATCCTCGCTTCGTTCAGCCGACCTTCCGTGTGCCACCGGCGCAGTCCTTTGGTTTGGCTCTGTTCGCAACAACGGGTGCCCGCCAGGCGTTCTGGTCTCCACCAAGTACGTGCTGCCCGGAATGTCAGCGATTCAGGTGCTGGGTCGCTACGGCCCCCCGCTGCGCGAATGCTGCCCTTTGCGCTTCAATCAGCGCCCGGCCACGAT
>JAKFDK010000066.1:0-17965 GCA_036676195.1 Clostridia bacterium | reverse complement strand
CAGCAGTTGATCAGATTCCGGGCCGCAACCCCGATTTCGGGTGGTCGAGGCAGGGGCGGGATGATTCACCGCTCTCCTCCGAGGCAGAGTTCCAAACCATGCGGAAACAGCAGGCGAATCCCGCGGTTCCAAGGGATGTTCGCCCCGGAAGTAGCCTGTTTTGGGCCTGAGAAGGGGCGTTCTGGTCCGGAGACGGCGAAAAGTGGCGGCTCCCCCACCTGTGCGGCTCCGATTTTATGTGATCACCGGTGTTTTCCGCATGTAGCCAGGGACCGCCCTGGAAATCAGCGTTGAATCGCGGCCGGGCGCTGATTGAAGCGCAAAGGGCAGCATTCGCGTAGCGGGGGGCCGTAGCGACCCAGCACCTGAATCGCTGACATTCCGGGCAGCACGTACTTGGTGGAGACCAGAACGCCTGGCGAGCACCCGTTGTTGCGAACAGAGCCTAAATTTTTGCCGAACGTGCCGCGTTTAGCGGCATTGAGGGGCGATTTTCGGCGAAATCGGCCGGGGTTGCTACCTGGGGGAGTATCCAGGGGGCCTGAGAAGGCACTGCTCGGTAATCTTTTAGAGCGAACACGGGTTGCAAAGCTTTAAATTCCTGCCGAACGTGCCGTATTGAGTGGCGTACAGGTCAAGAACCCCGCACCAGGAGCGCAGGCTGCCCCGGAACATAGCAGTGAACCTACCGAGTCCAGGCGAATTCAGGCCAAAACCCTCCCCGGAAGTGGCAAATCCGATCGATACCCACCCCCGTATTACAGCGGGCTGCCCCAGCGGGTGGCCCGAGCGGGTGGCCCGAGCGGGTGGCCCGAGCGGGTGGCCCGAGCGGGTGGCCCCGGCCGGCCTCCGGAACCGCCGGCGCCCGCCCGCTGCCGAGCGTACCGGCCCACTATTCACCCAAAGGCAGGCAGCGCATGAATGGCTCCCCATTGGCAATACTTGTCCAGGGGGGGCGATTATGCCAGCGAAGCTGACGGCGTACAAGGCCGAAATCAGTGCTTTCCAGGCCGGAATGGTGGTGGCAACCATCACCGCCATCAGCAACCACGCCCTGTCGCTCACTTACCTGGTCCGGGCCGGCGGGCGGGACGCCTGGATGGCCGGATTTGTGATCCTGCCACCGATGCTGCTGGTCATCGCCGCAGTGGTCTCTCTGTCCAACGCCTTCCCCGGTCGCAGTCTGGTGCAGTACCTGCCCAAAGTCCTGGGACCCGGCCTCGGCCACGTATTGGCCGGCGCCTACATCATCTACTTCCTCCTGAGCGCCATTTTCGGCCTGCGCCGCACCACCGACTGGATGATCGACTCCGTCCTGACCGAGACCCCGGCGGTAGTCATTGCCGCCCTCTACCTGGCCGCCTGCCTGTACGTGGCGCTGGGCGGCATTGAAATACTGGCCCGGGTCAACCAGCTTACCCTGCCTACCCTGACCATCGTGGGCATGTTCGTATCCGTGATGACCATGCCGGCCAAAAACTACCAGTTGCTGCTGCCCATGTTCGAATACGGCCTGGGTCCGGTGTTCACGTCCAGTGTGGTGGCCCTGTGCATCTTCGGCGAAATCTCCGTGCTGGCCATGTTTACACAATACGTGAAAGACCGGCAACGCCTGTTCAAAGCGGGCGCGTGGGGGGTTGTGTATGCCGCCTGGGTCATGATCGGCCCCACCGCCGGGGCCATTGCTTCGCTGGGCTACCGGCAGGCAGCCAACATGCCCTACCCCACCTACCAGCAGTGGTTGCTGGTCAGCTTTGCCCGCTTCATTGAGCGTACCGACCTGCTCACCGTGCACCAGTGGCTGGTGGGCGCCTATGTGCGGACAGGGCTGCTGATCTGGGCGGCGGCCCAGGGGACCAGCCAACTGCTGGGAATCAAGCGCTGGCGCCTGTTCCTGATCGGCGGCGGCGTGCTGGTCCTGGCCAGCAGCCTGGTCCCTTTCCCCGATGTCACCCGCTTCGACGTATTCGTCACCCGGTACTACCTGCCGGTCAGCGGGTTCATGGGCGTCCTGCTCCCGCTGCTCATCTGGGTGGTGGCGGCCGTCCGGGGACAGTTGAGCAAGGGGGGAAGCCGCCGTGCCAAAGCAGGCTGACCACGAGGCACTCCGGGCCAGGCTGCGGGACAACCGGGCCCGGCTGGAGGCTCAACTGGGGCACCTGGGCGACCTCACCTGGCGCGACCTGCTGCTGCCGGAACCGGGCGGGCGGCCCACCGCCGCCCTGCTGGTGTACCAGCAGGGCACAGTGGACAACAGCCGCCTGGAAGACCGCATTTTGCGGCCCCTGTTTGAGCACGGCGCCAGGCTGGTCACCCGCGCGCCGGCCGGAAAAACCCGGCTGCCCGTCGCCACTGTCCAGGGGGCCGCCGACCTGGGCAGCGTGGTGCTGGGGATTCTGCGGGGCCACACGGCCCTGCTCATTGACGGCCACCCGGAAGCGCTGCTCCTGAATGTCAAGGACCCACCGGCCCGTCCCATTGAGGATACGGTGGTGGAACCTTCCGTACATGGCGGGCGGGAAAGCTTTACCTCCCTGATCGACGTGAACCTGGCGCTGATGCGCCAGCGCCTGCCGACCCGGGACCTGTGCGTGGAGCGCCAGGAAATCGGCGCCCTCACCCGGACGGTGGTGGTCATCACCTACCTCAGAGGGAAGGCGGCTCCGGCCCTGGTGGAGCAGGTCCGCCGCCAGTTAGGCAAGCTCAACCCGGAAACGGTGTTCGATACCGAAAACCTGATCACGGCCCTGAGCGACCGCCCCAACTCCCTGGCGCCTACCGTGCTGATCACCGAGCGACCGGACCTGGTGGTTCACCACCTGGCCTCGGGCCGGGTGGCGGTGCTGGCGGACAATTCGAACAGGGTCCTGATTCTGCCGGCCGTGTTCAAGGACTTTTTGAATGCCGCCGACGACCTGTATGAACTGCGCCCCTTTGTGCTCCTGGTCCGGAGTATCCGCATGCTGGCGTTCCTGCTGGCCGTATTCCTGCCGTCCCTGTACGTGGCGGTCACCACCTTTCACCTGCAGGCGCTGCCCACCCTCATTACCCTCAGCCTGCTGGCCCAGCGGGAAGGTGCACCCCTGCCCACGCCGGTGGAGGCGCTCGTCATGACCATTATCTTTGAGATTCTGCGGGAGGCGGGCCTGCGCTTGCCCCGCCCGGTTGGCCCCAGTGTGAGTATTGTTGGCGGTCTGGTTATTGGCGAAGCGGCCATGCGGGCAGGGATTACCTCGCCGGCCATGGTGCTGGTGGTTTCGGCCACGGCCATTTCCACCTTTGCCCTGCCCAGTACCAGCCTGGCCAATGTGGCCACCATCCTGCGTCTGGTGCTGCTCGTGCTGAGCAGCATGTTCGGTTTCTTCGGCCTGATCCTGGGCTATGTGTACATACTGGCCCATTTTGCCGGCCTGACCAGCGGCCGAATCCCCTATGCCACGCCGATCATGCCCCTGCATCCGGGGTTCCTGCGCGACCTGTTTGGGCAAACGCCCCGCCCACCCTACGGGCCCGGTCCGGTAGAGGACCCGACCATGTCGCTACCGCCCGGGAGGAAAGACCAGGAATGAAACGCGCCATTGGCCTGCTGTTGGCTCTGGCCCTGCTGAGCGGATGCTGGAGCCGGCGGGAGATTACCGAGACCTCCTTTATCGGCCTGCTGGCCGTGGACTGGGTGAACGGCCGCTACCGCCTTACCGCCAACGGGTTGTTGCCGGCCAATCAGGGCTCAGACCGGTCCGCCAGTGGTGGCGGCGGTACCGACCCGGAACAGAAACCGATCTGGACCATCCAGGCCGAGGCGCCGTCTCTGGATGAGGCCATGGGCCGGCTGGAGCGGCTCTCGCCACGGCGGATTTTTCTGGGCCACCTCCGGGCTGTGCTCTTTGGCGAGGCGATGGCCCGCCGGGGGATCGGTGCCCCGCTGGGCTATCTTGACCGCTCTTCGGAAGTCCGGCCGACGGTGTGGCTGGGGGTGACACCAGGCCTGGCCGGTCCGCTGCTGACGACGCGCCCCGTAACTGAACTGTACCCGGCCAACGGGCCGCTTGGCTACCATGACCTGATCCCCAAACGCCTGTCCATGGCCCCGGCCCGGCGCCTGGTCAATGCCATCGCCATTTTGCAGGAAGAGGGGGCCGACCTGGTCCTGCCCATGTTCCGCATGCGCGAACCCGAGGGTGGCGACCCGACCACGGTGATACCGGCACCGGAAAGGGTCGGGGAAATGCTGATCGGCGGCGCCGGTGTGTTCCGGGGCGAGCGCCTGGTGGGCTGGCTGACACCGGAGGAGGGGCGCGGGCTGCTGTTTGCCCGCAGCCGGGCCGCTTCGGGCCCGATCGCTGCCCGCTGCCCGCAGGGTGAGGGCCAGACCGTCTTTCGCCTGCGCGGTTCCAAGACCAAGTTGATCCTGACCGGGGAGGAGGCGGACGATCTGGCTGTCACCCTCCTGATTACGGCCTATGCAGACTTGAACGATGTGCAGTGCGATACCGGGCCGGCGAGCGTGGATCAACTGACACAGTTCGAGGAGGCGCTGGCCGGCGAGATCGAGCGGGAGGTGCGGAATGCCCTGCAGATTTCCCGGCGAACGGGGGCAGATATCTTTAACCTGGGGCAGGCGCTGTTTCAACGGAATCCCCCGGCTTACAAGGCGCTGGCGCGCCGCTGGCCGGAGGTGTTGGCCCGGATCCCGGTGGAGATTCAGGTACAGACCAGGGTGCCGCGGGTGGGGCAGATTTACAACAGCATGAAGAACGAATTGGAGAGCAGTATCGATGCGGGCGGCTCCGGTGCGCGCGGTCCCGGCGCGGGCGGCCCCGGTGCGGGTGGCGGCGCGGGCGGTGAATAAACCGACCGGCAGCCGGTGTGTGTATACGCCGGCTGCCGGTCTGGCAGGTCCGTGGCCGCAGGGGTGGCCCGGGCTCAGGCGACGGCGCCGCGCAGCAGCCGCCAGCCGGCCGCGCCGATTGGCACTGCCCCCAGGGCATACAGCAGCGCCCCGAGACTGATGTTCCCGGTCAGCGCTTCAACCGCATTCAGGGCCACAATGGCCGACAGGGCCACCAGCCCGTACCGGACCCAGGCTGCGGTTGGGCCACGACGCACCCAGAAGGCGCCGGCGGCGAGGAGGGCCAGTGGCAGCCAGCCGGGGGCGCTGTCGTGGCCGGGCATGACCGAGAACTCAGTCTGGGGGATAAAATCGCTGTGGGCCAGGCGGCCGTTGTCGCTGTAGTACGTATCCTGCCAGTAACCGCCCGGGCGGGCCACTGTGCGGCCTGGTGCGGCGAAAAACCCGAGGGACAGCAGACACAGCACAGCACCGATCCACAACAACTGGTGGGGCGGGCGGGATAGAAAAGAGCGCACGTGGATTTCCACCTTTATGGTTGGATAGTGACCCCGAATTCCGCACCCTTACGCCGGGCTCCTGCTCCGATTGCCCACGCCTCAGCCCCGGGCAGCCGGGGGCCGGCCGGCCTGCGCCCGCAGGTGCAGTACCAGGGCAGCGGCCACGGCGGCAGCCCCCGGCAGGGCCAGCCACAGCCCCTGCAGCCGCAGGGCGGCGGCAATCCGGCCGGCGGTCAGACCGAGCAGCGGTTTGATGACCGCCAGTTGCGGACCGGGGACCCCCGCCGCCAGCCGTGCCCCGGCCTGGTCCAGCCCCCAGCCGGTCAGCGGCTGAGCCAGCAGCAGCGGCAGGGCGCACAGGAGCAGGGCCGTGCCGATCCAGCCAAGGGGGGAGTACGGGCGCCCCCAGCCGAGCAGACCAAGCAGGCCCAGCCAGACCAGCAGCGCCACCCACTGCCACTGCAGGTAGCGGCTGATGGTTTGATACCGGTTGCGCAGGTGCTGCAGATGAGCCATGGCCTGGGGGGCGGCCTCCGGCTGCAACAGATTGATCCGGTCCGGGAGCGGAGCCAGCAGTTGCTGGGGATCCAGCTCCTGGCTCAGTCGCGCCCACAGTTGTTCGCCGGCCGGACCGGGCGGGCGGCAGGCCGGCAGGCTGCGGCTGTTGGCAGCGGTACCGGCCAGGGCCCGCAACTGCTGTGGGGTACATTCGGGCAGGGCGTCCCACCTGGCCCGGAGCAGCGGCGGCAATTCACGGGCCAGGGCGGGCTTCAGCCCGCTCAGGTCCAGTTCCAGTTGTGGCAGTTCCCGGTCGCTGTGTAGCCAGTCCACGACCCCGGCGACCAGGGGATCAGCCAGAAGCCTGATCTGTTCGGGGGTGAGCAGGCGGACCACCATGGCTTCTGCCTGGCCCGGAGTCAGCGGCAGATCCGACTGGCGCAGCGGCGCGGCGACCTGCGCGGCGACCAGCGCCGGAACTTGCTGATACACGCCGCTGTCGGCCAGCACAGATTGCAGGAATTCGGTCCTGACTACCGTGGTCCTGACCGTGTTCATCGAGAGCAGAGCCCAGAAGCCTGGCAGGAACAACACCAGCAACAGCAGGGCAAGAATCCGGCGTAACGCTTGCATGGTCCATTCTCCTTGTCCCGGCCCCACGGCCGGCAACGCTTGTGACATTTGCAACTTGCCGGGGTTGGCCCGGCGCGGGTAGGATCAAGCCACCAGCCCGTATTCGCCCGCTGCCCTGGCGATCCCTGCCACGGCCGGACAGCCGGACGATGATGCAGGGCCGGGGGGCGTCAGGGCAGGAATCGGCCGGCCGGGGGCCGAAATATCAGCGGGTTTGACTGAGCCGGAGACACTCCGGAGAATGGAGCGAAAGCACAGCTATGCCCGATAAAATCCGCACCCTGGCCGAGGCGGTGGCCCTGATCCCGGACGGGGCGTCTGTAGCCTTTGGCGGCAATACGTTTCACCGGGTCCCGGCGGCGGCGCTGCATGAGTTGCTGCGCCAGAACCGGCGTGACCTGGAAATCATCAAAACGGCCGGCGCTTACGATGTGGACGTGCTGGTAGGGGCCGGGCGGGTCCGCCGGGTCACCGCCGCCTACGTTGGTTTTGAAACCCTGGGTCTGGCGCCCATGTTCCGCCAGGGCATTGAGAGTGGCCGGGTGCAGCTCTGGGAGCATACCTGAGCGTCCATCCACACAGGGTTGCGGGCCGCAATCCAGGGGGTTACCTTTTTGCCCATGGCGGGCCTGACCGGGTCCGATCTGCGGCAGGTCTCTGACTTCAAGCCCATTGTCTGCCCGTTTACCGGCCGGGAGTGGACCGCCATTCCCGCCATTGCGCCGGACTGGACCGTGATTCACGTGCACGAGGCCGATGCGGCCGGCAACGCCCGCATGTATGGGCCCAAGTACGATGATGTGTACAAGGCAAAGGCCGCCCGCAATGTATTGGTGACGGCGGAGCGGATTGTCGATGGGGCCGAACTGGCCCGGCAGCCGGAACTGACGGATATCCCCGGCTTTCTGGTCACGGCGGTGGTGCATGCGCCGGGCGGTGCCGCACCGCACAGTTGCCAGGGGCATTATCCGGCCGACGAAGCCTTCTTTGCCCGCTATCTGCAGGCGTGCGCCGCCGGCGCGGCCGGGCTCGACGCCTTCCTGAAGGAGGTGCTGGCATGAGTGCCCCGGCACCTCACCCCACGGCCGATCAGATGGCGGTGACCCTGGCCCGGCTGCTCCGGGACGGCGAAACGGTCTTCTTCGGACTCGCCTCGCCCCTGGTCATGGTGGCCACGCTGCTGGCCCGGGCCACCCACGCACCCCACCTGTCGGTGCTGACCATCCCTGGCAGCGTGGACGCCACCCTCGACCGGCTGCCCCGCTCCACGGTGGACGGGCTGCTGCTCACCGGTGCCCGGGGGATCTTCGGACTGGCCGAGATCTTCGACCTGTCTGCCCGCGGGCGTCTTGACACCGTCTTCCTGTCCGGGGTGCAGATCGACGCCTGCGGAAGCATCAACATGAGCGCCATCGGCAGCTATGAGGCGCCCCGGGTGCGGCTGCCCGGCGGGGCCGGCTCGGCCCTGCTGCTGCCAACGGTGCGGCGGGCGATTCTGTGGCGGACCCGCCATGATCCCCGCACTTTTGTGGAGCGGCTGGACTTTACCACTGCCGCCGGGAATACGGCCGAGGTGGTGACCCCGCTCTGCCGGTTCGCCCGGGGTGCCGGCGGGCGGCTGGCGGTGGCCAGTCTCCATCCTGGTGTGACGCCGGAGGAAGTGTGCCGCCAGACCGGGTTTGCCGTCACCGCCGGCCCGGAAACCCCCGTTACGCCTGCTCCTTCAGCCACGGAACTGGAGCTGCTGCAACGGATTGATCCGGACAACGTTCGGGCGGCGGAGTTTTAGGCAGGAAAAGTGCACATTACAGTTGAAGCCTGTTTGTTGACGTGTCACGTACACGGCCATCAGGCCGCGAAAGAAGGGTGTGGTCTCCATGTTTCGGAACCTGGGGCCGATGGAACTTATTCTAATCCTCCTGGTCGTGGTCTTGATCTTCGGCGCGGCCAAGCTGCCCCAACTGGGGAGGGGCGTCGGTGAGGGGATCAGGGAATTCAAGAAGGCCGCCAAGGGCCTGACCGAGAACGAAGAAGACAACGGCACGAAGGAAGACGTCAAGAAGTCCTGATTGCCATCAGGCCCTCGGCTTGCCGGGGGCTTTATGCAGCGAAGAAGGAGGTGCCCGGTTGCGCCAGCTCTCCAGTGCCGTGGCCGCTGCTGTACTGCTCGCCAGTCTGGGCAGCACCCCAGCCTTGGCCCAGGCCCCGGACCAGTCGCCGCCCTACCGGGATGCCGCCTATGTTCAGGTGATTCTGGGGGAGCAGAACGCAGAAGACGGATTGCGGCTGCTGAGTAACTTTTCCAATGGTACCACCGAGGCGGTGGACCTTGGCGGCAGCAAGGCCCGGCGGACGGTGCCCTGTACCGGGCCGGCTCCGGCGCCGCCGCCGGCCGGGCAAGAGGACCCCTGCGCGGAGCAGTTCTTTTACCTGGATGTGGCCGATGGGTATATCTTTGGCGGCATCAATACGGTAGAACTGAACATCAGTTACCTGGACCAGGGCTTTGGCCCGATTTACCTGGATTATGACGCCATTGACCCCAAGCAGCCCTACCGGCAGGATCCCGCCCTGGCCCGCAAGCGGGTCGAGCTGGCCCAGCGCAGCAACACCGATGCCTGGAAGACAGTGGCGGTGGTGCCCGAGGACGCCCGCATGGCCAACGGCCTGAACGGCGCCGACCTGCGGGTGGGTGGCCCGGGCGTACTCACGCTGCGGGCAGTGGCGGCCGCCCGGGTAAGTTCCCACATGCCCCCGCCGCCCATTCGGGTGCTGGTGGACGGCAAGGAACTGGCATTCACCGATGCCTTTCCTTTCATTGACCAGGACCGCGTGCTGGTACCGCTGCGGGCGATCTTTGAAGGGGTTGGGGCCACGGTGCAGTGGGACCCGGCCACCCGAACCGTGATCGCCGGCCGGGGATCCCGGACGGTCGTGCTGCAGATCGACAACCGCATGGCCTACGTGGGGACGACGCCGACCCTGCTGGATGTGCCGCCCCGCCTGGTGGAAGGGCGGACCTTTGTGCCCCTGCGCTTTGCCAGCGAAGCGTTGGGCCTGCAGGTACAGTGGGACGGCGACAGCCGGACGGTGACCATTGTGACGCCGCCGCCGCTGCCGGCCCCGGAGGCTCCGTCCCCACCTTCGCAAAGCTCACAGCAGCAGCCGTAACCGGGACTGTACCGGGGCTGTACTCTTCTGGCGCGCTCAGTGAAAACTGGAGCGGACGATCGGTAAGGCAGGCAGGAAAGCCCGCCAGGGAGCCGAAACCGTTATATAGGACCTTTTTTGAAAACTGGGAGGGTTACCGTTACATGTCCGAAGAGATTGTCCTGGTAGGCGGCGCCCGTACTGCATTTGGCGAACATGGTTCTGCTCTCAAGGATATAACTGCCACTGAACTTGGGGTGATCGCTGCCAAGGGCGCCCTCCAAAAGAGCGGTGTGGCACCGGAGCAGATCGACAACGTGGTGTTCGGGTCCGTCATCCATAACGACGGCCAGTCGGTGTTCCTGGCCCGCCATGTCGGCCTGAAGGCCGGGGTACCGGTGCCGGTGCCGGCGCTGACCCTGAACCGCCTGTGCGGTTCCGGTCTGCAGGCGCTGGTTTCGGCCGCCCACTCCATTCTGCTGGGCGAGTCCACCTGGGCTCTGGCCGGCGGCACCGAAAGCATGAGCCAGGTGCCGCACTTCGTCAAGGGCGTCCGCTATGGCCTGGGCCTGGCCGGCGCCAAGCTGGAGGACATGCTGCTGCACGCCCTGCTCGATACCCACTGCGGCTTCCTGATGGCCCAGACCTCTGACAACCTGGTCAAGAAGTACGGACTGACCCGGGAAGAAGTGGACCAGTTCGCCCTGGAGTCGCAGCAGCTTGCCGGTGCCGCTTACGAGGCAGGCAAGTTTGCCGGCGAGATCGTGCCGATTCCGCTGAAGACCCGTAAGGGCGAAGTGCTGTTCGACCGCGACGAGCATATGCGGCCTGACACCACCCTGGCCAACCTGGCCAGGCTGAAGCCGCACTTCGGCCCGGAGAGCACCGTCACCGCCGGCAATGCTTCCGGCGTGGTCGACGGCGCCGCCGCCGTGGTCATGACGACCCGGCGGGCGGCCGAGAAGGCCGGGCTGCGCCCGCTCAGCCGCCTGGTTTCCTGGGGCATTGTCGGTGTGCCGCCGGAGATCATGGGCATCGGGCCGGCACCGGCCTCCCGGGCGGCCATTGAAAAGGCCGGCCTCAAGCTGTCGGATATCGATGTGTGGGAGATCAACGAAGCCTTCTCCGGCCAGAGCGTCGCCTGCATGAAGGAACTCGGCCTGCCCCGGGATGTGTTGAATGTCAACGGCGGCGCTGTCGCCATTGGCCATCCGCTCGGCGCCAGCGGCGCCCGTCTGGCCCTCACCCTCAGCCACGAATTGCAGCGGCGGGGCGCCCGCTATGGCGTGGCCTCCCTCTGCATTGGCGGTGGCCAGGGCATCGCGGCGGTCTTCGAGCGCATCGCCGACTAACGCCGCAGGTTGAGCACGTAAACGGGAACGGCGGCGGCGAAGGCCCCCAGAATGGCCAGTCCGGCGGCCCCCCGCCGCATGCCCCGCACCCGGCACCAGTTCGCATAGTTCCAGGTGTAGCCGGCGATGGCCAGAATGGCGAGATAGGCCAGCCATTGCATAACACGGGTCCCTCCTGTCACGTCCCGGGCTCTGGCCCGGGGCGTGTTTCTTTTTCCAGGGGCTTATGCGGTACGAGCTGCTGGCCGAAGCGGCGGAAGCGTACCTGGTAGCGGAAGCTGGCCTGCACCTGGGGATAGTGCTGTTCCCAGTGATACTGCCGCCACTCCGGGTAGGTGGCAAACAGGCGGGCCGCCTTGTAGCCCAGCCCGAACACATCAGTTCCCCACTCCTGGGTACGGCGAAAAACGGCCTCCGTCTCGGCGGTCAGGTGTTTGGCCACCGATTCCTCCAGCACCGGCAGCAGGTCTTCTGCCAAGTAGTTCTGTTGGCTCTGGACGCCCAGCAGGTCAGCTTCCAGCGGCACGACCACATCAAAGGCGACGCGCCCGTCCGCCCAGTAAGGACGAATCTGCGGTGTGGCGCCCCGCCGCAGGTGCATGGCAACCCGCTCCCCGGGGATAAGGGGGTCAGGGAAGGATACCGCCGCCCGCTGAAAAGTGCCGCGGACCATATTTACCACCCGCATCTCCCGCCCGGACAGTTCGCCGGCCGGCTGGTTGGCCCGCACCGCCACCGCCCCCACCAGGTCCAGGTTGGACCCGCCCTGGCGGGGGACCAGCCCGGGCAGCAGCCGGCGGGCCTCGGCCGGCGGCTGGGGGGCACCGGCGGCTTTCTGGCCCTGGCTGCCCTGGTCCCCGCCCCCGGTGCCGCCTTGTTCCTCACCGCCGCCCTCGTTCCCGGTGTCCGGCCTGAGGTCCACATAGTTCAGCAGGGGGGTGCCGCCGGGGTTTTCAAGTTGGGTGGCCAATTCATGAATGCGTGCCTCCCGCGGCGTCATGCCGGTAAAGCGGTCGGTCAGGGCCAGCAGTTCCAGGTAGCGGTTGGGCGACTGCTCCAGACCGGGCTTGATGTTCTCCAGCAGGTCGCCCGCCCGGCCCCGGCTAACAAAGATCGCAGCGGTACGGCGTAGCTCCGGAACCCGGACCAGGCTGTCGAGGATGCGGGGCAGGTGGCCCTGGCGGATGAATTCTTCATTAATCACCACGGTTTTGGTATGCTGCAGTGACACGTAGCGGCTGATGTAGGCGTTGGCCATGGTGTTCGCCTCGGCAAGGGCCGGGGCACGCACCCGGGTGACGCTTACCGCCTTGTCTCCGCCGCCCCCGCCGCCGCCCCCACCTTCGGCGCCGGCCAGTTTGCGCGGCACGGCGATCAGCATGGTGACCTCCAGGTCCTTGCCCTCGGTGGGGTCCAGTCCCAGGGCCATGATGAAGCCGACGTTTTCCAGTTCCCGCCGGTCCCAGCAGCCGCCCATCAGGGTCACGGCAGCCAGGGCGGCCAACAGGGCGGCCAGCAGTCTACGTTTCATGGATTGGCACCTCCCCGGCTGCCCGTTCCCGGCCGGTGCGCCCCCTGACCAGGCTCAGCACCAGCAGCAGGGCTGGCACGCCAAAGGTCACCAGGGCATCGGCCGAGCGCCAGGTCTGAATCCAGACCATGGCCTCAAGGAAATTGCGGGGCACCAGCGACAGGGCAAAGGCCAGCAGGCCTACCGGGTAGAGCAGCGGCCGGTAATAGGGCACGGCCAGAACGGCGCCGGCCGTTACGGCCGCCGCGTGCAGAATCACTGCCAGGTAGATCATGGCCGTCAGGGCCCAGAATAGCACAAACAGGGCCTCCGAACGCTGGAAGAAACGGCCCAGGTAGGTCAGGCGGGCGAGGCTGAACAGAGGAAAGGGCTGGCCCACCGCCCCTTCGACGCCAAATGCCATCACGAAGACGGCCACCGTCGCCGCCAGGGCGACCGAAGACAGCCCCAGTCCCATGAGTCCGGCCCGGCGAAACAGGCGTGCCTCCCGCAGGGCATAAGCATGGATGGCCAGCAAAAAAACTTCGCCGCTGAAGCTGGCGGTGCGGATAGCGGTCCAGGCCAGCGGCGCCGGTCCCGGCCCCCACAGAGGGAACAGCCAGTCCAGGCGCAGATCCTTAATGGAGGTGAGCAGGGTGGCCACAAAGGCCACCACAATCAGCGGCGCCAGAATCAGATTGGCCCGGCTGACCGGTTCCAGACCGCCGTTGGCGGCGTAAATGACAATCACGATCATCAGCAGAGCCACCACGCTGGGCGGGGTGTTGGGCAGTACCGCGCTGATGAACATCTCGGTGAACAGCCGCATCACCAGGGCGAGTTCAATCAGCAGCCAGCCCAGGAACAGGGTATTGAGCAGAATCCCCCCCACCGGCCCGGCCACCTCTTCGGCAATGGCCGCCAGTCCCCGGCCGGGGTGGCGTTCCAGCAGCGTGGCGATGATCAGGCTGAGCACGGCCGCCACGGCCCCGATCATGAGCATCAGCAGCCAGCCGGCGGTCTGGCCCAGGCGCACGGCCAGTCCGGGGAACGGCAGAATTGCCTTGGCGGTCAGCACGGTAAAGACCAGTATGGTGGCCTGCAGCAAGCCAATGTGGCCTTCGGTTCGCATCTGGATTCACCCCCGCTTCCTAGCCGCCGCGGCCATCAGGCGGCTCCGGTTGGTCTTTCTTCTTCGCCCCTGCCGGTTGGTCCCAGACCCGGGACGGGTCTTGCTGGCGGCGCTGGTCCACCGGGCGCAGGTGGGCAGGCCGCATCTCCATGTTCATGATGCCCGGGCGGTTCACGGCATCCGGAATCGGTGGGCGCCGGGGCGCCAGCGGGCTCAGGTAAGGCACCCCAAAGGAGCGCAGCCCGGACAGATACACCATCAGCCCGAAGGCGACGGCGGCCAGCCCATACAGGCCCAGCACCATGGCGAAGGCAATAAAAATGAAGCGCAAAATGCGCAGGCTGAAGGCGGTGGCGTAGTTGGGCACCGCCGATGCCGCCAGGCCGGCGATGGCGGTAATAATGACCACGATGGGGCTGAACAGTTTGGCCTGTACGGCGGCCTGCCCCAGAATCAGGCCGCCGACGATGCCGATGGTGGGGCCGATGATGCTGGGAATGCGCGTGCCGGCCTCTTTGACCAGTTCAAAGGCAAATTCCATGGTCAGCAGTTCCAGGGCAGCCGGAAAGGGTACCTGCTCCCGGCTGGCGGCAATGCTGAGCATCAGTTCGGTGGGGATCATTTCGTGGTGGTAGTTGACGGCTGCGATATAGATGGCACCGGCCGTCAATGCGATGGCAATGGCAGCCAGGCGCAGCCAGCGCAAAAAGATGCCGATCGGCCAGCGCAGGTGGTAATCCTCTGATGTCTGCATGAGGGCCCACCAGGTAACCGGTACCACCAGCGCCGCCGGCGAGTTGTCGGCAAAAATGGCGACCGTGCCTTCCGACAGGTAACCCGCCACCCGGTCCGGCCGTTCGGTCACCAGCGCCTGCGGGAACAGGGAGTATGGGCGGTCTTCAATCATCTGCTCCAGGATGCCGGCCTCACCCACGTAGTCCAGCTTCAGCCCGCCCACCCGGCGTTTGACCTCTTCCACCAGTTTGGGGGCGGCGATGCCGTCCAGGTACGTGATGCCGACGTAAGTCCGGGTCACCTCGCCGGCCTCGATGATCTCCGTCACCAGCCGCGGGTCTTTCAGCCGCTTGCGGACCAGGGCCACGTTGATGCGAAAGGATTCGTTGAAGGCATCGTGGGCGCCGCGCACGGCCTGTTCCTGTTTCGGTTCACTGACCGAGCGCAGCGGGAAACCCTTGGTCTCGCAGACCACGGCGGCGTTGCAGCCATCGATCAGAATCGCCGTGTCCCCATAGAGGATGGCTGAAGTGATCTCGTGCATCAGGTATTTGGCGGCGGCCTGGTTGGTGGGCAGCAGCCGTTCGGTCACCACCCGCAGCGGATCCCTGAGGGCGGGGAGCTGCGGCGGGGCCGGCTGCAGGTGGTGGTCCAGGTGGGCATACAGCATGAGGGGACCCAGGATATTGTTGTTGATGGTTTCGTTTTTTGCCATGCCTTCCAGGAAGACAATGGCCGCTTTCAGCGGCGGCTGGGTGGCAATCTGCAGTTCACGGATCACCAGGTCCTTGTTGGCCGGGGCCCGGAACAGGGTGCGGATCCGCTCCAGGTTTTCGTCCAGCTTGGCGGAGAGGTCGCTCACCTCTTCCAGGGGTTTGGGGCGCTCCTGCTCCCGGGCCTGTTCCTGCGCCGCCAACAGGTGTTCAATCCGCCGCCCGATGGCAGCGGTTTCACCCTTGACCTCGCGCAGGATCCGCTCGGTCCCCTGCCGTTCCGAATTGGGCTGCCGGCCGCGATTGCCCAGGCTGAACTGCTTGCTCGAGTCCGACGCCGCCGGGTCCATCAGAGCGCCCAGGCGCTGCCAGAGCTTCACGGCCATCCCCTCCGGAATGGTAACGTGCCCGCTGCCTGGCGCGCCTATGCGGGTGCAGGTGATGCACCCATAAAAGCGGACTGGGCCGATATAGGAAAGGCGGGTAACCAGAAAGAATAGATGGTGAGTGAGGTGAGTTGTCACGCAATCCGACATTTCGCCGTTCCACGAGATCAGGGGTGTTATCCACTGTCATACCCAGTACTCGGACGGCAGTCACTCCTTTGCCGAAGTCTGCGCCGCCGCCGGTCAGGCGGGCCTCGACTTTCTGGTGATGACTGACCACGATAACATGGATGCCCGCCGGGATCATGGCGAAAAGTATTGGGGCCGGACCCTGGTGTTGGTCGGCGTGGAGATTACGCCCCGGCGCAATCACTACCTGGCCTACGGCCTGACCGAATTCCCCGACCGCCGCCTGCCCCCGGCGGAGTACGTGGCGGCGGTGGCGCGGCAAGAGGGCGTTGGCTTTTGCGCACATCCCTATGAGCGCGGCAGCCGGGTCCTGCGCCAGGGGGAATACAGTTGGCACGCCTGGGATACCGATGATTACACCGGGCTGGAGATCTGGAACTACTTCAGTTCCTGGGTATCCGGTTGCACCTCCTGGCCGCGCGCCATCCGGGGCGCCGTGCTGGCCGACTGGCAGCACGTGGCCGGCGACCCGGACCCGCGCACCCTGCAGAAATGGGACGAAATCGGACGCCGCCGCCGGGTGGTGGGGATTGGCGGGGTCGATGCGCACGGGGTGCGGGTACGGGTGCTCGGACCCTGGCGTGTGACCGTACACCCTTACACCCGGGCGTTTCGCACCGTCCGCACCCACCTGCTGCTGGCTGAGCCCCTGAAGGGTGACGTGGAGCACGACCGGGCCCAGTTGGTGGCTGCGCTGCGCACGGGAAGGGCGTACATTGCCAACTGGGAACGCGGCGACCCGGCGGGCTTCCACTTTGCGGCCGACACCCCGGCGGGACGTCTGCAAATGGGGGATGAAGCCGCCCACCCGGGTCCGGTCGGGGCGGTGCAGTTCCGGGTCAGCACCGGCGGCAGGCGCCCGCCGGGACAGATCACCCTGCTCAGGGACGGGCAGCCGGTGGCCCGGTCTGAAGGACCCGGCCTGGCGGCGGCCGACACCGGTCCGGGGGTGTACCGGGTGGAAGTGCTGCGCCGCGGGCGCGGGTGGATTTACAGCAATCCCATTTACCTGCGCTGAGCCGGACTGCCGACACACCGAGGGGGTGCAGATGCTATGAAACTGGTGATTATCGGCGGGGGCAGCGCCTATACCCCCGACATCCTCCAGTCGCTGCTGGCGGAGGCCCACCTGTTCGCCGGCTGGGAATGGGTCCTGCACGATGTGAACGGGGAGGCCGCCGCCGTGGTGGCCGATCTGGGGCGGGCCCTGATTCGCCGCGCCGGGGCGGACATCCGCCTGACGGCCAGTACCGACCGGGAGGCGGCGCTGGTAGGTGCCCGGTTTGTGCTGGCGCAGCCCCGGCCCGGTGGTTTTCCGGCCCGCGGTCTGGACGAAAAGATTCCGCTGCGCCACGACCTGATCGGGCAGGAAACGGTGGGGGCGGGCGGTTTCAGTTTTGCCTGGCGATCCATCCCGGTGGCCGTGGGTATTGCTGCCGATATGCAGCGGCTGTGCCCCGAAGCCTGGCTGATCAGTTACACCAATCCGGCCGGCATGGTCTGCGAGGCGGTGACCCGGCTGTATCCCCACGCCCGCTTTCTGGCCCTGTGTGACATGCCCACCGGCTTGCAGTGGGAGGCCGCCCGGCTGCTGCGGGTGGACCCGCACCGGCTGCATCTGGACTACCGGGGCATCAACCATGCCGGCTGGGTGCAGAGTATCACCCTGGCGGACGGTACCGACCTGCTGCCCCGGGTGCTGCGCTGGGCGCCCCTGCTGTTCTTTGCCGACTGGCTGCCGGTGGGGGAGTTCAGTGGTACCCTGCGCCTGATCCGCCGTACCGGCAAGCTGCCTGACCCCTACCTGCGTTACTACTATTACCCGGACCAGATCGTCGCCCGCCTGCGGAGCCGCCGGGAGACCCGGGCCGATGAGGTGATGAAAAAGGTGGGCCGGCTGTACGACCATTACCGCGAGCAGGCGGCTGCCCCCGAGCCGCGGCTGCGTCTGCACCGTGGGCACGCCTCCCACGGTGACCTGGCCGCGGCGGTGATCCGCACCATGGCGGCCGGGCGCCAGGCCCGGTTTGTAGTTCAGCAGCGCCACGGCGGACAGGTGGGAGGACTGCCCGCGGGGCGGGCGGCACAGTTCCCGGCCCTGGTCGGACCAGACGGCTGGACGCCCCTGCCGGTGGCGCCGTTGCCGGAGCCGGAGGGCGAACTGATCCGCACCATCCAGGACGAGCCGGTCGCCGGCGAAGCCGAACAGCTGCGCGACCTGCTGCACCACACGCTGGCGGTGGCGATGGAATCGCTGCTGCGCGACGACGCCGCGCTGCTGCCGCAGACGCATGCGCTGGCCGGCCGCGTGAAGCAGT
>JAKFDK010000065.1:0-32867 GCA_036676195.1 Clostridia bacterium | reverse complement strand
AGGTCTCCCACTCGCAAGAGGTAAGACCCCTGGAAGACGACCAGGTTGATCGGCCGGGAGTGTAAGCGCTGTGAGGCGTTGAGCGGACCGGTACGAATCGGTCGAGGGCTTGACCCGCAAGGGTGATTCCTCGTCCTGCCTGTGGCGCAGATTTCCCAAAAAGTGATGGCTTGTCGCTGAGGCGGCGGGCTGCTATAATCCTCTGTGTACTCGCCTGTGAGGCAAGCAAAGTTTCGGGTGTCTATACCGCAGCGGACCCGCCCGTTCCCATTCCGAACACGGAAGCGAAGCGCTGCAGGGCCGATGGTACTGAGGGCGCAAGCCCTCGGGAGAGCAGGTCGATGCCCGAGCTATTTTTCCAGAGCGGTGGCCTTAAGGCCACCGCTTTCGTTTTTTATTTCCTTAAGTTTCGCTGTGCCCAACAGAGTGTTGGCCACCGTCGTCACGCAGGTCAATGTACAGTTGGCCGGACGTATCCAACTGAGCCAGCATGATTTCCGGTAGCGAGAGGCCGCGGTGGGATAGTTCCCTTTGCAGCCACGTTTCATCCAGGCCGACCATTTTGAGGTTTCGCTCGCGAATTTGGCCGTCGCTGATCAGCGCGGTGCCCAGCCCCTCATAGGGGGTGGGCAGGTTGAGATCGGCCGGTGTCACTGGCCGGTGCTGACTTTTCTTGAGCACGCTCAACTGACCGCTGGGCTCCAGAACAGCAAATTCAACGTTGGCGATACTGAATACGCCTTGGTGCCGCAGCATGGAGTTAAGGTCTCCCACCGTGTAATGCAGAGCCCGCATGCGGTTCTCCAGCACCTTACCGTTATGAATGATGACTGTGGGCCCGCCCTCAAGGATTGTCCGGAGCCGCCTGCTCTTGAGTGCAACCAGGTCAGTCAGGACCGTAAGCATTACCCATAAGGCGAGCGTAAAGAGTAATGGACCTATGGCACGGTGGTGGCCGAAGGAAAGATTGCCGGCGATTGTACCGATGGCCAGTGCAGACGCGAAGTCTGAGAACGTCCGCTGGTTCAGTTCACGCCTTCCGATGAGTCGCATGAAGATAAGCAGGGAGAGGTAGCCCAGTACGGTACGGTACAAAACCTCCCGGTAAGCTTCCACGTCTCTTCCACCTTAGCCAGCGAAGTGTGGATGCCCCGATTCGCCCGCGGCTGATTGCTGAGGGGCCTTTGAACTTGACATCAGTCTCTGTTTGGGCGCGCAAACATATGCGGCCGAGGTGGACGGCCATGGTCCCGGCTTTCTTGGACTGCGCCACCGACCTGCGTCCGGACGCAGCCGGAACAGGCCCGTCAGATGCAGAGCGGCCTGCAGGATGATGATCCTGCAGGCCGCTTGCATGGCTTATTCCTCAAACTGATACTCAGCCAGGCTAACTGGCTGGAACTGCATACGCTGGAAGCGGTCCGGTCGGGGGACCGGTGCCGTGGCATCAATCCCCAGCTTGGCGCCCAGGCCACCATCGGTGGTGGGGTTCAGTTCATGGCCGAGGGCAGCGGGAATGACGATCAGGTCCCGGTCCGGCCACATACGGGTAGCCAGGGCCCACTCCACATCGCGGGGATCGTAAATGTTCACGTCGTCATCCACGGCGGTGACCATTTTCAGCGGGGGGAAGGCGGCGAAAGTGGCCATAATGGCGTTACGCTGAATCCCCTCCACCTGCTTGTTTAACTGAATCACCGCATGGTAGAAGCCGCAACCGCCATAGGTCAGGACGACACCTTTCAGAGCAGGCACCAGGCGCTGGACGGTGCGGAAGATACTGGCCTCAGCCATCAGGCCAACCGCATTATGGACCTCCCGCCCAGGCATGATATGGTGCCAAACGGGGTTGCGCCGGCGGGTGATGGCCTTGACCCGGCAGACCCAACGATCGGCCTTCTGGGCGTAGTACCCCGTGACCTCCGCCGCCGGCCCCTCGGGCTCCCGTACCTGCGGCAGAATTTCACCTTCGATCACAAACTGGGAATCGGCCACCGCCTCGACCGGCACCGTTTTTGCCCGTACGAGCTTGAGCGGCTCCCCAAGCAGGGCGCTGGCAATGCCCAACTCGTCTGTGTCCATGGGAGCAGCGTTGGCCGGCACCACAGCGGCGATATGCACCGCCGGGCCGACCCCACAGTTAATCGTCACCGGAAGCGGCTCACCCCGCCGCTCCGCCCGCTCATAATAATCCCGCAGGTGGCGGCCAATGTCCATCTGGCAGGTCAGTCGGTCCGGACCGGTAACCATAAAGCGCATAATGGAAGCGTTGCGCATACCGGTATCCGGGTCGTTGCAAATGACCACGGCGGCCGTAATGTAAGGTCCGCCCTCCTGGGTGCCACTGGTGGGAATCGGTAACTCGCTCAGCAGGGACCCGGTGGTGGCGACCACCTCCTGCGCCGCACCGGATTCCACTACCACCGGCGGCACTGGAGTCTGCTGCCACTGGGAGACCATATCAGCAAAGTAGAAGGGCAGTTTTTCCACCGGTACATCAAAGATACGGGCCAGAACTTCCCGGTTCCAGTATAGACCGGCCAGTACCGGAAACTCCCGCTTTTGTACGGCTGAAAACAATACTGGTTTGCCACCATCAAATTTGCTGGCCACCCCGGCCAGTTCGTGCTCCAAATTAACCGGCGTCGTGACCCGGACCACTTGCCGCTGCTCCTGCAAGAAATGCAGCACACCTTGCAAATCGGCCAGTCCCCGCCCGGACAGATTGCCGGACATTCAGGCCCCCCCTTTATTTACCCGGGTCCTTCACGTTGGGAACAGTAGCCACCAGCACGTTGACCAGCTTGCCGCCCTCTTCCTTGACCTCGCGAATGTAAATGTTCTGGACGACGTTGTGGGTGTCCGGGTCAAAGGAGAACGGACCCCGGGGGCTGGTGAAGGAAACCTGCTCAATGGCCTTGATGAGCGCCTGCTTATCCCCGGTGTTGCCCTGCACCTTGTTCAGCGCTTCGACAATTACCCGGGCCGTATCGTAACCCTGCAAGGCGTAAGCATCTGGCTCCCGGTTAAACTTTTTCTTGAAGGCCGCCACAAACGCCTTGTTTTCTGGGGTATCCAGCGTGTCCAGGTAGTTCAGGCTCGTTTTGCCGCCCAGCCCGGCTTTGCCCTGCCCCTCGAAGGTGTCGGTATCCAGCAGCCAGCCTGCGCCCAGCAGGGGCACCTGCAGGCCCACTTCCTTGTAATACTTGACAAAGCGTACGGCATCAGTACCGGCATACATGTGCCAGGTGGCTTCGGGCTTGGCCTTGGCGATCTCCGTCATGAACGGAGCGAAGTCCTGGGTGCCCAGGGGCGGATAAACCTCGCCCAGCACCTGGCCGCCGGCCTTGGTAAAGGCCTCTTTAAAAGCAGCGGCGCTCTCACGCCCGCCGCCATAGTCGGCAGCGCTGATAAACACCTTTTTGGCCACGTTCTTATAGACCCACTCGCCCATGGGATAGCTGATCTGCCAGTTGGTAAAGGATGTCCGGAAGAGATAAGGGCTCTTCCGTTCCCGGGTCAGGGCGTTATTGCCGGCGTTGGCGACAAAGGTGATGACCTGGTTTTCGTGCACGATATCGCGAATGGCCATGCCCACCGGTGTACTCACGATCCCGGCCAGGAAATCGACCTTGTCCTGGTCGATCAGCTTCTTGGCCTTGCGGGCGCCCACCTGGGCGTCCACCTCGTCGTCTTCCTTGACCAGTTCCACCTTACGGCCGCCGGCCGTCCAGTTCACCTGGTCAAAGTACAGGCTCATACCGTCGGTAATGCTATTGCCGACTACAGCGTAAACCTTGGAATACGTGAGCAGAAGTCCGATTTTCACAGGTGGCTTGTCCGCCGCCGGAGCGGGTGCCGGGGCTGCCTGCCCGGACGGCTGGCCGGCCGTCGCCGCCGGTTTGGTAGTACTGCAACCGATGGACCCAAATAGCATCAGGGCCAGAATAAGTGCCGGAAAACGCTTGAACCGCAATGAATGCAAATGGATACCCTCCTCGTTAGACATCGCTCCGAACGACCGCGATTCCTGGCAAACACATGCTATTCCTAAATTCGATATACGTATTAATTAGTACCTTCCTCCTTGTTCGATGTCTTAGACTTTTGTGGCGACAGGAATCGCCGTTACCACCGCGGCTCCTCGACCTGTCTGGGGACATAAAAAAAGGGCCGGACGAGGGGTCGTCTCGTCCGGCCCTGACGCTTGGGGCAGAGCAGCTAGCCGCCGCCGCCGAGCAGTCGCTTGCGCGTGGCATACGCGGCGGCCTGGGTCCGGTTGGTCATGTTCAGCTTTTGCAGGATGTTGCTTACATAGTTGCGGACCGTTTTCTCGCTCAAAAAGAGGAGCTGGCCAATCTCCCGGTTCGTCTTACCTTCGCCCAGGAGGGAAAGGACATTATGTTCCTGCTCCGTCAGGCCTGGCTCGGTGGCGCCCGTCACCGTCCGGATCTGGTGCAGTACATTGGTGACCAGCGCCGGATCAATCAAGTTTTCGCCCTGGCCCACGGCGGTGATGGATCGGACCAGTTCCGGTGCCGGGACCCCCTTGAGCAGAAAACCGGCGGCCCCGGCAATCACGGCGGCGGTGGCGGCAGTCTCGTCGGCATACGAGGTGAGCATCAGGACTCGTGTATCCGGCCAGTGGTCGATGATCTCCCGGCAGGCCTCAATGCCGCTGACTTCGCCCATTCGTACGTCCATGATCACCACCCGGGGCCGGTGGCGGGCTACCTGTTCCAGCGCTTCCTGGGCGTTTCCGGCCTCTCCCACAACCTGAATGCCGGGCTGCCGGCGTAGCAGAGTGACCAGGCCCAGGCGAACGACCTCATGATCATCCACAATGAGGACAGAAATCATCCGGTAGTTCCCCCTCGTGGTGTGATTAATGACACATGTCGGTAGGCAAGGGATTCCTTTATACTGATAAGGTAGTATGCCTGCGGGTAATTTGCAAGGATACGACTGTACCGTAGCCGGGGGCCGACTGGATTTCCAGGGTGGCGCCGCAGCGGGTGGCCCGTTCCCGCATGATAGTCAGCCCGTAATGTCCGATGGGTGGAGCCGTTCCCGGGTCAAAGCCCCTGCCATTATCTGAAATTTGCAACCGCCACTGGTCGCCTTGGACCTTAATAGTCACCTTGACCTGGGTCGCCCGGGCATGGCGGTGGACATTGATCAGTGCTTCCTGCGCGACGCGCAGAATTTCCACTCCTGCCGGCGGGTCGGCGCTTTCACCTACCGGGACGGTCAGTTCCAGATCGGGGCGAAGCCCACTTAGCCGGGAATAATGCTCTATATACTCACACAGTCCGGTCAGGAATCCCTGGCTAAGAGCGGGGGCGCCGCGCAGGTCGGCAATCAGGCGGCGCACTTCGGCCAGAGAAGAGCCGAGCATACGCACCACCCGCTCCAGACCCGCTTCGGCTGCCGCCAGTTCACCGCAGTGCAGGCTTTGCTGCACGTCGGCCAGGAGCAGGTGCAGGCCAAACAGATTCTGTGACATGCCGTCATGAATCTCTTCAGCCAAACGGACCCGTTCGGCCGTTGCCGCTCGGAGCCCGGCCTGTTGGAACAGGCGGAGATTTTCAGCGGCAAGGGCAATGGTATCGGCCACCGCCCCCAGCACCCGCTGATCGGTATCGCTATACGTATGGATCTGGCGATTAGCCACCATCAGAACCCCAAAGGTGCGATTGCCCACCCGCACCGGTACGCCCAGGGCCGACCGCAGTCCCTCCGCCTGGAAGATCGGATAAGAGGCCGGGTCACCGGTCACATCCTGAGGAAATTGGCATGTGTGCACGGACAGGTCGCTGCTGATGATCTGACCGGCAAAACCCTGTCCCTGGCGCAGGCGAATCTCCGTGACATAGGGTGACAGGTTGCCGTTGGCCAGTTGCCAGCGAACTTCGCCGATTTGTTCCTCGTACAGGGCCAGCGCGGCGAAGTCTGACTTCAGCAGTTCCCGAGTTTCGCCCAGTATCTTTTGCAGGCCCTCCTCCACGTGTTGCAGTGAGGAGAACTGGGCGCCGATTCCCGTGGCGGCAGG
Source organism: Clostridia bacterium (assembly GCA_036676195.1). Taxonomy (GTDB): domain Bacteria; phylum Bacillota; class Sulfobacillia; order Symbiobacteriales; family ZC4RG38; genus JAKFDK01. The sequence continues at coordinate 26,815 of JAKFDK010000065.1, read as the reverse complement.
CTCCCGCAGAGTTAGCAGGGTGAGTTGCGGGCCGGTGGCGGAAAGCAGAGGCAACGCCGACGCCATCAGTACCCGGGTTTGGCCACTCACATTCAGCACCAGCGGCCGTACCGGCGTGCCGCAGGCAGACAGGGCCTGGCGGGCCGGACACGGGCCGGTGGGGCAGCCACACGACAGGACAGCCTGGCAGGGCTGGCCCACCAGATCGGCCAGTGGCTGTCCGAGTAACCGGGTGACAGTCGGGCTGGCGTATGTAATATTCAGGCTGTCGTCCAGCACCAGGACGGCGTCATTACTCAAGTGCAATGCAGTCACCCCCGGGGTGGTAAGGAGAGGAGTGTGGAAGCGTGGTCCAGACGGTGGAGTTGTTTTTACGGGCTAACCTGGTGGTGATACACTTTGGCTACGGCCTGGTCTTTGTCTTGCTGGGATTTGCCGTAGCACTGGTGGCCCGTTATTTCCACAACAGCCGGCTGGCCCTTGCCCGCAGCCTTCCGTATCTGGTTGCCTTTGGTATGTTGCTTGGGCTGGCCGAATGGGGCGTCGTGTTTATCCCGCTGCAAGCGGCATATCTGGCCCCCCAGTCTCTCTCGGTGCTGTACGGTGTACAAACTGCCGCCCTGGGAGTGGCACACGGGTTCCTGTTCCTGTTTGGTGCCCGTCTGACAGCCGGAAATGCTGCGCGGGGCCGGTGGCTGCCAGCGGCAGCGGCGGTGATTACTGCGTTGTGGCTGAGCTGGTTCCTGGCCGGTATCCCGAACGCAGCTGCCCGGAACAGCTTTGAAGCCTGGCGGCTGCAGTCCCATACCTGGGCCACCTATGGTCTGGGCCTGCCGGGCGCCGGGCTCAGTGCCTACGGACTGTGGGCGCAGCGGCGTGAACTGGCCCCTTACTATCCGCGGGTCGGGCGGGCGCTGGGCGGAGCCGCACTGGCCTTTATGATCTCGGTGCCGTTGGGTCCGCTGGCGCTGCCGGTCAGCCCTGGCGGCACCGCCGGCTCCCTGGCCCATATCCCGTTGCAGGCATTCCTGGGGGCCGGTGGTTTGATTCTGGCCTGTTGTATCGTCTGGGCCCTGGAAGTATTTCAACTGGAGAACAGCCGCCGCCTGGACGACGCCGAGTTACGCCAGGCTGTGTTGGAAGAGCGTTACCGGATCGGTAAGGAACTGAACGACGGTGTGATTCAGGAAGTATACGGCACTGGCCTGCTGCTGGAGGCTGTAGCCGCAAACCTGCCACCGGAGGACCAGCAGACGGAAAGGCTCCTGCGCACTGCACTGGGACAGATGCAGGATACTGTTCGACGCCTGCGGGGCTATATCCTGGAATTGGAGCCGATCAAGTGGGACGATCCGGACCTGGTGACAGGGGTGCGGCGACTGGTGGAAGAATTCCGGGCCAATACCCTGCTGCCGGTGCAGATGGCGGCTGAGCCAGGCCTGACAGCGGAACCGGACAAGGCCCGGGCGCTGTATACGGTGGTCCATGAGGCCCTGGCCAATATCCGTCAGCATGCCGGCGCCAGCGCAGTGGAGGTCCGCCTGCAGCGGACCGGCGAAGGTCTGTACCTGCAGGTGCAGGACAACGGCCGGGGGCTGCCGTCCGACGTAACACCGGGAACCGGAATGGACCGGATGCAGCGTCGGGCCGAAGCCGTGGGCGGTGTGCTCAGGGTAGAGCCGGCAGTTGGCCAGGGTACAGTGGTCAGCTTGAAGTTGCCGACCACCCCAGAGTTATCCTAACAAAGCGGCCTGGCTGCCACATCGGCCTCCAGAGCTAATTTTCCCGGCAACAAAGCACTACCGGTGCGGAAGCAGATCCGGTATGCTCCGGATTGGCAGCCGGGAGGAGTTTGGGCCGGACAACCATAATACCCCCCGTAGTAACATGCTGCGGGGGTGTTATGCATGCCGGAGCCCGGGGAACCGATGGCGGCGGGTGCCGATGCGCGAATGCGAGCCGTCGAGCAGAACCTGCCGGTAGAATTGCTCAGCCGTCTGGGCTGGCGAGAGGCCAACGGGCGGCCGGCGGTTTACCAGTTACATAAATATTGGGCCCGGCGTCCGGGTTCGCTGGTCCGCATGCTGATCCTGGGCGCTCTGTTGCCCGCCGGGACCGACCTGGAACGGGCTTACTGGGACGGGGCGGCCGAGGTGGCGGGCAAGGTGGTGCTGGACCCGTTCATGGGCGGGGGCACCACCGTGGTGGAGGCGCTGCGCCTGGGCTGCCGGACCATTGGGGTTGACCTGAACCCCCTGTCATGGTATGTGACCGGACGCAGCGTCACCGCCGTGGCGCCGGAGGCATGGGCCGAGGCGGTCCGCCAACTGGCGGCCCACCCCGGTGAGCAGATCCGCGCCCGCTACCGGACCTTGTGTCCGGGCTGCGGTGCACTGGCGGACACCATCTATGCGTTCTGGGTCCGACAGGCCCCCTGCGGCGGGTGTGGCCGCCCCTTCGACTTGTTTGCCTCTTACCGCCTGGGTATGGGTGGTCGCCATTCTGTCTGTCCGGCCTGCGGCGCCGTCGGGCTGTGCGGCCCGCGGTGTCTGGCCTGTGGCGTCGTCACCGACCCCGACCGCACCGGTCTGGCGCGGGGGCAGTTCACCTGCCCTGGCTGCGGGCGGACCCAGCGCACCCTGGCGGCCGTTGCTGAGCGGGCCGACTCGCTGCCCCTGCGGCTCTACGCGGTGGAATACGACTGCAGCCATTGCGGGACCCGTGGGCTCAAAGCCCCGGATGCGGGTGACTTTGCCCGTACCGCCGAGGCAGCGGCGGCGGCAAACCTCCGGCGCAGCGCATTGCTGGTGCCCACCGGCCCGGTGCCGGACGGGATCAAGACTCGGGACTTGATCCGGCACGGTTACCGTACCTGGGACCGGCTGTTCGGTCCCAGGCAGCTTCTCAGCCTGGGGGAACTCCTGGAGGCAATCCTCCGGCTCCCGGCCGGCCCGCTGCGGGACCTTTTGCTGGTGACCTTCTCCGACAGCCTGAATGCCAATAACCTGCTCTGCAAGTATAACCGTTCGGCGGGCAAGCTGGAGCCATTATTCGGCCTGCATGCCTACCACATTGTGGACCAGCCGGTCGAAAACAACGTCTGGGGTGCCCGGGTCGGGCGGGGCTCCTTCCGCAATTACCTGAAAAAGACTCGCCGGGCCCAGGCCGCCCTGGGGGCGCCGGGGCGACTGGTGCGGGACTTTGCCGGGCTGACCGGCGATCAGGGCAACGTACTCCTGCGTTGCGCCGACGCCCGCCAACTGGAGTTTATACCCGACGCCGCCGTCGACGTGGTGGTCACCGATCCCCCTTACTTTGACAACGTGCAGTACGGGGAACTGTCCCAGTTCTTCCTCGCCTGGCTGCAGGCTGCCCTCGGTCCCGACCTGCCGGCGTTCCGTCCGGGGGTGGAACTGGTGGTCGGGCACTCCGGGAAGGGAAAGGCGCATTACACCGGGGGCCTGATGGCCGCGTTTACTGAATGCCACCGGGTGCTGAAACCGGACGGATTGCTGGTATTCACCTTTCACCACCGGGACCCGGTGGCCTGGGCCGCTGTGGTACAGGCGGTCGGGGAGGCGGGCTTCCGGGTGGTGGCGGCTTACCCGGTCCGGGCTGAAACCCGCTCCGGATTGCATTCTGACCCGGGCAATATCAAGTGGGACCTGCCCTTCGTCTGCCGTAAGCGGAGCGGGGCTGACCCGGCGCTGCCATGGTCCGAACTGAAAGAGGAAATCCGGGCTACAGCCGCCGCAGCGGTATCGGCCCACAGCCACCTGCTCCGGGCCGACCTGCACGCTGTTGCCTTGGGCCAGACCCTGGCCGTTTATACCCGCCACTGGCCGCCGCCGCTGGGACCGGAACCGGCCCTTTCCGAAATGGACCGGCTGGTACAGGAACTGACGGCAACCCGGGACCAGCGGCCGGTCGCGGAATAGGCCGAAACGGAAATGCAGACCAACCCCGATAATAGCGGTATTACGCGCGCCTTTCTAAAGGCGCGCTTCGAACATTTCCCACATAGAATCCGTTAACTATTAATAGATTCAAATAGGGCGGAAACATTGGCAAGGACGTTCGCCCAATCAGGATGGAGGTTTGCATAAATGAGGCTGACGATCCTGACCAAGCTGCTGATGGGCTTTTTTAGCTTGCTGGTCTTGTTGGTGACTGTTGGGGCAACAGCCATGTGGGGGATGCGTGCCCTGTCGGTGTCGGCCTCCCAGCAGGCCGCCGCAGCGGACGACCTGGTCCGCATCGGGGAACTGGCCGTACAACTGAAGTCCTTACAGGAGATCCCCAGTGATTACCTGGCGGTGGGCAACCGGGAGAACCAGCAGAAGTTCCAGCAGGTGCAGGCCGAGGCGCAACGGCTGCTGGAGGAGCAGAAGGCGGAGGCGGCTAACGACGACGAAATGGCCAGTTGGGAACAGGTGGAAGTGCGCATGGCCGAGCTGGTCAAGGGTGGCGCGGCTGCCCTGGCCATGAATTTCCCGGTGAGTAGCACGCAGGCCAGCAAAGTAATGGAACAGATTGACACTGCCGCCGAAGATCTGGACAACTTGTTGGGTCAGGTGCGGACCATGGTGCGCGACGCCGCCGAAGAGCAGCGGCTGCAGACCGAAAGTCTGGCCGGGCAGATGCAAATTGGGATTATTGCCGTGGCCATCCTCGCGGTTGTGATTGGCACGGTGGTGGCCTGGTGGCTGGCCAAAGGCCTGTCCCGGCCGGTGCGTCAACTGGCCGCAGCGGCCACCCGGCTGGCTGAAGGTGACCTGCAGGTAGAGGCCCTGCAGGTCAGGAGCCGGGATGAAACGGCGGCAATGGCCACTGCCTTCAACAAAATGGTCGAAAACCTGCGCGGGCTGATCGGCGAAGTCTCCGGGTCGGCTCGGGAAGTAGCCACTTCGGCCGAACAGTTGACCCGTACGACGTCCGACGTCGCGCAGGCGGCCGACGGCGTCACTCGGGCGGTGGCACAGGTGGCACGTGCTGCGTCCAATCAGTCCCAGTCGGCGGGCGAAACTACCACGGTGGTGCAGGAACTGCGCCATGCCATCACCCAGATTGCGTCCGGTGCGGGGGAGCAGGCCCGCTCCGCCCAGCAGACCGCCGAGGCGGTCAACCGGATGGTCAGGGCCCTGGACGATGTCGCCGGGAAGGCCGGCAACGTGGCCGCTTCCGCCGTCCAGGCCACCAACGCCGCCCGCAGCGGCGGCCAGGTGGTCAGCCGTACGGCTGAGGGCATGGAACGGATTCGCGAAACGGTGCTGTCCTCGGCCGAGCGGATCAGGGAACTGGGCCAGGCGTCCGAGCAGGTCGGGGAAATCACCCAGGTGATTACGGATATCGCCGCTCAGACCAACCTGCTCGCCCTGAATGCCGCCATTGAGGCGGCCCGAGCCGGCGAACACGGCCGGGGGTTCGCCGTGGTGGCCGACGAGGTGCGCAAGCTGGCCGAGCGGGCCGGAACATCGGCCAAGGAAATCGCCGACCTCATCCGCAATATCCAGCAGGGCACGGCGCAGGCGGTTCAGGCTATGGAGCACGGGCGCGCCGAAGTAGAAGAAGGTTCCCGGCTGGCCGCCGAGGCCGGCAAGGCCCTGGGCGAGATCCTGGCCGAGGTGGAGCAGGCGACCCGGGATATGGGTGCCATTACGACCGCCGCCCAAAAAATTGCCGCATCCAGCCGCGACATGGTCCAACTGGTCGACTCGGTGGCAGCCATTACAGAGCAGAACACAGCAGCCACCGAAGAGATGTCGGCCGCTTCGGATCAGGTGGACAAGTCCGTTATGGGCATCGCCGCTGCCTCTGAGGAAAATGCGGCGGCGGCTGAGGAAGTAACGGCTTCCATCGAAGCGATCAACGTGGGCACGGAGCAGACGGCATCATCGGCCCAGAGTCTGATGCAGATTGCCCGGTTCCTGCAGTCCCAGGTCGAACGCTTCCGGACATAAGTAAAAATGCGGCGCCCCCTTCGGACGGGCAACATAACCTGTCAGGAGGGGGTGTCGTCTATCCATGCTCTACACGGCCCTGGGCAATTGCCTGGCGGCGGGCGCCGGCGGGTTGCTCATTACGACCGGATACCCGGTCCACTTTCGCAATATGATGGAGGTGGCCCTGGGCGAGCCGGTGGAGCTCCGAAATTATGGCAAGCTCACCGGCATTTATTGTTGGGAAATGCTTGATCGTCTGCAAAATGACCCCCAGTTGCGGCGGGATCTGGCCAACAGTGAAATCGTAACCTTTAACGTGGGTGAAAATGAACTCTTGACAGCGGCGCGGGAAATCGACAAAAAACGCTCGGTGGATCTGGATGCCATCCTGGAACGCCACCGCTGTGTGTATCCCGAGGTAGTGTGTGCCATTCTCGATCTGGTCCCCAGGGGTCAGGCCATCATTCGCACGTTTAACACCTATAACCCTTTTCCGGGGCACAAATTCGAAACGTACCTGCACTCCTTTCACGATGTGCAACGCTCCTGCTGCGTGGCGTGTAACCGGCATGACCGGTGTGTTCCGGTGGCCGATGTGCATAGCCTGTTCCAACCGAACCACCTGCAAAAATACCTGGGTGCCGACCGCGTGCATCCGAGCTGGCTGGGCCACCGGCACATCGCTAAGGCCCTCTTCAGTCTGGGCCTTGATACGGTCTGACGGTGACCCGGGCGGTGGCAGCAGAAAGCCCCGGCCGGTACTTCGGCCGGGGCCGTGTGCATCAGGCCTGTTTGGCGCGCTCCTGGTCCCGCAACACCCGCTTCAGGATTTTTCCCGTTGCACTCTTGGGGATTTCGCTGACAAACTCGACCTCCCGCGGTACCTTGTAGGTCGCCAGGTGCTCGCGGCAGAAGCCGATGATTTGCTCCGGTGTCGCCTGTTGGTCGGGCTGGGTGATGATAAACGCCTTGACCGCCTCGCCCTTGACTGGATCCGGCACGCCCACGACCACGGCTTCTTTGACGACCGGATGCCGGTAAATGACCTCTTCCACCTCACGTGGCCAGACCTTGAAGCCGGCGGCGTTGATCATATCCTTGACCCGGTCGACGATATAGAAGTAACCTTCCTCATCCATGGTGCCAATGTCCCCGCTGTGGAACCAGCCCCCCCGGAGTGCCTCAGCCGATTCTTCTGCCCGGCCGAAGTACCCTTTCATGACATTGGGACCCTTGATGATGATCTCACCCCAGGTTCCCGGCTGCACTTCCCGGTCGTTTTCATCCACCACTCGCATTTCCACGTTCTCGATGGGTGTGCCGATGGAGCCCGGCTTGTATTTGTGGTCGTGGTTGTAGGCAGCGAACGGGCTGGTTTCGGTCAGGCCGTAACCTTCGTGGATGGGGATGCCCATGACCTCCCACCACTTCTTGGCCACTTCGACCGGCATGGTGGCAGCGGCGCTGAAGTAATACCGGACAGTCGGGAGATCGGCCGGTTTGATGCCGCTGTTCAGCAGGTAAATGTAAATGGTCGGCACGGCAAAGAACTGGGTGACGCCGTGCTCACGGACGGCGTTCATGCATTCCTGCTGGTCAAACCGCCGGTGCAGCATCACGGTGGCCCCGGCGTTAATCGCGGCGTTAAAGATAAAGTTCTGGCCAAAGCAGTGAAACAGGGGCAGGAACAACTGGAGCACATCAGTAGGGCGAAACCCGGCATGATGCATGGTGGCATACATGTTTGACACCACGTTCCCGTGGGTCAGAATCGCCCCCTTGGACTTGCCGGTCGTGCCGGATGTATACAGAATGGCGGCGTTGTCGTCGGGCTGGCGGTCCAGGACCCGGTACTGGTCGGACTGGCCGTCCTGCCAATCCTCCAGGGTTGGTACCCCGGGCACGCGGCCCTCACAGATCACCACCCACTGTAGGGCCGGACAATTTCCGGCGATGGCGGCCGCCTGCGGGTAGAGTTCGGCGGTGGTAAACAACACCTTGCTGCCGCTGTCCTTCAAAATGTATTGTAGTTCATCGCTTTTGAACATGGAGTTGACGGATACCGCCACGGCACCCGTTTTCATAGCGGCGAGATAGGCGACGCCAAAGGCCGGGATATTGGGCAGATAAAGGGCAATCCGATCGCCTGCCACAACTCTGCGGGCTTCCAACGCGCCCGCAAGCTGGTTGACACCACGCTCCAGGTCCTGATATGAAATCCGCTGGTCTTCGAAGAGAACGGCGGGTTTGCCCGGGTACATGCGAGCGCTGCGTTCCAGATTCTGAGCGATATTCATGCCCAACGACCCCTTCCAGGAGTGGACTGCAATGCATCAGTACTATTACATTCTGAACACGTAACCTTTCCCCTTCTGATACACTTGCGCATAATTTGAAATCAGCCGCAGGAAGGAGGGCGATGAGCGTGGACCAGCAGCAGGACATGATGCAAATGCTGACTCGCTATGGTACCGGCATGGCCGCTGGGGGCGTGGCCGCCCATCTGGGCACCGGGTGGATGGCGGGCGAGGCCCTGGGGACTGAAGCCGCCTGCGCCGCGCTGGCCCGAATGAGCCTGTATGGGATTCCAATGGGCGTGGCCCTGATGGGGGCGGGTGCGGCCCTGGTGGGAATTGGCACACATCAGTTGATGCAACGCTGGATGCGGTAAACCGGTAGGGATGACAGCAGCAGGCACCCGGTGGCGGTGCCCGCTGCTGTCTGGTGTTTCCGTTATTGCGGTGGCAGGGGGTGGGCCGGCGTGTGCCGAAATGGGCTGGCTGGGAGTGGAGAACGTGGCGGATTTGCGCATGGAACGCGTGCTGTGGCGCCGCGGCCTGCAGCTTGTGGCCGGGGCCGATGAGGTGGGACGTGGCCCGCTGGCCGGGCCGGTGGTGGCGGCGGCGGTAGTATTGCCGCCGGACTGTGACCTGCCGGGCGTGAACGATTCCAAAAAGCTGAGTGAACGGCAGCGCCTGGCGGCATATGACCGCATTATCGGCAAAGCCCTGGCCTGGGGCGTGGGGATGGTCTCTGCCGAGCGCATTGACCAGGTCAACATCCGCAACGCCACGCTTGAAGCAATCCGGCAGGCGGTGGCTGCCCTGGGTGAGGGCCGGCAGCCCCAATACCTGGTGATTGACGGCAACATTCGGCTGCCGGATTACTCCGGGCCGCAACGGGCAGTGGTTGGAGGAGACCGCAAGGTACTGTCGGTGGCGGCGGCCTCGGTGGTGGCCAAGGTCACCCGGGACAGGCTGGCCCGCGAGTGGGACCTGCGCTACCCCGGCTACGGTTTCGCCGCCCACAAGGGCTATGGCACCCGGGAGCATTACGCGGCTCTGCTGCGTATAGGGCCGTGCCCACTGCACCGGCGCAGCTTTCTGGGGTCCATGCAGCAGCGACTCAGCCTCTGACATACGAATACGAAAGGAGGCTGCCGGGGGCAGCCTCCTTCCGTTGAGCGGAACGTTACGCCTGGTCGCCGCGGGCCTGCCGGTTGGCAGCGTTACCCTGGGTGGCCTGGCGGGCCCTGGCGGCTCCGGGCGTTGCCTGAGCGCCGGCGGTGGTACCCGCACCCGTAGTGGCGCCGGCACCGGGCAAAGCTCCGGCCCCACCGAATTCAGTCCCGAATTCGTAGCCCGTCGCACCCAAGCCAGCGGCGCCACCAGCCCGGTTCAGACCAGCCTGGTTCCCAGCCGCCCGGTTCTGCGCACCCTGCTGGCGCGGAGTTTTGGCCATTCCAAAACGCCTCCCTGTTAAGGTTTTGCGCAAGGGCCAGGGGCCGTTATTATTATGGCCGCGTGCGGGCCGAGTTCATGCGCATTCCGGTGGCGCCTGGAATGGAAAATCAGCCCAGGCTGAGCCGGGGCTCGGACCGGTCAGAAACGAAACAAGTCCGCCCGGTTACGGGCGGACCTGCCGGCAGGCTTTAGAGCCGGGTGATGGTCACTTGCCAGACTTGCGGGCCGGATTCGACGTACTTCCACTCGAACGTGCCGGGGAATTCGGCCGAGAACTGGTAGTACAGGGGCTTGGGATCGTGATCATTCACAATCGTCATGGTCTCTCCGGACTTCAAGGCCATGAAGGTGGACAGAATGGTTGGGTGCTTCATGGGCGGGGGGATTTGACGCACATCGATGACGGTCATCGGAGCACACCTCCGTAAAATCCAGTCTGGGTACAATTTCATCGTACAATTGTCGGTCAGGACCCGAAGTGATAAGAGTCACACCCAGTTTGAACCGCTGAACCCGCTGTGATGCGTGATCCCAGGCCGGGTTTACTGCGGCGGCACCAGCCGGTCGGGCAGGTGCACGGTGACCTGCGGGAAGGGAATGGTGATCCCCTCTTCCCGGAATCGCCGGACGATGAGCATGAACAGGTCGTCTTTGGTCTTGAACCAGATCTTATAGCTGCTCACCCAGCAAGCAATGTACAGGCTAAGCGAACTGGCGGCAAACTCGGTCAGCCAGACATTCGGTGCCGGGTCCTTCAGCACGTCCGGGTGGCTGTGCATGACTTCCAGCAGGACCTGCCGGGCCTTGTCCAGATCCGTGTCGTAGGCCACGCTAATGGTGGCGCGGACCGCCCGGCGCTCATTCGGCAGCGCATAGTTGGTCAGGCGGGAACTGGAGATATCCTTGTTGGGGATCACCAGAGCGTTGCCGTCGAATAACTGAACCCTGGTTGCACGCAGGCCGATTTCCAGGACCTCGCCGGCCTTGCCGTCGTCCAGTTCAATCACGTCGCCGACCCGGAAGGGCCGGTCTACCATCAGAGTGAAACCGGCGATCATGTTGGCCAGCGTCTCCTGGGCGGCCATGGCGACCGCCAGCGAGGCCACACCGGCCGTGGTGACCAGGGCGGTGATGTCGACGTCGAACAGCTTCAGAATAATGGAAGCAGAAATGAACAGCAGGACCAGGGTGGTGAATTTCCGGGCCAGGGGTAGAATTTCGTTGTCCCAGGCCGATTCGGTCTTTTCCGCTGCCTGCTGGCGGTACCAGTCCAGCGAGGCGTTGACAATGTTGCGGATCAGCAGGGCCACCGCCACGACGATAGCGCCTTTGAGCAGTATACCGATCGGGTTCCACCAGCCCATATCATGGAGCATGGGCAGGGCCGAGTTCAGGTATCCGACCCCCAACTGCAGTCCGAGCAGAAACAAGACCCAGGCCCCGGGCCGGGAGGAAGCATCCACGATGCGGTCATCCAGCATGGTGGAACTGCGCGCAACAAAAGCCTTGATGAACTTTTTTTGGATCCACTTGAAGAGGCGGGAGACCAGGTATGCCCCCAGCACGTAACCGCCGAAGATGGCGAGTTGTGGCCAGTACTGCCAAAAGTTCAGATCCAACCTGAATTCCCCCTACCGCCGGTGTGCGGTCAGCGTACTTGTTCATGACACCACCGGGCACGTCGGATTGCGTCAGTCCAGCGGAACGAGGCGGCGCCGGCGCTGCGCAAAGGTGGCAATTTCCCGGTAGCCGACATCTTTCAATAAGGTGATCGCCCGCTGGAAGTCGGCAGCCACGTCGGCCGGATTATGGGCGTCTGAACCCAGGGTCACCGGCACACCGTGGTGGTGGCAGCGGGCCAGAAGTTCCGCCCGTGGGAAGCTATCCTTGCAGCGCTTGCGCCAGCCCGATGTGTTCAGTTCAATGGCCACATTGCACTCCGCCAGTACCCGGACGGTCTCCTCCAGCAGCGGGGTGATGGTGTGGTCGGGAATGTGGCCCCGGTTCTTCAGACCGTCCAGATGCCCGATGATATCATAGGCCCCGCTGCGGGCGGCTGCCTGCGTGGCCCGCAGATAGGTGGCGTAGATATCGGCGGCGGTCTGGCCCGGCGGCAAATCATCTTCAAATATGATCCAGCCGTCGAGCCAGTGCACCGAACCAATCACGTAGTCTAGCGGATATTGTTGCCAAAGCTGGCGGTAATGTGCCGCAAAGCCCTCCACGTAGTCGGATTCGACGCCTAACCGGACGGTGATCTGGCCGGCGTACCGCTCCCGGATTGCGGCCATCTCGCGGATGTAGTGGGGCAGTTCATGGGTGGACATGGCGATGTGGGGCATCGGGTGGGGATCGTCGCCCAGATGGTAGATCGGGCTGTGATCGCTAAGGCCGATCTCATCCAACCCCGCCGCCAGAGCGGCCTCCACATAGTCGCTCAGTTGGCCGCTTGCATGTCCGCAGCGATAGTGATGTGTATGATAGTCAACCCGCATTTCGCGCCTCCTTACTTTTACACTATTCCACATTACCAGCAGCCCCCCCTGCGTATACCGGACCCCACCAGTCCGGGCATGTGGCGGGCAAACAAAAGTATAGGAAGCCGCACCTCACGGTGCGGCCTGGCATGCGCATGTATTTGGTCGTGCAGCGGCTCTTGCACGTTGTTACGACCGTTCGGGCCTTGGGCCGGCCGCCGGTTCAGTGGTCGCCCTGCCGGCGGAACCTCCGGCAACAGCGCCGGCGATCCCTCCGACTGCGGTACCCGCCGGCCCAAAGATTGAACCCACCCCCGCCCCGATCACGGCCCCTCCGATCGCTCCGGCAATTCCGGCCGGACTGGGCGTGGCTGTTCGGCCAGCACGGTCCCGCACTTCGAATGAGGGAATGCGGTTGAGTTCCTCCTGGGTGTAATGAATAAGACCTTTCCGATCTCTTGTCGACACGTCCGTCACCCCCTGCGCACAGTGACTTGGCCAACAGGTCCTAGCGTGCACTTGTCGTGGCTGACCTATGCTTCAGGGCGTATAGAATACTGTCTTGCCACCCCTGTTGTACCCCTGGGAGCATCCTGCGGTATGCTAAGGCTACCGGTCCGCGGAGATGACGGGTGCGTACGCGTCCTGGCTGATGCACAGGCGACGGGGCACGCAACGTTAGGTTTTCTGTCGGGCAATACACGGGATTTTGGACAGGCAGCGGTTACGCAACAGCTTAAGGATGCCGGGATCAGGTATTTCAGCAAGACGAGCGCAGCGCTTAGCTGGTTGCGATCTGAATAGCCTGTATGGGCAGAGAGACGGACCGAAAAGGGCACTCACGACAAGTGAGTGCCCTTTTCGGTCCGTAGGCTACGCTCCACCGCCGGGCGGCAACTCCAGAATGGCTGCCTTCAGGTGCGACCAGGTTTGCGGCCCCAGGGAAATGCGCTCCTGGCGCCCGCCCCAGCGGAAGATTTCCGGCGGTAACACGTACGACATTTCATCATTGGTCAGTCCGAGCATGAACAAGCGGCGACCGCTGAAAGCGTCCCGTAGCTCCTGACCAAGGGCGGCGAAGATCTGGGCCGGGACGGTCACCAGGGTGGCATCCCCAAGATCCAACCGCCCCAGTTCAGCGTGGAACCTGCCCTCCGGCAGTTCCCGCTTGATCACGCCGATGCGGCGCAGAAGCAGCAACTGCTTATTTTCAACCGGGATGCGGGCTTCGCCCCGTACCGGCCGGATCGGTACCGCCGCCGCAAAGTCGGCATCCGGCGGGACAGCCGCCAGTACCTGGCGGCCGATTTCTTCGCCAAACTCCCGCACCCTGGCGTGGGTGCGGCCCTGGCCCTTTTCGTTGTGAAAGTCCCGGGCAATGGCGGCGGTGTAAATGTCGCCCACTGCCCCGTTAAAAAAGATTCCCTCGCCACCGTCATGGGCGGCCAGGTAGTCACAGAGCGCGCCCGGAAAGTCGGCGGAAATCAGGCGGTTGTCCTTCCACAGGATATTGGGGTGGCAGGCCAGGTTCACCAGCGTCACCAGGGGTGCGCCGGCTGCCGTGCGGATGTACAGAACGGAAACCTCGGGGTCGACATGGCCCCGGTCCGGGTCGCGGAAATTCCCCAGAGCGCCCTTCATACGGAGGCTGCCAGTGGCCAGCCGGGCCGGTTGAAGGGCAGCCACGGCCGCTGCCACCGCTCCTGCCGCCTGTTCGGCCACGTACTCCTTGTAGCGGGCGGGAACGCCGCCGAACACGCCATAGGTGTCCGGCCCGGCGTGGGAGTGGGTACAGCCCACCCAGATCTGTACCTGGTCACGCTGCGCCGCCGGAAGCCGGGCATAGGCGCGCCGGCGGACTTCAGCCACGTCCGGGCCGAAGAAAGCCAACAGGTCCAGTGAGACCAGAACCAGGGTGGTGGTGCCGTCAGACAGGGCCAGGCAGCGGGCGAACAGGTCGTCGTGCACCCCCTGGGATGGGCGGTGTTTCAGAAAGGCCAGCACGTAACTGCTGGTGAGAGGGTAACCTCCCATGCGCAGCGATTCACGCGGCGTGATGGGCGCCCGGGCAAAGCCGGCGAGCAAGCTGGCCAAAGCAGTGACACCTCCTGTTACCGATCACCCGGCCTGGACCCGACTACGGGTCCGGGCGTCCTGGTTCAGACTAGCTGAACGGTAGTTGCAAGATTTCTGCCTGGATCGTACCATTTGCCTAAAACACCTGTCAACAAACTATTTTCGGACCTTTGTCTTGATTAAAAATTAAGACCGATGTTATGATGGGTGCGAATGATGCTGAACATAAGTTCAACTATGCTGAACGGCCGGTTACCACAAAGGGGAGAGGAAACGGTGAAATGCCTGTGCGTGCGGGCGGACCCGGCCCGCGTCGCTCTGGTGAAGGCGCTGGGCCCCGTGTGGCGGCAGGTGTATTTCAGCCGGTTTGCCCCCTTGACCATGGTGACTGAACCCAGCCCGGAACCCCCGGCCGGGTGGGTGCGGGTGCGGAACCGGGTGGCGGGCATCTGCGGCAGTGACCTGCACCTGGTATTCATGGCCGCCGATCTGGGCGTGCACCCGGGAATCCTGCCCGGCAACCGACTCACCTATCTGGGCCACGAGGTGGTTGGTACGGTGGACCGGGTCGGGCCGGGCGTAACGGATCTGGCTCCCGGTGACCGGGTGATTCGCCAGGGGGGCTGGTCCTGCCTGGCCCTTGGCGGTCCGCTGTGCCCCCGCTGCCGGGAACAGAACTACAACCTGTGCGAGCGGCAGCGGTCCGAGGGGCCGGTGGGCGGCGGCTGGGGCGACGAGTACACCGCCGCCTCCGGAGCGGTAATGAAGGTCCCGCCCGACCTGAGCGATGAACAGGCCGTACTGGTGGAACCGGCCGCCTGCGCCCTGCGCGGCGTACTGCGACGCCCGCCGGCGCCCGACCAGCGTGTGCTGGTGCTCGGGATGGGCACGATCGGCTTCCTCGCCCTGCAGGCCGCCCGGGCTGCCGGGCCTGACTGTGAGATCGTGGCGGTGGCCCAGTTCCCGTACCAGGCTGAACTGGCCCGGCGTTACGGGGCCGACCGGGTCTGGATGGTCGGACAAGACTTTCTGACCCTGGCCGCCGATCTGACCGGGGGGTGCGTGTACCGGGGCGTTACTGGCTCCCGTACCATGGTGGGCGGCTTTGACCGGGTTTACGACTGTGTGGGCCAGGCGCAGACGCTGCAGTTGGCCCTGCGGCTGGCCCGCTCCGGCGGGGCGGTGGTACTGATCGGGGTGAGCCTGCAGCCGCTCCGGCTTGACCTGACCCCGGTCTGGTATAACGAGGTGGACCTGATCGGGACCGTCTCCCACGGCTACAGCAATCTGTACGGCGAGCGCATCAGCGACTACGAACGGGCGGTGCAGTGGCTGCAGAGCGGGCGCTTGCAGGCAGGGGGCATGATCACCCACCGCTTCCCCCTGACGCGTTACCGGGAAGCGATTTCGGTGGCGGTGGACAAGCGGCGGACGCAATCGGTCAAGGTGTTGTTTGAGGTTTAACCACAAAGGCGAGGCGATGCCTGTGCCAGGGGAGACAGCACAGATACGGGAAGGAACGGTACGTTCGGTCGCCCGGGCGCTGGGCATTCTGGGGACCTTCGAACGGCCGCCGCACTGCTGGGGAATTTCCGAACTGAGTGATCAGGTGGGCCTGTCCAAGGGCACGGTGCACCTGCTGGTCAAATCGTTGGTTGCAGCCGGCTTCCTGGAGCAGGACGCCGCCAGCCGGAAATACCGGCTGGGCGGGGCCGTGCACCGGCTGGCGGCGGCGCTGCCGTCCCGGGACGATGTGCGTACCGTGGCCAGGCAACACCTGACCAAGCTGACGGCTGTCACCTCCTTGCCCAGCTACCTGGTCACTCTGGTAGGCGACAGCGCCGTGCTGGTCGAGAAAGCGGAACCGCAACTGCCCTTGATGCTCGTGTTGCAGGTCGGGATCAAACTCCCCCTGCACTGTTCGGCGCTGGGCAAGCTGCTGCTGGCCTACCTGCCCGACGCCCGCCGGGAAGCCCTGCTGGCGGAAATGGAGGCGGCGGGCCTGTCGGAGGTCACCCCCCACACCATTACAGACATGTGCACGCTGCGAGGGGAACTGGCGGCCATTCCGGCCGGCGGGCATGCCCTGGACCGGGAGGAGTCACTGCCAGGCCTGTTCTGCGTGGCCGTGCCGGTGCGCGACGGCCGCGGCGAGGTGGTGGCGGCGGTGGCGGTGGGGGCGCTGATCCCCGCTCTGTCTGAACAGACTTATCCAACGGTATTGCCGGTGCTGCAACAGTGCGCCAATGCCATCTCTGCCGGTCTGGGGCACCGGGGGACTGCCCGGTAGGCGGGCTGAGCGCAGTAGCTGAGAGGAGGGTATGCGGTGGCGTTTCCCTACAAGGCGGACCGGGAGCAGGCCCGGCAGTTTATTACTGAGTACCTGGAACTGACCAAAACCGAGCCCGCCCTGTTTGACGGCTGGCGCAAACTGGGAATGGTCGTGGCCATCTGCCTGGAGGATCTGGAGCTGGATTTTACCCTGGATTGCACCAGCGGTGCCGATATTGTCATCCGCCAGGGCTACCCGGACCAGCAGCCGGGGGCGGTGCTGAAGCTGTCCACCGACCTGTTCCATGACCTGTTCACCGGCCGGGCCAACGTGGGGGTGGCCTTTGCCCGGCGGCAGGTACGGACCGTTGGGAACATTGCCGGGGTCCTGCGCCTGACCACCCTGATGCCCCGGAATATCCGGCTGTACAAGGAGTACGTGCGTCAGAAGGGGGTGGGCTAGGATGGATGCCGGCACCAGGCGGCGGCTGTACCGGGACATGCTCGCCATCCGGCTGTTTGAGGAGCGGGTGGCCGACCTGTACGCCGCCGGGGAGATTCCCGGGTTTGTGCACCTGGCCACCGGCCAGGAGGCAACGGCGGTTGGCGCGGCCGCGGCCATGGCCCCGGATGACCAGTATGTGAGCACCCACCGCGGCCATGGCCATCACCTGGCCCGGGGGGCGGACCCGGGCCGGATGCTGGCTGAACTGATGGGCAGGGAAGACGGCTACTGCCACGGGCGGGGCGGCTGCCTGCATATCACCGCGGCGGAAACTGGCAGCCTGGGCGCCAACGGCATTGTGGCGGCCGGCACGCTCATTGCCGCCGGGGCCGGGCTGAGCGCCCGACTGCGGCAGACCGGCCGGGCGGTGGTCTGCTTCCTGGGGGAAGGGGCCACCGGCCAGGGCATGTTCCACGAGGCGCTGAACCTGGCCGCCCTCTGGCGCCTGCCGGTGGTGTATCTGTGCGAGAACAATCTATATGCCGAGGCCACCCCCTTCACGGCCGGTTCCCCGGTATCTCGGGTGGTGGACCGGGCGGGCGCCTATGGGATTCCGGCCGTGCCGGTGGACGGCAACGATGTGGAGGCAGTCCGGTCAGCGGTGGCCGCCGCGCTGGCGCGGGCCCGCCGCGGCGAGGGGCCGACCCTGATTGAGGCCGGTACCTATCGCTGGCGCGGCCACTACGAGGGCGATCCCGAGACCTACCGCTCCCGTGAGGAGGTGGCCCGCTGGCGGCAGCGCTGCCCGGTGCAGGCTTACCGCCAGAAGCTGCTGGCCGCCGGGGTCCTCAGCGAGGCGGGTGCGGCTGCCCTGCAGGCCGAAGCGGACGAGGAACTGGCGAGCGCCATTGCCTTTGCCCAGAACAGCCCCCTGCCGGATCCGGCGGAAATTGCCCGCGATGTGTTTGCCCCGGATCCGGCCCCGGACTCGCCGGGCTGCGGCTTGACCGCCACCGACCTTCCGCCCGCGGCCGCTGCCCTGGCCGCAACGGCACTGACCGACGGACCCCGCCTGCTGACCGGGCTGCAAGCCCTGCAGGAAGCCATGGCCGAGGAAATGGCGCGCGACGGGCGGGTGTTCCTGCTGGGGGAAGACCAGGCCCAGGCGGTCTGGGGCGTGACCGGTGACCTGTACGACGCCTTCGGCCCGGAACGGGTACGTAATACCCCGATCAGCGAGAACGCCATTGTCGGCGCTGCCGTGGGGGCCGCCATGACCGGCCTGCGCCCGGTGGCGGAGATCATGTTCCAGGACTTTCTGACCGCCTGTATGGACCCGCTGATCAACCAGGCGGCGAAGATTCGCTACATGACCGGCGGCCAGTTCCGGCTGCCCCTGGTGGTGCGGTCACCGGGGGGCTGCGGCTTCTCCGCCGGCGCCCAGCATTCGCAGTGGCTGGGGGCGCTGTTCCTGCAGATCCCCGGGTTGAAGGTAGCGGCCCCCGCCACCGCCGCCGATCTGAAAGGCATGCTCAAGGCGGCGATCCGCGACGACAACCCGGTGCTGTTCCTGGAGCATAAGAGCCTGTACTACGAAGGGGGCGAGGTGCCCGGCGGGGATCATGTGGTGCCTCTGGGGGTGGCGGCCGTGCACCGCACCGGCACCGACGCCACGGTGGTGGCGCTGTCGGCCATGGTGCCCAGCGCCCTGCGGGCGGCCGAGATGCTGGCCGGCGAGGGCATCGCCGTCGAGGTGGTCGACCCGCGCAGCCTGGTGCCCCTGGATACGGCGACCATCCTGGCTTCGGTGCGCAAGACCGGGCGGTTGATTATTGTTGAGGAAGGGGTGGTAACGGGCGGGTTCGGTGCCGAAGTGGCAGCCCGGGCGGCTGAGGAAGCCCTGGCGGATCTGCGGGCACCGGTGATCCGGCTGGGTGCCCCGCCGGTACCCATCCCCTTCAGCCCGGTGCTGGAAAACCTGATCGCGCCCAGCGAAGAGAGCATCGCCGCAGCAGTGCGCCGGGCGATGGGGAGGTAACGGAGATGCCGGAGCAAATGGCCGTTGTGCCTCTGCCCAAACTGGGCCTGACCAGCCGCACCGCTACGGTTGATGAGTGGTATGTCAGGCCGGGCGATCAGGTGGAGCGCGGCACGCCGCTGTGCCGTGTGGAGACAGAGAAGACCGGTGTAGACGTGGAATCCCCCCGGGCCGGCACGGTGGTGGAACTGTGTGCCGCTCCCGGGGCCATGCTGGCGGTGGGCGCTGATCTGCTGCGGCTGCAGGTGGCGGCGGGCGCTCCCGGGCCGGGGGCCCCCGGCCCGGCGGCTCCGACCGCACCGAAGGCCCCGCCGCTCGGGGCGAGCGCCCGCTGGCGGCGAGAACCGCTCTCCCCTATGCGCCGCGCCATTGCTGAACGCATGGCGCAGAGCCATCGGGAGGCGGCGGCCGTGACCCTGACCCGGGAGGTGGAATGCAGCCGGGCGGTGGCACAGTTAACCCGGCCGGTTACCCTGACCGACGTGGCAGTCAGGGCAGTGGCGGTGGCGCTGGCCGGGCATCCCGCCCTGCAGGCGCGCTGGGAAGGCGACGCTCTACTGTACCCCGATGCCACCCACGTGAACCTGGCCGTGGCCGTGGCTGATGGCCTGGTCACCCCGGTGTTGTGCCACCCGGCCGGCCTGACCCTGGCGGAACTGGCGGCCCAGCGGCACACCCTGGTGGAGCGGGCCCGGGCCGGGGATTTGCAGCCGGCGGACCTGGCCGGGGGCACCTTTACCGTCAGCAACCTGGGCATGTATGGGATCGATGCCTTCACCCCCATCATCAACCCGCCCCAGTCGGCGGTGCTGGGAGTGGGGCGCATCGTGCGGCGCCCGGTGGCGGTGGGCGATGAAGTGGCGGTACGGCCCACCCTGGTGCTGAGCCTGACCTTTGATCATCGGGTGGTGGACGGAGCACAGGCCGCTGCCTTCTTGGGCCAGGTGGCCGCCCTGATGGAGCACCCACCGGCGGACTGGTTCTGATTCGGTGATCCCGCACGCACCACAGGCAACACGGGAGGGATGGCAATTGATCCAACGGGCTGCCGTGATTGGCGCCGGGACCATGGGACCCGGCATCGCCCAGACCATGGCCCAGGCTGGAATCACCACCTGTGTGGTCGACATTGACGCGCAGGCGCTGGCCCGCGGCCACCAGCGGGTAAACGAGAGCCTGGACCGATTCCAGGCGGCCGGGTTCCTGACCGAAGGGCAGGCGGAACAGGCGCGGGCGTCCCTCAGCTTCAGCACTGACCTGGCGGCGGCGCTGCGGGAGGTCGACTTGGTGGTCGAAGCCGTGCCCGAAGCGGTGCCGGTCAAGGCGCCGGTGCTTAAGGCGGTGGCGGCGCTGGCGCCGGAGCATGCCATTCTCACCAGCAACACCTCGGCCCTGCCCATGCACCAGCTCTTCCCGGACCTGCGGCCGGACCGGTTTGTGATTACCCATTACTTCAATCCGCCGGAGATCATGCCGCTGATCGAGGTCGTCTGCGGACCTGCCACCGACCCGTCGGTAGTGACCGAACTGCGCGAACTGGCGAAGCGGACCGGCAAGACGGCCGTGGTCCTGCGGCGCTATCTGCCCGGCTTTTTGGTCAACCGCCTGCAGGCCGCCATGCTCCGGGAAGTGCTTTACCTGTGGGAGCAGGACCTGGCCTCGGCGGAAGACATCGATGAGGCGGTCCGGGCCAGCACCGGCTTCCGCAGCATGGCGGTGGGACCCTTCGCCACCGTGGACCTGTCCGGGCTGGACACCATCCAGGCGGCGCTGTCGGTGATTAACCCGCTGCTGTGCAACGCCGGCGAAGCGTCCGCCCGGCTGCGGGAACTGGTGGCGGCCGGTCACCTGGGGGTCAAGACAGGCCGGGGTATGTCTGATTATGTGGAGGGACGGGGGGAGCAACTGGTCCGCCGGCGCGACGAACGCCTGCTGACCGTTCTGAAGGCATGGCAGGAAATGGCGAAGGGGGAGCATGAGCATGGCTGCTGAACCGGATCCCCTGCAAGGCGAGATGGCCAATGCCCGTTACCGCCGGCTGCTGTTGGTGCTTCTGTCGGCGGCGACTTTCTTTGAAGGCTATGATTTTATTGTGATCAATCTGGTCCTGCCGCTGGTGCAGAAGGATTTCGGCGTCTCGACCCAGGCCCTGGGGCTGGGGGTATCCGCCGTGGCCAGCGGCACCCTGGTTGCCTTCTTTGTGGTCCGGGCTGGCGACCGCTGGGGACGGCGCCCCATCTTGCAGCTAACAGTTTTTGCCTATGCCGTGTTCACCGCCCTTACCGCCCTGTCCCGGGGCATGGGTGACTTTGTGGTCTGGCAGTTTCTGGCCCGGATCTTCCTGGTGGGGGAGTGGGCGCTGGCCACGGTGATGGTGGCCGAGGAGTTCCCGGAAAAATCTCGGGGCATGGCCATCGCGGTGGTGCAGAGCATGGGCGCCCTGGGCGGGATTATGGGCGCTGCCCTCTTCCCCCTGGTATCCCGTGTCGCCTTTGGCTGGCGCGGCATGTACCTGGTCGGCCTGCTGCCTCTGGTATTGATTGGCTTCATGCGCGGCCGCCTGCGGGAAACGCCCCGCTGGCTGCATACCCGGGAAGTGCGCGGCGGCAAGGCCCCGTCGTTCTTTGCCGTGTGGAAGCGGCCCTATAGCACCTACCTGATCTGGATGGCCGTGATCTGGGCGCTGGCCTATGCCCCGTATACGGCGTTTCAGACTTTCTGGGTGCACCACGTGATGAACAGCCGGGGCTGGAATGAGCAGATGGTCAGCCAGGCCATGGCCGTGGCCTACCTGCTGGGCATTTCCGGCTTCTGGGTGGCCGGGCGGCTGATGGACCGGCTGGGCCGCCGCATCACCGCTGCGCTCTTCTATTTTGCCGGAGCGGCCGCCACCGTGATCGGCTTTCAAAGCCAGTCGGTGCTGGCCATCAGCATCGGGCTGTTCCTGCAGACCTTCTTCCTGGGTGCGTTCCTGCCGGTTACATCGGCCTTCATGGCGGAACTGTTCCCCACCGAAATGCGGGCCAACGCCGCCGCCTGGTCCAACAACCTGCTGGGCCGGCTCGGCATGATCGGCGCACCGGCCCTGGTCGGGTACCTGGCCGGGCCCACCGGTAGCGTGGGCAACGCCGTCTCCTGGATGGGTCTGGCCGCTGTGGGGGCAGGGGTCATCACCATCGCCGTGCTGCCTGAGACCCGCTGGCGCCAGATGGCCGACGTGGCAGAGGCAGAGACGGCCGCCGGCCAGGAGACCGGGGGCTGACCGGGCCGGGCCTGCAACTCGCCCCCAGGTGCGTTCATGCTGCGGTAACGCTTTTCTGGTAGAGTCATGCATAACTATTTGTACGTGTCCTTGATTGGGGACCGAACCTTTTCGGTGGGACTGAGGTCACAGGAGTAGTAGTTCCCAATGACAAATACGAAAGGGGAGAATCGAGCTGGGTGTTCAAGACATGTCCAGGTTGGTGGCACGGGCGTTGAAGGACGAGGCGTTCCGACAGGCAGTCTTTCAGGACCCGGAGGGTACGGCCAAGGCTGCAGGGTTAAGCCTGACGGCAGAAGAAATTGAAGCCATCCGGAGCGTGGATCCCAACCTCAGCCAGGAAGAGCTGGAGGAGCGGGTCAGCAAGTTCTGGTTCCTGGGCGCCGGGGCGATCGCCTTCGGCGGGGCATAAGTCACCGTTGCAGGCCGCTCTGGAGCGGCTGGGTCACCTCCAGGCCCTGAACGGCGAGGAGCAACTGGCGTATTACCACGCCTGGCTGGCGCAGGACCTGGACCCAGCCGCCCTGACAGTGCCGTTTGCCACCCTGCGCGGCCAGGGCGGCGGGGACTTTTACCAAGACGGTACACACCGTCACCCACTGTATGCAGTGCCTGTCCCGGCTCGGGGCGTGGCCTTGAATTTAACCCCGCACCTTCTGGCATTGCTAACGGCCATTGCGGCTGAAGGGCGGCTGGGGGCAGCGTTGAACCGGCTACCGGTGAGCGCGGCGGAGCGCAGCCTGTACCTGTTCCTGCTCCCGGTTGCCTGGCGGCAGCGTTTGATTGTTTGATCAACCCGGCCTGGTCCGGGTCTCTCGCTTTTCCGGAGGTGAACCAGATTGCCGAAGCCGGATAGCTCTCCCTTTGCACTCCTGTATGCTGAACTGGGTCTGGGTGTACCACCGGTACTCCTGACGGCCAGCCTGGGCCGTACAGTCAGAATCGCTTCCTTTCATACCGGGGCAGTCCTGGTGACCGAGGCTGGAGAGGTCGACGATGAACTCTGGCTGATCCGGCGCGGCCGCGCCCGGCTGGAGCGGCAGGTCGACGGCCAGACGCAGACGGTGGCCGATTTCGGCCCCGGCGACCTGGTCGGAGAGGTGGACCTGCTCCTGGGCGATGCCGGCACCGACCGGGTGGTGGCCGCCACACCGGTCACGGCCTGGCGCCTCAGCCGCGCCGCCCTGGCCGCCGCTGCCGCCGGCCCCGGGGCCCGCCCCCTATTGGAGGCCCTGCACCTGCGTCGCCGCTGTACCCGCCTGAAGGCCGCCACCCCCCTGGCCGCTCTGGCTGGCCCGGCGCTGACCGAACTGGCGGCGCAGGTGGAAGAAGAACAGGTAGCGTCCGGAACCGTGCTGCTGGCTGCCGGCGAGGTGCCCCGGCGGCTGTCGGTGCTGCGCGCCGGCCGTGCCCGGGTATTGGCGGGCACGGGCGCCAGGCGACGCGTGGTGGCCGAACTGATGCCAGGCGATACATACGGCGAGGCGGCCCTGCTGGCCGACCAGCCCCCACCGGCGGAACTGACGGTGGAGGCCGCCACCGAGCTGGAGATTTACCATATCAGCCCGGCTGCGTTGAACCAGGCCCTGGCCCTGCACCCGGAGGCCGGCGCGGCGGTGGAGCAACAGGTGGCCGGCCTGAACCTGGTGGCCTTCCTGCGCCGGGCCCGCCCGTTTGCCGGGCTCGACAGCCCCACCCTGCACCGGCTGGCCGCCGCCATGCAGGTGCAGACCGTCCCGGCCGGTACCACCTTCTTCCGGGAAGGCGAACCCGGCGAGGCATACTACCTCGTCAGCCGCGGTCGGGTGGTGCTGGACGCCGACGAGTCCGAAGCTGTGAAGGTGCTGGATGAGGCGGGGCCGGGCGAGGGGTTCGGCGAGGGCGCCCTGGTATCAGGCCGGCCCCATGACCATACAGCCGAAGCCGCGGTAGACAGCGAGGTCCTGGTGCTGCCGCGGGCGGTGTTCCTGCAGGTACTGCGCTCGCGCCAACAGGCGATCGGCACCGTGGCCCGCACCCTGTTCGAACGGCAACTGCCCAGGCGCATTGCGCGCTGGAGCGCACTGCGCCAGGAAACGACCGGCGGCGAGGTTCTATATATCCTCAAGGATGAGGAGCGGGGCCAGTACTTCAAGCTGTCTGACCGTGGCTACTACCTGTGGGAGCAGATGGACGGGAATACCTCCATCCGTGACCTGGTGATGGCCTACTTTGTTAAATACCACAGCCTGGCCATGGAGCAGGTGGTGGGGGTGGTGGAAAGCCTGCGGGCCGCCGGCTTTGTGCACAGCCAGGGACCCGGCGAGGAACTGCTGGTTGGAGTGCGACTGCCCTGGCACCTGCGGCTGGCCATGGGGGCAAGGCGGCTGCTGGAGTGGAAACTGCCGATTCAGGGGTTTGACCCGATGCTGACGGCCCTGTACCGGGGCGGTGGGTGGATTCTGTACACCCGGCCAGTGCAGTTAATGCTGGCGGCACTGGCCGTCAGTGGCCTGGGCGCCTTTGCCTGGCTGCTGGCCGGCGGCAGCCTGCCCCCGTTTCAGGTCACGCCCGGCTGGGGCTGGCTGGGCCTGTACGGCTTTTTTCTGGCCCACGCCCTGGTGCATGAGCTGGCCCACGCGCTCACCGTCAAGGCCTGGGGGCGGGAAGTCCGCCAGGCCGGGGTGGGGTTCTACTGGGGCTCGCCGATTCTGTACGTGAACACCAGCGATATCTGGATGGCTTCCCGCCGGGCCCGGGTGATGGTTTCATGGGCCGGACCCTACCTGCACCTGTGCCTGGGCTCGCTGCTCGCCTGGCTGCTGCTGCTCTTCCCCGACCTGCGCCAGAGCACCCTGCTGGCGCAAACCCTGTTCTTGAACTACATGTTTTTTATCTTTAACCTGTTCCCGCTGCTGGAGTTTGACGGCTACTATATGCTGATGGATTACCTGGAGATCCCGCGGCTGCGCAGCAAGGCCCTGGCCTTTGTGCGCCAGCAGTGGCGGCAGCCGCAGTCACCGCGGCAGTGGGGGCGGGCAGAGCGCATCTACGCCGTTTTTGGTGTGCTGTCGGGGACCTATTCGCTGTTTGCCATCGGGCAGATCCTGTGGATGGCCCGGAGCTATGTAGGCGGGTGGGTGGGCACATGGGCCGGAACGGTGACCGGCACGGTTGCCGGGTGGGGCGCCGGTGCCCTGCTGGCCCTGCTGCTTCTGTGGCCGGCGCTGCGGGAGCTGCGCGGGAAGGGGGCGGCCGGCGCATGAGTAAGATACAGACCCTGACCGGCCGGATCCGGGCGGTAATGGCCCGGACCCTGGCCGAACTGGAAGGCGCGGCCGGACCGGCGGCCCGCTACTTGGGCCTGACCAACCGCCGACCCACGTTACCGGTGCGACTCGGGCTGGTCCCGGCGCTGGTGGCCGGTCACCTGGCGGAGTCGCCGCCGGCCCGGGCGTCCCTGGTCTGCCTGGGCGCGGCGGTGGAATTGGTTTACCACAGCGCCACCACCTTTGACGACCTGCAGGACAAGTCCCCAAAGCGGGGCAACCAGCCGTCCGTCTGGTCGGTGTATGGTCAGGACCAGGCCATGAACGTGGGGGTGTGGCTGCTCAGTGCCGCCCACCTGGCCGTGGCGCAGTCCCGGCTGGCGCCGGCGCAGCTGGGGCCGGCCCACACCGCACTGGCCCGGGCGGTGGGGGAAATGACCAGGGGTCAGTGGCAGGACCTGGACGGTGCTCGCCCGGGGCTGGACGCCTGCCTGGCCTGCGGGCAACTGAAAACCGGCGGCCTGATTGCCCTGGCCCTGCAGTGGGGGGGCATTGCCGCCGGGGTGGATGCCCGGGCCCAAAAGGCACTGGCCGGGGCCGGTCACCGCCTGGGCGAGGCCCTGCAACTGCATGATGATGTGGAAGACCTGCTGGAAGGCTTCGCTGCCGGCACGCCGCAATGGACGGCCCTGCTGGCCGCCATTTACCCCTACCTGGAGCCGGCGGCGCAAGGGCAAGTGGACGCCTGGCTGGCGGCGGAACCGGCCGCACCCGAGCCGGCGGCAGTGGCGGCCCTCCTGCGCCAGCACGGCGCTGCCCAGGTGGGGCTGGTCCTCGCCGAGGCCGCCGCCCGGGCTGGCCTGGGGCTGTTGCAGGATGCCGGTCTCACCGAGGCCGACATCGCCGCTGTTACCGGGGCGATGGGGCTGAAGCACGGGTGATGCACCCGGCCCTGACCGGTATCCGGGAGTTGGACTCGGTCCCAATCCGCTGAATGTGGCCCGGCGGCGCAAACATGCTGCCCCAATGTGAAAAAGAACTGCGCCAACGCCACGTAGGACGATTCCGCCCTCTCGTGCCCCGAGGCTACGTGGAAACGGAGCACCCGTAACCGGGTGCTCCGCATAAGCGAGCGCCTGCCGGCCGTAGGGGGCAACTTAGTCCGTCGGACTGCAGTGGTTATTTTTCCTGCTGCTGCACCAGACCCTGCAGATGTTCCGCCAGACTGCTGAGTTCCGTGCTGACCCCCACGATGTGCCCCAGATCTGCCCGCAGGCGTTCGGCACCGGTCTCCAGACGCTGCACCGCCGCTG
>JAKFDK010000064.1:0-20596 GCA_036676195.1 Clostridia bacterium | reverse complement strand
ATTCGGCGATCTCGGTGTAGCCGCGGTCGAAGGTGCGCAGGTTCGCCGCTACCAGTTGCGGATACCTGGTGCCAAAGGTGGCAGCGATTACCCGGCGAATGGACTCGGGTTCCAATACTGGCGCGATTCGGGCGATGGCGCCCAGCATGGCCGTGTTCACCCGGGTTTTCTCCTGCAAGGCAATGCCGATGGCGTCCAGGGTCAGCACCCGCACCCCGGGCAGACCGACATGGGCAGCCACCGCCTCCGGGCTGTCCTCGGTGTTCACAATCAGGGTCGCGCCTGCCCGCAGCCCGGCCGTTACGCCCGGATCGGCCAGTAACGCCGCATGGAAAACAGCCACCAGGTCCGGCTCCCGGACCGGGCTGGTAATCCGGATTGGTTTATCCGGCGGCCCCAGCCGCACGTATGACTTGACTGGGGACCCCTTTTTTTCTGACCCATAAGAAGAGAAATGCGCCCCGCTCAGACCCGCGCCCAGCACCCCGGCCTCGGCCAGCATCTGGCCGGCCAGGTGCGCCCCCAACCCGCCGATGGACTCCAGGCGCATTTCATAAAAGGAACTGCTTCGGGTTGGTTGTTCTGTTTCAACCGATTCCACTGCCGCATCGCCCCCACACCGCCGCCTTGTTGTGATCACCAGTGTAACGGCGACCGCCCGGGCGCAGGGTTTTCTCCCTGCGAAATGTCGGTTTGGGAAGACAAATATGGCAGTTCGTTTCCTCAGGCCGGGTCTATGTCCAAGAGCTGCAGTTGATCCCCATTCCCGTGTGTTTCAGAGCGTTCAGCCTGCATTCTGCCGCTGCACGCCAACCGGCGCCCACCCTGCAAGGGGGGCGCCGGTTGGCGAATCTTCACTAACCTGGTCGTGGCTGCTACCGGTCCCGCGCTACCAGTGGCGTGCGCCGGACCATTATGTAAGCAAGGGCAAAGGCGCAGCCGGCAAGAATCACCAGTGAGATCCCGGCCATAAAGGGTGTCTCACCTCCGAAGAGGGCCATCCGTGTGGTATCAGCCAGTACGCTGAGTGGGTTGATCTTTGCCACGACTTTGAGGGCCAGCGGCACCCGCGCTGTATCGTAAAAAGCGGAAGATGTAAATACCAGCGGCACGCTGAGCAAACTGACCAGGGTATCCCGAACGTTGTACGAATCGACTCGGGTCCCCACAGCGGTGCCCAGCGCCGCCCATGTCGTAATACCCAAAGCAGACCACAGGTAGGTGATTGGCAGAGCGGTCCAGGACGGACGAGCGCCAAACAAAACCGCAACTGCAAGTAAGATGAGGGACCGGAAAGCAAACCATGTGAACCCATATAGTACATGCGCAGCTATATATTCACCAGGCCGTACACCATGGAGGATGGCAATACGGAATACCCCCCACTGCTTGTCATTGGCCGACCGGACGAGTGCGTCATTGAATGCCTCAAAGGCAATCATGGTGAGAAGGCCCGGCAACATGAAGTCTATATAGGAAATGGTGCGTCCATGGTATTCTGCCGAGCCAAAAGTGGCCCCGATGCCCACGGCCAGAAGCAGATAACCAGCGGGGCGTACAACGTTGATCGCGTGGGGGCCAATCCACTGGAGAGTCTGGCGAACCTGGCGCCACAGCATTGCGTTGATCCGCTGCCAACTACCCCGCGGTAACGCTATCACCCGTATCGCCCTCCTGTAATGCAAGGGTGCGGAATGCCTGTCCCAGACTTCCCCCATAATCCGCAGCCAGCTTCGCCGGTGTGCCCTGTATTGCCATTCTACCGCGGCGCAAAAACAGTACTTCATCGCAAACAGCAGCAGCTTGTTCCATTTCGTTGGTGGCCAGGATCACCGTAGTCCCTTCAGCAGCCAAATTTCGCAGTTCCGCCAGCACTGCATCGACGCCTAACGGATCCAGCCCCAAGGTCGGCTCATCCACAAACAGAATTTCCGGGCGCCGCAGCAAACAACAAACGATCTGAGTTCGCTTCAGTTGCCCACCTGAAACCTGCACGGGATCGCTCCGCCGCACGTCGGACAGCCCGAAGCGGTGGATCAAGTCGTCCATCCGTGCCCTGCGCTCAGCAGGTCGAAACCCGAGTAGGCGCGCGACAAACTCAATTTGCTGCTCGATGGTCAGAGCCCAATCGATCGCGTCTACCTGCGACATCAATCCAATTAAAGATCGAACTGCCGTCGGATTTCGCCGGGCGTTGTGACCGAGAACTATGACATCGCCAGAAGTGATGGGTATTACGGTAGTCATAGCATGAACCGCCGTAGTCTTACCCGCTCCGTTTGGACCCAAAAGCCCGGTAATCTTGCCCCTTTGGAAGGTGCATGTCAATTCGCGAATAGCAGGATCGCGGCGGCCAGGGTAATGAACCGTCAGGTTATGGGTCGCTATGGCGGTCATCAGGCCAACTCCCTTCCACACCAAAAGGATCTTGGCGAATTACCTGCACTACTCGATATTTCAAGCTTTACATAATGGCGAGGATTCCTCGATGCGCTCCAGACCACCGGCAGTTCATAACGAGGGTTGGTAGGATCAACCAAAAGAAAGCACGTAGCCATGAGTTGTGTATAGAGCGGCTAAGATAGGCAACACCGTTGAGGACCAGTACTTGCGTTGGCCCCAGCAAAATTCTTGGACGTGTCGGAAACTGATACATCGCCCCATCTAGCCGGGCAATCAATGCCGTGGCGATAATGCGATTGGCAGGGACTAAACTACACATGCTATCACCGTCGCCACCCTCCAAGAACAATGAGTAGGAGTTTGGCCAGGTCCACACACGAAGAATTCTGTGGAGGTAAGTGTCGCCTTCCAAGGAGTGAAAGGCGACTACCGCCCACTCGCGTGAGTCTCTAGCTGACAGGTCCAAGAGAACCTCGCTCCCATCCAGTATTCCTGGTGCCATACTACTACCACTTATTGCAATCCAAACAAACTGTTCACGGAGGGATAGACTTGACATGCTGATTACCCCTCCGGCAACCAAGTACCACCGCCGGGGGTTTCTAATATTTGTGTAATTTGATCGGCAGTCGCATGTAGGTCGGCTGTACCAAGGCTGTATACCTGGCAACCGTTCACCAACCCTACTAGGGTACGCATCACATCTATAGGCTCCATTCCCGAGGAAGTTACCATTTCACAAACTCGGGTGAGCGCTGGACCGCATCCTGATCTGGCGTTAGAATTGCCTGCACAAACGGTTTATCAGAGGTCAACAAGGCAATCTCAATATCACAATTGTCCGCGGTAGCCACAAATCGGCTAAAGATGTACCTGATCCGACTTATGGTTAACGAATCACGGGCTCGGTAACAGACCTTAGTCCCCAAAAAGTCACACACGAGTCCAGGCCAACGTTGTACATCCTTCGGCGGAAGGGTCAGGCTAGAAGTTGGGCGAAACATCGTGGTGTGAGTCCCCCCTATTCGTCATGGCACGGAGGATATGGAGGTAAAGAGACTCACGAACGTCACAGCACAGGTCTCCCACCCCCCAAATAGTGCCTTCTCGCAGCGCAGCTTGAGCCATACAGCCACCGCCACAATAACCACGCCAAGCACACTTCGCTACCTGTTCGTTCTGGCACGCCCGCTGATAAAGGCAGCATCAATTTCGTGCACTGTCGTATGAGCCGTATGTATAGCCTGCTGCAGAGAGCCGGCGGTGATCACATTCCCTAATTGATAGGTTGGATGATCGAAAAAGGCACATGGATATACATTGCCGTCGTAATCAACCCTGAGCTGCCTACATGCCGAGCAGGCATAATTTGTAGCGCGGCCTCCAAACAAGAGAGCATCCACGGCCGTAGATACAACCTCATTTTCGATCTGCACCCGACCCAGAAGCGACTGTTGCATGGTAAATATTTCTCGACACAATCGGCTCAGGTCCGACCTGGACAGGCATATATCGTCCCAGTTCTCCAGGGCCCTGCCCTGCCGAACCGGAAAGATCAATTGTAAACGGCTAACCTGATACCGGTGACATAACTCCACAATCCTGGGTAAATCATATTGGTTAAAATGGTTCAACACTACGGACAAGGCCAAGTGTCCGACGCAGCCAGCAGCCAGCAAACATTCAATTCCGCGCAACACGCCTGCAAAAGAACCTTGTCCCCGGATTCTATCATGGCTGGATGGAGTAGCACCTTCCAGGCTGATATCGATATGAGCGTTCAGATGTCTAAGCCGCTGGACTACTTTCGGAGTGATGAGCGTACCATTGGTAATTACCTTGGTAAGCAGCCCAAGTCCCTGGGCCAATGCGATGAGGTCAAATAAGTCGTGGCGTAGCAAAGGCTCTCCTCCGCTAAATACCACACCTTTGAAACCCAGTTGTCGAGCTTCTCCCAAAATGCTGGCTATTAGTTCTGATGTCAAAAGGCGGGGAGGCTGACCGGTAGTCCCCGAGTTGTTGTAACAATGGACGCATCGCAAATTACAAACGTTTCCCAGTTCAATGTAGATTTGGCGTTCCGGAGACACAGAATTTAGGGATAGAGGTTGACCATCGAGTTGAGCCTTGATAACTTTAGCTTTCTCGAGTTCGACAGGAGTAGGGTTTACGCAAGTCTGAAGTCGGCGCAAAAGGAAACCTTCCTCACGACTGACAATAGTCCACGCCGGTATCTGAGGATCAACCACGCAGGTACGACCATTGTCCAGGTCAAACAACCGCCAAGCGCAGCCCTTCGGCGATCTCAGGTCCGAAGCCTCGTCTTGTCTCGGTTTTCGGTCGCACCGGCTCCTGAACCCGTACAAGCCCCAGCATTAATGCCGAGACAAGGAATGAGAGGGCGTCCCAGAAGATTGCCGTCGGAGCTGAGATCAGGTGAATTACCCACCCTGCAAGCCCCGGCCCCGCAATTTTGGCGGCGGAGGCAGTAACCTGCAGCTTGCTGTTTCCCTCTCCTGACTGCTCATAGTGAACGAGTGAGGGCAGAAACGCCTGGCAGGCGACATCGAAGAAAACGGTCAGTGTACCGGCCACCAGGCAAACAACGTACAGTAATTCCATGCGTAGAATACCGAGCAGCGACGCAACCGGGATGGCCGCTAGCACAAGTGCGCGGCCAATGTCCGACCAGATCAGAATGGGACGACGAGGAAGGCGGTCCACCCAGGCGCCAACGAGTAGGCTGATGACCAGATAGGGGACTGTAACCAGGGCGTTGAGTACTCCCATTTGTGCAGGCGTGGCGCCCAAAAGGATAACCGCCGTCAGTGGAAGGGCAAGTTGGGTAATCTGAGATCCAAACACCGAGATGGTCTGGCTGGCCCAAAACCTCATAAAATTATGTTGCTTCCAGAGGCCGGCTAACTTAAGGCGCATGACACTCCCCCCTTATCTTCTGCTTCGGCGCCTTCACTTCTGAGCGCTGGATGGAGGCTTGAGTGAGCTTATTGACTGCGGAGCCTTCCGAGTAAGGCGTCCGGTACGAAATTAAAGTTTCCGCCCCCGTGCAGCAACCTGTGGAGGAACAGCCCGATGCCGGCAGAACCGGTTCCGAAGTCAGTACTGATCCGATACAGGTAATCACCGGGAAATGCAACACCTGAAGGCTTATCAAGGCGAAACAGAAGGACGCCTCTGGCCACTCTGCGGGTCTTCTCAAGGTAAACATATGTTCGCCCCCTCACCCTTTGAACTCCTTCTGTGGTCCAAAGGGTTGGGCGGCTGTACACAACAGCAGGCCACCTGCCCCCATCATGGAAAGTGGCCAGGTGGCTAACCGGGTTGACCGGGCCATGCCCAACGGACAGTTCCAGCCGTTGGACGGCTCAGCCCTGGCTGAGGGACAAGCTGCACGCGCCCGGAAGGCCGAACCCGTTGGGTTCGGCCTTTCGGAACCACTTCCCCACCGCTGCCGGGAGCGCCGGGTCTATGCCGGTGTGTGCGCTGGCTGGTCTGCCCCCTGACTGCGCCCCTCCAGCCAGGCCGGCAAGTGCGTGGCATCGGGCAGCACCGCATCCGGCCGCAGGCGATCGGGAATCCGCCGCAGGTCGGCCGGGGTTGTGCCGCCGGACAGCACCAGCACCGTCTGGCAGCCGGCATTCTTGCCTAACTGGATATCCTGGCGCACCCGGTCGCCCACCACCGCCACCTCGGTGGGCGGCAGCCCCAGCACGCCCAGAGCCGTTTGCGCCGCCCAGCGGGAGGGCTTGCCCAGCACCAGGGGCCGGCGGCGGGTGGCAAAGATCACCGCCTGGGCAAAGGCCCCCACGCAGGGGACCAGGCCGTTCTCCACCGGCAGAGCCCGGTCCAGATTGGTAACCAGAAAGCG
Organism: Clostridia bacterium; assembly: GCA_036676195.1. Lineage (GTDB taxonomy): Bacteria > Bacillota > Sulfobacillia > Symbiobacteriales > ZC4RG38 > JAKFDK01. Next base: position 14,304 of record JAKFDK010000064.1, on the reverse strand, counting down.
TGCCCCCCGCCAGACCGCCTGGCAGGCAGCGTTCAGCTTGGTATAGTCAAACTCGGGGTCCCGCCCCATCAGCAGCACATCAGCGGTGTGGGCCTGCTCCAATGCCACCACCGTAACGCCCCGGCACTGCAACGCGTCCAGCAGCCCCTGCGCCCCCACCACAAACACCCGGGCCCCCGGTAGTTGGCGGCGCACATATTCGGCCGCCACCACGGCGGCGGTGACAATTTCGCCCGGCACAGCCGCAATCCCGGCCCGGCCCAGGCGCTCGGACACCTCGTCCGGGGTATCGGCCGATTCCTGCGTGCAAAAGGCCAGGCGCAGCCCCCGCGCCCGCAAATCCAGCAGGGTTTCCGGTACCCCCGGAATCGCCTGCCTGCCCCTGGCCACCGACCCGTCAATATCAAGAATGAAGCCGGAGATGCGTCCCAACCGGCCCTCCCCCTCTCTCTGTTGGGCAGTTCGCCTCCTTTATGATTTAATACTCTCCAAATTACGGATGTCAACCAATACCGTTGTCGCCCCCGACCAGCCGGCCCAGGTCAGCCGCCGCCTGCACCAAAGACGCCACCGTGGCATCCGCCGGCCGGCGGAAGACTGCGGCCGGTGTTCCCGCCTGCACCAGCCGCCCACCGGCCAGCACCGCCACCCGGTCGGCCAGGGGCAGAATCTCGGTGAAGTCGTGGGTCACAAACAGGGCCGTGATACCGGCCTCCTTCAGCAGCGGGCGCAAATCCTGCCGCAGGGCGGCCCGGCCCAGCACATCCAGCGAGGCAAAGGGCTCGTCCAGAAACAGCAGGCGCGGCTCCAGCACCAGGGCCCGCGCCAGGCTCACCCGTTGGGCCTCGCCACTGGACAGGGTGCGGGCCGGGCGGCCGGCCAGGTGGGCCACCCCCAGCTTATCCAGCCAGGCGTGCACCCGCGCCGCCGCCGTGCGCCGGTCTACCCGCCGCAGGCGCAGGCCCAGGGCCACGTTGTCGAACACCGACGCGTCCAGGAGCAGCGATTCGGAAAACACTGCTGCCATCTGCTGCCGCAGGGCCAGGGCCTCCTGCGGCAGCACCGCCGTGCGCCCGGCAAAGGTATAGGTCATTTCCGCCGGCACCAGCAGGGCCAGCGCCTGCAGCAGGGTGGATTTGCCGGCCCCGTTGGGGCCGATCACCGCCAGCACCTCCCCTGCCGCCACGGTGAGAGCGGGAATCTCCAGCACCGTCAGCCCGCCCCGCCGTACCCGTAGGTCTTGCACCGCAACCAGGGGTGCACTCATGCCGACCGCCCCCGTTGCTGGAGCAGGGTCAGGGCCAGGGTAACGGTATAGGCCAGCAGCAGCAGAATCAGGCTGATCGCAATGGCCAGGTCAAAGTGGCCCCGGGAGACTTCCATGACCGTGGCGGTGGTCAGTACCCGGGTCTGGCCCAGGACATTGCCCCCCACCATCATGGAGGCGCCCACCTCGGAGACCACGGCACCGAACCCGGCGATCACGGCAGCCAGAATCGATAGCCGGGCTTCCCGGATCAGCAGCCAGTACAGTTGCGGGCGGGAGGCGCCCAGGGCCAGGATCTGCAGGGTCAGCTTCGGGTTGAGCTGCCCGATCCCGGCCACGGTGAAACCGGCCACCACCGGGGTGGCAATCACGGCCTGGGCCACCACCATGGCGGTGGGCGTGTACATCAGGCCCAGAAAGCCGAGCGGCCCGTACCGCCACAGCAGCAGGCTGACCCACAGACCCACCACCACCGGGGGCAGACCCATGCCGGTGTTCACCAGGCTGATCAGCAGGCGGCGCCCGGGAAAGCGGCTGAGGGCCAGTGCCACCCCCACCGGCAGCCCGAGCAGCATGCTGATCAGGGTGGCGGCGCCGGAGACCCGCAGGGTGAGCCAGGTGACCCGCCACAGCTCCGGGTCGCCTGCCGCCAGCATTTCCACCGCCTTTTTCAGCCCCTGCCCGATCAGGTCCATGTCTAACCCTCCACTGCTACTTCTGCTGCAATAGTTGCGCCTCCGTCTTCTCGGCGGCCGGGAAGAACAGGGGCTCTTTGTACTTGTCAACCCCGAACTGGCCGATGGTCGACTGGGTGGCGGCGCTGGTCATGAACTCCACCATCGCCTGCGCCCCGGCGGCGTTGACCTTGCTGAACTTTTCCGGATTGACCTGCATGATGTGGTAAATGTTCAGGAGCGGGGCATCCCCCTCCAGGACGATCTCCAGTTGCAGGTGCTCGCGGTTGGCCAGGTAGGTGGCCCGGTCGGTCAGGGTATAACCGGCTTTTTCGGCGGCCACATTCAGGGTCTGACCCATGCCGCTGCCGGTTTGCTGGTACCAGTTGCCTTCAGGCTTCTGGCCGGCCGCCTGCCACAGGGACAGTTCCTTCTTGTGGGTGCCGGAGTCGTCGCCCCGCGAGATGAAGGGCGACCTGGCCGCCGCCACCTTGCCCAGCGCCTGCGCCGTGGTGGGGGCGCCTTTCACATGCGCCGGGTCTGCGGGCGGACCCACCAGCACAAAGTCGTTGTACATCACCAGCCGGCGGTTCACCGCCGCCCCTTTGGCCACCGTTTTTTTCTCGCTGGCCGGGTCGTGCACCAGCAGCACGTCGGCCTCGCCCCGTTCACCCAGGGCCAGGGCCTGGCCGGTGCCAACGGCAATGGTCTTTACCCGGTAATGGGTTTGCTGCTCAAACCGGGGGATCAGTACATCGAGCAGGCCGCTGTCCTGGGTGCTGGTCGTGGTGGCCAGGATCAGGTCCGTCTGTTGCGGCGACGGCAGTGCCGCGCCCGGCCCGGCGGGATTCGGCCCGGCCCCCGGCGGCCGGGTGCAGGCAACCAGCGTGACCAGAATGGCCGCCAGTGCCGTCAGCCGGGCAACTCCGCAGCGGGGCCGGTGGTGGTGGAACATGGGCAGACCTCCCTTGCAGGCGCGGCGGCATGCGTTATGTTTGTTCGTGCATAACGATTCTGTTGCCCATTCTAGGCCACCTGCAGCGTGCCGTCAACCTGGCGCCCCGCTGCGGGTGGCGCCCCGGGGGAGGCGGAACGCGTAGGCGTAACCGTGGAAAAAGTTCCAAACGGCTTTCAGTTTTCCCAAATGGCTACACGCGCCAGGGGAGGGAACTGCCCGCGGGGGGAAGTTTCAGTCGCCAGGTGGGTGCACAGGCAGGAACAGCGGTTCGCCGTATCGGTCGGCGCCGAACGCCCGGATCAGCCGTTGCCCCTGCGGCCCGGTGGCCCACTGCACAAACTGCCCCACTTCCCGGACTGGCACCCCGCTCCAGCGGTCCGGCTGCACCGGCAGCAGGGCGAACTCGTTGCGCAACTCCGGGTCGCCGCTCAAAAGCGGCACCAGTTGCAGCCCCTGGCCGCGGGCGGCCAGGAAGGCGGCGCGGTCCACCAGGGTATAGGCCTGGCTCGCTTCGACCGCACGCAGGGTCGCCAGGCTGCCCATCGCCCCCTGGTCACACACGCGGTACCAGGGCGCCGCCGGAGTCATGCCTGCGGCAGCCCACAGGGCCAGTTCCCTGGTGTGGGTGCCAGACCGATCCCCCCGGCTCACAAAGGGAGCACCGGCCGCGGCCAGGCGCGCAAAGGCCACCCGGGCGGTATCCGCCCCCCTGACCCCGGCCGGGTCGGCTTCCGGGCCAAGCAACAGGAAGTCGTTCACCATCAGCGGATAACGCCCGGTTCCCCAGCCGGCGGCCAGAAAGACACTCTCCTGCTCCGGAGCGTGGGCCAGCACCAGATCGGCGCGCCCTTCCCGGGCAATGTCCAGCGCCTGCCCGCTGCCGGCGGCAACGTGGCGGACCTGGATCCCCGACTGCTGGTAAAACGCCTGCTCCAGCGCCGGCACCAGCCCCGTTTCCACCGGCCCGATGGTGCTGGCCAGCAGCACCGGCCGGGCCGCCTCCGGGTGCAGCGGGGCCTGATCGGGCTGTGGCGGGGGCGTGTCCGGCTGTGGCGACGGCGCATCAGCCGGGGACGATCGGAAAATCTCGCTCAGCCGGGCCTCGGCCTCGGCCTGAAACTGCCAGTGCTGCACCAGCAGCCGCCGTGCCGCCGCCGACAGTTCGGCCCCGCCGCCCTCGGCCCCGCCGATACGCCTTTGCAGCAGCGGGCACGCCAGCTTGGCTTCCGCCTTGCGGAGCAGGCCCCAGGCATAGCGGTATGATACCTGCAGGTCGGCGGCCGCCCGGTTAATCGAGCCCAGCCGGTCAATGGCCTCCAGCAGGCGGCACAGGCGGTCGGCGGGGAGGGCGTCTCCCAGCTCAAGGAAGACCCGGTAGTTGCTTTCGGACATGCGCCATCCCCCCGCTGCCATTTGCGACCAGGATGAACCGTAGGTTACACTGTGGACAGAACCGGCCGGCCCCCACCGGGCGCCGGCGGAGCAGGAGGCCAGTCAATATGAAGCATACCATACTGCCCGGCGGTCGGGCCGGGTCATGAACGACTGCGATGTGCTGATTATCGGCGGCGGCCCGGCCGGGCTGATGGCGGCGGCGGCGGCCGGGCGCCAGGGGGCGCGGGTGCTGCTGCTGGAAAAGGGCGACCGCCTCGGCCGCAAGCTGATCATTTCCGGCGGCGGCCGCTGCAACGTGACCAACCGCAAGCCGGTGCCGGACCTGATCGCCCATATCCCCGGCAACGGGCGTTTTCTGTACAGTGCCCTCTCCACCTTTGGCAGCGAGGAGATCATTTCCTTTTTCGCCGGGCTGGGGGTGAAACTGAAAGAGGAAGACCGGGGCCGGATGTTCCCGGCCACCGACCGGGCCGCCACCGTGGCCCAGACCCTGATCGCGCACCTGCGTGACCTGGGGGTGGGCATCCGCACCGGCGCCCGCGTCGAGCGCCTGACCTTGGGTGAGGGCCGCTGCTGCGGCGCCGCGCTGGCCGGAGGCGGGGCAGTGCACGCCGGCGCCGTGGTGGTGGCGGTGGGTGGCACGAGTGTGCCCAAAACCGGCTCCACCGGCGACGGCTACGCCTGGGCGCAGCAGGCCGGCCACACCGTCACCCCCCTTTACCCCACCGAGGTACCGCTGACTGCTGCCGATCCGTGGATTCTGGACCGATCGGTGCAGGGGCTGTCCCTTTCCGCCGTGACCCAGACCCTGTACGACCCGGCCGGTAAGAAGGTGACCACCCAGGAAGGGGACATGATCTTCACCCACTTTGGCCTGTCCGGCCCGGTGAGCCTGCGCACCAGCCATTATGTGTCGGTGACGCACCTGCGCCGGGGTCCGCAGCAGCTGCGGCTGGCCATTGACCTGTTCCCCGGCCAGAGCAGCGATGATCTGTACCACCGTTGCCTGACCCTGGCGGAGGCGGAGCCAAAGAAGGCCATCCGCAACGTATGGAAGGCACTCCTCCCCGAGCGGCTGCTACCGGTATTGCTGGGCCTGGCCGAGCTCGACGGCCAACTGACTGCCGCCCACCTGCCCCGGGAGGGCCTGCTCCGCCTGAGCCGCCTGCTGAAGGCGCTACCGGTGACCGTGACCGGTACCCTGCCCCTGGCCGATGCCTTTGTCACCGGCGGCGGGGTCAGCGTGAAGGAGGTCGACCCCAAGACCATGGCTTCCCGCCTGGTCCCGGGCCTGTATTTCGCCGGTGAGGTGCTGGACGTGCACGCCCACACCGGCGGGTACAACATTACGGTGGCCTTCGCCACCGGCTACACGGCCGGCCAGGCGGCGGCGGCAGCAGTGGTGCGGGCGGGCAGGGCAAGGCTCTCGTCAACTCCTGGCGTGCAGCGCTAAGTTCCGCCGCCTGAGCAACCTGATCTCCTGGCCGGATCGTCAGCTTTTGCATGGCCGCCCGATGGCGGCTAATTGCAATACTTGACGTTCCTGGCTGCCGAAGGCTCTGACCGATACCCCGGAGGGGTAGTTAAGTGCGTCTTTGCCGCCCCAAACCGCCCCAAACCGGTCTCCTGGAGTGGTGATCGGGGTGAAATCGTCAATTTTTGCAAGTACCGCTCGCCGGAAGCATTGCAAAAATTGATGATTGGCCCTCCGGGGCGGGGTTCAGGCTGCTTTCTTGCCGCGCCGGTCCGGGATATCCCTGGCCGGCTGGCCGGCGGAACCATCTCTGCCTCCCGTCCTCGGCCATCACATGACTGCCGTCAGGCCAGCTTTGCCCTGCGCTTTTTACCGCCCACGGGACCTCTGTGGGAATTCTCGCCCCTGTTCACCACCACTGGCTGCCAGCTCAGGCGGGCGAGGAACGCGACGGGCCATCCGTTCTGCTCGATCGGGAGAACAAGGATGCACCCATCACCGGCGACTTCGCCGGCGATGCGAGCGCACACCTGGGATCTAGCGAAGCGCTGGCGCGTCAGAAACTCCCCGCACTTTGACTGCACACCGCCGCACCCGGCTTCACCTTCCCGCACCGTGGCTCATCACCGCCGCACCCGGCTTCACCTTCCCGCACCGTGGCTCATCACCGCCGCACACCGCTTCACCTTCCCGCACTTTCGCCGCACCCCGCCGCACCCCGCCGCACCCCGCTTCACCTTCCCGCACCGTGGCTACACACCGCTTCACCCCGCTTCACCTTCCCGCACTTTCGCCGCACCCCGCCGCGCGCCGCTTCACCTTCCCTCACCCAAGGTACACACCTGCGTACCGTTTCTACCCCGGCCAAACCCACCGTAAGATGTGGTGACACCGACCGCCACCCGGCCGTGAGGTGACCCACGTGACTGCAGTGCGCTGTTACCTGCGGGTTTCCACCGATGAACAGGCGGCCTCGGGGTTCTCGCTGGCGGCCCAGCGGGAATCCCTGGCCGCCTACGCCCTGTCCCAGGGCTGGACTATCGCCGGCTGGTATGTAGACGACGGCTACTCCGCCAAAGACACAAACCGGCCGGCCTTTCAGCGTCTGCTGGCCGAAGCCCGGCAACACGACGTGGTCCTGGTACATAAGCTCGACCGCCTGACCCGCGCCGTCCGGGACCTGGACGAACTGCTGCACCAGTTCGAACAGCAGGGCATCCAGTTCCGCTCAGTGACCGAAGTGTTTGAAACCACCACCGCCTCCGGCCGCCTGTTCCTGCGCATAGTGGGCGAGATCGCCCAGTGGGAGCGGGAGACCATCAGCGAGCGCACCCGCATGGGCAAGCAGGCCCGGGTCGCCGCCGGGGAATGGGGCGGCGGGCCGGTGCCGTTCGGCTACCTGGGGCGGCCGTCAGACAAAGTGAAGCGGGGCAAGGTGCTGCTCAAGCTGGTGCCCGACCCGGTCCGGGCGTCGCTGGTCCCGGAGATATTCCAGCGGTATCTGCACGGACAGGGCCTGCGTGCCCTCTGCATCTGGCTCAACGACGAAATCGGCGCCCGCACCGGCAGCGGCGCCCGCTTTCGCGTCACCACCCTGGCCCGCATCCTCACCAATCCGCTCTACTGCGGCGATGTGCAGTACGGCCGCCGGGGCCAGGCGCCGGGCCAGCCGACCCGGGTGCCCGGCAGCCATCCGCCATTGATCAGCCGGGAAATCTTCGACCGCACCCAGGCCGTATTCGCCCTGCGCAAGACCTACGCCCCCCGCCAGGCCACCGGCCGCTACCCCCTGGCCGGCGTGGCCCGCTGCGGCGTCTGCGGTGGGCGGATCGACACAGTGCGGCGAGGCGCCGCCGACGCCGGACCTGCCTACGCCTACCGGTGCCACAACTACGCCAACGGCACCGGCTGCGGCCCTCCGACCGGGAAACCGCTGGCCAGCGTGTCCGGCCGGGCGGTGGAAGAAAACCTTCTGCACCTGCTGGGCAGCTTTGCCCGCACAGCGCCCCTGCGGGAATTCCTGGCCGCCTGCGACGCCGAGTACCTGCGCCAGGCCGGCCAGGCTGCCACAGACGACCGCCGCCGCCTGCAACAGGACCTGGCAGCGGCGGAACGGGCGGTCGGCCGCTGGGCCCGGGCCTTTGAAACAGGCAAGGTCGACCCGGACGAGTATACCGGACGCACGCAGGCCCACCGGGAGCGCATCCGCACGCTACAGGCGAACCTGGCCGCTCTGCCGGACATCGCGGCCACCCCTCCTGCCACCGCCCTGGACACCGGCAGCATCGATCTCAGACCGGCGTGGCAACATCTGACCCCCCCGGAACGGAAGGTACTGCTGCAACACTTCTGCCAGGCCTTCGGCGTGCAGATTGTGGTGTACCCGGACCGCCGGGTGGAACTGCGCCCGGCGGCGACGCCTCGTGCGCCCGCCGCAGCCCGGTGAACAGCAGGCGGAAAAAGGCGCGCCCTGCATCCGGCCAGTCGCCATGTGACCGGGTCAGCCAGTCGGGATTGAGCATGGCCCGTTGCCCCTCCCCCCGTTGTTGCCCTGACTCAGTCTATGTCCAGGAGACCAGGGCAAGGACGGCCGGTACGGCTGGGCACCAGTCCGGCTGGTCACACCGCAAATGTGAAGAACGCTGTCGAAGACGGGCAGGGAAAGTTCCCTTCATAGGGAAATTCTATGTATAAAACTTCACCCAGTTCCCAATACCCAGGCCATCTGTTTCCAGCGAAGGGGATCGTGACATGACAGACCTGGACGCTGCTGAATGGCAGCGTCGGTACGAGGAACTGCTTGAGCACAGACAACTCCTCACTGTGCTCCTCCCCCAAGTGCGGAATGCGTCTGAACTGGCGGAAGCTGCACAGATTGTCACCGCTGCGGTTCAGACAGCTCTGCGCGGCGAATGGTGTGTGCTGTTGACGCACGATGGTCGGCAAGTGCACGCGAGTGGGTACAGCGGTGCCCCAGACGAAGCCACTGTACGCGACCTGCAGAGCGAGGCAGCGGCCGGAAGCTCCGGTACCGTGCCGGGGCCCCGTTGGGTCAGTCGTAGCGGTGAATCCTCCCGACTGGTGATTCCGCTGGTTGGGGACGTCCCCCCGACCCTTTTTCTGGTTGTGGGCTACCCGACTGCCACCAAGGTGAGCCAACACGCGCTGGAGTTGGCGGCCGATTTCGGCCGCCAGGCGGTCCTGGCTTATGAAAACGCAAGGCTGGCACTGCTGCTGAGGGAGCAGCAGGCCGCGCTGGATACCGCCTGCGGGCTGAAAACAGAATTCCTGGCCAAGGTCAACCATGAGCTGCGTACCCCGCTGAACGCCGTCATCGGCTTTTCCGAGGCTTTGCTGGCTGGGATTGACGGTACGCTGAACGAGGAGCAGCGGGAGAGTATTACCTACATTCACCGGGGCGGTGTCGACTTACTCCAACTGGTGAACGATCTGCTGGACCTGGGTAAGCTTGAGGCCAGGCAAGTGGACGTCTGCCCCGTGGAACTGGGTCTGTCCGACCTGCTGCCAGCGGTGTTGGAAACAATGCGGCCTCTGGCCGCGGCCAAGGGACTCGACCTGGGGTTAACCATCAACCCGGCTCTGCCGCCGCTTTGTACAGATTCCCGGCGCCTGCGGCAGATTGTCACCAATTTGGTGGGTAATGCGATCAAGTTCACCGCCCGAGGACAGGTATGGGTCACCGCCCGCCCCATGGACAGCGGTACCTGGGAACTGTCCGTGGCCGACACCGGCTGTGGCATCCCCCCGAACCAGTTGGATGTCATCTTCGAGGAATTTATCCAGGTCGATGGCAGTTCCACCCGTAAGGAAGGCGGCACCGGCCTGGGGTTGCCTCTGACCAGGAAGCTGGCAGAATTACTGGGCGGGTCCGTGACCGTCACCAGCAGCGTCGGTACCGGCAGCACTTTCCGGGTTAACCTGCCCATCCGCTACGGTGACGGAATGTCAGTTCAGGCACGGCATAACGGAGGCAAGGTGGATGGCTAAGATACTGGTAGTTGATCACGACGTCGCCTGCCGGGCCCTCGCAGGTAAGCTGCTGCAACGTGCCGGGCACACAGTTCTGTTGGCGCAGGACGGGATTTCCGGGCTGGTCCAGGCGCAGGAAACCGCTCCCGACCTGATGCTGGTGGATCTATCCCTGCCCGAATTAAATGGCTTTGAAGTGCTGAACCGGGTGCGCGCCAGCAAGACTACCGCCGGGATCCGCATGGTTGCCCTGCTGACACAGGCCATGGAAGAGCATGTGGCGCGGGTGCAGGCGGCCGGCTTTGACGGGTATATGACCAAGCCCCTGTCCGTAGCGACCTTCCTGCCGGAAATCGGAACTTACCTGCCCGTCCACACCCGCAGGGCTGCGACCCTGGTGGCGGCGGAAGTACCGGCCGAGCGTAACCGGACCGGCGACGCCTTGTCGACCGATCAGCCCGGCACGGTGCTGGCCGTGGATGATGTGGCCGTAAACGTCATCTTTCTGACCAAGTTACTCCGGTCCCTCGGACACCGGGTACTGACCGCCGCCAGCGGTCAGGAAGCCGTGTCGATCATGGCCCAGGAAGTCCCTGACCTGGTGCTGACCGATGTCATGATGCCAGGCATGGACGGTTTTGAACTGTGCCGCTGGGTCAAGAATAACCCGGAGACCCGCTTCGTGCCGGTGGTTCTGGTCACGGCCCTGAGCGGGGTCGAGGACCGGATCAGCGGGATTGAATCCGGGGCCGATGACTTCCTGACCAAACCGGTTAACCGTGAGGAACTGCTGGCGCGGACCCGGTCGCTTCTGCGCATGAAACGGGCCATTGACGAACTGGAGGATACGGAAAACGTCATCCGGGCTCTGGCCAATGCCGTGGAAGCCAAGGATATGTACACCGAGCAGCATACCGAACGGGTCGCCCTCTACTCGGTTGCGATCGGCCAGCGCATGGGCCTGTCGGCGGAGGATCTGAAGATCCTGCGCCGGGCCGCCTTTCTGCACGATGTCGGCAAGGTGGCGATCTCTGAGACCATTCTGCGCAAACCCGGCCCGCTGAGTGACGCCGAGATGGCCATCATGCGGGAGCATCCCGCGATGGGCGAACGGATTTGTCAGCCGCTGCGCTCTGCTGCGCCGCTGCTCAGTGCTATTCGCCACCATCATGAATTTTTCGACGGCCGGGGCTACCCCGACGGCCTGCAGGGGGAGCAGATTCCCATGTTCGCCCGGATTCTGGCTGTCGCCGATTCGTTTGATGCCATGACCTCGGACCGTCCTTACCGCCAGGGCATGTCCTGGGGCCAGGCCATTGGAATCCTGCGCACCGGGTCCGGCAGCCAGTGGGACCCGAGTGTGGTCGACATATTCCTGTCCTGGGTCGGCAGCGCCGTCCGCTGACCGCACTGCGGGGCACAGCAGCAAGGCCACCGGCTTCTTGACCGGTGGCTTGTTCATATGGGCCGCCGCACGTTTTTGGTTACGAATACCTTCGTGTGGCTGACAATGCATTCGTCCGCATGCATGATCCGGCCGCGCACGATCGGGACGCCTACCCCCGGTTGGGCACGGCATAGGCTGTGGCATCACCGGCCGGAGGTGGCCACAGTGGCAAAGCGATCCTGCGGACGCAAGGGCGGGGTGCAGATTCGGCACCACGACCCGGCGGTGCCCGATTCACTCGCCGGGGAACAGATCCGGGAAGTCTGGGTCCGCACCCTGGTCACCCAGTTCAAACAGATGGGGCGGCCTGGCCCGGCGCCAACTGCCCCGTCTCCCCGAAAGGAGTGCCCCGGACATGATTGAGCGCCTGCTCACGCTCACCAATCCGGCCGGCTTGCATGCCCGGCCCGCTTCCTTGCTTGTCCAGACGGCCAACCGCTTTCCCGGGACCCAGGTGTTTGTGTGCAAGGGCGAGCAGCAGGCGAATGCCCGCAGTCTGTTGGCTCTGATGTCGCTGGGGGCAGGGCCGGGCACTGCGGTGCTGGTTCGCTGTGAAGGTCCGCAGGAAGCCGAAGCCATGGCCGCCCTGGCCGAACTGGTGGAGAGTGGCCTGGGCTAGGCGTGCCGCTGACACGGGCCGGGGCGGCGGCAACGGCGGCTCACCCCGGCCCGGTGGCCTGTATCTGGCGGTTATACGCGCCAGTGCAGGTCGACCCCGATCGACTGCCCCTGGCCCTTTGGCTTGTGCAGCACCACCCGCTCCAGGCTGAGGTGCAAGATCTGTTTCTGCACAGGCAACGGCAGCATGGCCCAGGCATCGATTCCCGCCACCCAGTCGGCAAACTGCCCAAATCTGCCACCGGCGGCCTCGGCTTCGGCCAACCGGTCTGTCAGCGCGGCCCGCCGCCCGGCCAACTCCTGCGCTTCCGCCGCCAGGTCCTGCTCCAGGGCCCGCTTTTCGGCGATGGTCATCTCACCCCGGCGGGTCTGGCGCAGCAAGCGCCGCCGGTCTGCCTCCAGACGCCGCTCCTGCGCGGTCAGGTTCATGAGCAGGCGGTGCCAGGCCGGCGCAGCTCCGGCCGTTTCATCCTGCTGCCAGTGCCGGTGCAGGCAGGCCGTCTCCGACAGCGCGACCGCACTCCGGTGCCGCTGCCCCATGGCGGCCACCACCGCCGGTTCGACCAGGTCGGCATAAATAAACCCCCCGTCCGCCTTACAGCCGGTGCCGCCGTTGGCCCGGTCCCGATGCTGGCAACGGTAGAACCGGCGGTGGTGACGGTCGTAACCGGTCACCATCGGCCCGCCGCAGCGGCAACGGGCCAGCCCGGTGAGCAGGTGTGCGGTGCGGGAGCCTGTGGCAGCCGGTTCTGCCCGTGCCTGCAGCAGCCGCTGAACTGCGGCAAAGTCGGCCTCGTTGACCACGGCCAGCTCCGCCTGTCGGACCGGGACGGTCACCAGGGGTGCCGGACGCTTTTGCACCACCGGCCCCCCGCCGGCTGTGCGCATTCCCGGCCGCAGGCGCCGCCGGCCGTACACCGGTCGGCCGGTATAGAGGCTGCTGCTCAGGATACTGCGCACCGTTTGCGGCCACCAGCCCCGCCCGGCCGGGCCGGGGATACGCAACTCGTTCAGCCGGGCGGCAATGGCCACCGGACCCAGCCCGTCGCAGGCGGCCATTTGGAACAGCAGGCGCACCACCGCTGCCTCCGGTTCGTGCACGGCGAGGCGGCCCTTGCCGACGCGGCTGTACCCATAGGGCGGCTTGGGTGCCCCCCAGTAGCCGCCTTGCCGCACCCGTTGCAACAGACCGGCACTGGTACGCTCCCGGATCAGCGCCCGCTCGTACTCGGCAAAGCCGGCCAGAATGGCAAAAAAGACCCGTCCCAGTTCGTCGGTGGTGTTCACTGGCTGTGAAACGCTCTTGTAAAAGCAGCAGCCGGCCCACTCCCGGAGCACCAGATCGACACAGTCCACCAGCGAACGGGACAGGCGGTCGATCTTCAGACTGACCACACAGTCCACCTCGCCCTGGCGCACCAGTTGCCGCAGGCGGGTGATCCCCGGCCGCTCCAGGCTGGCGCCCGAATAGCCGTCGTCGATGAAGATCAGGTGGTCGCTTACCTGCCAGCCCTGCGACAGCACGTAGTTCCGGCAGCGCTCAGACTGCTCGGCCAGGGTGGTGCCCTCACCCTGCTCTTCGGTGGACCAGCGCACGTAAATGGCCACCGCGGTGGGGCGAATCGGCTGCTCCCCTTCAGGCCACGGCACTGCTGCCACCTCCCGGACGTGAACAGCCGGACAGCGTTTGCCGCGGCAGTTGGAGCAGGCATGTGTCCGCGTAGATCATCGCGAACCGCCCGGTCTTGATACTCTGCTCCTGGGAGCAGGTTCACGTCAAAACTCCGGATCACGCGGCTGGCACGCGTCAGTTCGCTCAGGCAGGCGTAGATGAACTGGCCGGTCTCGGCACGGTCGCCCTGGCATCCGCAGGTGTACGGTCGGTCGCAGAAGGGGCCGAGTACCGTCGGGCAGCCGCCAGTTGGGCGAATGCTTTCAGGACCGTCGGTCGCGAGAGACCGGACCGGCTTTCCAGCAGAGCGGAACCGACCGGGCCGGAATGGGCATGCAACTGGAAAACCATCCAGATCAGCTTGGCCGACGCTGTAAGCTCAGGGGCAAGCAAGAGGGAGACTGGCGCCTGCACCACCGGGGATTTCATGTCCCATGTCCTCCGCACCCAAGGTGGTCAGCATTTCTTCCCATCCCCAGCGGACCCCCCGGTCTGCTCGTCATTTTCTTAAAGCTTCCCACCCAAACTGCCATTAAACAATTGACGAACAGTGGGCTTCCCTGGCTATTTAGGCGCTTCCGGGGGTAGAAAACCATGTAGAATGGCTGAAATCCCATCTTCAGGCCACTTTGCGAGGCCCGTTCATCAAAAACTTAAAGCTCAGCGCCCCGCGTTGGCCTTAAGAATTGGCTCTGTTCGCGGAAAAGGGTGCTCCCTCGGTCCGACCGAGATCGATGGCACCTGGCCCTTCGCGGCCCCTTGCCCGGTCAGGATGACTCTCACCGACCTGCGCAGCAGTTGATCAGATT
>JAKFDK010000063.1:0-97041 GCA_036676195.1 Clostridia bacterium | reverse complement strand
CGGCCCACACCACGCCCGCAGAGGCTCGCTGTCAAGTCCTGCCGCTTGCCACAGACCCCAATCCCGGTCGCTGACACGCTAGGAAACATAAGATTTACACCACTTCCGGGGACACTATCGTTGTCCCACGCCGCTGCAGCACTCTCAGCGTGGTAGAAACACCCCTATTCCCCTTGAAGAGTCCAACGGCCGTCGGTGGGGGCCGACACGACAGCCCGGGCGACTGCATCGCCCGGGCTGTCGGCGCATCTATCGGACTTCTACCGGCACCACCTGAACAATCTTACCCTCGTCGTCCTTCACCGCCACCGCACCCAGGTACTTGCCCACCCTGGCCGGTACCCGAATGCTGACCGGTACGGTCCAGCGGCTGCCGTTGGGCCGGGACTGCACCTTGTCCTGCACCCGAATGTCGGACCCGGCCGACACCCGGGTCAGTTCGGCCGTTACAGTCGTGCGACCGGAGGGCACCTGCAGCCCGGTCACTTCCAGAGTATACTGGCCCGGCTCAGGGGCCGGCACACGCATCTGCTTGCCGGCAGCCACCGGCAGCCAGCCGAGCTGCGGGTGGTTATAGTACAGGTTCACGTCCAGATCGGCCTTCTTGTCGGCCGCCTGGCCCACGTGCACGTCGAGCAGGGCCGTGTCGGGCGCCACATCAAAGGTCAGGTTCTTGTACCCGCCCTGCTCGACTTCCAGCCGGTTCTGCTCGGCACGGGCAAAGCCCATGCCCACGGCCCCGGCCTTCAGGTCGCCCAGCAGGTTGTGGAACGAGACCTGCCGCTTGTAGGTGCCGCCAAAGGCGAGCGGGGGCATCTGCAGGCTGAGCGGGGTGGGATACACACCGCGGGCCTGCACTTCCATGCTGTACCGGTTATCGGCCAGATCATACAGCATGCCCCCGTGGGAAGCGTATACGTCCAGTTCCCAGACCCCGGCCCGGGGCTTGTCCAGCACCATTTCCACCATTTCCGGGCCGCTGGGGGCGCCGGCGTAGCCGGACTGCGGTCCGGGCATGCCGTCCGGGTCGTAGCTGACCAGGCGCACACGCCCCTTCAGCTCAGGGGCGCTCAACCGCACCACCACCTGGGCGGTACCGGGCGGCACCTGGATGAACTGGCGGTCATACTTGGCCGTCTTCACCTTACCGGAGATGCCCTTGATCACATTGCCCTGATCCGGGTCAAAGGTATGCGGCACAATCTGGGCCACCAGGTACTCCACAGCGGCGGCCTGCCGCCCGGCCCCCCGGGCTGTGACCAGCGCATCGTAGTAACCCGGGCGGTCGGCGCCGGTAGTCGTCACCGGCAGGCGGACGCTGCCCCCCCAGCCCACCGCCACCTGCCGCGGGCCGGTGGCCTGCAAGCCGCCGCTGCCCGACCGGTAGTCCAGGTCAAGGCGCAGCGGGGCATAGCCGCGGTTATAAATGTTCAGGTAGTGCACCGGCATGGTGGCACCGGTGCGCTCAAAGGCGCCGCGGGCCGCCACCGGGGCGTCCGCTTCACCGGCCAACCGCTGCAGCCGCTGCCAGGCGGCCGTCAACTGAATCAGCCCGTGGCCCTGCTCGGCCCAGCCGTAGCCGTTCAGTCGGCGGGCGCTCTGCTGCAGGGCGGCCTTCAGGTGGTTCGGCCCCACCTGCAGACCGGCGTTTCCGGCCGCACCCATCAGCAGCGCCGCCGCACCGGAGGCATGCGGGGTGGCCATGGAGGTGCCCTGGAAGACCTGGTAGTATCCGGCGAAACCAGGAACCGGGGAGCGGGCGCTGCCGGGGGCGACGAGATTCGGCTTCAGTACACCGTCATCCCGCGGCCCCTGGGAGCTGAAATACCACAGCCCCTCTTCCGGCACGGTCAGGCCATAGTCGTTGCGCCAGGTCGCCGGGCTGATGTAGGCACCGGCGGTCAGGGCGTCGGCGGCCACGCCGGGCAGACCCACCGTGTTCAGGCCAGGGCCGCTGTTGCCGGCGGCAATGCTGAACAGGCTGCCGAACTTGGCCGTGAGTTCGCCCACCAGGAGCGACTCGGGGTCCTTGCCGTCGTTGCGGGCGCTCATGCCGCCCAGGGACATGTTGATCACTTTGGCGCCGTTGGCGGCGGCATAGTGCATGCCCTGCAGAATCCCGGCCCAGGAGCCACTGCCACCGGAATTCAACACTTTAATGGCCATAATGCGGGCGCCGGGGGCCATGCCCCGGGCGGCCCCATTAGCCGCCACAATGCCGGCCACGTGGGTGCCGTGCAAGCCGCCGTCATAGCCAACATTCAGGCCGGAACCGTCGGCGTTGATCCGGGTGACAACGAAGTTGACGCCCTGCTGGACACCTTCCTTCTTGTCTGTGGAACCGAACACACCCACCTCATGGGTCACCTGATAGGTGTGCAGGGGCTTGTCGTCATCAAAGCGGCCGTTCTGGTTGGTATCGATATAAGCCGTATCGAACACGCCGGCCGTGACCGGGTCAGTCAGCAAAACCGGGAACTTGTCGTCGTTCTTCCCGTTGCGGTTCAGGTCCGAATTCATCTCGCCGGGGGGAATCTGCTGTTCATTCAGCGCTCCCAGCCGGACCTCGCCACCCTTGGAGAGAATGCCCTCCGGAGCCGGTGCGGTTTCGCCGGTCTGGATGTCGCCCTCACCGGTAAAGTCCTGCCAATCCACAATCTTGACCTGGCCGTCGCTGGTCTGCAGCAGGTCGGGGTGGCCGGGGTCCACACCGGTGTCCAGAATGGCCACGGTCACCCCGCGCCCGTCGTTGCCGGTGGCTGTCGCCAGCTTGTCCGCCTGAATATCGGTAGCAGTAATCTGCATGCTGGCCGCCGGGTCCGGATTTACCGGGGCCGGCTGGGCCGACTTGACCTCCGCCGGCCGGGCCATTTCGCCGTGGTCCAGCTTGACCGGGCGGTCCACCGCCAGGGCAATCACCGCGTCGGCCTGCTCCAGGGTGTCCACCGCCCTGGCCGGCACTCGGGCAAACAGGAAATTCACGTCGGGCAGAAGCCGCTCCACCTGGCCGCCCAGCTTGCGCACCAGCCTGGCGACAGTCTGTGCCTGCCCGGGGCGAACGGCCAGCATCACCAGGGGGCGCGGCCCGGTCTGGGCAGCGGCGGCCCGTTCGCTCAGGCTTCGGACCGACTTGACCGCCGGCACCGTCCCCACCGCCAGAGCAGAGCGGCCGACCCCGGTGCCTATCATGGTCAGGGCCAGCACGGCCACCATGTGCGGCAGGAATCGTTTCTCCACAGAATCACTCCTTTACCGTTCATTCTGGTAACCTTCTTATGTCACCTTAAAAGCGACAGAAAGCCATGATTCGACACCAGCTCGCCACCGCCTGCCGGGTGGGTGTCGTGGGTTTCTGGCAGTTGCGGCAATGGTTTCCGCGGCAGGAAGTACTCCGCCAGACCGAGAAAAGATTCGTACCCGCCAGACTCCGCCCGGAGAAACGTACGGGGCACGGCTGGGCAGGCTAATCCGAGTGGTGGCTGAGCATGAATGAAGTTTAAGAAACGGGTTGTGCGCCGGGTCGCCGACACGCAGGCTGAACCCAAGACATATGCCGAACGGGAACTGCAAGCCCTTGACAAGGAACAGCCCCGCCTGGAAGACGACCCCTACCTGAACAAGGGGTGCCGGGGTTGCCTGTGGGCGATGGCGGTGTTCTTTCTGGCCTTTCTGGCTTCCCTTGTGTTCGGCAAGTGCCTCCGTTAGGCGGGGTAACAGTACGAAAAGGCCGCCATCACGATGTCCAGCGACGGCATCGTGGTGGCGGCCTTTCTGCTTATCCCTGCTCGCCGGGAGTTCTTCATGCCGGGCGGAGTTTCCACGTGACATCCCCGGTCGCTCTGGACTGGGCAGTAGCCTCAGTATGGAAGTACCGGCCCAGGATCTCGGTTACGTCAAAAACAGAGAAACTCAGGGTGGGTGCTTCGACCGCATCCAACCGACCAAAGTGGGCGGTAAACCACTGAATGATCACGGCATCGAATACCTGGCTGGTCGTGGTCAGGCCCTGCTGCCGGACCTGTGCCTCAGCCGTCTGGCAAACCACCTGTTCCAGATCACCAAAGCCAATGTCGGCCAGTGTCAGTTGTCGGACTTCCCCTGTGCCCGGCTTTCTGAAGTGGAGCACCAGGTCCGTCTTGGGCGCACCTTTTGTCAGTTTTTGCGTCAGATTGGGCGCCGACGGATTCAGAGGGACGATGCTGTCCAGGATAAAGCCGGCGGATGAACAGGCGGACAGCAGCGCCCGCCAGATCTCCGAATCCTTGTTGTGGAAGGTTACCGTCATCCATTTTCCTGGTTTGAGCGCCAGATACACCTGCCTGAAAGTCCTGGCCAGCATCTCTGCATAGTAGGCCGCATCCAGGTTGCGATACGGGTTAAAGGCCACTTCATCTGCAAAGGAGAGGTGGCCATTTTCAAGCCACATGTTCCACAGGGCACTGAGTTCCAGGTACTGAATTCCTTCACCGCCATACGGCGGATCTGTGAACACATAGTCCACGGAGTCAGGGGCCAGAACCGCCTGATGCGGTTCGGGTGACTCCTCCGCGGTCAGATTGGTGGACGACAGGGTGTAGATGCGGTATCGCACCGGGTGATACTTGTCGCCAATCACGGCGTTGGTGTCTTCTTTGGCCCTGCGCATTTTGCTGAAGCGATTCGCGAAGTATTTGAAGACGTTCAGTTCCTGCCAGCGGGCGGGCAGCCAATACGTATTGATCTTCCAACTTGGCCCCCCGCCTTTATGCTTGACGTCGGCAATCATCCTGGTGCACTGGGCGACCACCGATGTAAACACGACCTGAAGGATGCGCCGGTCGGCATCCGGTTCGATGTGTGAAATGCGATCCCAGAGGGCAGCCAATGCCCAGAGGTTTCTGGGGGTGTACAGGTCAGCAAACGACTTCAGGTGGGCGCGGAACAACTTGAGCGTTTGCCACCCCTTGAACACGGGTACATCCGGATACCAGTACGGAATGGCAGAACCATGAATGCTTTGGATCAGTTCCAGGTCGGCGGTGTCAGGCGCCTTTTTATGGACCTTTTTGCCGCCGCACCTGGCGCATGTGTACCTCAGTTCAACCGGTTCGTTCTTCTCCCACGCCAGCGACTGCACCACGGCTGTGGTTCCGCAGGTGGAACATGTCGTCCGGTAGAGCCACCCCAACTCGGCCTGAACGTCCTTCATCAGCGCCTGGTATCTGGCGTCCAGGCCCGGGAGGTCAATGGGTGAGATCCCGGTGACCTCTGTAATGAGGGTCGCCACCGGGTTAAGGTCTACACCAACCGTTCGTTTCCCCAGGGCAAGGGACTCGACACAGGTGACACCACTGCCGCAAAAAGGGTCCAGAATGACCGGGTCTTCCTGGCCCTGGGTGAAGTGCTCCACGTATCGGCGCACAACGTTGGCCGGCTTTCGGCCCCAGTACTTATGCGTGAGGTAACGTGGCGCCCAGGTTTCCGACCTGACTGCCTCGGATAGGGCTTGGATTGCGTGTTGGCCCTTGCGTCGGGTCTTGCCCACGGAGATCACCCTTGGAAGGTTATCGAAGTCACAGGACCGAGCATTCCATACGTTAATTATACATGGAACTTGGCCGCCGTAGCCGCAGACCTGGAACGCCGCCGCCTTCGCCGAGAGCGCCGTTTGGTCAGGGCACAGGTAGGCCGGGAGCCAGGTATGGGCTGGCCGTGAAATCCAACCAGGAGCTGTGCGATGCGCTCCAGAACCTGATGTTTGTAGCACATATGCCGGACCCAGTTGGAATCGGTGTGGCACTGGCACGGCTGGGACAGGATGTAGTCCTGGAACTCCTCCAGGGTTCGGTCACGTTTCAGGCCATTGCATAGAATACATGCACACCGGCAGTTGGCCGGGGTGGACAGCCCGCCACGGGACCGGGGAACAATATGTTCAACGGTGTAACCCGGCCGGCCACAATACTGGCAGATGTAACCATCCCGCCACAGAACGTAGCGAACAAACTCACCTCGATTCCACAGGAGCTGAATCTGGTTCGGACCCCGAATAACCGCACGCCCTCCGTGCACCAGCCCGGCCGCCTTCTGTACGGTGGTCATACCTGGCAACGGCCGGCCCTGTTTGTCAATCACCCCGATTACATGATTTGTCAGTAGTTCCACAAGATAACTTACGCCCATCACCCAACCTCCTGTCTGTTCTAATAATTGACAGAAGGTTGAGGGCTTAGTCCACGGTATCGCGAACAAGCCCCCGCGATCAGCGAGGGCTTGACGATATTCACAAAAATACGACCAGGGTTACACCCCTCCGGCTATCCCCGCAACCAGCGGGCGGCCTCCCGGGCGTGGTAAGTCAGAATCAGGTCGGCACCGGCCCGCTTGAAACCGGTCAGGGTCTCCAGCACCACCCGTTGCTCGTCGATCCAGCCGTTGGCGGCAGCCGCCTTGACCATGGCGTACTCGCCGGAGACGTTGTAACAGGCCACCGGCACCCGGGTCATTTCCTTGACCCGCCAGATGATATCCATATAGGCCAGTGCCGGCTTCACCATGACCAGGTCGGCCCCTTCGGCCAGGTCCTGACCCACTTCCTTGAGGGCTTCCCGGGCGTTGGCCGGATCCATCTGGTAAGAGCGGCGGTCCCCAAACGACGGTGCCGACTCCGCTGCTTCCCGGAACGGGCCGTAGTAGCCGGAGGCATACTTGGCCGAGTAAGCCATGATCGGCACTTCGGTGTGCCCGCTCTGGTCCAGTGCCTGGCGGATGGCCGCCACCCGGCCGTCCATCATGTCCGACGGCGCCACCATATCGGCGCCCGCCTCCACATGCGACAGGGCTTCCTGGGCCAGCACCTCCAGGGTGGGATCGTTGTCCACCGTCTGGCCGCGCAGGATGCCGCAATGCCCGTGGTCGGTATACTCGCACAGGCAGACATCGGTGATCACGTAAAACTCCGGGAACCGGGCCTTGATGGCCCGGATTGCCTCCTGCACTGGACCGTGGGGGTCACAACTGCTGCTGCCGGCGGCGTCCTTGTGCTCGGGAATCCCGAACAGGATGGTCGCCCGCACGCCTTCCTGCAGACATGCCTCGACCTCGTGCAGGATCGTGTCCGGGCTCCAGCGGGAAACCCCGGGCATGGAACTGACCGGTTCCTGCTTGCCGGTGCCGGGTACCACGAACATCGGATAGATAAAATCATCCGGCGTCAGCACCGTCTCCCTGACCAGCCGGCGCAGGGTATCGGTGCTGCGCAGGCGCCGGGGGCGGTCGGCGGGAAATGGCATACGTTACTCCCTACCCTTCAGTGCGTCAGCCACCATGGTTTGCACCAGCGCGGCCACCGTAGTCTCGGGAGCCACCAGGTGCACGTTTAGCCCGGCGGCCCGGGCCGCTTCGGCCGTCTGCTGCCCGATCACTGCTACCCTTACGCTGGCCAGGGCTGCTGCCCCCACCGCCTCCACCAGGTTACGCACTGTGGCGGCGCTGGCAAAAGTGGCGTATTGAATGGTGCCCT
The DNA here is from genome assembly GCA_036676195.1 of Clostridia bacterium. Taxonomy (GTDB): domain Bacteria; phylum Bacillota; class Sulfobacillia; order Symbiobacteriales; family ZC4RG38; genus JAKFDK01. The sequence goes on along the minus strand of JAKFDK010000063.1, from coordinate 89,540 downwards.
GCGCCAGTGCTTCCTGCAGAGCGGCCGTGTCGCCGGTGGCCGGCACCGACCGGTAAACGATGATCTCGTCTGCCTCCGCCCCGGCGGTACGCAGGTCCTGTGCAAGCTCGGTGGCGGCTGTTTCCGCCCGCGCCACCAGGAAGCGCGCCCCCGGATGCATGACCGTTTTCAGTTCATCCAGCAGGGCGCTGGCCCGGAATTCCGGCGGCACGGCATCGGCCACCAAACCATAGCGCCACAGCGCCTCGGCCGTGGCCGGTCCCACCGCGGCAATGCGCAGGCCGGCCAGGGCGCGGGCGTCCCGGCCACTGTGATGAAGCCGGGCCATAAACTTTTCCACGCCGTTCTGGCTGGTCAGCACCAGCCAGTCATACTGCCCCAGGCGACCGATCGCGCCGTCCACCGGGTCCCAATCGCGGGGCTCCTGTATGCTGATGGCCGGGAACTCCCAGACCTGTCCGCCCAGTTCCCGTACCCGTTCGGCCAGGCCGCTGGCCTGTGCCCGGGCCCTGGTCACCAGCACCGTCTGCCCGAACAGCGGCTGAGTCTCGAACCAGTTCAACTGTTCGCGCAGGGTGACAACCTCGCCCACCACAATCATGGAGGGCGGCCCCATCTGCGCCGCCCGGGCGACCTCCACAATGGTCGCGAGGGTACCGGTGACCGTCTTCTGATCCGGCCGGGTGCCCCAGCGGATCAGGGCCACCGGCGTATCGGCAGCGCGGCCGTGGGCCGTTAACTGGCGACAGATCTCCTCCAGGTTCTCCATGCCCATGTAAAATAGCAGGGTGCCATAGGCGCCGGCCAGCTTGCCCCAATCGAGCTGAGTCCCGGCTTTGGTCGGGTCCTCATGACCGGTAATAAAGGCCACTGAAGTGGCCACGTTACGGTGGGTCACCGGGATGCCGGCGTAAGCGGCGGCGGCAATCCCGGCCGTAACGCCGGGGACCACCTGAAAGGGGATCCCGTGTTCAACCAGGACCTGCGCTTCTTCGCCACCACGCCCGAAAACGAAGGGGTCGCCGCCCTTGAGGCGGCACACCACCCGGCCCGACAATGCCTGTTCCACCAGCAGGGCGTTGATGTCGTCCTGCTTCATGGCGTGGCGCCCGCCTTGTTTACCAACATAAATCTTTTCGCAGTCCGGTCGCGCTTCGGCGACAATGGCCGGTGCGGCGAGCCGGTCGTAAACCAACACATCAGCCCGGCGGATACATTCCCGTCCCTTGACCGTCAACAGGCCGGGATCGCCAGGGCCTGCGCCGACCAGGTAGACCATTCCCTGTTTCAGCGGTGGTCATCTCCCATTACTGGTTTCCGCCTAGTAGTATAGCAGACTTTACTGCAACTGCGTAACCCGCATGTCCAGGCGGGAGATACTATACGGAAAGCCCAGGGGACTATGCCGCTATGGTCCCCTCTTGTCAGCTTCGGAATAACCCCGGCGTGCGCTGCCGGACCATAAGCGGCAGTGGTATAGTCAAGCTACAAAACTTCCCCGGCAATCGGCGTGGTGAAGGAGCGATCTCCATGGACCTGGCCACGCAGGTGCATACTGCCCGCCGTTACGTGGCCGAGTTGCAGGCCAAATACGGCCTGTCATCCGTCGAAGAACTGGAACTGGGTTTTCACCCCGCTGCGGCCGATCTGAATGAGTGGCGGACAGACATTTTGGCCTGGCGTCTCTGGCTGACCCTGGAACGGCGGGCCCTACTGGGCACCGGCTGAGGCCGTACCGGCATGGCCTACTCGGCACGGTCCGGGGCCGGCCACCGGTGCCCCAGGGCCCAGAAGGGGTAAGCCACGTACCCAATCCAGCGGGCAGGCCCCCGCGGGCGCATGGCCACCGGGGCGAACACGCTGTCCACGGCCCCGGCCAGGGCCGCATGACCAAGGTCCGTCGGGTGTAAGTCACCCAGAAGACACATCCACGTATACCGGCATTCCCGGCCCTGAAAAGGTGTGTACCCGTCTCCGATCCCGTCGATCCGGTACTGGCGCACCACGGCCGGGTCAGCCATGACCGCGTTCAGGGTGCTGATCCAGTGTCCGGCGTCCTCGCGGCGGGGGTGATTCTCCGGATAGGGGTTATACTGGGTCAGCACCAGGGCGGTGGCGCCGGGGTTAAGAGCCCGCAGTTCCGCCCAGATTGCGGACCAGTTATGCTGGTATTCGGCCAGCACCCGCTCCAGACAGGCGTCATCTTCTTCACAGGCCCGCAGGTCGTTGCCGCCGATGTTCACCGTCAGGATCTGGGCGCGGCCCACGGCCTTACGAAAGCTGGTGCTGGTGCGCAAGGCCTGGAGCAGATCACCGCTGGCCCAACCGAACCGGCCCAGATTGGTCAGATGAATCGGGCAGCGCAGTCGCCGGGCCGCCAATAAGCGAAACCGTTGCACGTACCCGAACAAGAGCAATGAGCCCACTCCGGCCGCCAATGAATCCCCCAGCGCTACGTAGCGGATGGGGGACAGCCAGGCACAGGCCACACCGAGAACGACAACGCCTGCCAGGGCCGCCAGCATCAACATGCGTTCACCCCCCTCTTCCAGTTTAATCTATCGTCAGTACGGCGGTGGGTTGCCAGCGGCTAAAACTGACCGGCGCAACGCCGGGACCCCCACCCGGTACGGTTTCCGGTTGCCGGGCAAGGCCAGGGAATACTTCCCTGGCCTTGCCGCGGGCGATGCTGGTCAAGACCATTTTCCCGGCACCTCTTATATCGCATTGTGATATAATATCCCGCGTGGGCTGGACGGAAAGGGTGCGTAGGATGGCAAACGACTTTCGCATGGGCCGCATGGTGGCGTTCGGTGGCTTTCTGGGGATTGTGGGTGTTGTATCCGCCTTTGCTTTGACCCGATTGATCGGCTTTTTCCTGAACCTGTTCTGGTTTGGGCAAATCGGCTTCCAGTTGGTGGAGCCCCATCACTCCCCATACGCCGGTCGGTGGTGGACAGCCCTGTTCCCCATTATAGGCGCAGCCCTGATTGGGCTGATGCTGAAGTACGGCAGCCGCATGATCAGTGGCCACGGCATTCCCGAAGCCATGGAATGCGTACTCTGCCGAGACAGCCGGATGCAGCCCCGGGTGGCGGTGCTCAAGCCCGTCTCGGCGGCCGTCTCCATCGGCTCCGGCGGGCCGTACGGAGCCGAGGGACCCATCATCATGACGGCCGGGGCCATTGGCTCCCTGCTAGGCCAGGCCTTCCCCGCCTCGCCGGCCGAACGCAAGGTCATGCTGGCGGCCGGTGCCGCCGCCGGTATGGTTGGCATTTTCGGCACTCCTCTTTCGGCCGTGCTGCTGGCGATCGAGTTGCTGGTCTTTGAATTTTCCACCCGCTCGTTTATTCCCATTGCCGTTGCCGCCGGCGTGGCCTCCGGCCTGCGCAGTCTGGTTATGGGTGAAAGCGGCCCGCTGTTCCCCAACGTGCCGGTGGTGGCGGTGCATCCGCCCCACCTGGCCTGGTACGCCGGTTTCGGCCTGCTGGCCGGCGCCGCCGCCGCCGGTATGACCTGGCTGGTGTACTGGCTGGAAGACCAGTATGAGCAGGTGCCCGGCCTGACCTACGCCACCCGCCCCTTGCTCGGAGCCCTGCTGGTGGGCGTGATTGGCGTTGGCTTCCCCCGGGCGCTGGGCGTGGGCTATGACAATATTGCCGGCCTGCTCAGCGGCCAGTTCGGCCTTGGCCTGGCGGCGGGGGTGCTGGTGTGGAAGTTCCTGGCCTGGTCGCTCTCGCTGGGTTCCGGAACCTCCGGGGGTGTGCTGGCACCGATTCTGATTGTGGGCGGTGCCGCCGGTGCGCTGGTGGGCCACCTGGCGCAGGCATGGTCCGGCATTCCGCCCGGCATGGTCGCGCTGGTGTTCATGGCCGCCCTCTTCGGCGCCTCGGTCCGGGCCACCCTGGCGGCCATCCTGTTTGCCGCAGAGGTGACCGGCCACTACGATGCCCTGGTCCCCCTGCTGGTGACCTGCGCGGTTGCCGACTTCATGGCGGTGCGGCTACTGCCATACAGCCTGATGACCGGTAAACTGATACGGCGTGGCCGCGAGGTGGTCCAGGATTACACCGCCCCTCTGGTCACGGTGCTGATGTCCGGTGCGGCCGTGGTCACGCCGGCGATGTCAGATGCGGTACCGAATGCAGAGCTTGCCCATGTCGATCAGTAAGGCGGAACTGGTCCGGCTCGCCCAGTTCCGGGCCACCATTCGCCGCTTTCTGCGCTTCAGCGAGTCCCGGGCACGGGCGGCCGGGCTCACGCCGCAACAACATCAGATGTTGCTGGTCATCAAGGGCACCCCGGAGCGAGACTGGGCCACACCGGGGGAAATTGCCGGTAATCTGCAAATTAACCATAACGCGGCCGTCGGGCTGGTGAACCGGGCGGAAGCGACGGGGCTGGTGGTACGTACCCCCCACCCCCATGACCGCCGCCGGGTCTGCGTGACCCTAACGGTCAGGGGCGAGGCGGTTTTGCTGGCCCTGGCGGCTGAACACAAGCAGGAACTGCAGCGCCTGGCCCCCGCTCTGGCCGGGCTGTTGGTGGCAATCGGGTCAGAAACCGCTGCCGACCACTGACCCCTCACCCCGACCGCCCGCGCCTTCCGCCCGGACGCGACCGGCCCCGGTGACGCCGGTTCTACCGGAAGCCACCGGGGCCAAACCGTCTTTAACGGCACCGCCCCTGCAGAATCGAAACCAACAAGGCAGAAACCAGGGCCGACGACAGAGCCTGGGATGCCTCTCTGGCCAGGATAACCCGCAGGAGCATTTCCAGCGTGCTGGGTGTGGTGGGCTGGGGCGCACGGGGCAGAAGAGACATCGGTATCACCCTGTACCAACGTATGGCCGCAGGCAGACGTTGGTCCGGAGGCGAGCGCACCGTCGAAATACACCTTGGTGTGATTTACCACCCAAATCAACATGTGTTGGGATACCGCTGGATGGCAATCGATGCAGTCATTAAGCACCAGCATGACAAAAATGGGCTGCAGATATCGAGCATTTTCCCTTTATTTCTCGTTTTCCCCATATAGAAGCGTGCACTCGCTAGAGTCTGTGTGGTAGGGGAGAGTATGTTGGCAAAAAACCGCTACGTTAAGGAAGACGCCCCGTGTAAGAAATGGGTTCGCTCTCGCTTCAATATGCTTTCCACAGCCCAAGACGGTCACCTACTTCTTTATAACAGCTTCACAGGCAACATCGGAGCCATTCCTCCCGATCAAAAAGCCGAGGCCCTGGCGGCACTGGGCCGGAACGGGGTTACGGGAGACTTAACCGGAGTAGTAGCAGATATGCAAGAGGGAGGCTTTTTGGTACCGGAAGGCACAGACGAATGCCGCCGTGCCCAATTCATGCTTACCAAACTACGGGCAAATGGCCACTTGCATTTAATCATCATGCCCACCGAGGACTGTAACTTCCGCTGTTTGTATTGTTATGAGTCTTTTGCACGGGGAAAGATGTCTTCGGACATACGCCAGGGTATCAAGACTTTCGTCTCCAATCAAACTAGTCATATAAACCAGTTACTGGTGAGTTGGTTCGGCGGTGAACCACTAATTGCCCTGGATGTTATAGAAGAGCTTTCAAAAAGCTTTATAGAAGTGACGGAAGCATGCTCAGTACCATTTAAGGCGGTAATGACCACCAACGGTTATAATCTAACCCCTGAAAACCTTTCCCGACTCTTGGATTGGCATGTACGCGCAATTCAAGTGACAATTGACGGACTGGGGGAAGACCACGATCGGCTGCGTACTCTTAAAGAAGGCGGCCCAACTTTTGAAGTCATCTGGGATAATCTCAGGGCGGCCAAGCAGCTTGACAAACAGTTCAACATCGCAATCCGGGTCAACCTGGCTCCAGGATCAGTGTCACGGATAGACCCCTTCCTGACCCGCCTTCAAGAGGAATTGGCCGGGGACCCAAGATTTTCTGTATTTTTTCGAACCGCTGGCCACTGGGGTGGACCAAACGATCATCTCATCGAAGTATGCGATAGCGTAACCGCCGATAAATTGCCATTACAAACTGGCGCGAAAGCGCTGCAAATGAATTTGCCTATTGGAGATATCGAATTTAACTTCATGAGGCCCTCTGGGTCAGTTTGTTATGCTGCACATCCAAATTCCTTCGTAATCGGAGCAAATGGCTCCATTTACAAGTGCACCGTGGCTTTAGACAACCACATAAACCATGTAGGGCAGCTCAACCCCGATGGTACCATGGACCTTGATATGGATAAGTTTGCTTTGTGGGTGACTTCCGATGGTGAACATGATCCGGCTTGTGTAGGGTGCTTCTTTCGCCCATCCTGCCACGGTGCAGCCTGCCCCATGCACCGCATCGATTCTGGTAAGCCTCCCTGCCCTATGCACAAACGAAATATTAAAAGCCTACTGGAATTGGCTTACGAACAAAGTATCAAATTCCCGGAGCTTGGTCACGACGGCAGCTTTAGTGCCCCCGACTAGCCCTCGGGATAACGCATTTAATGAAAAGGAGGTGATATTGTGAAGCGCCTGAACAACTGGACGAAGACGCCGGTCCCGCACCTGAACATCGGATGCGGTGGTGGATGTGTCAATCAGTTCTAGGTGTTCCCCCCTGCCACAGGCAGGGGGGACCTCCCTTTTGAAACCTCCCCAGTTTTGTCTGGCGCCGGTGGCTTTGCGATGTGTCAGAAGTGCCACCCTATCGGGTTTCGCCCAACGAGAGGGGTGCTATGATGACTCTCTTGAAGACCAGGGATTTCTCGCTCTTGGTGATTGGCCAGCTACTCTCCAAGATTGGCGATAGCCTCTTTTTCCCAGCCCTGTTGTGGTACGTTCAAAGTAAAACGGGGTCAACTGTAGCGTTGGCTTTGACTGGAGTTGGGTTGACTCTGCCCCCTGTTTTCAGTGCTGTGATAGGCGTTTACGTGGATCGTTGGAATCGCCTGCGAACAATGATTACTTGTGACGTCATACGATTTTGTATAATTCTTTGTCTGCTATTAATATCATATAATAGCAATTATCATGTAACATATATTGTCATTCTTATTGGTTTCAACCAACTTTTTGGCCAACTGTTTGCTCTTGCAGCCGCTTCGTTTATCCCCAGTATTGTGACTGTTCGCCAATTACCGGAAGCGAATGGCCTTCTCACAAGCATTGCCCAAGGGGCAACCCTAATAGGCTTCGGTCTGGGTGGTGTCGTAATCGACCGTTCGAGCCCCGAGGTACTTTTTGCGGCAAACGCGGCAAGTTTTGCTATTTCCGCATTGTTACTCATGCTGATACGGTACCCGACAACTGAACAGAGCCGAGAGGTTCAGCAGAGTTTTCTGATTGAGATGCTTGCAGGAACACAATTCATTTGGTCTCAAATCCTTCTTCGCTACGCGATACTTTTCTTATTTCTGGGCAACCTTTCATTTGCACCGTTTGAACTTCTACTTACGAATTGGACAAACTCTATTATGAACACGACAGCCGCGGTATATGGTCTATACCTTTCTTTTATGTCTCTGGGTACACTACTTGGAGGGTTGATGATCCAACCCTTAGCCAAACTTGTGAGAGTCCCAAAGCTAATGGTAGTTGGGCTATTGGGCCAAGGAATAACCATCCTGTCTTTTAGCCTGTTTACACCAGTCTGGTTCGGAGCACTGACTTTGCTAATCTTTGGTGCATGTAACGCGTGCTTCGGTGCGGCCTTCAACAGTTGGCTCCAGCAAATTACCCCCCCAAACTTAAGAGGGCGCGTTTTTGGCACTCTACAAACTCTAATCATGGCCGGGCAACCTGCTGGAATGGCGTTATATGGGCTGCTAGGCAGAAATATGGATACCAAAACTATCTTTTTATGTCTTTCTGGTATCGCGTTGGTTGTTGGAAGTGGGCTATGGCTCGTGCAAGTAGCTTTGCAACATCCGATCACACAGCGAGATCAAAACTTGACAACTCAGGATGGCATTCGTTAGGAAAATACTTATTCCGAATCCACTTGCGACCGGTCTGGCCTAACTAAAGCAGCCTGAAGGAAAGCCAGGGGCAGCGTTGAATAGGGTCCAATCCCTGAGATGACCTCCTGAACCCGAAGCTGTCGGCCCTTCAAGCCCGTCCCCCTGGTCCCCAACATGGGCATCCACATGGGCACCGGCGGACCCAGCTTGGCCCTGGCGGCGGATAGCGCCGGCTACCCTCCTCTGAACCCCGTGGCCTGACTGAGGCGGGGAAATCAGTGGAACTGCCCGAGACCGGACGGATGGTCCCCCCAATGAAACACACCCATTGCCCCCCGACCGGTCTGGACGGGGGGACCCGGCCTGACTTTACACTGCTTTCATCGCCTCAAACGGGTTCCGGCAGCCGTTGCAGTAATACAGCGACCGGCAGGCGGTGGGGCCGAAGATATTTTCAAGCTGGGTGTCCGCCGAGCCGCAAAAGGGGCATGGCGGCGCCCCCGGCAGGGCCGCCGGAATCGGGCTGCCGCCGCCCCCGCCGCTGCAGCCACAGGCCCTTACCGGCGGGGCAATCCCGTACGCCTGCAGCCTTGCCCGTCCGCTGGGCGTGATGCGGTCACTGCTCCAGGGCGGGTCAAACACCACCTCCACCGCCACCGCCGCCACCCCCGGCACCGCGGCCACCTGTTCCCGGATCCGGCGGCTGATCAGCGCCAGGGCCGGGCAACCGACAAAGGTCGGGGTCACCTGAACTCGCACCTGGTCACCCGCCACCTCCACCCGGTGCACCATGCCCATTTCCACCACACTCACGGCGGGGATCTCCGGGTCCTTCACCGCCGCCAGGGCAGCCCAAACCGCCGCGGCCTCCGGCAGGACCTGTGTCACCGGCTTCACCACCTGGCCGCAAGGTCCAGGCGGCAGACCTCACCCAGGACCCCCAGCAGTTCATCCAGCCCCAGCGTATGCCGGCCGTAGCGGCCGTCCGGTCCGGTCAGGACCGGGATCCCCGGCCAGGCCAGATCCAGGGCAGCAAACACCGGCTGCAGCCGCTCGGTCCAGCGGGCCTTCAGCCCGGCCGGGCCGGTGGCAACTAGCCCGGCGGCCACCAGTTCATCGCCGTGGACCCCCAGGGAAAACAGGTCCCCCAACTGCGGCCAGACACGGGCGAGGGCCAGCTCCAGTTGGCGGCGGGCCTCACCGCCGTGCTCAGCCAGGCGGCGGAACCAGGTCTGATGGTGCAGCAAATGGTAATGCTCTTCGCGGCGGATTTTGGCTGCCGCCTGCGCCAGCGGCGTGTGGGCGGAGTTCAACAATGCCTCCAGACGGACCTCGTCAAACAAGTCATATACGTAGTGGCGCACCACCGTGAAGGCCCAGTCGTAGTCCGGATTGTCAATAAAGTGGCCGGTACCGTTCTTTTGCTCCAGCAGGGTGGCATTGCGCCGCTCAGCGGCCGGGCGGGAAAAAGCCAGCCGGTCCGGGTCCTCTGCCTTCAGATCAGCCGCCAGCCGGTAGAAGCAGGTGGCGTGGCCGACTTCATCCTGGGCAATGGACGCAAAGGCCACATCCAGTTCAATGTGGGGAGCCAGCCCCAACCATTCGGAGTCGCGGTGGCCAATGGCCAGTTCGTCGTCCGCCAGTTGGAAGAGCAGGTCCCGCAGCGCGTGCTGCACCGCCATCAGTCCACCAGCTCCTCCATGGTCATGGCCTTGCGCCGGTATTTCTGCCAGGTGCGGGCATTCTCGGGATAGCCTGTCACCTCACGGTAGCTGCGGTCCAACTCGCGGGCAAAAAAGTCCGGGTCTCCGGCAGCGGTCACGCCCACCAGGTGCTCCCGCCGCACCACATACAACGCCACCGCCGGGTCCCGGCGCAGGAAATTCTCCCTGGCCAGCAGCAGGGCCAGTTCAGCCGATGCCGCCACCACACTGCCCACGTTGGTCAGTTCGCTGGTATGAGTTGAGCGCACAAACACCTCAAAGACCGTCTCCGGCCCGTTCATCGCGCCACCCCCGCGGCAGGGCGATACAACACTTCACGCACCCAGGCGCCCCGCTCGTAGGAAATCCGGCGTAAGCCCAGGCGGGCGGCCGAGCGCGGCCCCTGGCCGCCCCCGACGACCCGCAGGCGTTCCCAGTCGGGCTGGGTGTAAAGCCAATGCCCGGTGGCCTCGTCCCGGTGCAGAACCGGATCCGGCACCGTCAGACCCAGAGCCCGGATCCGGGGTACATACCGGTCCAGAAAGCGCTGGCGCAGCTCCTCGTTGCTCCGGGTGCGGATCCGGTAGCGGGCATTTACCAGGGCACCGGCCCCCATCTCCGCCGGGCCGAAAAAGTGCAGCAGCGGTTCCCACCAGCGGTGAAGCGCCTCCTGCAGCAGGCGCCGCTGGATCGCGGTACCCTGGGCCAGGGCGAGGATAACGGACTCCCCGTGCTGCATGTGGAAGGACTCTTCGGCGCAGATACGCCTGAGAATGCGCGCATACGGCGCATAGGAGCACTGCAGCAGGGCGCCCTGGGTGATAATGGCCGCCCCGTCCACCAGCCAGCCAATCAGGCCGGCATCGGCCCAGGTCGGTGCCTCCATATGAAACACGTTGTGGAATTTGACGCGGCCTGCCAGCAGATCGGCCATCAGGTCCTCCCGGGTCTGCCCCAGCGGGGCGACCAGATCTTCCACCACCCGCAGCAGCAGTTGGCCGTGTCCCACCTCATCCTGCACCTTGGCGATCATGGCTAGCTTGCGGTGCAGGGTCGGAGCCCTGGGCACCCATTCCCGCTCCGGATAGGCACCCATGATCTCGCTGACGGCATGCATATGAATGAGCCTGACCAGACCGGTGCGGTAGTCCGCAGGCATCCAGTCAGTGGCCTCAATCCCCTCCCCACGCTCAATTCTGGCCATAAACCCCTGGTATCGCTCATCGTCGGTCATGGCCTGCCCCCTTGCCAAGCGAGCGTTTGTTTTGTATCTTTGTAAAGAAAGATATCGAATAAGTTGCCAGATGTCAAGGCACACCCCACCCCCGCAAGGAGGCCTGCCGTATGCCCGCCAGGACAGGACAGCAGTATCTGGACGCCGTGAACCGCCGGCAGCGGGAGGTCTGGATCGAAGGCCGGCGCATTGCCACCCAGGTGGCCGATCACCCGGCTTTCCGGGGGATTGCCCGCAGTCTGGCCGAACTTTACGACCTGCAGCACCGGCCTGACCTGAGCGAGGGCATGACCTACGCTTCGCCCACCACCGGCGAGCAGGTGGGGCTGTCCTTTCTGACTCCCCGTACCCGGGATGACCTGGCCCGCCGCCGGCAGATGATCCACCGCTGGCATACCCATTCCTGCGGGATGTTGGGTCGTTCAGCCGACTATCTGAACAGCGCGGTGATGGCCCTGGCGGCAGCGGCCGACTTCTTTGCCCGTGCCGACCCACGCTTTGGCCATCACATCCGCTGCTACTACGAGTACATCCGCGAAAACGACCTGCTGCTGACCCACACCCTGATCAACCCGCAGGTTAACCGGGCGGCCGGCCCGGCCCAGCAGGCACAGAACGACATTGCCGCACGCATCGTTGGGGAAAACGGCCAGGGCCTCATCATCCGCGGGGCACGCCTGCTGGCTACCCTGGGCCCGGTCACCGATGAAATCATGGTTTTTCCCTCAACTCTGCTCAAGTCCACCCCCGAGGACGCCCCATATGCCTATGCCTTTGCCCTCCCCTGCGACACCCCCGGGCTGCGCTTCATCTGCCGCGAGAGCTTCGATTACGGCCGCTCCCGCTACGACCACCCGCTGGGCTCCCGCTTTGACGAAATGGACGCCGTGGTGGTCTTTCATGATGTGCTGGTGCCATGGGAGCGCGTGTTCATGTACCGGCGGCCGGACCTGTGCAACGCCCTCTATACCGAAACCAACGCCATTGTGCATATGACCCACCAGGTGATCATCAAGGATGTGGCCAAAACCGAGTTCCTGCTCGGCGTCGTCAGCCTGCTGGTCGATGCCATCGGCATTGAACAGTTCCAGCACGTGCAGGAGAAGCTGGCCGAAGTGATCGTGGCACTGGAGATGCTGCGGGCCTGCGTGCGGGCGAGCGAGGCCGATGCCAAACTGGACCGCTGGGGGGTGATGTGCCCGGAATTCCGCTACCTGAACGCTGCCCGGAACTGGTTTCCGCGCACCTATCCCCGCCTGGTGGAGATCATCCAGCAGCTTGGCGCCAGCGGCCTGGTGGCCATTCCCACCGAGCAGGACATGCAGAGCGAGATCCGCCCTGACCTGGATAAGTACCTGCAGGGGCGTGACCTGGACGCTGACGCCCGCCTGCGCCTGTTCCGCCTGGCCTGGGATCTCTCCATGAGCGCCTTCGGCCAGCGCCAGGTCCTGTATGAACGGTTCTTTTTCGGCGATCCGGTACGCATGGCCGGCGCCCTGGTGCAGGGCTATGACCGCACGCCCTGTTCCGACCTGGTACGCCGCCTGCTCACTCAGCCGGAGCCGTCTATAAGCTGAACCCCCACCTCTGTCGCGATGCCGCGACGACAGACGGGCGCCTTCCCCACTGGCGTGAAGGCGCCCGTATCGTATTGAAAACAGCAACCATATGGGAAAACCGGGGCTATGCGGCTCGGTTTATGGTGGCGCCCCCGCCGTTGATTCTTGCATATTAGCATAATCCCCGGAAGCGCTCTTGGCAAAGCATTAACCCCTCCTATTATTCTTGACATGTCAAGTCGCTTTCCATCCAAAACACTTTGATAATAGAAGGGTCTGACTTGAAACCCCATAGCGATTATCATATTCTAATGTTATGTACTGCGCCCTTTGACACACCAGGGCGGGGGATGACGGGATGGGACTTGGACTGGGGCAGAAGGTACGACGTGTCCGCCAAAACTTGGGACTGTCGCAACAGCAACTGGCCGGAACCGAAATGACCCGCGCCTTCATCAGCCTGATCGAACAGGGACGCTGCGAACCTTCTACACAATCCCTGGCCGTGATTGCCCGCCGGCTGGGCAAACCAGTCGAGTACTTCCTCGACCGCACAGGTACAGAGGACCTGGAAGTGATTCAACTCCTGCTCATGGCCGCGGAGCGGGCTCTGAAGTGCTCCGACCTGACTGGAGCCCTGCGCAATGCCAACGGTGCGCTGGGACTAAGCCAAAAACTGACCAATCCCAAGGTCGAAATCAGGGCCAGGCAACTCCTGGCTCAGGTCTGCCTGAAAAACCGCGACTTCGGCTGTGCCTACGAGCACCGGGAAGAGATTGTCGACCTGTGCAAACAAACCGGTGACCACAGTGCCCTGGCGCAGGCCTACTTCGACCTGGGCAACTGTGCCTTCGAAGGTGAGGACTTTGTGGCCGCCCGGCGCCAGTTCGAACGTTGCCTGCGCCTGACGGAAGGAAAAAAGAGCCTGCAAGAGTTGCTGGTCAGGGCTTTAATCGGCATTGGGGCCGCCTGCAATCGTCTTGGCCAGTCAGACGCCGCTCTGAACGCATCCAACCGCGCCGTGACCACGGCACGGGACTGCCATTACAAGGCCCTTACTGCCCAGGCCCTGACCGGCCTGGGCATCACCTGCCATCGGATCGGGCACCCGCAGGAAGCACTGGACACGCTGGTCCAGGCCATGGAGTACCTGTCCGGCGAAGTCAATATGAACCTCCTGATCGCCCGGACATACCTGGGGGTGATATTACTGGACCTGGGCCACTTGGAGGATGCCTGGGAGCACCTTCGGTTTTGCAACCAGGCCTATCAGGAGCGCGGCCTGCGGGGTCACCAGGCCCGTGTGCTGGACGGCATGGCCAAGTACTGGCTGGTCCGGGGCGACCTCAATCAGGCCGAAGCGACGGCCGAGAAAGGGCTGCGGGTCCTGGCCAATGAGGAGAACGGCATTGCCCGCGGCCGCCTGTACCGGCAACTGGGGCGCGTGTACAAGGCCCGGGGCAATCGCCGCCGGGCCCAGGAGTTGTTTCGGATGAGCCTGGAATTCTTCCGCCGTCTGAAGGCAGCCGACGAAATGATGACAACCATCACGGAAATGGATGCCGGGACCGTGGATACCGCTGCCGGCGCAGAAACCGCCGGCAGCACGGCCGCCCCGGGCACCGTCCCTTCCTGATCCGCTGCGCTACGCCAGGTGCACCTGCCGCAGCATCTGCCCGCCCCCCTGCGCCAGCACCGCCTCTCCCACCGCCACGCCGAGAGCGCAGGCCTTACCCACCGGGGCCTCCCCCTCCCAGGCGACCATGGACGAGCCGTCCGGCAGTGCCACCAGCCCCCGCAGGTGCAGGTGGTCGCCATGCACCACGGCGTGGGCCGCCACCGGGGTCTGGCAGGCACCACCCAGCGGCGGTGCCTGGCCGGTCACCCCTGGCTGCGGCGCCGTGTCCAGTCCGGCTACCTCCTGTGTCACCCGGGCCAGGAAAGCCCGTTCAGCCTCTACGGCCACAGCGGTCTCCCGGTGGTCCAGGGCTGTCACCAGGCGCCCGACCGTTTCATCCCCCGCGCGAACCTCAATGGCCAGGGCCCCCTGGCCAACCGCCGGCAGGCAAACGGTGGGCTCCAGGTACTGCACAATCCGGTCGGCAAAGCCGGCCCGGTGCAACCCGGCTGCCGCCATCACCACGGCATCGTACTCACCCGTCTGCACCTTGCGCAGGCGGGTATCAACGTTGCCACGCACCGGCACAAAAAGCAAGTCCGGCCGGTAGTGCCGGAGCTGGGCGGTACGCCGCAGGCTGCTGGTACCTACACGGGCCCCAGCCGGCAACTCTTCCAGCGTGCGCCCGCCGGTCGTGATCACCACGTCGCGGGGATCTTCCCGCGGCGGCACGCAGCCCAGAATCAAACCAGCCGGCAGGTCGGTGGGCATGTCCTTGAGACTGTGCACGGCTATGTCAGCCTGGCCGCTCAGCAGGGCCTCCTCCAGTTCCTTGGTGAACAGGCCCTTGCCTCCGACCTGACTGAGAGGAATGCCCGCGGCCTGACTGCTGTCACCGCTAGTCTTGAAGATCTGCAATTCAAAGGTCGTATCCGGGTGTACCTGCTGCAACTGTGCCACCACCCAACGGGTCTGGGTCAGGGCCAGCAGGCTGCCCCGGGTAGCCACGATCACTGGCGGCATTCCTCCGCCTCCTGTCCCGGCGACATGTGGGCCACGATCTGATCGGCCAGCGCCCGGGCAGCCTCGTCCTCACCCTCGGCAAAGAGGTACAGGATCTGCGAATAAACCAGGCGCTCATAAATCCGCTGCCGCTGGGGCTGGCTCAAGCCCGAAATGGCCGCAATGCGCGGGCGGAGTTCGGACATCAGGTTGGCCAGCTTTTCATACTCGGGACCAAGAACCCGCTCCAGCTCCCGCCGCACCCGTTTGGACAGGGCCGGAGAGCTGCCGTGGGTGTATATGGAAAGGGTCAGCGGCCCGCGCTCGATCTTCGACGTGAAAATGAAATTGCAATGCGGCGGGTCGTCGCACACGTTGACGAGCTGGCCCCGTTCAGTCGCTTCCCGAAAAGCCGCCGCGTTGGCCTCCCGGTCGTCGGTGGCGACCATCACCAGAAACGCGCCGGCCGTGTCGCCGGGCTGATACTTGCGCAAGTACAGTTCAACGGCTCCGGTGCGGGCCAGTTCCTGCACACGGGCCGACGCCAGGGGCGAGATGACCCTGACCCGGGCGCCGGACCCCAGGAAGTCTTCGACCTTCTGGGTGCCGACATTGCCAGCTCCAAGGATGAGCACCTGCTTGCCGGTCAGGTTCAGTGCCACCGGGACATAGTGGGTACCCAACGCCACTCCCCCGTTTACTTTAAATTCCAAAGCGGTGTAAAACCGAAAAAAAGCCCATAACAAAGTAATTGACCAGAACACCGGCAAAACCAACAATGGCCCACCATGCGGCCCGACGGCCGCCCCAGCCATAGAAGCGGCGCATGATCAGGTAACCGGCATAGACCAGCCAGGTGCCCAGCGTCCAGACCACCTTGGGGTCAGTCTGCCACCAGGGTGCACTGTTACCGGCTCCCCCCCACGCGGTATGGGCAAACAGATAACCGGTTGCCAGCCCCAGGGTGAACAGAGGAAACCCGACAGCAATAAACCGGTGGCCCCAGATATCGAGGACTTCCAGCGAGGGCAGGCGGTAATACATGGGGGAAAAGGCCTTGCGCCGGAGTTGCCAGTCCAGTAACAAATACATGCCCCCGGCCACGGAGGCAGCCACAAAAAACATATAGCCCAGCACGGCGATGGCAACATGCCAGAAGACCAGGCTGGCAGGCAGGTCATACAGGTGCGGCTCATCCCCCGCCGGCTTGGGCAGGGCCACGGTACAAACGAGCAGAAAACAAATGGTAGGCACCAGGAAGGCACCGGCCGCCTGGCTGTCCAGGCTCATTTCGAAGATCATGTAGTTCGTCATCAGCAGCCAGGTCGTGGCCAGCCCGACTTCAAACAGGGTGTAAATTGGCACCCGTCCGGTGACGATCACAACGGTAACCAGGGCCAGGGTATGCAGGAACCAGGCGCCGCGGGTGGACCAGCGGGCGAGCTTCTCGTAATCGGGCCAGTACATGAATAGGATGTGCGACACTGCTGCTACCGTATAAGCAGCCGCGGTGCCGCCGAAAAAAGTGGTTGCCGCCGGACCCACAAGCGCACCTCCCCTGGCGAAACTAGGACTCAGCCCTGGCCGGTGACGGCACGGGGAGAGGGCACCGGGGGTGCCTCCTCATCATCGCGACCGGGTGCATCTGAGGGCGGTTCATCGCCCAGGGCAAACAACTTCTGCACGGCTTCGGCGGCAGGGCCGGCCTCACCTTGTTCGGCCATGCCCTTGAGCCGCTGTGTGGGCTCGTTCAGGATTTTGTTGACCAGCGTGACCGTCATAGCCTCAATCACCTGCCGTTCCCGCTCGCTCAGGTCAGGCAGGCGGTTCAGCGCCCGTGCCAGTTCTTCCCGCCGCACGGCCTCCACCTTGTCCCGCAGCAACCGGATGGTAGGCACCACCTTCAGGGAACGCAGCCAGCCCTGAAACCGGTTCATTTCTTCCCCAATGATGCCTTCGGCCCGTTTCGCCTCCCGAGTGCGCTCCAACAGGTTCTGGGCCACCACTTGCTGCAGGTCGTCGATATCGTACAAAAATACCCCGTCGAGCCGGTTGCAGTCCGGGTCGATGTCGCGCGGCACGGCGATATCGAACAGGAACACCGGCCGTCCGCGTCGGTGGCGCATGGCCTCTTCCAAATCCCGCCGGTGCACCACGTACCCCGGTGCACCCGTGCTGGAAATAATGACGTCGACCTGGGGCAAATGCCGAGGCACTTCTTCCAGTGGAACGGGCACCCCACCCACCTGGTCGGCTAACCGCTGCGCTCGCTCCAGGGTCCGGTTGGCCACCAGAATACGGGCGGCGCCGGCACTTTGCAGATGCTTGACCGTCAGCTTGGCCGTCTCACCGGCGCCAATGGCCATCACGGTGCGGCCCTGCAGGGTTTGAAACAGCTTCTTCGCCAGGTCAACGGCGGCATAGGAAACCGAAGCGGCCCCGGCACTGATGCCGGTCTCCGTCTGGGCCCGTTTGGCTGCAGAAAGGGCCTGATGCATCAGGTGATGCATAACCTTACCGACAATGCCGGCCTGATTAGCCTGATGATAAGCGTCGCGTACCTGGCCAAGGATCTGGGTTTCCCCGAGTATCATTGAATCCAGGCCGGCGGCGACCCGGAACAGATGAACTGTAGCCGCTGCACCTTCGTGCTGGTAAAGCGCCGGACGAATCGCATCAGCGGAAATCCCCTTGAGTTCAACCAGTACGGCCAGCAGGGCTTTCGCAGCCGCCCGGGGGTCAGCACAGACGGCATACAGTTCCGTGCGGTTACAGGTGCTCACCAGGACAGCTTCCGCCACTTCCGGCAGTCTTTTCAGCCGCGCAAGGGCCAACGGCAACTCCTGCGGCCCAAAGGCCAGGTGTTCCCGCAGCTCCACCGGCGCCGTCCGATGGCTCAGCCCCAGCGCGATGATCTGCATAGATCCCACCATTTCTTTAAGTCACGAAATCGAAAAACTCTAAATCAGGCATGACAAGATTAACGCCGACCTTCGCATTGTAGCACCGGGCGTAAAAACCGGTCAAGAAAGGTTGGCATTACGGTCAGGTCGCGCTTACTTGCCGCCGGTCCAGCTCAGCACGGCTGCCATGTGCATCTCACCGTAGTAGGCGGGCGGCAGGTCCATTTCCTGCACCAGCAGGCGGGAAGATTCGCCGTCGGCGGAACTGAGCCAGACGGCCGGCCTGCCCTCCTGCAGGCGCACAAACAACACTTGCCCCCCATCGGCACTGAAGCGCGGTGCCAGGTCGGCCCCACTGCGGCCATCGGTCACCAGAATGGACCGGTCCGCCGCCACGGCGGCCAGGGGCGTTGGCCGGGTGATCGCCAGGGCACCGGCGCGGGCCTGATGGTTCAGGGTGTCCGCCCCGGCGGTCCCCGGGGCCGGCGCGGGCTCCTCCGGCATCCGGCTGACAATCAGGCGGTCACCGCCGGCTGCCCAGTGCGGGTCCCTGTCCACATATCCGGCCGGAGTCAACGCCGGGGCCGCCTGGTCAGGATGCCATGGGTCATAGATCCGCAGTACCTTGCCCTGCCCGGCGCTCCGGCCGGCGCCGGTGATCACCGCCAGCCGGTCGCCCTGCGGGCTCCACTGCAGCCACTGCGGATACGCCAGCATGGTCCCCAGGTGGTAAACCTGGCCCTTGCCTGCCTGCGCCAGATACAGGTGCACACCCTCCACTCCCTGCCCGGCCGTCATCGGCAGCCCGGCAAAGGTCAGCCAGCGCCCGTCGGGGCTCCAGGTCAGCAGCCCCAGTTCGGCGGGCAGGGCACCGACACCGGTGGCAGCCGCAACCGCCGCTCCGTCAACCAGAATCCCATCGGGGGTGCCTGTGGCCGTCACCGCCGCGATGTGCATCGCCGCGCCGCTGCCGGGGCGGGCACTGCCGCTGCTCACCGCCAGCCGTTTGCCATCGGGCGCCCAGGCAAAACCAAAGATGCCGGCCGGGGCCACCAATAAGCGCTGCGGCTGCCCGGGACCGGCGGCGGCAAAATCGACCAACCGCAGTTCAGCCGGGCGGTTGCGGCTGTCCAGCGCCACGTAGGCCAGGCGGTTGCCGGCCGGAGCCCAGGCAAACGCCGTCCACACTGCCGGTATCGCCACACCAGGGTCCAGCCGGCGCGGATCAGCGCCCCCCGCCGTGACCGACCACAGTTCAGACAGGCCGGAATCAGTCCGCTTTTGAAACACCAGCCAGCGCCCGTCGGGCGACCAGGCCGGGGACAGGTTCCGGCCGTCCCGGGTCACCGGGACCGGGGCCTGTCCGGCCGTCAGAATGTAAATGTCCCCGGCCCGTACATATGCCAGGCGGCCGGGAAAAGCGGCGGTTTCGCTGCCTTTCCCGGCCCCGGCAATGGAATCCCCTGCTCCGGCACCTGCCCCGTTTCCACCGGTACAGCCGGTACAGACCCAGGCCACCAACAGGAGGAGCACAGCCACCCCGCGGCGACATCCACGCATACGCAACCTGTTCCCCCTCCTTCTGCTCATAACAGGTTTACGTACCGGCAACACCGGCAAGACCTGTCAGCCGAAGGATGGATCAGGGCTGTGTGGCAGAGGCCCGGGCGGTTAGAACTAGTTGCCCGCCGAGTACCGGCCCGGCACATCCATCTCGTACATAGCGCTGTGGCCATCCCGGGCCAGTCCGGCCAGCACTTGTGCCACCAGATAGACGGGATCTGTCAGGTACAGGTCCTCTGCCGGCCCGCCCGACACAGACAGCCGCCACCGTGGCAGGCGACGGGCTGACAGGAGCCGGACCAGTGCCTCCGGGCACAGGGCGGCGGCGTGACCGGGGGCGAACTGCACCAGGGGCAGTACCCCGCCGGCGCGCCGAACGGTGCCGGTAATGGTCCCGGCTTCCCGGGATTGTACCACCAGCACCCGCGCTCCCCGCCAGGTATCCGGGTTCTTCCGCGCCGTCAGGAGAGGGCTCCGCTCGTGGAAACGATACAGGGGCCGGACACCGGCGACGACCCGGCCGTCGGTGCCCACCTGCACGGACAGGCTGACTCCCTCTTCCACCACCACTGCCGCAGCCGCCACCTGTCCCAGCCAGATGCAGGTGCCATCCCGGCCCAGCCCGCCCCGCTGTAAGCGGGCCAAAAGCCATTCCTGCAGATGCGCCGCCAGCAAGGCACTGTCCCGATCCGGCCGCAGCCACCGGCGCGGGCCGGCCGGCACCAGACCAAGGGCCGGGTCCAGCGGGTGGTCCGAAAACACCACCCGACCGATTCGGACCACCCCCTCCGCCGCCAGACGCAGGCGATGGTAGGCCCATTGGGAGCCGGTCCCCTGGTGATACGGCCAGTACCATTGCCCGGGCGGCATGGGTTCGCGGCGCCGCAGAACGAAGCGGGGATTCTCATGGCCGATCTGCCACAGCCGCAGGGAATGACTGGCCTGGCGCGGGCGAACATCCGGGTGCAGCCGGCCGCACCACTCACCAGATAGCGTGATGAACACGGAGGAAAGCTGCGGGTCAGCCATTTTATTCACCCGCTCATACCCATTTCTCATTTTATCGTTACGATAATCTCACCTTATAATACCCGTACAATAGGGTAGATTGGAATCAGGTGAACTATGTATCATGGGCGTTAGTTCACGCCGTATCGGCAGGTCTTCAAACCATCACGTTGCCGCCGTCCACCACAATCTGCTGGCCGGTGATAAAATCGGCGTCGTCGGAGCAGAGGAAGGCGAGCACCCCAGCCAGGTCCCGGGGTACCTGGACCCGCCGCAGGCAACGGGTGGATACCGCTTTTCCCCGCATGGCCGCCGCATCGGCGTTCTCCGGCCCCTCGGAAAGGGTGGACCCCGGCGAGATGGCGTTAACGGTAATGTTGTCCTTGCCCAGTTCTCGGGCCAGCGTTCGGGTAAACCCAATTACCCCGGCCTTGGAGGTCACATAATGGATGCGCTCACCGCGACCGGAGAGCCAGGAGCCGGAAGAGATGTTGATAATCTTGCCCTGCCCCTGCCGGCGCATCTGCGGCACTACGGCCCGGCAGGCCAGGAACAGCCCCCTGAGGTTCACGTTCATCACCAGGTCCCACTCCGATACCGGTACCTGGTCAAAGGGCACACGGGAGATTGGAATCGTGGCAAACACCGCTGCGTTGTTCACCAGTGCGTCAATGCGCCCGAAGGCCGTGACGGCCGCTTCGGCCATGCGCTGACAACTGGCCTCATCGGCCACATCGGTCTGCACCGCCAGAGCCCGGCCCCCCTCAGCCGCCACCAGTTGCTGCGTCTCCGCCGCCGCCCGGGCGTCCAACTCGGCGATCACCACCGCCGCCCCCTCACCGGCCAGGCGGCGGCAGTACGCACGCCCAATACCGTTTCCCCCACCAGTCACGATGACTACTTTTCCCTGCAACCGCATGGCCATTCCCCCTGCTCCTGCTTTTGATTCAGCCGGCCGGCCGGATGATCGACGCCGCTGAACTCTGGTATCGGTTATATCAACCTCCTCCCACTTCCCCCATCTTCGGCAAAAACTGCATATTTGGCGTCAATTTTTGCACTGGTCCGACACCACCGCCCCGGCCGGTCGAAACGGCAGCCCCGGGTGGGGCTGCCGTTTCGTTAGCGCAGGCGCTTTTCCATCTGGTAGCGGGTCACGCCGAAACCGAGGTTGCGGTAGAGTTGCACAGCCCGCTCGTTGCTGACCGTCACCATCAGGTGCACGCTGTGGCAGCCCCAGGAGCGTAAAATCTCCTCACCCTCCAGCATCAGCAACCGGCCGACCCCCTGGTCGCGCAGGCGGGAGTGAACATACACCGCCGCCACCTCGCCCCGGCGGCGCCCGCCGGCGTCCAGTTCCAACACCAGCCAGATAAACCCGACCGGACCGCGCCCTTCGTCGGCCACCAGCACCAGTTGCCCGGGATCGCGCACCGCCTCCCGCAGCGACTGCCGCCGGCGGGTCAGAAATTCCGGATCGGCCACGAAGCCGGGGAAGTTGGTCTCGTATAGTTCCGGCATGAAGGAGAGGACGGCTTCCACGTCGCGGTTGTACTCAAACCGACGAATCCGTACCGTCATATTCAGACCCCCGGACGCAACGGCTTGACCCCGTAGTGAATGCACACGCTCCCCATCATCAGGGGCACCACACCGGTTTCCACAAAACCAGCCGTCTCGAAGATCTCCTGGAGCCGGCCCGGTGCCGGATAGCCCCGCAGGGAGTTGGACAGATACGTATACGGGCGCACCCGGGCCGTCCGCCCGGTCTTGACCACCGCCAGATCGATCAGCGGCAGCAGGGTCTTCCACCACAGAAAGAGCATCGCCCGGTTCAGAGGGTTGCGGGGCACTGACGCCTCCAGGTTCACATAGCGTCCGCCCGGCTTCAGCACCCGGTATGCCTCGGCGACCGTTCCGGGAATGTCCCGGACGTTGCGCATGGCCCAGCCCATGGTGACGCAGTCAAAGGTGCTGTCGGCAAACTGCAGGTCCATGGCGTTGCCCCACTGCAGGGTCACCATGTCCTTGTACGGGCTCTGACCCACCCGGCGGCGGCCAACCTCCAGCATACCCTCGGAAAAATCCACGCCCACAACCTTACCGCCGGGCGAGACCTGAGCAGCAGTCAGCATGCTCAGATCACCGGTGCCGCAGGCGACATCCAGGCTCTGCTGCCCCGGTTTCAGCCCGGTATGCTTGACAAACTCACGGTGCCACTTGCTCCACTGCCCTACGGACATGACCTGGTTCATCTGATCGTAGTGCTCGGCGATCTGGTCAAAGAGGGAGCGGACGTAAGCTTCTTTTTCCGTGGCCGTCGGGTGCTGGTAAACCAAGGCAGGTGAACCCCTTTCGTCGCTATGCCGCCGTCACCGGCTGGGGTCAGGCCCCGACCAGGACAGCGGCAGCGGTAAACACAAAGTACCCCACGGCGATATAACCGTTGATATTAAAAAAGGCCGCATTCAGCCGGGACAGGTCAGTCGGCGAGATAATCGCATGCTCATAATGCAACAGCACGGCCATGACCAGCCAGCCGCCCAGGTAGAGCCAGCTCTGCAGCCCCCAGGCCAGGGGATTCACGCCGTACAGGTAGCCCGCCAGGTACCCGGCCCCCAGTGCCAGCAACACTACCGCGGCATGGGTGAGTCGGGCCGCCAGTAAGGCCGCCCGCAGCCCGAAGCGGGCCGGAAGGGAATGAAAGCCGTTCTCGCGGTCAAAGTCATAGTCCTGGGTGGCATAAATCACGTCAAATGCCCCCACCCACAGGGCCACCATCAGGCCCAGCAGGAGGGCGAGGCCGTCGACCCGCCCGGTGACCGCAATGTAGCCGCCAAAGGGGGCCCAGCCGTCGGCCAGACCCAGCACCAGGTGACACCACCAGGTCCAGCGCTTGGTGTACGAATAAATCACCAGGTTAAAGACCACCAGGGGAAACAAGACCAGGCAGAGTGGATTCAGTTGCCAGGCCGCCACACCCAGTGCAGCCAGGGAAACGACCGACAGGGCGGTGACCTCGCCCCGCGACAGCTTGCCGGACGGAATATGCCGGCTGGCGGTGCGCGGGTTGCGGGCATCAATGGCGGCATCGATCAGCCGGTTCAGAGCCATAGCGGCGGTACGGGCGCCCAGCATGGCCACCGTCACCCACAGAAACACCGACAGGCTGGGCCAGCCGCCGGAAGCCATAAAAGTGCCCACATAGGCAAAGGGCAGGGCGAAGATGGAATGCTCGAACTTGACCAGGTCAGCAAAGTGGCGGACTTTGCTTGCCGGCAGGGGTTGCACCTGGTTAGAGGCCATACTCGCGCCACTTCCTGTCTACCAGCGCCTTGATCTCCAGACTCATGTCAATCATCTCCGGCCAGGGGCGGGTGTGCCCATCCTCGGGGCCCTTGCGGGTGGCGTCCACGCCCATCTTCGAGCCGTAGCGCCACATGGGGGCGGCATGGTCCAGGTCATCCACCGGACCCTCGGTGAAAAAGATGTCTCGCTTCGGGTCCACATTGGCAAACGCCCGGAAGGCCACCTCGGACAGATCATGCACATCAGCATCGGCGTCCAGCACAATAATGGTCTTGGTCAGCATCATCAGGCCCAGGCCCCACATGCCGCTCACAACCTTGCGCACATGGCCGGGGTAGCGCTTCTTCATCTTGATAATGCAGCAGTTATGAAACGTTCCGGCGGGCGGCAGGTTATAATCCAGCACTTCCGGCAGCACCATCTGCAGCATGGGCAGGAAGATGCGCTCGGTCGCCTTGCCCAGGTACACGTCTTCCTGAGGCGGCTTGCCGACAATGGTGCTGGGGTAAATGGGGTTGCGTTTGCGGGTGATGCAGGTGACATGGAAAACCGGATACGGGTCAGCCGGGGAATAGAAGCCGGTATGGTCACCGAACGGACCCTCGACCCGCTGCTCGTTCGGGTCCACGTATCCCTCGATAACGAACTCGGCGTGGGCAGGCACTTCCATGTCGATGGTCTTGCACTTGACCACCTCCACCGGCCCGCGGCGCAGGAAGCCGGCAAACATCAGCTCCGGCACCACCGGCGGCAACGGAGCGCTGCCGCAGTAAATTGTGGCCGGATCGCCACCGAGCACCACGGCGCATTCAATGCGGGGCAGCCCCTGCTCACGGGCCATGTCCTGGTGACGCTGCGCATCCTTATGCTTTTGCCAGTGCATGCCCGTGGTGTTCTTGTCGTAAATCTGAACCCGGTACATGCCGATGTTCTTCATGCCGGTGACCGGGTCCTTGGTATAAACGTTGGTCAAAGTAATGTACCGGCCGCCGTCGTGGGGCCAGCACTGCAGAGCCGGCAGGATACTCAGGTCCGGGTCGGTCTCCACCACTTCCTGGCAGGGCGCCCGACTGACCACCTTGGGTGCCGAGTTCTTCAGCACATCCAGGGCCTTCAGGCCTGCCCCCAGCTTGTCCAGCAGACCGCCGCCAGGCGCCGGCATTTTCATCATGTCCTTGATTTCTGCACCGATCTCATCGAGATCGTTCACACCCAGGGCCAGGCACATGCGCTCCATGGAACCGAACAGATTAATGGCCACGGGATAGTTTGAGCCCTCAACGTTTTCAAACAGTAAGGCCGGCCCGCCGCCAGGCATCTTGCTGACGCGGTCGGTGATTTCGGTGATTTCCAGAATCGGGCTGACCCGCGTTCGAATGCGCTTCAGCCAGCCGCGCTTTTCCAGAGCTGCAATGAACTCCGGCAGATCTTTAAAGGCCACTTGCCCTGTTCACTCCCGGTTCGTCTTTTCACATGGACGGATGGGCATGCCAATGGCGCCGCCGGCCGGCGGCGCCATCTTTAGTCTACCGCGGGGTTTACAGGGTGTCAACGAAGGGCAGAATGCGAAAGAAATTACCGCGCCAGGAGGAATTGCGTTTCACCACGCGAATTTATACCATCACCATTACCGGAACAGGCCAGGCGGTGGCATCACGGTCTTGCCCATATGTGCGGTCCCCGCCAGGTTGGGGACCGTCGGTCGCGCGCGGTTTTTGGCCAGGCGCAGCAGTCATTGTGAGGGGTGAGAGGAATGGCCGGAAAAACAAAGACCTATTCCTTCGGCGCATCGAATCGTGAAGGTCATAACGCCTCTGAATTCTACGGCCGCAAGCTCTATGGCAGCCACATGCCTGAACTTCAAATCCAAAGCGGTGTTCCCCTGGTTCCGCCTGAGGCCCGGTCGGTGCCTGCCCAGCCGCCGGAAACGTGGGCCAACCGGATTTACTGCCACACATCGGCAGACATGCACCACATCCCCGACAACTCGGTCGGGCTTGCCTTCACCTCACCGCCGTATAATGCCGGCAAGGACTATGATCAGGATCTGGACGTAAACGGTTACTTGGGCCTGATCGGCCAGGTCGGCGCCGAGGTTTACCGGGTCCTCAAGCCAGGCGGACGGTATGTGGTGAACGTAGCCAATCTCGGCCGCAAGCCTTATATCCCGCTCAGCGCCTACTTTTACGCCCTGCACATGGCCGCCGGCTTCCTTCCCGCCGGGGAAATTGTCTGGCGCAAAGGCAAGGGCATGAACGGGAGCTGTGCCTGGGGCACCTGGCGCTCCGCCAAGGCCCCGCGGTTGCGGGACGTGCATGAGTACCTGCTTGTCTTCACCAAGGAGCGCTTTGACCGGCCGGAAAAAGGACCCACCGAGATCAGTGCCAGCGAATTCATGGCCGGCACCCTGTCCGTATGGGAAATCGCCCCCGAATCGGCCCGCCGCATCGGGCACCCGGCGCCGTTCCCAGTCGATCTGGCTGCCCGTGTCATCAACCTCTTCTCATATGTAGGCGACGTGGTGCTTGACCCGTTCAGTGGTTCCGGCACGACCTGCCTGGCGGCCATGCTTCACGCCCGCAACTACGTCGGCTACGACATCGTCCCTGAGTACTGTGAACTGGCCGAACGCCGTCTGCTGCAGTCTCCCAACGGGGTCAGTGTGGGCCGGGCATAGCGATATGCTATACTGATACAGTAGATCAGTATCCGCCCCGAGGAGGACCGGCCCATGCACTCCTTCCGGCTACACCTGCAAAGCCCGATCCCCGTCACCCTGCAACTGCGGGAACAGATCAAACACCAGATCCGCGTGGGCCTGCTACAGCCCGGAGACCAGTTACCCAGCCTGCGGGACCTGGCGGCCAACGCCGGCGTCAACCGCAACACGGTGGTCAACGCCCTGCAGGAGCTGGAGTCCCACGGCTGGGTGCGAACGCATCCGGGCAAGGGGGTGTTTGTGGCCACGGCTCCCCCGGTCACCCACAGCGGCGCCGAACTGCGCATTCTGGTCGGGGATGCCCTGCAGCAGGCCGCTGCGCTGGGCCTGAGCCCGGAAGCGCTGGCACTGTCCGCCCTCGCCCACGGGCAACTGGATGCGATGCAGGAGATCCCGCAAATGCGGGTTCTCGCCGTCAGCGGCAGCCGGGACCGCGCGGCCGAACTGGCTGCTCTGCTGCAGGCAGCCTTGCCCGTGGTGGCAGGCCAGGCGCTGCCCGAGGATGTGCCTGCTTCGCCGGCCGGGCACGTGTTGGCAGTAGTGACAACCTTTCACGCCGACGCGGTGCGGCAGACTCTGGGCGATACCCTGCCGGTGTTTGTGCTCGGCCCGGTGGCAGCCCTGCAGCAAGTGCCACGGGACTGTCCGCTCACACTGAGTGCACCCGACTGGCTCCACGCTGCCCGGATCCGCGCCGGCCTGGCTGCCGCCGGCGTTGACCAGCCACAGATCGGGCTGGCGGCAGGTGTGCCGGTGCCCACCATTGCCTGGGACGGCGGCAAACTGGAAGAGCCATTGCACCTGTCCGCGGCTCTGCTGGAGGAATTGCGTGCAGCCCTGGCCGTTCCGACCGAAGCGCCCCGCCGTTCCGTTTCGCCCTGGTTCTGAGCGGGCGCCACGGGTGTGCCCACCCCACTGACTGTGGTATGCTGGAGGACAAACGGCACACGAAGGGGCAAACGTTTTGGGGCGCTGGGCAGATGTAACCGTCCAATTTGAAGGCCTGGACCATGAACGGACCTCCGGCCCGGAGACCACCTGGCAGTTTACAGCCCGGTCCGGGGGACGGGCATACTCTGTGTATCTGCGTGTCCGCAACAAGGTGCTGCTCCAGTTCGGCCTGCCGCCGGCGGAGCCGCCGCCGCCGGCCCTGGTACCGGCGCTGCTGGCCTATATGGGCAGCCGGCTGCGGCGCCCGGAGACAGAGCAGCGGGCGCCTCGGAGCCTGGCGGGCCTGGAACTGACCTTGTTGGTCAAACAGGAGTGGGCTGAACTACTCGAACACCAAAGCTAAGGGTCCGGCTACCCGCAGGGGCAGCCGGACCCCCTGTTTTCACCTGTCCCCACCGCCCGCGTCAGGGCGCAGGGGCGCCGGCCACCGCCGGCACATAGCCCACGTACGGCCAGCCTTCGGCCGTGGTGCCGGTGAATTCGTAGAACGGCTGCGCCACCAGCCGGCCGTCCGCTTCCGGATCGGGCGGGCGCCCGAACACCAGGGCGACATCGGTGAGGGTAATCCGGCCGTTGCCCGCCACTGGCATGCCGGTCAGGGATTCCGCTGCCCTGGCCACATCCTTCAGCGGTACCGTGTCCAGGAACTGGGCGAGGGCCAGGGTGGCCCGAACGGAGACCGGCCGTCCGGCCGGGGTCAGCGTTACTACATCCGGTGCGCCCAGCACGGGAATGCCGTTCACCTGGGGGATGAACTCAAACTGCCAGTCTACACCGGGGTGCGAAGCGGGCGAGCGCACCACTCGTACAGGTACCCCGGCGCTGGGCACACCCAGGCGACGGAGCAGGTCCCGGGCCGCCGCCAGCGCCTCGGCCTCGACCACAGCCGCTCCGCCCGGCGCTGCAGCCGCCTGGTATTCCATGATACACCCGGCCCGCACCGACAGAACCCCGGCCGGTCCGGAAGCTGTATAAGCCGCGCCATTCTGGCCGGGCTGCGGTCCCGGCAGCCCCAGGGTCGCCGCCAGTGCACGGGCCGCTCCGGCCTCGTCGCGGTCAGCGACAAGCTGATAAACCGGCATACTGGCAGCCAGCGCCAGGCTACGGGTCGGGTGCCAGACGACCGTTGCCGGACTGGTCTGCACCAACACTTCGGGCGGCACCTGCACGCCGGCTCCGGCGACTTCCAGCACCGGTTCTGGCAGGGTCAGGGTCTTGCCTTCAACCAGGTAAGCAGAGTGCGCCCGGTCCGGCGCCCCGCGGTAAGGCAACAGCGGCGGACGGGCGGGCAGATCGGCCGGTGCGGCAGACCCGTGGACGGCTGTGGCACCCACAGCCGGCGCCGGAGCCAGAGCGGGCGCCGGGGCAGGCGCCGGTACCGCGGGTGTCGGGAGTGCCTGACTGCGGGGCCACAGCACCAGCACGGCCACCGCCGCCGCGGCCACTGCCACACCCCAGCCAGCCATCCACTGGAAGGAGCGGTCCGGGCGAGCCATATGCAGCCGGCGGGGCGGCAGGGCCGACGGAGGCGCCGGTGCCACCGCTTCCGCCGGGGCTGGCACCGCCAATTCCCGGCGTGCCTGCTCCATCAGCCGGGCGCGCAGCTCCGGCCGGAAGCCGGGGCGAGGACGTACCGGGGCGGCCAGCTCCAATTCCACTGCGGCGGCAACGCCCTCCAGTTCCGCGATTTCAGCCGGAGTAGCTGCCTGCCCGTGGATCAATTCCTTGATGTCGTCCGGCCACTTCACGGCCTCACCCCGCCTTCGTGCAGTTTACCGCGCAGGCTGTGCAGGGCCCGGAACATGAGGGCCTTGATCGCCCCTTCACTTTTGCCGTGCAAATCGGCGATCTCCTTCAGGCGATATCCGTGCCCAAAACGGAGCAGTACCACATCCTGCTGCTCCGGGGTCAGTT
Source organism: Clostridia bacterium (assembly GCA_036676195.1). Classification (GTDB taxonomy): domain Bacteria; phylum Bacillota; class Sulfobacillia; order Symbiobacteriales; family ZC4RG38; genus JAKFDK01. The sequence continues at coordinate 60,104 of JAKFDK010000063.1, read as the reverse complement.
GGCGCAAGGCCTGGGCCACCTCCCCCCGGGTATCGGTGCGCAGGGCCGCTTCCTCCGGCCCCTCGCCCGGGTCCACCAGGGGCAGGTCGCGGTGGACCGGCGTCATCGGCCGTTGCCCCCGATAATGATCGGTGACCAGATTGGCGGCAATCCGAAACAGCCAGGCCGCAAACGGCAGTCCCTCATCCCGGTAGTTCTTGATGGCAGCCAGCGCCTTCATGAACGTGTCCTCGGTCAGATCTTCCGCCGTGGCACGGTCGTGCACACGTCTGTAGATATAGTTATAAATCCGTTGGAAATATAGGTCATACAACTGGCCGAAGGCTTCCGGGTCTGATTTTGCCTGCTCAATCAGGGCCCGCTCCGCCGGCACCGGGTGGGCCATCTGGTTCCCTCCTCGGGGTTCCGACTGCCATAACGCCGCAAACTTCGCTTTGGTTACGCCGAGTTGGCGATTTCTCCAAAAAGGTGGCCGCGGTCAAAATGGATACGCCTGTACAGGCTGCTGGAAGGAACCATGAGCAGTGGCCCCGAAGGTGCCATACGGGGAGGTGACAGGACATGTCGACTGCTCTGGCCTGGCTCAAAAAACATGCCTGCCCGCCCATTCGCTATCGCACAGTCCGAGACCTGCTGGGCGAACGCCCGGACGCCGAATTGCACGCCGCCGTGCGGGCCTGGCCAAACGCCCTGGGCATCGTTACCCGCCAGGATGCCGACGGAACCTGGGGCGGGCGATTACACACCGCGGCCATCACCCGCCCTTACCTGTGCACGGAAGCCTGCCTGCGCCGCCTGCTGGACCTGGGCTGGGATGCCACCGATCCCGCTGTGGATCTGGCCCTGCGCAGTCCGCACCTGCTGGGGCGTCCCCTCGATGAACCGGTAGCGACCCTGGACCCGACGGCCGCGGTGGCTGGCTCAGACCTGCGTGCCGCCCTGCTGGCCGAGGCCGGACGGGCGAATGACCTGCACATTCGGAACTATGCCGCCACCGTGGCGGAAGGACTCGTGGCCACGTTCCACGCCTGGGCGCACGGCCGCCCGCTCTGGCACCACCGCGGGCGCTACGCAGTGCTTTCGCATGCCGTTGTCTGGCCGACCGTATACCACCTGCGGCTGCTCGCCTGTGCCCCCCCCGCCGTAAAGGAAAGGGTGCTGTCGGCCGTGGAACTGGTACTGGCGCAACCGCCACCGCCGGGGTTACGCATCGAAGTCAATAATCGCCTGTGGGTCCCGCCCACCGCTGTGCATGCGATCTTGCTCGCTCCCAACCACTGGCTGCGCCTCGAGGGTTTGACCCTGGCTGCCAGAGCTGGGTGGCTGCAGGTGAGTTCCGATTTGCTGGTCAAGGCCCGCTGGTTCCTGGCCCAGGTCGACCGGGACGGCCACGCCCAGTTGGATGGCAAGTACCCGCACTTTTGCAGTCACACCCATGGCGCCCTGGAGCCGGACTGGCGGAGCCAGTCACGGCGGCGGGCCGACTGGACCTTCCGGATTGAGCTGCTGCGGGCGGCGATGGCGGCAGGCAGGTGTTAAGAAAGCCGTGGGGAATGCCCCCACGGCTTTATCTCTGCAGGATCCGGGCTGGGGGCATCACCCGACAGCTTAGCCGAGGCGCTGCTTCACCAGCTGCGGGACCTCCCAGGGCAGCGAAGCTACAGAAGCGCCGGCCGCCTCGAGAGCTTCCACCTTGGACTCAAAGGTGCCCCGGTTGCCTTCGATAATGGCACCGGCATGGCCCATGCGCTTGCCCTTGGGGGCGGCCTTACCGGCGAGGAAGGCCACAACCGGCTTGCTCATGGTCTTGATGTACTCTGCGGCTACCTCTTCCTGAATGCCGCCGATCTCCCCGACCATGACGACCACCGTGGTCTCCGGGTCGGCCTCGAACAGCTGCAGGGCATCCACGAAGTTGGTCCCGATCACCCGGTCGCCACCCATACCGATGACCGTGGTCTGGCCCAGGTCAGCGTTGGTGAGGGCATAGGCGATCTCATAGGACAGGGTGCCGGAGCGGGCGACCACGCCCACCGGACCGGGCTTATAAATATGGTTCGGCATGATACCCATCTTGCACTTGCCAGGGGAAACAATGCCGAAGGTGTTGGGGCCGATCACGGTCACGCCGTTCTTGTTGGCCGCGGCCTGAATCTCCATGGAGTCCTGGGCCGGGATATGCTCCGGAATCATCACCAGCACCTTGATGCCGGCATCGATGGCTTCCATGGCCGCATCCTTGGCGAACCGCTCGGGTACGAACACGATCGAAGCATTGGCGCCGTACTTCTCAACGGCCTCGTGCACGGTGGCTACAACGGGCACGCCGTGGATCTCCTGCCCGGCCTTGTCGAAGTTGGTGCCCGCCACGACCTTGGCACCAAAGGCGAGCATCTGGCTGGTGTGGAAGGCGCCCTGGTTACCGGTAACGCCCTGCACCACCACGCGGGTATTTTCGTTAATAATGACAGCCATGCTCTTAAGCCCCCTTCCCGTAGGCCAGGGTCACGGTCACGCGTGCGGCCTCGCCCATATCGGTATACGCGGTGATGCCGGCGTCGGCCAGAAGCTTGCGGCCGGCCTCGTCGTTCGTGCCCACCAGGCGCACCACCAGCGGCACAGGAATGCCAGCCTCCGACTGCTTGACGGCCAGAATCGCCTTGGCCACTTCATCGCAGCGGGTGATGCCGCCGAAGATGTTGATCAGGATCGCCTTGGGGTTGGTCTCCAGCAGGAAGCGAATGGCCTGGGCCGTCGGTTCCATGCTGGCGCCACCGCCGGCATCCAGGAAGTTGGCCGGACGCCCGCCATAATGGCTGAGGGCGTCGAGCGTGCCCATGGCCATGCCGGCGCCGTTGGCCATAATGGCGATGTCGCCGTCGAGCTGCACAAAGGCCAGACCGGTGGCGCGCACCTTCAGTTCCAGCGGCGTGCCTTCCTCGACCACCGGCAGGTCCTTGTGCCGGAAAAGGGCGTCATCTTCCACGTTCAGGCGGCTGTCGGCGGCCACAATCTTGTCGCCCACCACGGCCAGCGGGTTGATTTCCACCAGTTCGGCGTCGAACTTGCGGAAGGCCTTGTACATGTTGGCCAGGATGCCGGCAAACTGCTTGGCCAGATCGCCGGTCAGGCCCATCTGCCGGGCGATTTCCCGACCGTGGAAGGGCAGCAAGCCGGTGGTGATGTCAATGTTTTTCTTGATGATGTACTTTTCTTCAACCTCTTCGATGTTGACGCCACCGTGGGCCGAGGCAATTACCAGGGGCAGCTTCGTCTGGCCGTCGACCGTGATGGAAACATACAGCTCGCGGTCGATCTTGAGCTGCTGCTCAACCCAGACCTTGTCCACAATGTAGCCCTTCAGGTCCATACCGAGGATTTCCGACGCCCGGGTCTGAGCTTCCTCCGGGGTGTTGGCCAACTTGATGCCGCCCGCCTTGCCACGGCCTCCGACCAACACCTGGGCCTTAATAGCGCAGGGGCCGATTTCAGCGCAAGCCGCTGCAGCCTCATCGGAAGTCACCGCCAGCTTGCCCTTGGGAATGGGCACGCCGGCTTCGGCCAGAAAAGACTTGGCCAGATATTCGTAGAGCTTCACTCGCCCACCTCCAACAATGACGGAACGTAATTCCAGGTGCGTATCCTTACCGATTGTAACAAAGTTCATTTTCGCCATCAATCATACGATGCGACTTGGGGAGAAAAAGGACCCCCGCCTCCAACAACTGGAGGCGGGGTTTTCCTACTTATACCAGGCGCCCGGATATCCTTCGTTTCTTTCAGTAGCCACCGCATACAGAATTTTAGCCGCCTCCGCCCGTGTAATCACGTCCTGAGGCCGCATCTGCCCGCCGCCGCCCTGAATCACCTTCAGCCCAGCCAGTAACGCCACCGCATTGCGGTACTCTGCCGTCACCTGATCGGCATCCTGGAAGGAAAGGGGAATCTGGACTTCCATCTTGGCGATGGCGCCGTAGCCCATGCCCCGGACAGCCCACAGGCTGAACTGCTCCCGGCTCACCGGGGCGTTGGGATCGCCCTCCGGCAGGTCAGCAGGGGTAAGGATGCCGGCCTGGAACGCAGCGCCAAAGTAGGCCACTTCCTTTGACTTGGCCAGATTCTCAGCGGCGGAGCGGTGGCCGGCGCCGAAGGAAGCAGCAAAATCGAAGGCCATGTAGGGGCGCATGCCCCTGGCCAGAACCAGCCAGCGAGCCGCCTCGGCGGCAGTTACCCGGGCTTCGGGCGCCACCTTGCCTTCTTTGGTCTCCAGCACGCCCCTAGTCAGCAGCAGTTCAATCTCCTTTTGGGCCCAGTGACCGTCAATATCAGCGGGCTTGCGGGACAGCTCCACCAGGTCGCGCCCCTGGCCATCGATGATGCGGCCGGTGAGTGCCTCCACCCGGGCATCCCCATTAGCGGCAGCCGGTACCCATACCAGTCTGGCTTCCACCGGGCCCGCAACAGCCATTTTCAACCTGGACGGCTCTGTGCTAACCATCTGCCAGACCAGTTGCAATCCCTGGTATTGCCGCAGTGCATCCAACGCGGCCTCAGGGGCAACTGCCCCACTGGCTGCCGGCAGGTCGCGCACCGTCTGCTCCCGGTCCAGATCGCCGGTCCACATGTTCCGGATCTCGCCAGTGTGGGCATCCACCGCCACTTGCACCTGATTATCCAGGAACGGGATCCCTTCGTGCATCACCCGGAACTGGAAGTCCCAGTTGACCCGCGGCGGTTCTTTTTCCTCGAACCTGGGCCAGTAGTCCACCCGCGGCATGCTGAGCAGGTTGGGCGCCAGGTCAGGCCGGTGGGTGAGCAGAAACTCCTGGGCGATCTTGCGGGCCGCCTCCTCTGACACCGGCGGCGGGTCTTTCCGCTCCGACATCTTTTCATCCATTTTCCATGCACTCATCTGTGTCACAACCGCGCGGACGGCATCCACCGAGGCGTTCACACCCCCGGCTTCCTGTGACCAGTTAAAATCCCAGGTTTGGCCGGCCACCGGTTCAGTGACTTCGCGATAGCTGCTGTCTGTGGGCGGATCAGTCCGCCCTACGGCGGCCTGAGCCACTGCCAGTGCCTGCTCCCGGGTCAGGGGCTGCGCCGGCTTCTGGTAGGGCTGTGGCGGCGCTGGCAGGGGGGTTGGCACTCCGGCACTGCCGGGATCGTGCTTACGGCCCCACGGGTCCAACAGCTCCAGCGTGCCGGCGTCTACCACCAGGCTGGGGCCGCTGTACGGCTGATACACCAGGGCCCACTCCGGCTTATCCACAGCCGGCTTATACAAGCGGACATATCCCAGCTCAAGAGCAGCGCCGGCCCGCAGGGCCTTTTCCGCCTCTGCCTGTGCCTTGCGCAACTCCTCCACCGACCGCGCCGGCGTCTGGAATTTGAGTTCGCTGTCCCAGTTCAAATTGAAGTTGGACAGTTCACCGGTCCGGGCATCAATGGTGACGTGAATTCCGTTGCCGTTGACAGCAACCTCACCCTCCAGGCGCTCCCACTGAAAGGAGTGCGTGGTGGTATTCCCCCCGTACCAGAACTCAGGCTGATTCTGCTCCTTCAGCCTGACCAGGGGCTGGTACCGGGGCAACAGCTTTTTCACCCACTCGGCCGCCAGGGCCTGGGCCTCGCTCCGGGTATACTTCAGGTCGGCCGCTGCCGTGTCCTTGCGGCCAATGGTATACGACAGAATCTCGCCGGTTACGGCATCCACCTGAACGTTATAGCTGACATAGGGTAACTTCTGATCCGGCGTGCGCCAGAACAGGCTCCAGGTGCTGCGGGCACCGGGCTGGGTCGATTGGTTCAGGCTTACCGTCGGCCCTTCAAGGCCCTCGGGAATGCCAAAGGTCTGCCGGGCCAGGGCAATGGCCTCGTCCCGGGTAAACTTCACCTCCTGGGTATCCGTCGCCTCCACCACCGGAGCCGATGCTTTCACCGGCGCCGGCGGCAACACGCCGGCGTTACCGGCGGACATCCCGGCCAGGGCCCCCGCCGGCGTACCGGCCACCAACACCAGGGCCGCGGTAACCGCCTGCAGACGCCGCCTCAACCTTGTCTCCACGTCGTATTCCCCCGCTTCGTTCTGACTGTATCGCACCTTCGACGAGTCAGATCATCGGCAAGTTCCCTGACATTGGGCCGAACTTTCCCCAGGATATGGGGTTTACAAGCAGGCGAAAAAAAGGGAGCGGGCCTGAGGCTCGCTCCCGGTGTCCATATCGTGATCAACCTTCCGGCTACGCTTCCTTGGGTGGCGCGGCCGCCAGGGCCCGGTCTTCCGGTGCCGGCGGATCGTTGTCGTCCCCGGTATTGTCCGCATCAACCCGTAGCCGGGTCAGGCGCAGGCGGGTAATGCGGAAACCTTCGGTCTCGACCACTTCGCCCAGGTACGGGCCAAGTTCCACCTGGTCGCCCGGCTCCGGTTGCCGTCCCAGGATCGTGAAGACATAGCCGCCCACCGTATCCACGTCGGCTTCGCTGTCCAACTGCAGACCGAACTCCTCGGTCACTTCCTCGAGGAGCAGGGCGCCGTCCACCTCGTAAACATCGGGTGCGACCTTCTCCACATCGGGCTCCTCGATCTCGTCAAACTCGTCCTGGATTTCACCCACCAGTTCCTCCAGAACGTCTTCAACCGTGATCAGTCCGGCGGTACCTCCGTATTCGTCCACCAGAATTGCCATTTGTGTGCGCTGCCGCTGGAACTCCTTCAGCAGTTTGGAAATGGAAATGTTCTCCGGCACCATCATGATCGGCCGCATGATCTTACGCAGGTCGGTGCAGGCGCCCTGGTACTTGAACAGGTCCTTGATATGGACCAGGCCAAGGACGTTATCCTTTTCCTCAAAGCACAGGGGGAACCGGGTGCGCTCCTCTTCCTTGGCCAGCCGCAGGCTCTCCTCAATGGGATCCTCCACGTACAGGCAGACCATGTCATTGCGGGGGACCATAATTTCACGGGCCACACGCTCGGAGAAGTCAAAGACCTTATCCAGCATCTCACGCTCGGTTTCGTCCAGGTAGCCGCCCTTGGCACTGGCGGAAACAAGCATGCGTAATTCTTCATCTGTATGGGCCAGTTCATGCAACTGTGGCTGGGTGACGCCGAACAGGCGCAGCAGCACGGACGTCATGCCATTGAACAGGTCAATGACCGGCCGGCCGAGCCGGTAGAACCAGTTCAGCAGCGGGGCAGTCACCAGAGACATTTGCTCGGCCTGGAGGATCGCCAGGGATTTGGGGGCCAGTTCGCCCAGCACAATGTGCAGGAAGGTAATAATTGAAAACGCGATGACCGACGACGCCGTGTGTACGGCAGCCGGCGTGTTCAGGAAGGGAACCCACTGCGCCAGGAACCCGAAGGGACCCTCGATCAGATGGGCCAGTGCCGGCTCACCGATCCAGCCCAAAGCCAGTGAAGCCAGCGTGATGCCAAACTGGACTGCAGAAAGGTGCCCGTCCAGATCTACCAGCACGCGCTTGACCAGTTTGGCCCGCGCACTGCCCTCTGCCGCCAGTTGTTCAATGCGGGTAGCCCGCACCCGGACCAGGGCAAATTCAGCCGCTACAAAGAAGGCATTCAAGCCGACCAATAATAAAGCAGCCAAAAGCATTCCTAACGTATACAGGGTACTGTCGCTACTGTCGATGGCTGATTCTCCTCCTTAGACTCGGAAGCAACCGCTACTACTATCTTACCGGCGGAGAACAACCAGCGTCAACGCATGGGTTTAGCTAAAATTGCGGCAACGCCCTGCTGCGGACGCTCCGGAGCCCGCTCAACGCCTGTGACTGCTCGCCGCAGATCGCCACCGCCCCAGATGTGCAAAATTCGACACCAACCGGTTGTGCGGTCATGGCCTTGAGATCAGCGACGGCTAACTATTGATAACCTTACTGGGTTTAGAAATGCCAAAGTCACGTGTTTCATCTTTCGAGCGGACATGACTACTGCAACCCCCAGGAGAAGACGCGACAGGTAAAATAACCAGCCTTGCTGAAATTGCCATGAGGTTACTTCCCGCATGAACGAAGATTGCAGCCCATATGGAACCAGTCAGATCCATTGCCACACTCGCCGCGTATCCAACGGCGAACCTGGCGCTCTGGTTGGGTCGATGGTGGTCGACATGGTGGAGCGGGCCGTTACTCAGCCCACTTATGTATCTCCCGATGATAACCTTTGGACGGGCGCTCCGTAGACAAAACGAGGGCCGGCGTTCTAAAACCACAAAGGAAGCGCCGCCCCCTGGTACGGAAGGGGGCGGCGCTTCATATATGGGACAATCTTAGACCCAGCCGCGGACCTTCATGGCCTCAACAATGCGGTTCACTGCCACCATGAAGGCAGCGGTGCGCATCGGTACCTTGTACTGCTCCGCCATGTTGTAGCTGGCATCAAAGGCAAGGCTCATCTTTACGGCAAGCTTCTCGTTGACTTCTTCCTCGCTCCAGTAGTAGGCCTGCAGGTTCTGCACCCACTCGAAGTAGGAAACGGTCACGCCACCGGCGGAGGCGAGGATGTCGGGGATCACCAGGATGCCCCGCTCGTTCAGGATGGCGTCGGCGTCCGGGGTGGTCGGGCCGTTGGCGGCCTCGGCCACGATCTTGGCCTTCACGCCTGGGGCGATTTCGGCGGTGATCTGGTTCTCGAAGGCGGCCGGAATCAGCACCACGCAGTCAACCTGCAGCAGTTCAGCGTTGGTGATGTCCTTGGCGCCCGGGAAGCCCAGCACGGAGCTGGTGTTGGCCTTGTGGGCAGCGACGCCGGCCGGCGGCAGACCATTGGGGTTATAGATGCCGCCCCTGGAGTCGCTGACGGCCACCACCTTGGCGCCCAGGTCATCCATAAGCTGGTGGGCGATGGAGCCGGCGTTGCCGTAACCCTGAATGGCCACCGGGGCGCCCTTCAGCTCAATGCCCAGCCGCTCCGCCGCCTTGACCACCACCGCCACGCAGCCGCGGGCGGTGGCTTCGTTACGACCCAGGGAGCCGCCGATGGAGAGAGGCTTGCCGGTCATGAGACCAAACTGATTAGACCTGGAGATCTTGGAGAACTCGTCAACCATCCACGCCATGATCTGGCCGTTGGTATAAACGTCGGGGGCGGGGATATCCTTGTCCGGACCAACAATCTGGCTCACCGCGGCTATGTAGCCCCGGGAAACCCGCTCCAGTTCGCCGGCTGAGAGCTTCTTGGGGTCGCACTTGACGCCGCCCTTGCCGCCGCCGTAAGGCAGACCGGCCACGGAGCACTTGAAGGACATCCACAGAGACAGCGCCTTGACCTCGTCGGCATAAGCCTCGGGGTGGAAACGCAGGCCGCCCTTATGCGGCCCGAGGGCGTCGCTGTGCTGGGAGCGCCAGCCGGTGAAGACCTGTACGCTGCCGTCATCCATCTTGACGGGAAAGGTCACTTCAAGGAACCGCTTGGGGCTCTTCAGGCTTTCATAAACAGCCGACGGCAACTGCAAAGCATTGCAGGCGGCCTTAAGCTGGCCCTGGGCAATCAGGAACGGATTGGTCAGCTCAGACAATCTGATTCCCTCCCGGTAATGTATACACGTATATTCATTCATCGCATGTCAAGGTGTCAACTTTCCATGTCAGGTTTTTTTGCATATGGAGATAACAGGGTAGCTTCCTTTCCGCTCAGGGAGCGGACTTCGGTTATTATTCTTACAAAGAATAGTGATGATAAACAATTTGTTTGTCATCCAAACATGTATGCCCGGTATTAATTATCCTACTACCCCGCCGCGAGAGGCACACCTGTCGCAACAAGCAAAAACGGCCGCACCCTCGGAGGATGCGACCGTTTGGCTCAAACCATACCCGGTTCAGCGCGGGGAGATCTTACCCGTTGCCGCCGTGAACTTGTTGCACCAAGTTCCGGCAGTTTTCTGCCACCGTTTCGGGGTCAACCGGGCGGCGGGCCACGCTGGAACGGATGGCGGCTTCCGCCACCGCTTTGGCCACCGCCGGCGCCACCCGGCGGTCAAAGCTGCCCGGAATGATGTACTCCGGCTTCAGTTCGGCGGCGGTAATCAGATTGGCAATCGCCGTGGCGGCTGCCTTTTTCATTTCGTTGTTGATGTCACGGGCCCGCACATCCAGGGCACCACGGAACACCCCGGGGAAGGCGAGTACATTGTTGATCTGGTTCGGGTAGTCGGAACGGCCGGTGCCAACAATTTTGGCCCCCGCTTCCAGAGCGTCCTCCGGCCAGATTTCCGGCTCGGGGTTGGAACAGGCGAAGATAATCGCATCCCTTGCCATTGACCGGACCATATCCTTGGAGGTGGTGCCCGCCGCAGACAGGCCAATGAACACGTCGGCCCCCTTGAGCGCATCGGCCAGGTGGCCCTGCACGCCGCGCTTGTTGGTCTTAAATGACATCTCTTCCTTGTATGGATTCATGCCCACGGCGCGGCCCTTGTAAATGGCGCCCTTGGTATCGGTCAGAATGATATCGCCCACACCAAAGTCCATCAGCAGCCAGGCTGTGGCCATGCCGGAGGCACCCGCCCCCTCGATGACCACTGTGATATCTTCGATTTTCTTGTTGACTACCTTCAGGGCATTGAGCAGGCCCGCCACCGTTACAATGGCGGTACCGTGCTGGTCGTCGTGGAAAATGGGAATATCCGTCTCGGCCTTCAGGCGCCGTTCAACCTCAAAACAACGGGGGGCGGAAATGTCCTCCAGGTTGATGCCGCCAAAGGTCGGCGCCACCAACTTGGCCACCCTGACAATATCGTCTACTTCCTTGCTGGCCAGCACCAGCGGGAAGCTGTCTACACCGGCAAAGGACTTGAACAGCAGCGACTTGCCTTCCATCACCGGCAGGCCGGCTGCCGGGCCGATGTCACCTAAACCCAGCACAGCCGTACCGTCGGAAATCACCGCCACCGTGTTTCCTTTGGTAGTATAGGTATAAACGTCCTCTGGGCGATCGGCAATGCGGAGGCAGGGCTCCGCCACGCCCGGGGAATAGGCCAGGCTCAAGTCATATTGGTCACGGCACGGCACCTTACCGACCACGCTGAGCTTACCACGGGCTTCCGCGTGCATCCGCAGGGCTTCTTCCTTCAATCCTGTCTTATCCTTTAACGTCACTGCAATTCGCTTCCTTTCTGGCACGCCCGGGCTGTGTCCGGACCTCGCCATTGAATCAAACGCCTGGTTGGTAAAAAGATCGTTCGTTTAGTCGACTGATTCTTCCTCTATTGATTTATTATTACCCTTTCCAGATTGGAACGACCGTGCACTTGCGTGCGCACTTCTCCCGGCCGCCGTTCCGACCGGCTGCTGCCAGGCCGCATGCCAACCGATACCACCTGAAATGGCCATTTCTTCCGGTTCGCCGTGCAACCCAGTGATCCCTTCACCAATCTGCCGATCCACCGCAGGCCGGCGGCGGCGAGGACAAGCTCAGCCAACGGAGAGTGATGAACCATGTCCCAGACCCGCCTCCGCACCGTCTGCCCCCACGACTGCCCTGACCAGTGCTCCATCCTGGTTACGGTGGAAAACGGCCGTGTCGCCAGAGTCAGCGGCGATCCCGATCATCCCTTTACCCGCGGCTACCTGTGCGGGAAAGTCAATCGTTATGTGGAGCGGGTCTATTCCCCCGCCCGCCTGCACACACCTTTACGGCGCACCGGACCCAAGGGCGCCGGTGAATTCGTGCCCGTGACCTGGACCGAGGCGTTGGACGAGGTCGCCGGCCGTTGGCGCGCCATCATTGACCGCCACGGCTCCGAAGCGCTGGTGGGCTATGCTTACAGCGGTAACCAGGGTCTGGTTCACCGCAATCTGGTGCGAGCGCTCTTTCACGCTCTGGGCGGCAGCCGCGTCCTGACCGGTACCGTGTGTGACACCGCCTCTGAGGCGGGCTGGGAGTATGCCGTCGGCCATACCCCCGGCACCGACCCGGAGACCTGTGCAGACTCGGACCTGATCGTCTGCTGGAGCGCCGATGTGCTGACCACCAACCTGCACCTGTGGCCGTTCATTGAGCAGGCCCGGGCCGCCGGTGCCTTGCTTGTGGTCATCGACCCGTATCGCTCCCGCACTGCCGCCCAGGCCGACTGGCACATTTCCCTGCGCCCCGGCACGGACACCGCCCTCGCTCTGGGTATCATGCACGTACTGGTACGGGACAACCTGTACAATGCCCCGTACGTGGCCGCCCATACCGTTGGGTTCGACCGGCTGCAGACCGAGGTGTTGCCGCACTACCCCCCGGAACGGGTGGCGGACATCACCGGTGTGTCTGCGGCCGACGTGGTGCGGCTGGCGCATCTGTACGGCCGCGCCCGGGCGCCCTTTATCCGGGTGGGCGAAGGTATGTCCAGGTGTAACGGGGGCGGTATGGCCGTCCGGACCGTGGCCTGTCTGCCGGCCCTGGTCGGGGCATGGGACCAGCGCGGCGGCGGCGCCATGCTCATGAGCACCTGGGCCTGGAGCCTTGACTATGATGCGCTCCGGCGTCCGGACCTGCTGCCCCGGCCCACTCGGGAGATTAACCAGTCCACCCTGGGCCGGGCCTTACTGGAACTGTACGATCCACCCATTATGGCCCTGTTTGTGGCGGCTAATAACCCGGCGGTGACCTGTCCGGATCAGCAGAGGCTGGTGCAGGGGCTGAGCCGGACCGACCTGTTCACGGTGGTGCACGATACCTTCCTGACCGATACCGCCCGCTTCGCCGACCTGGTGCTGCCGGCCTGCACCACCTTCGAGAGCGAGGATTTCTTCCGCAGCTACGGTACCTATTATGCCTCCCACGCTCCGCAGGTGATCGCACCGGTGGGTGAGGCCCGTTCCAACCTGTGGCTGGTGCAGGAACTGGCCCGGCGGCTGGGCCTGACTGACCCGTTTTTCAGCCGCAGCCCCCGGGAGCACATGGCGGCACTGCTACAGGGTTCGACCGGGCCGGCCGCCGCCCTGAGCGTACAGGCCCTGATCCACACCGGCCCGGTCAAGGTGCCCCCGGCCCGGACCCGGCCCGCCGTGACCAGTCTGTATTCGGAAGCCATGGCGGCCGCCGGCCTGCCGCCTCTGCCGGGCTGGACCCCGGACCCGGCGCAAGCCGAGACGGGTGACCGCTGGCCGCTGCAGTTGCTTACCGCACCAGGCTATGCCCAGCATCACACCGCCTTTGCCGGTGTAGCCACACTGCAGGAGCAGGAAGGCCCCCCCCGCTGCCTGGTGCATCCGACCGATGCCACCGCCCGCGGCATCCGGGACGGTGCTGCGGTCACCCTGTATAACGACCACGGCCACGTCGGCCTGTACGCCCGCGTCACGGCTGACACCCGGCCCGGGCTGGTGGTGGTGGCCGGACACCGCAACCGCAGCGGCTACCTGTCGGGCGGGCCGCTGAACGTGCTGACTTCCGATCGGCTGAGCGACATGGGAGCCGGCGCCACCTATCACAGCACCTGGATCGACGTACGCCCGTGCTCCGGTGGCACGGCCGATCCCATGCCCGGAGGCGGACACGGCGCGTAGCTGGGCGCGATCCCGGATGTACCCGAATGCCTACGGGGGGAACCTGCCCACACTAAAGCAAGACGCCGCCGGAACCGGCGAGCCGCCGGGGTTTTGTTCGTCTCTCGGGCAATGTTGTTCCATCCACCGGAACGGTGGACCACTTTTTCATGGGGACAGGCGTTGGGCAATTGTTTATAGGTCAACATGAGTTTAAAATACAGTCGGGGACCCCACGGCAGACTTTGACCGCGGGCTTGTACCTGGATCGGCGACTGTCACCGTCTCAATCCGACCCACAAATGTGAGGTATGTGAAAAATGGCTACGTATAAGGATCCGTTTGGCGCCAAGGCGACCCTGGATACAGGTTCTGGCCAGGCGACCATATACCGTCTTGACCGGTTAGAAGCTGCCGGGGTCGCGCAGATGAGCAAGCTGCCCTTCTCCATCCGTGTTCTGCTGGAGAACCTGCTACGCAACGTCGACGGCTACCTGGTGACCGAAGACGATGTGCGGCTGCTGGCGAGCTGGAAGCCCGGTCCGCTGCCGGTCAAGGAGATTCCCTTCCTGCCGTCGCGGGTCGTCCTGCAGGACTTCACCGGCGTGCCCTGTGTGGCCGACCTGGCCGCCATGCGCTCTGCCGTGGTTGAGATGGGTGGCAAGCCGCAGCGCATCAATCCGCTCATTCCGGTGGACCTGGTCATTGACCACTCGGTCCAGATCGACGCCTACGGTTCTGACGACGCCTACAATCAGAACGTGAAGCTTGAGTATGAGCGGAACCAGGAGCGGTACGCCTTCCTCAAATGGGCGCAGAACAGCTTCCAGAACTTCCGTGCCGTCCCCCCCGGCACCGGCATTGTGCACCAGGTCAACTTGGAGTACCTCTCCCCAGCCGTCCATGTGCGCAAGCGCGGCGATGACCTGGTTGCGTTCCCGGATACGGTGGTTGGCACCGACTCCCACACCACCATGATCAACGGCCTGGGCGTACTGGGCTGGGGCGTTGGCGGCATTGAGGCTGAAGCGGTCATGCTGGGTCAGCCTTACTACATGCTGATTCCCGAGGTGATCGGCTTCAAGCTGGTCGGCCGCCTGCCCGAGGGTGCCACCGCCACCGACCTGGTGCTCACCGTTGTACAGATGCTGCGCAAGAAGGGCGTTGTCGACAAGTTCGTGGAATTCTACGGCCCCGGCCTCAGCGGCCTGAGCCTGGCAGACCGGGCCACCATCGCCAACATGGCGCCCGAGTACGGTGCCACCATGGGCTTCTTCCCGGTGGACAACGCCACCCTCGATTACCTGACCTTCACCGGTCGCGACGCCGCTCTGGTGAAGCTGGTGGAGGAATACAGCAAGGCGCAGGGCCTGTTCCGCTCCGACGACACGCCGGACCCGGAGTATACCGACACCCTCACCCTGGACCTGAGCACCGTGGAGGCCAGCCTGGCCGGACCGCGCCGGCCCCAGGACCGGCTGACCCTGGGCGAGGTGAAGCCTGGCTTCCGGTCTGTGCTGAAGGACTCCTTCAACAAGGAAACCACTGCCGCGGTGGACAGCGGCATGGGCAACGGCGCCGTCGTGATCGCCGCCATCACCAGTTGCACCAACACCTCCAACCCGTCCGTTCTGATCGGTGCCGGCCTGGTGGCCAAAAAGGCCGTGGAGAAGGGGCTGTCTGTCCCCGGCTATGTGAAGACCAGCCTGGCCCCGGGCTCCCGGGTTGTCAACGACTACCTGAATGCCGCCGGCCTGCTGCCCTACCTGGAGGCCCTGCGCTTCCATATCGTCGGATACGGCTGCACCACCTGTATCGGCAACAGCGGCCCCCTGCCTGAAGAGGTGGCCAAGGTGGTCAGTGATAACGACCTGGTCGTGTCGGCCGTGCTCAGCGGCAACCGGAACTTTGAAGGGCGGATCAACCCGCTGGTCAAGGCCAACTACCTGGCCTCACCCATGTTGGTGGTCGCCTACGCCCTCGCCGGCACCGTGGATAAGGACCTGTCCACCGAGCCCGTTGGCACCGGCAAGGACGGCCAGCCCGTATACCTGAAGGACATCTGGCCGACCTCGGCGGAGATCCAGCAGACCATGGCTGCCGCCCTGAAGCCGGAAATGTACAAGTCCAGCTACGCCCAGGTGTTCGCCGGTGACCAACACTGGCAGGGCCTGAATGTGCCCGAAGGTGATCTCTACCAGTGGGATGCCGCCTCCACCTACCTGCAGGAGCCGCCGTTCTTCAGCAACCTCTCGCCGGAGCCGACGCCGCCCGGTGACATCGTGGGCGCCCGGCCGCTGGCCCTGCTGGGCGACTCCATTACCACCGACCATATCTCTCCGGCCGGCGATATCGCCAACGGCAGCCCGGCCGCCCGTTACCTGAACGAAAACAACGTCGCCCGGGTCGACTTCAACACCTACGGCTCCCGCCGCGGCAACCACGAGGTCATGATGCGCGGCACATTTGCCAACATTCGCCTGAAGAACGTACTGGCGGGTGGCAAGGAAGGCGGCTGGACGGTGCATGTGCCGTCTGGCGAAGTGCTGTCCATCTATGATGCCAGCATGCGCTACCAGGCCGAAGGCACTTCGCTGGTCGTGCTGGCTGGCAAGGAGTACGGTACCGGCAGCTCCCGCGACTGGGCTGCCAAAGGCACCATGCTGCTGGGCGCCCGGGCCGTGATCGCCGAAAGCTTCGAGCGCATCCACCGGGGCAACCTGATCGGCATGGGCGTGCTGCCCCTGGTATTTAAGGCCGGCGAAAGCTGGAAGTCTCTGGGCCTGACCGGTCAGGAGACCTTTGACATTCAGGGGATCAGCGGCGACCTGTCCCCGCGGCAGGATGTCGCCGTGGTGGCCCGCCGGGCCGACGGCTCTGAGGTGCGCTTCACCGTTACCTCCCGCCTGGACAGCCAGGTGGAAATTGAATACTACCGCAATGGCGGCATTCTCCAGACCGTCCTGCGCCGGATGGTCAAGGAAGACCAGAACTAGACCACCCGGCGAGCAATGAGCAGCGCCCGTGCCACCTGGCACGGGCGCTGCTGCGTGCAGCAGTTCCATTCCTCAGGACTGCCGGGCGGCGGCTACCTGGACCTGCACTGCATCCGCAGCAGCCGGCCCCCGTGCATCTGCCAGTTCCAGCGCCAGCATGTTGGCCCGGTCCACCGCGTCCTCGCGTTCGGCCAGGGCCTGCTGCAGGGCCTGCACCAGTCGCACCACCCGTTCCCGCGGCGCCGGCCAGCCGGCCACCGCTTTGAGCTGGGCCACCGCCAGGTCCCGGTCAGCCCTGGCCTTATGCGCCTGCTGCCGGTAGGTTTCCGCCCGAGCCAGGGCGCTGCTTAGCCGCCGCTGCAGGTCGGCCCGCTCATCCTTAAGCCTGCGAACTTCCTTTTCCGCTGCCCGCAGCAACTGATCCAGCCGCACTTCCTTGGCACTGGCACGGCCCGCCGCATGGGCCACTTCCGCCTCATCGGCGGCCACGTCCGGCTCTGCACCTGCCTCGGCAGGTCCGGCGCCCTCTTCCGCCGCCGGTGCCGTCTCATCCCACCACTCCTGAAACTCGGCGCGCACAGCCGGCTCGCACCAGATGCGTTCACTGAGCACCGGAAACTCCTCGCCTAGCCAGTAACATGCCTGCAGGACGGTGACCCAGCCTTCGGCTGCCACCAGGTTACGGAACCAGCCCATAGCATCGCCGTCCGGCGCCTCACCCAGGCTGCGGATGGCAGCCCGCAGGCGGGTCGCCCGGTCCGGGTCGGCGCGCTCCCAGCCCCGAGCCAGCCCCGCCCGAAACATCTGGTTGCGGTGCAACTCCCGCATAATCAGCGCCTGGACCGCCTCCACCTGCCCGGGGTGGCCGCGGGAAAGCCGTTTCAGGCGGATGCCGCCGGCCCGCAAGGCCCGCTCCACATCGGCCGCTGCAAATCCGGCCAGAATCAGGTCCAATGGAATCCACTGCCGGTCCCGGGCCATGGCTCATCCCTCCTCCAGGAATCGGCGCAGACGTACTTGCAGACTCGTATTGGCCCGCCCCGGCGCCAGTCGCGCCAGGATCACGCTGCCGCCCTCCAGTTCCAGCCACGACGGGTCGGCACCATGCCCGGAATAAAGGGCGATCACGGCGCGCACCACCGACTCCAGGGGACGGTCCCGGTGGCGCAGACCGAAGGCATAGCTGTGCAATTGCCCCATGGCGGGCGTATACCCCGATTCATCCCACAGGTGTTTGAGGCGGCGGCGCTTGGCGTCCAGCACCAGGGAACGCACGCAGGTATCCCCCACGATCAGATCCAAACGGAAGTCCGGGCGGTTATGTGGGGTGGCGGCGAAGAACTCCTGCCTGTGGGCGCGGGCCGTCAGTCGGGTGTGGGGTAGTTCGGCATCGTAAACCAGCCGCACCTGAAAGCCCTGCCGGCTCACGTGCAGGAACTCGCCGCCCGCTGGAACCTGGGGCACCGTGCGGCGATGTACGGCCTGCTGCAACACGGCTGTGTGGCTGCCGGCCTGAAGTTTGCAGCCCAGCTTCTCCAGCAGCATGACCAACTGTACCAGACACCAGCCCTCGTACAACTCGGAAATAGAGCGAAACTCAGGGCGTCCGGCGCGGGTGCGGGCAGTTCCCACCACCCTGACCCGCGCCAGCCCGTCGGCCCGGGCCAGGGTGGCCAACTGACGGACCATCTGCGTGTACCGGTCCTGGCGAACAAAACAGGTTTCACCGTCCAGCAACACTTCCGTGCCATCGGCCACGGCAGGCATCCAGCTCAGGCCATCGGTTCCGGGCTCCAGGTGCACCCCCACCCTCATCGGGGTGGCGGGCACGAACGGCCCCCAGAAACGGCCGTTGGCCAGTACCACTTGCAGGGGGCCGCCGGTGAAACCGGCCAGTGTATCCGGCAGCGGCACCTGTCCGGAGAGTAACTCCTCAACCGTTACGCCCAGCCGTCCGGCATCCAGCATCGGGACCGGCACATAGGGCAAATGGTCCGCCCGGTCCGGGTCCACCGGCAGGGCACGCAGGTCACGGGCCGTCCCGTTCTCGATCCGAAAGGTCAGGGCACGGTCCAGCAGCCACATGTACAGCCGGCGGGACCGGTAGTCCCGCGGGCGGCCGCGGACATCCCGGAACCCGCTGCTGAGCAATTCTCCCGAGTGCGCCCAAACGCAGTCCGGCGCCCCGGACCCTTCGGTGCGGACTTCAACCTCAAAGTCCATTCCCCGATAGCCCCCGGGGCGAACAGGACGGGGTACATCGAGGCGCAAAAAGCCAAGGTACCGCACCATCCTTCCCCCTTGTGAAGCTCTTTAAAATTAAACCTTTTACATTCCAATACGAAAAACGGACCCGATTGGTTCTGTATAAATGATTCATAGCGCTGGCCAGCGAATCACTCCATTAACAAGTTTAACTTTGGTCAAATAGTTCGATAGAAATGATTGATACTACGGAAAGAAACGGATAAACTCATTATTAGTTGGTACCCATAGCAAATCATGTGCTTGGTAACCCCTGAAAGTGCCAGGGGGGGTGCGAATTGCAAAAGTTAGCCTTTGCCCTGGCCTCTTACCTGGCTGTACAGCTTGGTCTGGACGAAGACCGACGAGAAGTGCTCAGTTTTGGTGCCCTGGCCTTCATTCAAAACGGTAGTTCAGCCCTGCTCACGTTGCTCCTGGCCCTGGCAGTCGGTATCGTCCCTGAAACCGTTATTGCCGTGGCCACGGCAGCCGTGCTTCGCCATGCCAGCGGCGGTGCACATCTGCGCACACCCTTGCGCTGTGTCCTGGCAACAGCGGTAGTTTTTTTGTTGTGCGGGTTTCTGGGCGATCTGACCAGCTCGCTGTTCAACTCCTGGCCAGGAGTGCTGCGTGTGGTATTGGTCGTGATTGTCGCCAGCCTCGGGCTGCTGGGTGTTCTGCGGTATGCCCCGGTACAGGCCGAAACTCGTCCGCTCCGACCAGCCCACCGGGTCCGCCTGCGGCGGCAGAGTATCCGATTGGTGATCGTACTGACGGTTGCGCTGACGCTTGGAGCCGCTGCCGCTGCCTGGTGGACGCCGCCGGCACTGGCCGGATTTGTTCTGCAGATGTTTACTTTGACGCCGGCAGGACAGGCGCTCGCACATAGCTTCGACGATTGGCTGACACGGTTGTCAAGGAGGTGAATGCATGAAAAAGTATGTCCTGGCTATTGTAGCCGGTACCCTGACCTCTCTGGCCTTTGCCAGCGTAGCCGGCGCCTGCTTTTGGGGCTGGTACCAGCCCCCGGTGCCCAAGTCTCTCGAAAAGTAGCTTCCTGGTCTAGCCTTCGTTCTTGCCGGCGTCAGCTATCTTGTTTGTTGGGTGGTGGCCAGGCTGACTGCACTTATTATTTTGTTCGTACTTAACATTCCCTCCAACATTTTGGCTCTGTATGCGGCCCTGTCGCTGCAAAAACGGTCCGTCCCTACACCCACGCTGCTCGGTTACGGTGCCCTGGCCGGAGTTGCGCTAACGGTTTTCCGCGCGCTGCCAGGCCCCTTCGGTATGCACGTGCCCCTGCAGGCGATCCTACTCACAGTACTGATCAAGCATGTGAGCCGCGGCCGCTGGTCGATGGCTGTACTCGGTACCCTGGTGACGCACTTACTCAACGTGATCGGTGAAGGCCTCGTCGGTGTACCCGTAATGGTGAGTCTGGGATTTTCCCTGGCCGAGACCCTGAACAATCCCTTGCTCACCCTTGCCGGCGGTTGGATGGCGAACACCCTGACGCTCCTGCTTTGCTTGTACTTTTTTGTACAACGACGCCTGGGTAACCGGGGGCCCATAGAATGAAGTCACTTGATACAAAGGAACGGCTTATCTGGCTGGCCTGTGGGATCCTCTTGCTGGCCTGGGCCGTTGCTGCTGCGGCCAATTTCGGCCTCCGCAATTACTGGAACTTTTTTCCTACCGCCGGAGCTGATCTCACCAGGCAGTACAGCTCCTTGCTCCTGGCAACTGCCCTGGTCGTGACTGGCGTGGTCCTGGCGGGACTGCTATATTACTTCGGTGTATCAGAACTACGTAAGAAAGCCGACATGGAGCGCCGTTTCCGTTATGCGATGGAAGAGGTCTACCGGGGCACTTTGCATGCCCTGACCTCCGCACTGGACATGCGGGACGGCGAAACCTACGGCCATAGCCGTCGGGTGACCGGTTATAGCCTCGCCATTGCCCAACGGCTGCAATTGGACTCCGGGCAACTGCAAACGCTGGCCTGGGGCGCACTGCTGCATGATCTGGGTAAAATCGGCATTCGGGATCAGATTCTGCTCAAGCCAGGGCCGCTCACCTGGGAAGAACGCGCCGAAATGAACGAACATGTAGTCATTGGTCAGCAAATGGTACAGCATATCGCCTTTTTGGCCAACGCCATCACCGTAATCCGCCACCACCACGAACGCTACGACGGCAGCGGTTATCCCGACCAGTTGCAGGGGGATGATATCCCCCTGCTTGCCCGCATTTTCAGCGTGGCCGACGCCTTTGATGCCATGACATCGCCGCGGCCATACCGCCCGGCCCCGATGACGATGGCCGAAGCGGTTCAGGTCATCCAGTCGGAACAGGGAAAGCAGTTCTGTCCCAAGGTTGTGCAGATGTTTGCCGCCATCCCGATCAGTGAACTCGAGAAGATCCGAGCCGCCAGTTCGCTGCCCATGGACGACTTCAGCGCGCTCATTCGCCTGGACGAGCAGGACATGAGCAACACGCCCGGATATTACCAGGATGTTTTAACCAGGAATCAGAACCGAGCCGCCTGGGAGGCCAAAAGGGCGCACATGGCCCCAATGCGGGGCAGGGAGCTGGGTACTCTGGTGTTTCTGGACATGGACAGGCTGAAGCAGGTCAACGACACCCATGGCCATCTGACCGGCGACCGGTTGCTGGCTGATCTGGGTGCCCGGCTGCAGCAGATTCAGGCCGAGGTGTACCGGATCGGCGGCGACGAGTTCGTGCTCTGGGTGGCGCCCGGCCAGTGGAAAGCGACTGTTGAGCAACAACTGGTCACTACCCTGCACCACTTTTCGGAATACTGGGCCCATATCTTGCCCCAAGCTTCTGTCAGTTGGGGCGTCAGCACAGCCACTGACCAGTCAACCGGGCTGACAGAACTGCTGGAAGAGGCCGACAAGGCCATGTACACCCGTAAGGCGGAAAAACACTGAAGGTCATAAAGGAAGCGGAGGGGAACATCCCCCTCCGCTGGCTTATTTTTGCTATCGGTGCCTGCCTCAGGCCCGGCGCCAGACTTTCTGGCCCTCGCTATACTGGTCGCCGCCGTGAATGTCGTGGATGCAAATGGTGGGGAAGTCCTGCACCTCCAGCTCGCGAATGGCCTCGGCCAGCAGGTCCTCGTAAGCCACCACTTTGGCTGCCGCGATGGTCCTGGCCAGCAGGGCGCCGGCGCCACCGGTACTCACCAGGTAAAGACCCTTGTACTGCACCAGGGCATCTTTAACCTCCTGGTTCCGGTATCCCTTGCCGATCACAGCCTTCACACCCTGGGCGAGCATGGCCGGGGTGTACTTGTCCATCCGGTACGCCGTGGTGGGGCCGGCCGAACCGATCACCTGCCCCGGCTTGGGCGGCGTGGGACCGACATAGTAAATGACCTGCCCGCGGACATCGAAAGGCAGTTCCTCGCCGCGCTCCAGTTGGTCAACCATGCGCTTATGGGCCGCGTCTCTCGCCGTATACACCTTACCGGAAATCAGTACCTGGTCACCAGCCCGGATTTGCGCCACGACTTCGTCGGTCAGTGGGGTAGTAATGCGATGTACACGCGTTTCAGCCATGACTAGATCACCGCCTCCTTGTGCCGGTGGCTGTGGCACTCAATGTTTACGGCAACGGGAAGGGCAACAATGTGGCAACCCATGGTCTCAACATGCACGGCCATGGCGGTCACCCGGCCACCCAGGCCCATGGGGCCGACCCCCAGCTTGTTGATCTCTTCGAGCAACTCCTGCTCACGGGCTGCCCATTCCGGATCCGGGTTGGGGGCGCCCACTTCCCGCAGGAGGGACTTTTTGGCCAGGAACGCACACTTTTCAAAGGTGCCGCCCACGCCCACCCCGACAATAACCGGCGGACACGCGTTGGGGCCGGCGCTGGCCACCACGTCGATGATGAACTTCTTTACGCCTTCCCAGCCGGCCGATGGCGGCAACATCTTGAGCTGGGACATGTTTTCGGAACCGCCGCCCTTGCAATCTACCTTGATTTTCACTTTATCCCCTGGCACAATGTTCAAATGAATCATTGCCGGAGTATTATTCTTGGTGTTAACCCGCTTGATCGGATCATTCAGCATGGACAAACGCAGAAAACCTTCGGTATAGCCCTTGGCAACCCCGCGGTTAATCGCCTCGGTCAGGTCACCGCCCACAAGGTGAACGTCCTGGCCCAGGTCCGCGAAAATAATCGCTGCACCCGTATCCTGGCACATGGGCACCCGCTCAGTCTCGGCGATGGTGTAGTTGTCGACCAACTGGCACAGCACCGCCTGGCCCACCGCCGCCTCTTCCTGCTTCCTGGCCCTGGCCAGAGCATTCTTGACGTCGTCCTCCAGGACAAAGTTGGCCTCCATCACGAGGGCGGCAATCTTGTTGGCAATCTCGTCCACATGTACTTCCCGGACAGCCACTGATCATGCCTCCTTTGGGAATATAGGTTCTCTGGAAATTTTCCTACACCTGATGCGAAATCGGAGGGGCATCTGGTTTCGTCGTTGTCACCCTCCGCGTACGCTCCACGGCCTATTATAGCATTATCCAGCTTGCCCAGAGTCTCCGAAAGTACTGTCGCAACTAACGGTAACCGGTTTTCCCGGGCCCATGCCCCCTGGCTAACATACCCACCTTACCTCGATTTGCAGCCCCAGACCTGAACGACGATTCGGACAGGAGGCGCACCAGATGGCCGACGATGCCCCGACGGTGCTCGCAATGCTGACACGCATTCCGCTGTTTGCACCGCTGCCCAGTTCGGAACTGCAAGCGCTGGCCGGACGCATGCACAGCCGTAAATTCAAAAAAGGCGAGGCGATCATTCGCCTGGACGACCTGGGCAAGAGCTTTTTCCTCATCCGCTCGGGCCAAGTCAAGGTGATTCGACCGCTGGAGTCCGGTGAAGAAGCCGTGATGAACCTGCTGGGGGAGGGCGACTTCTTTGGCGAGCTGGCGTTGCTGGACGGGCGCCCCCGGTCCGCTTCGGTGTATGCCCTGGAGACAACCGAGGTCCTGGTACTGCCCAGGGAAGACTTTCTGGCCTTTCTGGCCTCCTCCCCCTCGGCGGCGGTGGAAATGATCGTCGTACTGGCCGATCGGATCCGCACCCTGAACGCCCAGGTCGAAGAAGCTTTCTACATGGACTTACCGCAGCGTCTGGCCCGCCGGCTCACCGAACTGGGGCGCCGGTGGGGAAAACAAACGAATGAAGGCCTGGAAATCCACATTCCAATCACCCAGGGCGATCTGGCCGGTATGGTCGGCGCCTCGCGCCAGCGGGTCAACCGCTTGCTGGGCGAATGGCAGGACCGCCGCCTGATTCGTCTGGGCGGGCGTGGTGAAGTCGTCATCCTGGCACCGGAAACCCTTGAGCAATTCTGCCTGTAAACACGGCACTGTAGAGCCATGCCTGCCCAGGGGCGCGGCAAAGCCGCGTGAGCACGGCACCCACGCTCCGGCCTTGTCGGGTGGCTCCTACAGCCGCATACCGATATTGCGCGCCGCATCCATCGCCGCCTGCGCATAACGGTCAACGGCGGTGCCGTGGAACCGCTGCACCGGGCCGGAAACGGCCAGTGCAGCCACCACCTGTCCGTTTCGGTCCAGTATCGGAGCGGCCACCGAGGCGACCCCTTCTTCCCGTTCCTCGGCGCTAGACGCCCATCCGAGCTGGCGGGTTTCTTTAATAGCTGCCTTGAGGCCGGTCAGGTCAAAGTGCGGAGGCAGGCGCATGACTCCCAGCACCCGCTCACGTTCATAGTCCGGCAACCACGCCAGCAGGACTTTGCTGGCCGCTCCCAGATGCAGAGGTAGGCGCTGGCCCAGCCCCACAACCCGGCGCACACCGTGCCTGCCTTCTGCCTTTTGTACCCGGACCCGATCCGTCCCGTCGCGCAAATAGAGGGTGACCGTTTCCTCCACCAGGTCACGCAGGCGGCACATCTCCGGGTAGGCGGCAGTACCCAGATCGCTTTGCGCCAGATAAGCACCGGCCAGTTCCAGTGCCTTCAGCCCCAGGTGATAACGCCCGGTGGCGGTGTCCTGGCGGCAGAATCCCTTGGACTCCAGTGTCGATAAAATCCGATGTACGGTGGATTTCGCCAGGTCCAGGCGCCCGCCGATTTGCGTGACCCCAAGGCCGCGGGCTTCACTGGTCGGCTCCTGTGACAGTTCGGCAAAGAGCAGCAGAACGTCTAAAGCCCGGTCTACCGCCTGAATGGTAATCTGCTTGTCATCGGCCAAGGGCTCGCCCCCTTTCGGACGGAATTGGCAGAATGCTTACCGCTACACCTGATCGTGAACTTCTTCTCAAACTTTCGCTGTGACCCGGTCTCGTCCCTTTGTACACCCCGAGATTTTTCCGACCCCACATAGATCGGTCATATAAGGGCGCCGGTCGAAGGGCCTGTTGAAAATCCCCACCAATCTTCATGATTGGTGGGGTAGACAAAGTCCATGCACGAATCGGCGGCCCACGTTACTGCCGAAGATGCCATGAAAAAGGGTGGTAGGGACGAAGTCCCACCACCCTTTTTCAACAGGCCCTCGGGCCCCTTCATGATGGTCGAATCTGACCGTCTCCAGACACGATGTACTTGTAAGAGGTAATCTCTCGCAGGCCCATCGGGCCACGGGCATGTAATTTCTGTGTACTGATGCCGATCTCGGCGCCAAACCCGAACTCACCGCCATCGGTAAAACGGGTGCTGGCATTCCAGTATACCACTGCGGCGTCAACAGCCGCCTGGAAGCGCCCGGCAGCGGCGGCATCGCCTGTAACGATCGCTTCGGAATGTCTCGTTCCCCACTGGCCGATATGCTCAACCGCGGCATCCAAACTTTCGACCACCCGCACGGCCAGCAGCAAATCCAGGTATTCCGTCGCCCAGTCCTCCTCGGTGGCCGGTTCAGCCCACGGCACCAGATCGCGGGTACACTCGCAGCCGCGCAGGCGTACCCCCAGGCTCCGGAGTCGCTCCGCCACTGCAGGCAGGAAATCCGGGGCCGCCGCCGCGTGCACCAGCAACGTCTCAGCGGAGTTGCAGACAGCGGTACCGGTCGTTTTGGCATTCACGATGATATTCGCGGCCATCTCCAGGTCGGCCGCCGCATCCACGTATACGTGGCAGACACCGGCACCGGTTTCAATGACCGGCACCCGGGAATTTTCCACCACACTGCGGATCAGGCCCGCCCCACCTCGCGGGATCAGGCAGTCGACCTGCCCGACGGCCCGCATCAGGGCGGTGGCCCCCTCTCGCCCGCCCGGCACCAGGGCGGCCGCCGCCGCCGGCAGTCCAACCTCGGTCAGGCCGGCCTGAATCACGGCCACCAGCGCCGCATTGCCGCAGGCCGCCTCCTTGCCGCCCTTCAGCAGCGCAGCGCTGCCAGCCTTCAGACAAACGCCGGCCGCATCCACAGTGACGTTCGGCCGGGCCTCATAGATGATGCCGATAACCCCCATGGGTACCCGTTGCTTACGGATGCGGATGCCATTGGGCCGTGTCCATTCCTCCAGGACCTCACCAATGGGGTCAGGCAGGGCAGCCACGTCCTCCACGCCCTGCACCATGGCGGTGTACCGCTTGTCGGTCAGCTCCAGGCGGTTAATCAGGGGTTCTGGCACCCCGGCGGACCGGGCAGCCGCCATATCCGCCTGGTTAGCGGCCCGCACCGCCACTTCCTGCTCGCGCAGACGCCGGGCGATGGCACGCAGGGCCGCGTTCTTTTGCTCCGTTGTGGCCAGGTTCAGGTGAGCAGCCGCCCGGCGGGCAGCGCGGGCCAGGCTGGTGATCTGTTCAAGGCTCGTCTCGGTGGTCATACTCTGGCCCCCTTGGGTTTGAAGAGTGTACCCGGCACAGCCCCGGCGGCGATTTCCCGCAGTACCGCCGGATGCCGGCCGCTGGCAATGACCATGTGAATGTCGTGCTCAAGGCAAATGGCTGCCGCCGCCAGTTTGGTGCGCATGCCACCGGTACCGTTGCTGCTCCCGGCACCCCCTGCCCCCTGCCACAACTCCTCCGTGAGTTCCTCGACCAGGTCCAGGATCTGCACCCCCGGGTTGAGGCGCGGATCGACCGGATACAGCCCCGGCACGTCGCTCAGGATGATCAGCAGATCAGCCTGCAGCAGGGCTGCCACCCGGGCACTCAGGGTATCGTTGTCTCCAACCTTGATCTCCTCGTTGGCCACGGTGTCATTCTCGTTGACAATGGGCAGCACCCGCCAGTCCAGCAGCAAATTCATGGTGGCGGCGGCATTTTCACGCCGGTTCGGGTCCTCCAAATCCTGCCGGGTGAGCAGGATCTGGGCAACGGTCACCCCGCACTCGGCGAACAGCTTCTCGTAAGTCTGCATCAGCCAGCCCTGGCCGACGGCCGCCAGAGCTTGCTTTTCCGTCAGTCCGGGTGGCCGCTCCATCAGCCCCATCCGCCCCATCCCCGCCGCAATGGCAGCCGAGGTGACCAGCACCACCTGACGCCCCCCGGCGGCCAGATCGCTCATCTGGCGGACCAGGTTCTCCATCAGGCCCAGGTGCATTCGGCCATTGGGGTGGGTCAACATACTGGACCCCACCTTCACCACTACACGCCGGGCCGCGGCCAGGGCATCTGCGTGCATGAGGCACTGTCCCCTTTCCTTATAAAAACGCATAAACCCCCGCCCAGGAAGGACGGGGGTACAATGACTCCCGCGATACCACCTTCATTGCCCGCCCGAGGGCGGACCACCTCATACCGCACGTATTCATGCGGTCCCGAGGGTAACGGGCCGGGTGCCCGGGGCGACTTGCAACACGTCGCCGGCTCCAGGGTGGGTTCGGTACCGGCCGGTGACCCGCTTTACAGCTTGCCGCGGGCTCTCTGTACACCGGGGTTGGCCCTACTGGTCCCCTTCACAGCCATTCGAAAGCTACTGTCGGCATCGTACCAGGAACAGCGTCCCGGTGTCAATACCCCAGGGGCGGGGGGTCTCGGCCTTCACCAGCCCTAGATCAGCTTTTCCAGCTCACTTCCACTCAGTGTCTCCCGTTCCAGCAGGGCATGGGCCACCCGTTCCAGTGCGTCCCGGTGCCGCCGCAACAGATCCACCGCCCGCTGGTAACCCTCGTGTACCAGCTTGCGGACGGCCTGATCCACCGTCCAAGCCGTTCGCTCCGAAAATACCGGGGCAGCGCCAACGCCACCTACAGACGCTCCGTCTCTGCCGCTCACCAGAATCGGGCCGAGTTCCGGTGCCATGCCCCACTGGGTTACCATGCGCCGGGCCAGGTCAGTGGCCCGTTCCAGGTCGTTGGCCGCACCGGTGCTCGTGTCGCCCAGTACGACTTCTTCCGCCGCCCGCCCGGCCAGAATTCCGGTCAGGAAATCCAGGAACTCCGTGCGTGACTGCGTCCGCCGATCCTCCTCCGGTCGGTACAGCACATAACCAGCAGCCCGGCCGCGGGGGATGATGCTCACCTTTTGGATGGGGTCGGTGTGGCTGAGCTTGCGGGAAACAAGGGCATGACCGGCCTCGTGAAAGGCGACCCGCTGCTTTTCCTGACGGGAAATCACTCGCTTCTTTTCGGCACCGCCGGTAACGACCCGCTCGTAAGCGTTCTCCATTTCGGCCGGGCCGATGGCCTCCTTCCGGCGCCGGGCGGCCAATAACGCCGCTTCGTTCAGGAGATTGGCCAGGTCTGCCCCGGTAAAACCAACGGTCAGGGCGGCAATGTCATCGAGGCTGACGGCTGGCTCCAGCCGTTTACCAGCGGCATGAACCAGCAGAATCTCCGCCCGCCCGCCCCGGTCCGGGGGATCAATGTGCACCACCCGGTCAAAACGGCCGGGGCGCAGCAGAGCCGGGTCAAGGACATCGATCCGGTTGGTTGCCGCCATCACGATGATGCCTTCGGCCGCCGCGAACCCGTCCATCTCCACCAGCAACTGGTTCAGGGTCTGCTCCCGTTCATCGTTGGCGCCGCCAAGCCCGTGGCCGCGCTGCCGTCCCACCGCGTCGATCTCATCCATGAAAATAATGCAGGGGGCCGAGGCCCGTGCCCGTTCAAACAGGTCCCGCACCCGGGCGGCGCCCACACCGGCGAACATCTCTACAAAGTCAGACCCGGAAATCGAGTAGAAGGGTACCCCGGCCTCACCGGACACGGCCCTGGCCAACAAGGTCTTGCCCGTGCCCGGCGGCCCCTCCAGCAACACACCTTTGGGGATCCGGGCGCCCAACTCCAGGTACCGTTCGGGGCTACGTAGGAAATCGATCACTTCGGCCAGTTCTTCCTTTGTCTCCGGAAGCCCCGCCACATCTTTCATAGTGATGCGGTTTTCCTCCCGGCCAAGCAGGCGTGCCCGGCTCCGGCTGAACTGAAATAGCTGCCCGCCACCCGCCCCCGGCCGTGCCATCAGCCACAGGTAGCCAATCAGTAATCCGGCCGGCAGCAACCCGGTCACCAGCCCGCCCCACCACGGGCGCCCGGGCAGCCGCACATACTCCACCGGCACGTTGGCCTTGCGCAACTCATCAAGGGCATATTCGACGTCCAGGGGAATGACCTGTACCTGCTCGCCCTGCGCGTAGGTGGCCCGAATCACATTGCCGCCCATGCGGACCTGCTCGACTCGGCCAGCCTGGACGTCCGCCAAAAACTCGTTATATGCTTTGCCCTCGTATGGCTTGGATGAAAACGAACGGCTGGCCAATACGAAGAGGATCAGCCCGAACAGCAGCGCCATTACCCAGGCCCGGTTGCTCGGCGCCATGTGGCCCCCCCTTCCCCCGCACACTCCTGCCTTTATGATAGCACAAGTCTCCGCCGGGAGCGCCGTAGCGGCGCCTACCCTTAAAGACGGTAGCCGAGGGGCAAGGGTTCGTACCGAAACAAAGAGGCGCACTCGGCTAAATGCGGAGTGCGCCGTGCGCCCGGTCGACCGGTAAGATAAGTCCGTACCCAGTACCTGAGTTACCGATTTTCCAGCGGAACATAGGTCAGACGCTCCGGACCCGTGTACTCGGCACGGGGCCGAATGATCCGGTTATTGTCCAGTTGTTCGAGGATATGTGCCGTCCAACCGGAAATACGGCTGACAGCAAAGATCGGAGTGAACAGGTCGGTGGGAACGCCCATGACATGATAGGCTGAGGCCGAGTACAGGTCGACGTTGGGATACAGCCCCTTGGTCTCCTGGACCACCCGCTCAACGGTCTGGGTCATGTCGAACCATTTGGTGTTGCCCGCCCGCCGGCTCAGCTCCTGAGACATGGCTTCCAGAATATAGGCCCGCGGATCCTTGGTCTTGTAAACCCGGTGACCAAAGCCCATGACCTTCTTCTTCTGGGCCAGAGCGTCCTTGACCCACGCTTCGGTCTTGGCCACATCATCGATCTCGAGCAGGGTCTTCATGACCGCCTCGTTGGCGCCGCCATGGAGGGGTCCCTTGAGGGTACCAACCGCCGAGGTGATGGCCGAGTAAATATCGGTCAGGGTGGCCACGGTGACACGGGCGCTGAAGGTAGACGCATTCAGCTCGTGGTCGGCGTGCAAGATCAGGGCCACGTCGAACACGCGGGCGGAATAGTCGTCCGGCATCTGACCAGACAGCATGTACAGGAAGTTGGTCGCCAGATTGCAGTCAGTGCGGGGCGCCACCGGCTCCTTGCCCTCACGCAGCCGCTGCCAGGCCGTTACGATGGTGGGCAACTGGGCGGTCAGCTTGATGGACTTGAGGTAGTTGGCCTCGCGGCTGCCATTCTCGGTGTCCGGATCAAAGTTCCCCAGCACCGAAACGCCCGTGCGCAGAGCGGCCATGGGGTGAGTGTCCTTGGGCAGGGCCCGCAGGATCTCAATCACGCCCTGAGGCACGGCACGATTGGCCTTGAGTAGCGTGTCGAGTTGCTCGAGTTCGGCCTTGTTGGGCAGACGCTTGTTCCACAGGAGGAAGCAAACTTCCTCGAAGGTGGAGTGCTCTGCCAGCTCCCGGATATCGTAGCCGCAATAAACCAGGCGACCTTCTTGGCCGTCAATGAAGCAAATATCCGAGTTGCCGGCTACGATGTCTTCCAGGCCGGCCTTAAAAGTGGGGGTCGGGGTGCTCATCGGCCGTTCCTCCTTGGGACGTGCTACTTCAGCACGTTCGCCTTGACAAAGTCAACAGTGGCTTTGACGCCGGCAGCGCTCTTGTCCAGAGTCGCCTTCTCTTCCGGCGTCAAATCGATTTCGATTACTTTCTCCAGCCCGTCGCCGCCGATCACGGCCGGAACACCAAGGTACATATCGTTATAGCCAAATTCGCCTTCCAGATAGGCAATAGCCGGCAGGACCCGCCGCTGATCGCGTACGATGGCTTCCGCCATCTGTGCCAGGGAAGCGCCCGGGGCATAACCGGCGCTGGTGCCCATCAGGTTTACAATCTCGCCGCCGCCCTTGCGGGTACGCTCCACAATGGCGTCAATGGTCTCCCGCGGGAGCAGCTTTTCCACTGGCACGCCGCCAACGGTGGTGTAACGCACGAGCGGAACCATCTCATCGCCGTGGCCACCCAGCACAAAGGCCGTGATATCCTTAACCGAAACCTTGAGGGCCTGGGACAGGAAGGTACGATAGCGGGCGGTATCCAGTACGCCGGACTGACCCATGACCCGGTTCTTGGGGAAGCCAGTACGGCGGAACACCGTGTAGGTCATGGAGTCAACCGGGTTGGTGAGCACGATGATGTACGCGTTGGGCGAATACTTGGCGACATTTTCCGCCACCTGGGACATGATGCCAGCGTTGACCGAAATCAGGTCCTCCCGGCTCATTCCCGGCTTACGGGGCAGGCCGGCGGTGATCAGGACCACGTCGGAGTCCTTGGCGTCGGCATAGTCTGCCGTGCCATATACATTGAGGTCCTTCATATTGACCGGGGTCGTCTGCAGCATGTCAAGGGCGACGCCCTTGGCATAGTTCTCCTTCTGTGGAATATCCACCAGCAGAACGTCACCAAGTTCCCGCTCGGCGCAGGCAATAGCTGCCCCCTGGGCGGTGAAACCGGCACCGATCACGCTAATCTTCGGGCGCTTCATGGCCATAAGAATCTGTCCCCTTTCTCTACGTTACTTGAGTTGCGGCCAAGTGGCGAATCTAACCCGGGTGCACTCCTGCGTCGTCCGATTAAGGAGCCGTTCCGACTCGGGGGCCCGCGCAGCAGGCGAGCCCCCGAGTCGTCCGAAAATCCCTCAGGGGATTAGCATTCCCCTGTTAGTCGGCCATGTTCTTGATGATCAGGTTGCCGAACTCGGAGCACTTGACCTCAGTCGCGCCCTCGGTCAGGCGGGCAAAGTCGTAGGTGACAGTCTTGTTGGCAATGGCGCGCTCCAGACCCTTGATGATCAGGTCAGCCACTTCGTCCCAACCCATATAGCGGAACATCATTTCACCGGACAGGATCACCGAAGACGGGTTCACCTTGTCGAGGTTGGCATACTTGGGCGCGGTGCCGTGGGTGGCCTCAAAGAGACCAAAACCGCTGACATAGTTGATGTTGGCCCCTGGAGCAATCCCGATGCCACCTACCTGGGCGGCCACGGCATCGGAGAGGTAGTCACCGTTCAGGTTGCAGGTAGCCAGGACGTCGAATTCGTCCGGACGCAGGAGGAGCTGCTGGAAGGTGATGTCGGCAATGCGGTCCTTGACGACAATCTTGCCCGCCGGGGCCTTGCCACCGTAGTTATCCCACAGTTCCTGCTCCGTAACCGTAACGTCGGCGTACTCGTTCTTGGCGACTTCATAGCCCCACTGCATAAAGGCACCCTCGGTGAACTTCTGGATGTTGCCCTTGTGCACGATGGTTACGCTCTTGCGGTTATACTTGACGGCATATTCAATGGCGGCACGGATGAGCCGCTTGGAGTAAGCTTCAGAGACTGGCTTGATGCCAATGCCCGCCGGGCGGGAGGGGATTTTCTTGCCAAGTTCCTTCTCGATGAAGTCGGCGATCTTCTCCGCTTCCGGGCTTTCCGCCTTGAATTCAATACCAGCATAAATATCTTCGGTGTTTTCACGGAAGATGACCACGTCGGTCTTCCATGGCTCCTTCACCGGCGAAGGTACGCCCTTGAACCAGCGGACCGGGCGGACGCAGGCATACAGGTCCATGAGCTGACGCAGGGCCACGTTCAGAGAACGGATCCCGCCGCCGACCGGGGTGGTGAGGGGGCCCTTGATGCCGACCCGGTATTCGGTGAGCGCCGTCAGGGTATCCTGCACCAGCCACTCGCCAAACTTGTTCAGGCACTTTTCACCGGCGTAGACCTCAAACCATTCAATCTTGCGCTTGCCACCGTAGGCCTTTTCCACGGCGGCATCAAAGACCGCCACGGAAGCCCGCCAGATATCCGGACCTGTACCGTCACCTTCGATAAAGGGAATAATGGGGTTGTTCGGCACCTGTAGCTTTCCGTCCACGAGCGTAATCGTTTCGCCTCGGGTCGGGGAAGTAAGCTTCTCAAACTTGGCCACTACGTCGCACCTCTTCTCCAGATTTATGCTGGAAGGGCCCCGTACCTGGCCCCGCCGCGGCCGTGTTTCTGTAGAGTCCAGCACCGTCGGAACGGTGTTCCATTTTTGGGCCGAGACACACCGGCGTGCCTATTGCATAAGGTTGCTAGTACCAATCCCCACGATATAGTACCAATTCTTTGGCCGGGCTACCAGTCCTAATCGTTCACTCGGCTACAAAAAAAGGTCCCAGGTCAGCCGCATAGGCCATGCAACAAAAACCGCCAATTATGCAAAGTATACCGGTCCGACCGCGGTAGTGGAAACCTGTTACAAATCTATAGCAAAGCAAAAAAGAACCACCGGAAACTGTACTGTCCGTACATGGATCCGGTGGCTCTGAGGTATTGCATCTATCTCAAATATAGGGCGAGTAACCGGAAAGGGAGCAGTCCTGTGGAATGGTTCAGCGGAATACCCCGGTCCATCCGGTCACGCCACCGCCGAAGGGCTGGGGGCTGGTCGGGTGCACGCCCGTGCTTTGTGTATCGGCCGAGTGTATCCCTGTGGGCAGAGTGACGGCAGCCTGGGTGCCTACGGTCTGGTCGACGGCTAACTGCGGTCCGGCCAACGGGATCCCCACCACCGGGGTGATGTCTGACTGGGCCCCGGCCAACTGGGCCATCACAGGATTATTGGCCGCTGAGCCAGGTATGTGAGGTCCCTGCTGGACTCGGGTCTGGTAGACGAGGGCTGCCAATGCCTGCTGCTGGGCGATGGCCTGCTGCTGGGCGATGGCCTGCTGCTGGGCGATGGCCTGCTGCTGGGCGATGGCCTGCTGCTGGGCGATCGCCATCATCTGCTGTTGCGCCATGGCCAGGGCTTGCGGGTCTGCCGCCGGGCCGGGCGGCGATTGGAACGCACCCTGTGGGAACATACCCGGCGGCATTCCGCCCTGAGGGAACATGCCTGGCATTCCTGCCGTCTGGGGTATACCGGGCTGCTGCTGCCCCTGCGGCGGCGCAAACCCCCCTGCCGGAAAGGGCATCCTCGGCATACCCGTGGGCATGTTTGGCATGCCCATTCCCGCCCCGCCCCCGAACGGGTTGGGCGGCATGAACGGGGGCGACTTAATGAAGCGGCGTCCGTTGGCCACCGGCAACACTCCTCAACTATGTGCAGGCTGCTAACCACCCTACGCCCGGTGACCGCCATCTGCCACTGCGAATACACTACTGCCGGACAGCGATGGGAACTACGTAAAGGGAGGGGTCCGCCGTAGTGGAGGTCAACCTGAAGGCCTGCCTTGCCCAGGGTTACAGCCAGTCAGCCGGCGCCTATGACGCTGTGGCGGGGCCAATGTACCTGACCGGCCTGCACCGGCTGCTCCCGCTGGTGCGGGTGCCGCCGGCGCCAGCCATCCTGGACGTAGGCTGCGGTACGGGCATTAACCTGTTGGAAGCGGCACGCTTGTTCGGTCCCTGCCAGGCGCTGGTGGGCATTGACCTTTCGCCGGGAATGGTGGCGGTGGCCCAGACAAAGGCAGCCATGCTGGGAATCCCAGCCGACATTCGGATCGGCGATGCCGAGGCACTGCCCTATTATGACTCCGCCTTTGACCTCGTGATCTGCAACAGTGTATTTCACTGGCTGCGGGACCGCCTCCAGGCTGCCCGGGAGTTTGCCCGGGTTCTGAGACCCGGCGGCCAATTACTGCTGATCTGTGCTGCCAGCCCGGGATTTCGGGAATGGACGGGACTTCTGGAGGGCATGCTCAGCCAGATGCTGGGCTCGGCGGCGCCGCCGCCGTTTCCGGACCTGCCCGATCCCCCGGAACTGACCGGCTACCTGCAGACGGCCGGCCTGTCCATCGACCACCTGAACCATCTGGTGCAACCGCTGCTGGTGCAGGATCAGGTAGGTTTCACCCGCCTGATGACAACCGTGGCTCCCAACTGGATCGGATCCCTTTCCCCGGCCCAGCGGACAATGATCGAGTACATGTTGGTCGACGCGATGCGCCGGCTCGCTCCAGGCGGCTTCCCCATCACCTGGGCAGCCCTGGAATGCGTGGCGCACAAATGAATCGTTGACAGTGGTTTGTTGCATTTATTAAGGAACTACACACTGGGGACTTTCACCATTTGCGGGGGGCATGCTACACTTATTAATGATTATTCCAGAAGTGCCCACGGAAATTTTTCTTGAAGGGATATCGTCGGGATGTTGGAGCAATACATCATTAGTGAAGTCAAGCAATTGAAGGCGCTCAGCCACACCTCCCGGGTCAAGATCCTCAGCGCCCTGATGGAAAAGGCCATGACTGCCAAACAATTGGCTGATCATTTCGGTGACGAACCTGCCAAGACCAGTTACCATGTGAAGCAACTGCTCAAGGTTGGCTTGGTGGAACTGGTCTATACCCGGGAGACCCAGAACGGAATCGTGGAGAAGTACTACCTGGCCGTTGCCAAGGAGTTTCAGACCGCCCCCTACCTTTCCCGGCAACCGGAGAATCGCAGTGCCCTGGAATCCGGCTTTCTCCGGCACTTGAACAAAGCGCAGTCAGACTTTCTGCGGGCTTACCGGGAAGAGCAGGACCAGCCCAACGGTGCCAGTAGCCTTGCGTACGGGTTTGATTCCGTCTCCTTGTCCCCGGAATCGCTCTATGCCTTTTCAGAGGAGCTAAAATCCCTGCTGGAGCGTTTCCAGAGCGAATCGACTCAGGGCAGTGAATACGTGTTTCATTACCTGCTGTTCCCGCAGCGCGCAGGCGAAGACCGGCCCCGGGTTAAGGAGAGGGTCTGAGGCAGATTGATCTGACCATACCAGAATAGGCGACCCGGATAGTCGGGTCGCCTTTTTTGCTGGTTCCGCAGAAACCGGTGAGCGTGTTTACAGGCCACCGCCTTTGAGTAGCTTGTCCATCACATCCAGGAGTTCCTGCACGGCCACTTCCCCTTCACCGCGCTTGAGGGCACCGGCGACACAGCCGCGGGTATGCCCTTCAAGCAGTTGGAAGGCAACGCGGTTCAGCGCCGCCCGTACCGCCGACAACTGCGTGAGGACATCCACACAGTAGCGGTCCTCGTCGACCATCCGCTGCAGGCCACGGACCTGGCCTTCGATTTTTTTCAGACGGTCCAGAAGCCCCTGCTTGTCGCGCATGGGTACCCCTTCTGTCTGCTTGATGACTACAGGCTCGTCTGCCAACCCGCCAGCCTCCTTTTCTGGTCCCGCCAGGCCTGAACTGCCACCAGACCGCCCCACACCGTGGATAGCCCCACGGCAATCCACTTGACTGAACCAAACAGGGCTGGTTCAGGCAGGGTGGGATGGGTCATCAGCAGCCAGTAGTCCAGGTAGTCCTGCAGATACATCCAGCCACAGGCGGCCAGCGCCGCCGGCAGACCAGGCCGGAAATAGCGGGCGTAGAGCAGCCCCTGCACCCACATGCCTGAATGGGAGAGGCTCAGGTGAATATGGTCGAAGGTCCAGAATCCGGTGACAATGCCGGCCTGCGGCAGAACGATCGCCGTCCACAGCCCGTACTTCATGTTAGAGACAAAAGCCACCGCACCCAGCAACCCCAGCCAGCCACGCAGTTCTGAACGGCCGTTGGCATCGGCAACCGTTACCCCGCCGGCCCCGCCGAGCAAGGCCAGGAGGAACAGGCTGAACAGCAGGGTTGAGCCGGGGCTGTCTGGCACGAACAGCCAGTACTTGACCGGAGTCTTCACCAGTTGCCCGCGGTACCACCAGAAGCCATAAAGGGAACCAAAAAAGTTGATCCAGAGCAGTATGTGCCACCAACGCCGGCCTTTGGCGATGGTGCGAAAAAATGATGGCTGCATGCTGTCCCGCCTTTACCTGTTTTCCACCCTCTGCAGCTTCTCGCCGGGCAGTGTCGGTTCCTTCTAGAACCGACCGGCGTCAGCCAACAGTTGCAGGAGGAGTTCCCGGCTGAGGATGCCGTTATGCCGGCCCCTGACAATGCCATGCCGGTCCAGAACTAAGGTCGTGGGGTAGCCGAATACCTGATACGCATCCCTTGCCTTGCCGCCGTCCCAGACAATACCGAAGGTCAGGCCCAGACGCTCGGCATAGGACTTGAGGTCCTCCTGGCTCTCGTTTTCGTCGCCCCCGATGGCCACGATTTTGATCTTCCCGCCCGACTGCCGGTGGGTATCCTGCAGCAGAGGCATTTCCACTTCACAGGGGCGGCACCACGTTGCCCAAAAATTTACCAGGGTGATATTGCCCTTTACGTCGGCCATGCTGAGTGGCTGCCCCGTGTGTACTTCCGCGCCAGACCAGTCCGGGGCCGGGCTGCCGACAAACGGGCGGGGCGGCAACTGCGCCGCTTCGCCGCCGCCGGGAGCAGGAACAGGGGCGGGAATGGGTGCTGCCGCCTTCTGATCCGGGGGTAAAACCTGCGGGCCGGCCTTGCTGCATGCCGCCATGAGAAGGGCGAGAATGAAAAGTGCGATCCCCCACCACCTGTACACGATGCTACCTCCCTGCCTTTAGCCGCTCCTGAATCACATGACGGACAACCTCACGATCATCGAATGGCATCACCTTGTCCCCAAAGGTCCAGGTGCGCTCGTGGCCCTTCCCGGCGATAATCACCAGATCGCCGGTCCCGGCCAAATCCACCGCCCGCTCAATGGCGGCCCGCCGGTCCAGGATGATCTCGTGCGGATGGCCCCGTAGCGGTTCGGCCAGCATCTGGGCCACCGCCAACGGATCCTCCTCCTTCATATTATCGCTGGTAATAATGGCATAATCGGCGGCACGGGCGGCGCGCCCCATTTCCGGGCGCTTGCCCTGGTCCTTGCCACCCTCGGCCCCAAACACCAGAATCACGCGCCCGTCCGGCCGGGGCGGGCGCAGGGTCAGTATGTTCTCCAGGGCTCCCGGATTGTGCGCAAAATCCACCAGCACGGCAAAGTCCTGACCGGCGTCGATGCGCTCTGTCCGGCCGGGCACCCCCGTCAGTTGTTCCAGTCCGCGACAGATATACAGCGGTGGAATACCCAGACACCAGGCCACGGCGGCGGCCGCCAGGGCGTTGGCCACATTGAACCGGCCAGGCAGTTGCAACTGAACCGGAAACGGAACCACTCCCGGCAAGACCAATTCAAAGGTGGTCCTGCCGTTGCTTTCCCGCCCGGCCCGCGCTCTGACGTCGGCACCGGGGGAGAAGCCAAAGGTGACCGGCGGCACCGCAGACCGGGTCAGAAGTTGCCGGGCCCCGGCGTCGTCCAGGTTCACCACTGCCGCCTTGGTGCGGTTCCCCTTCGGTTCCGGGGTGAGCCCGGTGAGCAGACGCGCCTTGGAATCCAGGTAACCCGTAAAAGATTGATGAAACTCGAAATGATCACGGGTCACATTGGTGATCACAGCGGCGTCAAACTGGCCGGGATCTACCCGGTTCAGGGCCAGAGCATGGGAGCTGACTTCCATGACCAGCCAGCGGCAACCGGCCGCCAGCGCCGACCACCACAAACGAGTGGTGTCATCCGCTTCAGAGGTGGTCATGGCGGCCGGGGTGACCCGGTCGCCCACGATATTGGCCACCGTGCCCAACATGGCCACCGGCGGCCGGTCCGGCCCGGGTCCGCGCCACGGTTCCGTTCCCCCGGCGGCGGTCAGAATGCTGTGCACCAGATAGGCGGTGGTCGTCTTCCCGTTGGTGCCGGTGATGCCGATCAGCCCCAACCGGGCGGCGGGATCATCGTAAAAAGCCCTGGCTATTGCCAGCAGAGCCCGGCGGGAGTCAGGGACTCTGACCTGGGGCAGATTCAGGGGCAACCAGGACTCCACTACCAGTGCGACGGCGCCCCGGGCCGCCGCCTGTGCTGCATAATCGTGCCCATCGAAAGTGTGCCCCCGCAGGCAAACAAACAGGTCGCCGGCTTGCACGCACCGTGAGTCATGGCTAAGACCGGCAATGACGGTGGATGCCGCCCCGCGCTGTTCCGCCGCGGGCAGCACGGCCAGCAGCGCGCCCAGTTGCATCCCACCTGGCCTCCTTCGTACTCTGTCCCGAATGTACCGGTTTCGGACCACCAATGCAAGTGTGCCCGTCTGTGGGACCACGGGAAACGAAACGGCCGCCTGCGAACGTGCGCGGGCGGCTGCCGTAACGTGGCTCCTGAATCAAACCCGGCGGGCATGGCGTGAGGAGGCAGCACTCATGGCGGTGGCCGGTGACCGCTCCAAAGCGAGGGCCAGCACCTTTTCCATCTGAAACCCGTGGGCAGCCAGCAGTTCAACCAGGCGGTGCAGGCTCTCCAGAGCCCAGCGGCTGTCCGTGGGGCTGATCTCGCCAACCGCCAGGGCGGCCGAAAACTCGTCCAGGTCCAGAACCTGGTAGGAGCGACCCTCGTGCACACCCACGTCCAGGTAGAGGTCATTTACGATCAAGTTGCCCCGCTTGTCCTCAATGCGGGCAATGTCCACATACCAGTCCCACAGGCCGGTCTCCCGGTTTCGGGCGTCCAGGTAACGGCACACCTGCCAGCCCCAGGCCGGCAGCAGGTGCATTTGCAGGCGTTTACAGGTTGGATGATCGACAAACGGCCGGTCGATAAATAGGTTGCCCCCGCCCAGCGAGCGTGTCTCGGTTATGGGGAAGCAGTGGCCATATTGGGCAATGTGTAATTTCTGCTGCACATTCACGATCTCACGCTTCACGGCGTAGCCCCCTCAGGGTATTCCCCTTCGGCACAGCCAGGGGAGATTCCCTGCCTGTTCGTGGAGTCTGCAGGGTGTGGGGGCAGCATTATCCGTCGGCCGCCAGCCGCCGCTGCCGTTTCCGTTCGGCAAAGCTGGCCACCCAGATGCTGATTTCATACAGACCGAGCAACGGGAGCGCCATGACCACCTGGTCCACCACCGAGGAGCCCGGTGAGATGAAGGCAGCGATCACGAAAATGCCCAGGATGGCATACTTCCAGATGCGGCGCAGGAACTTGCCGGTCACCACGCCCAGGGTGGCCAGGAGCCAGACTACCACCGGCATCTCGAAGGCCAGCCCCAGGGGCAGGCAGATCCCGGTGACCAGGTCGAAGTACTGCTTGGCTGTGAAGATGAGTTCAGCGCCGGAGGCCTGGGTCACGCCAATGAAGAAGCGTACGCTCAGCGGCACAACCACCAGGTAGCCAAACACGACACCGGCCGCAAACAGGACCACCGTGGCCGGCAGCACGGTCCAGATGTAGCGCTTTTCTGCCGGGGTCAGGGCCGGCACAATGAAGGCCAGCACCTGGTAAAGAAGCACCGGCAGGGCAACGACGACCCCGGCGTAGGCGCCCAGACGGAACTGCAGCATAAAAATCTCGGCAATGCCAAATGCCTTCAGGTTGGGCGGAGCGTCAAATCCAGCGACGATTTGCAGATAATGTACCGTTAACAGGTCGTAAAGATCACCGGCAAACACCCAGCCGACCGATACACCGATCACCAGCGCCAACAGGCCCCAGATCAGGCGCTTCCGTAATTCTTCGAGATGTTCGACCATGGGTGCATGCGCACGTTCATTTCGCGGCTCCAGGTCACCTGCCATGGTTATGTCTCCTCATGGTGTGGTGCAACTCCGTAGCCAGTTTACCGGAGGCACGTGACACCGTCAATGAACCCTTGTTGCTACATTGGCGGCAATGGGTGGCGTAGAAGAGCCAACAGCCAGTCCACTGCCCCCCGCAGGTCGTGCAGGTCAATCATTTCCACCGGTGTACCCAGGTAACGGCCCGGGATCGTCAACAACGCCACCGGCACCCCGGCGGCAACCGCCTGAATGCCCACTGCTTCTGAAGCTCCGCCCGCCAGAATCTCAGGTTGGACGCGCACGCCGGCGGTGGCGGCGGCCGTTTCCAGAGCGGTGCGGGCCTCCGGACGCAGCAGCCAGCCCCGCTCCCGCAGGCGCAGTCCCGGTCCGCCGCCCAGTTGTAACTGGGTGTCACCGGCGCCGCGGGCCGGGCTCAGGTCTACCACCACCGCCAGGTCCGGCTGCACCTGAAAGGTGCCGGTAATGGCCCCGCGCGGTGCTACCTGTCCCTGCACGGTAAAGGCCACATGCACCTCGTGCGGGCTGTTCTCCAGTTCCCGGACGGTCTGAACCAGAACGGCGCACCCGGCCCGGTTGTCCAAATTGGGGCCAGTCAGGCGTTCACCCAGCGGCACCACCGGCTGATCGACAACAAAGAATTCGCCCGGCGACACCCACTCGCCTGCCTGCGCCCGATCAGCCGCACCTACGTC
The DNA here is from genome assembly GCA_036676195.1 of Clostridia bacterium. Lineage (GTDB taxonomy): Bacteria > Bacillota > Sulfobacillia > Symbiobacteriales > ZC4RG38 > JAKFDK01. The sequence continues at coordinate 18,603 of JAKFDK010000063.1, read as the reverse complement.
CACCCAACTGTTGGCCGCCTTGACGTCCTTCGGTTCAGCCACGTGTTCGCCGTCCAGGACCCCCGGCCGGCCGTCGCGGAACCGTACCCGCTGGCCGCGTGCCGCCACCAGGGACAGGTCCCCCACCGGTTGAAAGTGGAGGAAGCCCTGATCGCTGCTGCCAGTGACAATGCCACCCGGACCATCCATGTGGGCCAGCAGCAGAATCCGGCTGCCGGTCCCCTGGCCGCGGGGCAGGCGTACGCCCAGCAAATTCCCCAGGGCGTCGGTTCGCAAGGTATCCAGATGGGGCGCGAGCAGCGAGCCCAGGGCGGCAGCCACCGCCTCTTCCCGGCCGGGCGGACCCCATACTTCGGCAAGCTGCGTCAGCAACTCCTTCACGCGCAGACTTCCCCCTTTGCCAGGCTCTCCAGGAAGAGGCGGCTGATTGCCAGCGCCGCCTCGTAATCGTGTCGGTCAATCAGCGATACACCGGAGTGAAAATAGCGGCACGGCAGGGCCATGCTGGCCGTGGGTACGCCGCCGCGGCTCAGGTGAATCGCGCCGGCATCGGTGCCGGCCGTGGTCTGCCGCCGGTACTGGAAAGGCAGGCCGGCCTGCCGGGCCAACTGCTCCAGGTGGCGGTTCAGCCATCCGGGCACAATGGTCCGGCCATCCATCCAATACAGGGCCGGTCCCTTCCCCAGTTCGGTGACGGTATCCCGGGGGTCCACCCCGGGGATGTTGGCTGACGAGGTACTTTCAAACACCAGGGCGATGCGGGGCGCCACCTGCCAGGCTGCCGTCCGGGCGCCGCGCATACCGATCTCCTCCTGGACCGAGAATACGCCGTACACTGTCAATGCCGGGTCCGCCGGCCATGACCGCAACGTCTCGGCCAGCAGGGCACAGCCAGCCCGGTCATCAAGGGCTTTGGCCCTGATGGTGCGTTCGCCCCACTCCTCCAGCCGGGAAGCCCAGACTGCCGGCTCGCCATAATCCACCATCGCCATGGCTTCTTCCCGATTGCGGGCACCGATGTCGATGTACAGATTCTGGTGGGAAACCGCCTGGTCGCGCTCCTCCACCAGGTGGTAAGCCTGCAGGCCAATGACACCCGGCAGGCGGTCTGCCCCCACCCAGACCGCTTTTCCGGCCAGTACCCGGTCATCGATGCCACCGGACTTCTTGAACTTCAGCAGTCCGTCTTCGGTGTACCCGGAGATGATCAGGCCGACCTCGTCCATATGGGCATCGAGCATGACCGTCAGCGGGCCGTTCCCCTGGCGGACAATGAGGTTGCCCATGGCATCCACCCGCAGGTCGGAAACATGGCCGTCCAGGTAACCCTGCAGGATCCGGCGGACCGGCTCCTCGTGCCCGGGGGTGCCCACGGCTTCCGTCAGGTCTTTCAGGAGTTGCAGATCCATCGGGTTACCATCCCTTCATCCAGTGCCGCCACCACCCGGGCCAGCAAACGCCCGGTCCGGCAGATGTCCTCCAGACTGACGGTCTCCACCGGGTTATGCATGTAACGAAGCGGTATGGACAATACACCGGAAACGGCTCCGCCCCGGGCTACCTGCATGGCCCAGACATCGGTGCCGGAGGCCTCGCCACTGACCTCGATGGCGTGCGGAATTTCCGCCTCCCGGGCCACCTGGCGGATGAACTTGGCCAGCCCGCGGTGGCAGTCGGGACCGATCATCACGGTGGGGCCGCCGTCAAGGGGAAATGCGTCCGCTTCGGCGCCGGTGTGCGCGCCAAAAGTCACATCCACTGCCAGCACCACCTCCGGCGCCACCTGGTAGGCAGCCGTGGTGGCCCCGGGATAGCCGCCGAATTCCTCACCAACGGTGCCGACTGCGTAAAAGTCGACCAGGTGGTCCGCACCCTGCAGTTCCTGCAGGGCCACCCACAGGGCCGCTACCCCGGCCCGGTTATCCAGGTAGCGCGATGCCAGCCGCCGGTTACCCAGCGTGACCGGCTCCTGCCGGAATGTCACCGGGTCACCCACGGCCACCAGTTGCCGCACCGTCTCTTCCGGCAGGCCGGTATCAATGAACAGGTCGGCGATCTGCGGCACCCGGGTCCGCTCCGCCGGAGCCGTCAGGTGGGGCGGCCTGGCTCCAAACACCCCCGGCACCGCTTGCCGCCCGTGGACAGTCACCTCGGTGGCGAGGAGGTAGCGGCGATCCACCCCGCCCACCGGGGCCACGCGCAGAAAGCCCCCGGCCTCGATCTGGTTCACCATCATGCCAATGGAATCCAGGTGCGCCGCGGCCAGCAGCCGGGGCCCCCCCCGGCCGCGCTTCAGTCCAATGTAGTTGCCCAGCCTGTCCAGACGGGCTTCATCGACCAGCGGCGCCCAGGCGGACTGCAGGTACCGGGCCAGGGCCGACTCATGACCGGTTATCCCCGAATGCCGGACCAACTCTGTCAGGTGCTCGGCGAGATGCACACGAACATCCCCCATATTAACTTACAGAAATAGAGTATTCCCGTTTTACTGCCGCATTCCTCGGCCCACGCAAGGACGCGCCGCGGCCCGGGCCGCTGCCCGGGCCGGAAAGGAGTCAGCGGGGTTGATACCGTCTGCCCCAGCCTTGTTACTGGTTGAGTACCTCACCGCCCGACAGGTTGACCTCAGCCCGCTCCACCGCTGTTTGCAGCAATAATTCCGGGTCGGCCCCGTCTTCCGGCATGTTGGCCACGCCCACCGAAAAACCAGCCAACAGGTCGGCCGAAATTCCCTCAGCTTCAGGCGCATGGAGCAGCAGGTGACGGATGCGGCTTTCCACCACATGGGCACCCAGAGGATCCGTGTCAGGCAGCACGACTACCACCGGGCCATTGTTCAGACCAAACACCAGATCCGTCTCCCGCAGGCGAGCCTGCCGGCTCCCCAGCGCCTTGAGGAGTGCCGCCCGGGTTTCCGGCCCCTGGTCGGACCCCCCCGGCACCACCGCCATGACCGTGAGAGGCAGCCGCGTGCGCTCCGCCCGTTTCACTTCCCGACGCAGGTATTCTTCCAGCGTCCACGAGACGGAACCGCTTTCCGCCTGTTGCACCAGCCGGGTCATGCTGAAGGCCTCAGTGACCCGACGCAAAATGACTTCTCCGGCGAAGGGCTTGGCCACGATATTCTCAGCGCCGGCCAGAATGACTTCGACCACCCGCTCGCGCTCCGGGGTGGGGGTCACAACCAGCAGGGGGACCCCTGCAGTGAGCGGTTCCTGGCGCAATTCCCGCAGAAATTCCAGCCCGTTCCCATCGGGCAGGTTGAGTTCGGTGATAATTAAATGAAAACTGCCCCGCGGCTGGGCGCTCAGCCGCCGCCGGGCTTCGGTGATACTGGCGGCCTCAACCACCTGGTACCCGACCGCCTCAAGCACAGTGGCCACCCGTTTGCGATCCAGGAGGGACTCGTCCACAATCAGGATTCGGGCCACTCCTGCTTTCCCCCTCATATGGGCCCAGAAAATACCTGTAACGCTTACCAATTCTTCATACTCAGGATAATTTCCTGCACCAGAGGAAGTAAAACCGCTGCCGGATCGGCAGCGGTAACGGCAGCTTCATCTTGGCAAGATCAGGCACCCAGCGCACAGACACGCCGGGGCGCCAGGGCCTGCATGAGCAACCGCTCGGTATGCGGTGCAGCGCGGCGGATGGCGTCGGAGTCGGCGATCCGCATCGCGCGCAGTACGCCATAAATAACTCCCGGGGCATCGAAAACGTTTTCCCGCTCCAGTCGGCACAGCGTCAGGTAAACGAATCGCCCGATTTCCGGGGAAAGCTGGCGGATCCATTCCTCTTCCGTCGTCTGCCAGTTCACCGGGCTGCACCTCCCTCGTCAGTCGTTATCCTTACTGACGAAACGCGCCCGGTGATTGTTCCATGTCAAATGCATTCAGGCGCCGCACACGATGAATTCTTTCTGTTGGACGCCTCCAGCCCCTGGGCTTACGATAGCAATGCATACGGAGATAATGCCGTGCGGACCTGCCGCAAGGCCGGGTCCGCACGGCCGCAGTCCTGTTCAGGGCGCCTACAGGGCCGGTCCGGCCATGCGCTCATCCCCGGCCCGCCGCGTCCAGCGCTGCGTATCAAAATGGTCCAGCAGGGGCAGCGCATATTTACGCGAGGTGGCCAGCAGGTCGCGGAATTCGGCCACAGTCATGCGGCCATGCTCAAGCAGAAAGGCCCTGACCCGGTCCCGGGCCTCGGCCAGCCGGGCTGCATCCATGACCAGGTCAGCGGCAAGGCGGGTGACCCGTCCCTGTTCCTCGAGGTAGTGCACCAGTTCCTCCACGTCGGGGTGCCCGATGCCCGCCCGCAGTTCGGCCAGGGACGGCGGGCTGTACCCCGCCCCCCCGACCTGGGCGAGCATGGCGGCCGCGGCTGTTTCCTGGCCGGCGGTCAGGGTAACCGTGTGACCGGGCAGGCCCACCCGGTCCTGGTGGGCCATCAGGTCTCCGGCCGCCACGGCCGTGCCCAGCGCCGCCGCAAAGGCCTTGCCGTCTGCCACTGGCAGCACCTTCCGCCGCAGTTCCTCTTTTGGGGCTCCCGGCCGGAGGGGGAATTCCCGATAGAACTGCTCCAGGTAGGTGCGCACCAGGTCGAGGAAGGCGCCATACCCCCGGCGATGCAGCCAGTAGCCGCCCTCCAGGGTCCGCACCTCGCCGGCTGCTGTCAGCGGCTGCAGTTCCTGTTGCAAGACTTCGGGCGGAATACCGGTCCGCCGGGTCAGTTCTGCCCCAGACAGGGCCACCGCCCCGGAACGGGCCAGGGTTTCCGCCACCACCCCGGCCTGGCCCCCGGTTTCTTTGGTTTTGAGCTCCTCCAGGTCCCGGGCGTTGCGCCGCCGGTAATGGGCATGGGGCTCAATGACCATCCCACCGCCCAGGGTGTGAACCGGCGAATAGCTGCGGACGATATAGTGGTCGCCCCGGCCCACCACCAGGGGCTCCTCGCATTTGAGCAAAACATAAGCCGCCTGCCCGGGCTGGATCTCGTCCTGGTCCAGCACCACCAGCCGGGCCAGCACTTCGGAGGTCCCGGTGTGCAGGTGAACCCTGATCCCATGTTCAACCGCTTTGGACCACGAAGCCAGCACATGCAGTCTGGCCGCAAAGGATTGTGTCGCCCGCAGGGCCGCCGGAGCAGCCAGGACATTGCCCCGGCGTACGTCCTGACGTTCCACCCCGGACAGGTTGACCGCTGTACGTTGCCCGGCCTCGGCCACTTCAACCTTTTCTCCATGCACCTGCAGGCCGCGCACCCGTACCCGCAGGCCCTGTGGCAGCAGTTCCAGCCAGTCCCCGGTGCGAATCGTGCCGGCGACCAGCGTACCGGTCACCACTGTCCCAAACCCAGCGCGCACAAACCCCCGGTCGACCGGCAGGCGGGCAAAGGCGGTCACGTCCTTGCTTTCGGCTGTCTCCACCTGACTGTCAATGGCCTGCACCAGTTCGCTGAGCCCTTCGCCTGTCTGAGCGGATACGGCAATAATCGGCGCACCCTCCAGGAAGGTGCCCGCCACCGCTGCCTGCACGTCTTCTGCCACCAGTTCCAGCAGGTCCTGGTCGACCAGGTCCCTTTTGGTCAGGACCACAATCCCCTGCCGGATCTCCAGCAGGCGGAGGATATCCAGGTGTTCCGTTGTCTGGGGCATCACGCCTTCGTCTGCCGCCACCACCAGTAATACCAGATCAATGCCGGTAATCCCGGCTAACATGTTACGGATAAACCGCTCATGCCCGGGCACATCGATGACGGCCGCCCGGCGCCCGCCAGGCAGCCCAAACTGGGCAAAACCGATGTCTATGGAAATGCCCCGGGTCTTTTCTTCCGGAAAACGGTCTGTTTCAACGCCAGTCAGGGCACGGATCAGGGTTGTCTTACCATGATCCACGTGACCGGCGGTCCCGATCACCACATGCTTCACACGCCATTCCTCCTGCCGCCGCGGCGGCCGGTTCACCCCTCCATACTACCACATTTGCCCTGGCCGGGGCAGACACGGGCCGGACAGCTCCGGAACCGCAAAAACGGGTTGCCCATGTGCGGGAAACCCGTTTTTGCCTTGCGGTCGATTACACAGACCAGTCGTGGAACATGGAGCCTTCCAGGTATTTTTCCGCCTCCAAGGCAGCCATGCAGCCGCTGCCGGCGGCGGTAATGGCCTGCCGGTAACGATGGTCCTGCACATCGCCGCAGGCGAAAACGCCCGGAATCTTGGTCAGCACGTTCCCCTGCGTGCGGATGTAGCCGTTTTCATCGGTGTCCAGCACGCCGTTCAGGAAGGTCGTGTTGGGAGTATGGCCAATGCCATAGAACAGGCCGTCCAATGCGAGTTCGCTGACCCCCCCGGTGACCACATTCTCCAGCTTGACCGCGCTGAGCTGGTTGTCCCCCAGCAGATCTACCACCTGGCTGTTCCAGATGAATTTGATCTTCTCGTTCTCCCGCGCTCGGTCTTGCATGATCTTTGAGGCCCGCAGGGTATCACGGCGGTGAATAATCGAGACCTCACTGGCAAAGCGGGTCAGGAACATGGCCTCTTCGATGGCGCTGTCGCCACCGCCAACCACCGCAATCTTCTTGCCGGTGAAGAAGAATCCGTCGCAGGTGGCGCAGGTGCTCAGGCCCCGGCCCAGCAGTTCCTTTTCCCGCGGCAGGCCCAGCATTTTGGCCGAAGCACCGGTGGAAATAACCACCGTCCGTGCTTCCAGGACAGAGCCGTCCTCCAGGGTAATCTTCTTCACCGCGGGGTCGCTGAAATCCACCGCGGCGGCTACACCATACTGAAACTCGGCTCCGAACCGCTCGGCCTGTGTCCGCATGTTACTCATCAGTTCCGGCCCCATAATCCCTTCAGGAAAACCGGGGAAATTCTCCACCAGGGTAGTCAGGGTTAGCTGGCCGCCGGGCTCATGCCCGTCAATCACCAGGGGCTTCAGATTGGCGCGGGCCGTGTAGAGTGCGGCCGTCAGCCCGGAAGGGCCGGTTCCGAGAATGATGACGTTGCGCATGGTGCGCACCTCCAATGCTGGGGGCACTCACTTTACCCCCCCCCGTATGATACCACAACAACCCCGGCGTGGATATGCATCGGCTTTATCGGCTGCCCTTGAAGAAGCGCAGGAGTTCGCTGTCCGGGGATAGCACCAGGGTGGTTTGGCTGCCATCCGCCAACGACTTTTTGTACGCGTCCAGGGTGCGGATAAAGCTGTAGAACTCGGGGTCCTGGCTCAGAGCCTGGTTATAGACCTGGATGGCCTCCGCCTCGCCCTGGCCTTTGATGGTTTGCGCCTTCTGATAGGCCTCAGCCAGAATGATGGCCCGCTCCTTGTCGGTGGTGGCCTTGATCTTGGCTGCCTCCTCGGCCCCTTCAGACCGGTACTGGGTGGCCTGGCGCTGCCGCTCGGATTTCATCCGTTCGTAAACCGCATTCTGGTTTTCCTGCGGCAGGTCGGCCCGCTTGATGCGCACATCCACGATCTCAATGCCATAGGCCCGGGCCTTGACGTCGGCAGCGGCGGTCACCCGTTGGTGGATCTTTTCCCGGTCGTGGGCCACCACGTCGATCAGGTCGTAGTTGCCCAGTTCGGCCCGCAATTCGGAGTAAATCACGTCGTCGAGGGCCTGCTGGGCCCGTTGTTCGGTCAGCACGACGGCCTGGAACGTCATCGGGTCCACAATGCGCCAGCGTGCATAGTTGTCCACCCGTAAGGTCTTTTTATCCCGGGAGATCACGTCGGTTTCCTTGGAATCGTAATGCTGCAGGCGCTTGTCGAAATAGGTGGCCGTCTGGGTAAACGGCACCTTGAAGTGCAGCCCCGGGTCGGTGTAAGCCTCCACCGGTTGGCCGAACTGGGTAATCACCACGGCCTCATTTTCCTGTACAATCACAGCCGTACTATTCCAGGCCAGGACCGCCAGCACCAGCGCCCCGATCACGGCGATGGGCCATTTCATTGTCCGGCACCTCCCCTGGCCGCCGCTGCCTTGCCCAAAGGCAGGTACGGCATGACCCCACCGGTGTTTGCGTCTACAATGTAGATCTCCATCCCGGGCAGGATCTGCTCCATCGTTTCCAGGTACATGCGGGTGCGGTTAATCTCCTTGGCGGCGCGGTACTCCTGCAAAATCGACAGGAACCTGGCAGCGTCACCCTTGGCCCGGCTGATTTGCTCAGCCTGGAAGGCTTCAGCCTCCCGCAGGGTCTTCTCGGCCTCGCCGCGCGCCTTGGGAATGATGTCGTTGCGGTAGGTCTCCGACTCGTTGATCAGGCGCTGCTTTTCCTCACGGGCTGAAGCGACGGCCTTGAAGGCGTCCGCCGCCTGCTTGGGCGGTGAAACGTCCTGCAACTGCACAATGATGGCCCGAATCCCGCTGTCATACCGGTCGAGCAAGCCCTGCAGGAGCGCCAGGGTCTCGTCCTGGACCTCTGCCTTGCCGGTGGTCAGAACCTCGTCGATGGTCCGCCGGCCTACAACTGCCCGTAAACTGGCCTCCAGTGCAGCTCGCACCTGCTGTTCCGGGTCCCGGACATTAAACAGATACTTGCGTGGGTCGCTGATCTGATACTGCACGGCGACCTCAACGTGGACGATGTTCTCGTCGCCGGTCAGCATGCTGGATTCTTCCGGAACTTCCTTGTACTGTGCAGGCGGGCTGGCCTGCAGGGTACGGAATCCCACCTCGACCCGGCGCGCCTTTTGCACATCGACGGTGTCGACCCGTTCGACCGGCCAGGGCAGGTGCCAGTGCAACCCCGGTGCTGTGACCTCAACGGCCCGGCCAAACCGGCGGATTACGCCGGCCTCACCCGGCCCCACCTGGTAAGTACCGACGCCCAGCCAGACCAGCATGATGATCAATAAGACGCCCCACAGGGGGACGGAGGGCAGATTGATCTTTGGCCGGCCGGGAAAGATGACAACCTCGGGACGATCGCCCATTCCGGTCCACCTCCCAAACGAATCTCCTGTAATAAGAACGCGTTTTAGCAGTGAAACGTTCGGTTTAATTGACACTGACAGACGTTTTTGTCAGGCGGACCGCCCGCCCCCTGGCTTCCCCCCGATTCGGGCTTGCTTCGGGACTCGCGATATGGTTCCATGGAGGGAGGAGTTTGTCATTGGAAGAGGTGCCAGATGGTCCAGAATTCTACCCGTGCCCTAGTTTTCGGCGCCTTCATGGCGGCGCTGACCGTGGTATTTAACGCTGCTACGCTGGTCATCCCGGTGGTATTCCATCTGCCGCTGCCCACCGCACTGGTCACCATGCGGCACGGGTGGCGAATGGGGCTGCTCTCCGGTGTGGCTGCCTCCTTCCTGACCTTTTTCTTCTTTGGCTGGCAACAGGTCATTATGCTGGTGACGGTCGGGCTGCTGCCCGGGCTGATGTTAGGTTGGGCCATCGGTACCGGCAAACGCGCCACGGTGGCCGGTTTTTATACCACCCTGGCCGCACTGGTCGGGATGCTGCTGGGCTATGCCTTTTCCCTGTTATTCTTCCAGGAACCACCCCTGGGCCAGTTAATTGCGCAGATGTCCCGCAGTGTGGTTGAAAGCCTTGAAGCCCAGGCGGCCGGACTACCGCCGGAGCAGGCTGAAGCCATGCGCCAGACGGGACGGCAGATCGCCGAATCCCTGCCCAAGCTGATTCCGTTTATTTTTGCTTCTGGCGCCGCGGCGGCCGGCGTCGTCAGCTACCAACTGGCAGCCTGGGCGTTCCCCCGCTTCGGTCATGCGGTGGAGCCGCTGCCCCGCTTCTCAATGTGGAGCCTGCCCAAGTGGGTCATGTGGGCCTACCCGGCCTTTGTTTTGCCCGTGCTGCTGGTGCCCCAGTTGGGTTACCAGACGCCGATCTGGCTGGTTGACCTGAATACGAATGTGCTGGCCGGTGTACAGATTCTCTTTCTGCTGCAGGGCATGTCGGTAGCCTCCTGGTGGCTGCAGGGGCGGGGCTGGAGCGTCCGGGCTGCCAACTGGACCGGGATTCTTGGCGGCTTCTTCCTGTCCCAGTTAGCTGTATTCCTGGGGCTCTTTGATTTGGCACTTGATTTTCGCCGGCTGCGTGGACCACGGCCGTGGGAGACTGAATAAGAAATCCTCGCCTTCCGGCGAGGATTTCTTAACTCTTGCCTAATACCTGACGGACGACAGCGGCATGGGCACGCTCCTCAAACTCGTCATCCAGGCGTCCTAACTGGATGGCACCGCCGTACCGGCGGTCGAGGGCACGCTGCAACAGCCAGTCCGCCAACTGCGGATTCTTGGGCAGCAGGCTGCCGTGCAGATAGGTGCCGACGGCGTTGCGGTAAACCAGGCCTTCTCGCCCATCCTGTCCGTTGTTGCCGTGTCCCTTCAGAACCCGGCCGAGGGGGCGGGCGCCAGGCCCCAGATAGGTCTTTCCGGAATGGTTCTCGAACCCCACCACCGTCCGCGCCGCTCCCAGCAGTTCCGTTTCAACGACCACATTCCCGATCATGCGATCTTTGGACGCCTCGGTCCAGGCATCAAAGATCCCTAATCCGGGCAGATTTTCGCCGTCGGCAGTCAGGTAGTGGCGACCCATGAGCTGGTACGCTCCGCAGATCGCCAGCATGGCCAGCCCGTCCTGAATGGCGGCAGCCAGGTCCGGGCCGCGGGCGGCAAAATCGTTGACCAGGATCTTCTGTTCCCGGTCCTGCCCGCCGCCGATCAGCAGCAGATCACAGGCGGCAAAGTCAACAGGTGCTCCGAGAGCGACTTCAGCAACGATGGGCTCCAGGTTGTGCCAGCGGGCACGCTGCACCATGGTGATCACGTTGCCCCGGTCCCCGTAAATGTTCAGCAGTTCGGGGTAGAGGCTGCAGATGCGGACCGGCGGCCTGTGCATGGATCAGACCTCCCAGAACTTACCGACCAGACCCTGGCGGACCAGGATGTCGCGCATGGCCAGCATGGCCGTATAAGTAGGCAGAATATACAGGAGTTCGTCGGGGAGTATAAAGTTGAGCCCCTGCTCCAGAGCCTTTTTCAGGTCCTTTTCCACCGCCACTTTGGTCGGATCGATCCCGGCGTATTTTAGCCGGACCGCCAGGTCTTCTGCCCGCCGGCCCGAGCAGAGGATAAAGTTCAGATCCTCCTGGGCGGCGGCCAGCCTTTCAAAGTCAACGTCCCAGATCCAGGAGATGTCGGTGCCGTCGGCATACAGGTCGTTGAGCACCAGGAGCAGGCTGCGGCGGGTGCCGGCGTCCAGAACGGTGCGCAGTACCTCGTTGTATCCCACCGGGTTTTTGACCAGCGCCAGAAACACTTCGCGGTCCCCAATGGCCAGGCGTTCCATCCGCCCGAAGGCGGTGGTGGCTGCTTCCAGCCCGGCCTTGATCGCCACCGGTTCCAACCCCAGGGCCAGTGCGCCTGCAGCCGCAGCCAGAGCGTTGTAAATGTTGTACAGACCCGGTACCCGCAGGTGGCATTCCAGTTCGCCGGCCGGAGTCACCAGGATAAAGCGGGAACTGACGGCGTCCATGGCCAGCACCCGGCGGGCGTATACTTCCGGCCGGGGCCGGACCAGTCCGCAGGTGGGACACCGGTACCGGCCAAGGTGGGCGTAGTAATACAGTTCGTATTTCAGCAGATGCCCGCACCGCACGCAGTGGCGCACGTCAACGGTGTGCTGCGCCCGGTCGGCAGCCACGCCCGGGTCCTCAATGCCGTAGTAGAGCGGCAGCACCGGTGCCTCTTCGGCGGCTGCCGCGGTTTCCGGAACCAGTTCGGCCGCCCCCAGGGAAGCACACAATGGGTCGTCGGCATTCAGGGCCACCCGCCCGCCTGGCGCCACCCCGGCGAGCCCCGTCCTGACCAGACTCACTGTGGTTTGCAATTCACCGTAGCGATCAAGCTGGTCACGGAAAAAGTTGGTCACCACGGCAGTGCCGGGTCCGATTTCCCGGCAGGCCCGGGGCATGGTGGCCTCATCCACTTCCATGAGCCCGATATCGCCCCGCACCCGGCCCAGCCAGTCGGCACCGGCAATATAGGCGGCGGTGATGCCGCCAATCAGGTTCGCCCCTGCCCGATTGTGGGTTGCTTTGTGCCCGGCCGCCGCCAGAATGCTGTCCAGCATTTTGGCGGTGGTGGTCTTTCCGTTGGTACCCGTGACGCTTACGTTGCCCAGGCGGGGCGCCCGGGCCAGTTGGATCAGGATGGTGCCGTCCACGGCCCGGGCCAGACGCCCGGGAAGTGTGGAACCACCCCGGCCCAGGCTCCGGGCCGCTGCGATGGTCAGCTTACCAGCCCAGAGGGCCACAAGTGTCCTGAGTCGCATGGTTGGGGTCAACTCCGCTGCATGCACATTCCGGGCTTGTCCCCCCATTATACCCCCCGGGCCGTACCGGTCTCAAGTTCAGCTATACCGCCCGGCCTGTCCGCCCGGCCATTCCCCCCGTGCTAGCGGCCAACGGTTACATCCGGCGTCAGCACGCCGAACTCATAGCCCTCATCCTCCAACCACTCAATGAGGCGGGGCAGGGCTTCCACGGTGGGGGTGTGGTGGGACGGAGCGTCGTGCATGAGCACCACATACGGGCCCGGTCCGGCCATCTGCACACCCCGCCGCAGGTTCTCCAGCAGACCTCGGGCGGGGACGAGCTGGCCGGGGGCCGCATCGCCAATGGAAACGTTCCAGTCAAACAGCACGTAGCCGTGGTAGGCAGCTTCTGCCCAGTAGGCAGCCCTGTCCCGGCCATTCAGATAGCCTGTGCCCCGTCCGCCCGGCACACGGGCGAGCAGCGGCGGCTGTTGTCCGGTGGCGGCGGCAATGGCCGCACCGGCCCGTTCCAGTGATTCGGCAAAGCTCTGTGGCGAGGCGTACACGTTGTCCCAGTTGTGGTCCCAGGAGTGATTACCCACGGCGTGCCCTTCGGCTACCATCCGCCGCACCAGGGCCGGATTCCGTACCACGTTCGTCCCCACCACAAAGAAGGTGGCAGGCACCTCATAATCCGCCAGAATGTCGAGAACCCGGCCGGTCAGTTCCAGGCTGGGACCGTCGTCGATGGTCAGGTAGACGATCTTGCGCGGGTCAGCCGGGGCGAGGGCCGGTGCTGCGCCGGAGGTGACCCGGACGCTGCGCGTTGCCCCCTGCCATTCCACGGCTGCCCCCAGGGCCTCGCTCACCACGTGCAGCGGTACATAGAGCCGGTCGCCGACCAAACGCGGCGCCGCGGGCAGGGTGACCCGCCGCCGGCGCTGACCGTCTCGGATGAGGACCCGGCTGGTATCCGCCTGTAGTCGGACTGAACGGCCGGCGCGGCTGGCCTCTGCCCGCACGGTGGCCGGATCCCACCGCACCTCTGCTCCCAGGGCGGTGAACACGGGCCGCAGCGGCAGCATGACCTGTCCGTCGGCCACCAGCGGCTGCGCATCAGCCAGGTCCAGGGGCTGGCCATCGACCCAGACGGCAATGCCCCGGACCAGCGGCTCCGGATCCGAGCCATCGGGCAGGCTGTCTTCGTCGGTGTCGCTCTTGTCCGGGTCGGTCCCCATTTCCGCTTCCAGGCCGGCCGGCAGCCCGTCGCCGTCCACATCGGCCAGCAGGTTGTCCAGCGGTGTGGGCCGACCCTCGGTCACGTAGGTCGTCCAATAGCCCCACAGGCGCCGCACCAATTGATAACTCAGGGCATCCTTGCCCCCGGCGTCGGCAGCCGCAAGGGCAGTCCAGAGCGATTCACCCCGGGGGCGCTGCACCCATTCATAGCGGTACCAGAACAGCCTCGCCTCAGCGGCATAAACGGCCGGGGATGGAGCTGCTTCCGGGCGGCCCGCCGCCACGGTTGCGCCCCGGGCCCGCTCGGCCTGCACCAGGACTGCGTCTGCCTGCACCCCGGCCCAGAATTCCCGGGGAGTCCACACGCCGGCCTCCCTCGCTGCCCGGCGGGCCAGATGGCCGGATAAACCGCTGGCCGCCAGCGGCTCCGTCGCCGGCCAGCGCCGCTGCAGCCATGCCGCCAACGCCTCAGTGGCCTGCGCCACCGCTGCGGCCGGTTCAACCGCCACCACCGCGGCCCATTCGGGCGCGGCCCCCAGGCGGGTCTGCAAGATGCCGGCGACCTGCACACCGGCAGCCGGATTCGATGACTCCGCCCGGACGATTCCGGCGGCCACAGCGGTAAAGGCCAGAAAGACCAGACCTGTCCACCAGCGTCCCACTGCCATGCGTCAACCTCCATGCTTGTCCTTACAGAAGGTTATGCCCGTCTTATGACGAATAGAACCCTTGTCATGCAACCACAGAGCAACCCAACACAAGCGCGCCGGCCGGGTCCGCCCGCCCGGCCCCCCCAAAAAGCGTCCCGTTCGGGTAAATGGCTGCGCACCCTCGGCCTTATGGCCGGGGCGCTGAGCGTGGGCACCATCACCGCCGTTCTCTTTGCTGTCCTTTGGCCGGCCGCATGGGCGCCCGCCCCTCCCCCTCCGAAGCAGGCTCTGGCGAAAGTTGCGCCCGCCACCACGCCAACAGAAGCGGCACGGGCGCTCCTGCAGTTGCTGGGCGCCGGCGACGACCAGAGCGTGGGCAGCCTGCTGGCCGCCGATGCACCGGCGGCGCAGCGGTTGGCTGACCTGAAAGCGCTGCAGATCCGGCCCCTGCGCGGCGGCCCGTTACCCGGGTCTGGTCCCGAATATGCCGAAGTGCTGATCTGGAGTGAGTACACCCAGGCGGGCAAACAGGCCCGAGGTTATTTCCAACTGCAGGTCGTGCATGAACATGACGAGTGGCGTGTGCACGCAGCCGACGGCCCGGTGGCCCCGCGGGACGGCTGGAGCGTGTTCAAGTTTCCTACAGAATCGCTGGACGGGCAACCTGTCAAGGTGAAGGGCCCGGCCGTATTGTGGGCGCCCCGCCAGCCCGAACCAGACCTCGTTCAGGACATGATTGTCCTCCACAAGGCCCTGGGGGCGGATCTACCGCTGGTGCTGGTGGTCGATCCGAGCACACCGGTCGGCTGGGAGAAGGTGGCGCTGCAGGGTGGCTGGAGTGGCCCTGTGTGGCGGGTACGCGGTCGCCTGGAGGAATTGTCTGTACCCGCCCTGTGGCTATACAAGGGGGCCGCCGGAGTGTTGCTGGACAGCGACGCCAGGGCCGTGGCCTCCCTGGGCGCCCTGGATCCCGGGCGCTACTATGCCGCTCCGGTATGGCCCGGAGCTGCTGTCCAGGCTTTGCAGGCGCACGGGCTGTTACCCGAAAAGTAAAAACGAACCGATCACCCCTTGCCGCTCAGCGGACAAGGGGTGATCGGTTTTACACCGCTTTATAGTACCTTGCGCAGAAACTCCCTGGTGCGCGGGTTGGCCGGACGGTCGAAAATCTGCGCCGGCGGCCCGGCCTCCAGGATGGTCCCCTGATCGATAAAAAGGACGCGGTGTGCCACCTCACGGGCGAAACCCATTTCATGGGTCACCACCAACATGGTCATGCCTTCTCGGGCCAGATCACGCATAACCTGGAGCACTTCACCGACCAGTTCCGGGTCCAGGGCCGAGGTGGGTTCGTCGAACAGCATGATCTTGGGCGCCATGGCCAGCGCCCGGGCGATGGCCACCCGCTGTTGCTGACCGCCAGACAGGCGGGAAGGGTACTGCTCCGCCTTGTCGGCCAGCCCGACCTTTTGCAGCAAATCCCCGGCCAGCGCCGCCGCCTGTTCCGGCGGCAGCTTTCTGACCTGCCGGGGTGCCAGGGTGATGTTTTCCGTGACGGTGAGGTGGGGAAACAGGTGAAAACGCTGGAAGACCATGCCCACCTGACTGCGCAGTCGGTTCAATTCCACCTCCCCGGCTGCCGAAATCTCCTGGCCGTCGATCAGGACCCGCCCCCGGTCGCAGGTCTCCAGGCGGTTGATGCAGCGCAACAGCGTGGACTTGCCCGAGCCGCTGGGGCCGATGATGCAGACGACCTCACCCCGGCTGACCGCCAGATCAATGCCTTTGAGTACTTCTACCTTGCCGTAGCACTTGTGCAAGTTCTCCACGCGAATGATTGGCCCTGACATTACTCCTTCGCCTCCAACCGCTGCTCGTAATGGTTGGCCAGGGCGGTGAGGGCCAGTGTGATGCTCAGGTAGGCCAGCGCCACCCACAGGTAAGCCTCCACTGGTCGGAAGTACTTCGAGGCCAGGTGGGCTCCGGTCCGCATGACTTCCTGCAGACTGGCGACCATGGCCAGAGATGTGTCCTTGGAAAGTGCCGCCAGTTCATTGACCATAGGCGGAATCAACCGGCGGAAGGTCTGGGGCAGGATGACAGTTCGTAACGCCTGCCCATGGGAGAGGCCCAGTGACCGGGCCGCCTCCATCTGGCCGCGGTCAATGGACTGAACAGCCGCCCGGATGATCTCCGCAATGTAGGCACCGGCGTTCAGTCCCAGGGCCAGAGTGGCAGCGGTGAAGGAATCGATGACATTAAACTTTTCGTAGATCATGGGCAGGCCGTTATAGATAAATAACACCTGCAGCAGGAGCGGCGTTCCGCGCCAGATCGTGACATAGGTGCCGGCCAGCCACCGTAACGGGCCGGTGCGGGCAATGCGCATGAGGGCGGCGGCCAGGCCGACCAGCGTCCCCAGGGTGGCCGACGTGGCCAGCAGCAGAAGCGTCCATTTCATAGCAAACAAGATCTGCGGGATCACAATTTCAATCGAGAAGGACCAGAACCCCTGTGAGCCGCTCACCTGCTTTCGTCCCCCCCTCGGCCCGGCGACAGGGAAAAAGCCCCGGAGCTGCGGCTCCGGGGCGGACTGCTCCAGCTTACCTGCCCAGTTCGCCGCCGAACCACTTCCGGGCGATCTCGGCATACTTGCCCTCTCGCCTGAGTGCGTCCAGCGCCTGCTGCAGGGCCGCCTTCAGTTCCGGATCGTCCTTGTTCACAGCTATGCCGACTGGCTCCGGGGCAATGGCCACCCCGGTGACAGCGAAGATGTCCGGGCTCTGCATAGCGTAGTAGCGGCCGACCGCCTCATCGGTGACTACGCCTTCAGCCCGCTTATTCTGAACCTCCAGATAGACGGCCGTATTGTCCACGAACTTTTTGACTTCCCTGGGCTGCTTTTCCTTCGGGAGCTTTTCCACCCACTCCATGGAGGTGGTATCGGCCTGCACCGCAATGACGCGACCGGCCAGATCCGCTTCTGTCCGGATGGGTGGCGTGTCCTTGCGGGTGACAAACACCTGCGGCATCCGGGCATATTCGATGAAGTCGACTTCCTTCAGACGGTCCGGGGTGATGTTCATGGAACTGATGATGGCATCATAGCGCTTTGCGAGCAGACCGGTCATGATGCCGTTCCATTCCACTGAGATGATTTCTGCCTGCACACCCAGCTTCGCGGCCAGCGCCTTGGCCAGATCCACGTCGAACCCGATCGGGGTCCGACCATCTTTATCCATGAACTCCATGGGTGCATAGGTGGTGTCGCTGCCAAATGTGATTTTGCCGGCCTTGACCACCCGCTCGGGCAGCCCACTGGCGGCAGCCGGTGCCGGTGCGGTGTCTGCCCTGGCTGGTTCCGGGCTCGCTGCGTCGCGGGCACTGTTGTCGGCCGGCCGGCCGGCACAGCCCGTGAGGAACACGGACACCAGGAGCACCAGAGCCGCGGCGGTAAACGGGAACCGCATGGTGTTAGCCTCCTCAAAGATCCTTTAGTCCCGTCATAGTTGCGCCAAATAATTTCGATTATTATTTGCAAAATCCTCTACTGGGTTTGCCCCCTGGTTCAACAAAGTTCCTGCGCCCTGGAAAGCAACCCGGTCGGCGCGTTCCCTGATTTCTGCGCGTTTATGGGTCCGGTTCCAAAGCGCCTGGTTCATCCGGCTCTGCGCGCAGGATCAGCTTGGCCTCATACACGTCGTCCGGATGCACCAGTAAATCGACGGCTCCCGGCAGGTTGGCCCCACCGAAGGCACCGGCCAGGGTCTTAAAACCTCGGGGCCGCGTCCGGACACCAATACCTGCGCCCTCAAGTAAGCCTTTCAGCAGGGCCGCCTCCAGGTCGGTCCCTGGACTCGCCACAGTTACCCAGTCCTCATTGCCCATTCGCTCATTCCCCCTGCAGCATACTAGTCAGTGTTCTTTCCAGGACCACGTGATAAACAGAGCGTTCACCCCGAAAGGTGAACGCTCTGTGCGTGATTGGGTGATGATCCTACATGCTAGGGCCGATGGCCCGGAGGCTGGCCACCACCGCCACCGCCGTTCGCCGGGGGCGGGGGCGGGTTGCCACCGCCGTTACCCTTGAAGTTGCCACCATCGCCGCCATGCGGGGGCGGGGGCGGGTTGCCACCGCCACCGCTACCACCGAAGTTGCCGCCTCCGCCGTTCGCCGGGGGCGGGGGCGGGTTGCCACCGCCACCGTTACCACCGAAGTTGCCGCCTCCGCCGTTCGCCGGGGGCGGGGGCGGGGTGCCGCCGCCGTTACCCTTGAAGTTGCCACCATCACCGCCATGCGGGGGCGGGGCTGGGTTACCAGGCTGGCCAGGCTGACCGGGCTGACCAGGCTGACCAGGCTGACCGGGCTGGCCGAACTCGCCGGGCTTGCCAGGCTGACCGAACTCTCCGGGCTTACCGAACTCAC
>JAKFDK010000062.1:0-51687 GCA_036676195.1 Clostridia bacterium | reverse complement strand
TGTGCGCCACGAAGGCGAAGGGCTGCGTAGCAGCCTGAAGGCCATGCTTAGCTGAAGATGAGGGGAGGCCCCTCGGAGCCGCCATACAGGTGGAGGCTTCAAACCACCGTAAGCTGCTGTGGGAAAAAGCCACGGTAGTGAGCGTTACGGAAAAGGCGGAGCAAGACTCCGTCAGGTGAGCGCCAACGGAGACGAACACCCGTGAACCGCTGATAACGTGTCGAAAGCGTAGGGACGCCATCAAAACCGGGAGGTAGTCGTTAGCCCGGGACAAATCTGGAGGCAACCTGTTTACCGTCCAGGTGGTGGCCGGCATGAAGGCGGCGTGAACGTGGCGCAGGCTTCAGTTAGGAACGTGGGAACCTGCCCTCCGATGCCAAGGGAAAACTCCAAGCGGCAGACCCGCAAGGACGAAAGTACCGATGCGGAGCGCAGGGGCGGAACAGCCCGTAGTAGTGAGGAAGCTCCGTAATGGGAGTGGAGCGAAGGGGCTGTGTTATCCAGTTTTGAACAGTGGTCAACCGCAAGGGAGGAGCCAATGGACAAAACAAAGCCTTACGAGATCTCCAAGCATGTAGTACTTGAGGCGTTTCAACGAGTAAAGGCGAACCGGGGCGCGGCCGGAATTGACGGCGAAAGCCTGGAGTC
Organism: Clostridia bacterium; assembly: GCA_036676195.1. GTDB lineage: Bacteria > Bacillota > Sulfobacillia > Symbiobacteriales > ZC4RG38 > JAKFDK01. The sequence goes on along the minus strand of JAKFDK010000062.1, from coordinate 51,039 downwards.
GTTCGAGGAGAACCTGCAAAACAACCTCTACAAGCTCTGGAACAGAATGTCGTCTGGCAGCTACTTTCCTCCCCCCGTGAAGGCGGTCGAAATACCGAAGAAGAACGGTGGGGTACGCGTTCTCGGAGTGCCCACTGTGGCAGATCGGGTAGCGCAGATGGTTGCGAAAATCTACTTTGAGCCGAAGGTGGAACCATATTTCCATCCAGACTCTTACGCATACCGACAGGGAAAAGCAGCCGCCGATGCCCTTGCAGTCACCCGAAAACGGTGCTGGAAGTATAACTGGGTCCTGGAGTTTGACATCAAGGGGCTGTTTGACAACATCGACCACGAACTATTGATGAAGGCTGTCCGAAAACACACGGACAATCCGTGGGCCCTCCTGTACATCGAGAGGTGGCTCAAAGCACCTTTTCAAATGCCGGACGGAACAGTAATGGAGCGGACGAAGGGCACACCGCAGGGCGGTGTGATAAGCCCAGTGCTAGCTAATCTGTTTCTCCACTACGCATTTGATAAGTGGATGGAGAAGAACCACCCGGACAAACCCTTTGGACGCTACGCCGACGACGGTGTGGTCCACTGTCAAACGATGGTAGGCGCGCAGAGGCTGCGGGATAGCCTTGACAAGCGTTTTGCCGAGTGTGGACTGGAATTGCATCCGACAAAAACGCGCATCGTCTACTGTAAGGACGATGATCGACGCGGCGAACATTCGGAAACGAAGTTCGATTTCCTTGGATACACGTTTCGGCCACGGAGGTCCAAGAACTGGCAGGGCAAGCACTTCATCAATTTCACTCCGGCTGTCAGCAACAAGGCGAAGAAGGCCATGCGGCAGATGATTCATGACTGGCGCATGCACCTGAAACCGGACAAGTCCCTTGAAGACTTGTCGAGGATGTTCAATCCCGTCATCAACGGCTGGATCAACTACTATGGGCGTTTCTACAAGTCGGAACTGTACTCTGTACTCATGCACATGAACCGGGCCTTAGTTCGCTGGGTGCGACGCAAATACAAGAAATTTGCCACGCACCAGCGGCGAGCGACGAATTGGCTTGGAAGGATTGCCAGACGCGAGCCGAAACTGTTTGCGCATTGGCAATTGGGGATCTTGCCTTCGGCTGGATAATGGGAGCCGGATGAGCTGAGAAGCTCAAGTCCGGTTCTGAGAGGGCCTCGGGGTGCAATTCCCCGGGGCTACTCACCTCGTGGTGCTGGTCCGGGGGAGCCGAGAGCAAGCCGAAGCCCTGAAGGCTGAGATCGCAGCTTTCCTCAAGGAAACCCTCCGGCTGGATCTGACGGACGAAAAGACCTTGATTACCCATGTGGATGAGGGGTTCGATTTCCTGGGGTTCCACATCCGGCGCTATCACCGCAATGGGCGTAAAGCCATCCTGGCGACCCCAAGCCGGAAGGCCCAGGCGAAGTTTCGGCAGCGTATCCGGGAACTTACCCGGGATGTGGCTCACCATGAGGGGAATTTGTGGATCATCGACCTGAACGGTTACCTGGCAGGGTGGGCGGAATACTTCCGGCGGGGCAACAGTAAGCGAATCTTCTCCAAGCTGGATAACATCGTCTGGTGGGTGATCGCGCTTCGAATACGGGGGCGCTGGCGCCGATCCAGGGTGAGAAAAGGGTTCAGACGCTTTATGCAAGAACAGCTTATCCCCCACCGCTTCGACGTGCAGCACCCGCACAATCGCCGCTACAGGACCAAGAACTTTGGGCACTGGGTGGACAGCACGAAGAAAGCGGCGCTCATCGTGGATTGCCTCGGTCATCACCCCATCCACTACGCCTACTGCTTCACCCAGATTCACCCTTACACTGCGGAAGGTCGGGCCAAAATGGAGGCCCAACGCAGGGCAGGGCGGCTCGTAAATGCAGCCTGGCGGGTGGTGCCACCGGAGAAGACCAACGGCCCCAGGGTCTATAGCCTGCTGCGGGGGTGGTTGACCCGCATGGGAAACCGCTGCTCCCGATATGGCAAGGACCTGGACAAGGCGGATGTTCAAGGGCTGCTCAAGCGACTGGCTCGTCGATTGCGAAATGCTCGAACCAACCCGGCTCCCCTATACTGCAGAACGTGCGTCGATTCTCCTAACCACTAAGGGGCAATGCGAACCAGTACGCAAAGTCACCATGGAGAGCCGGATGCGCTGAAAGGTGCCTGTCCGGTCCGGGAAAAGGCATGGGCGTCAAACTACTGGCCGTCAGGCCAGTGGGTCGGCCCATGCCTATTTCATAATAACGGCGACAACCCCCGCAGATGCATCATATCCAATGGCAGCGCCTGACCAAGCGAATGACATCCTCCGTTACATGGTACCCCAGAGCTCTGTTCACGGCTACAATCCGCGCGTTGGCAGCGTGGTTCAGCGTAGTGAGTGTGGCCAGGCCGCGTTCCCGGGCATGCAACGCCGCTGCCACCTTCAGGGGGATGGCCAGGCCCCCTTGCTCTTAAAGGCCCAGGCCCGCCAGGATTCAAACGGTTGGTGGTCTCCTTCGTTGAAGTCCGGAGTATCCGCGCGGAACGACTGATAGAGGGTGTGCAAGTGGATCTCGGCCTCTGGGCTGTGGAGCTTGGAAAAAGGTATGAAACAGAACCCTTTGGACTCCACCTTGCGAAGATCCTCCAGCCAGGGTGTAGGGTCAAAGGTGGAAAGCTCCAACTCCTGAAACAGCAGATGATGGGCACGCAAAAACCCCCGCTGCTCCGCCCAGGCGAGGGAGTCGGGGTCGTTGCCCTTGCCGTTGGCCCGAAGATGCTTCGGACGCCTCTCCTGGAAGATAGGTTGCAGAGCCTCCCAGAGGGCGGTACCCACCCCCTGTCGCCGTTCGGCGGGGTCTACAACTACCACGCACCGAAGGTCACCCGCAGGGGTGTGCTGCGGCCAGAATCCTGTGCATGCCCGACCAATAATTCGGCCGTTCCGCTCTGCCACCATCGCGGCAAAGGTAGGACTGGATGCTTGTTCCGAGACATCCGCGGGTGTGGTGGAGAGGCCAGGAATGGCACGTTCAAGGTCGGCAATTGCATGATAGTCAGCCGGAGTCTGAGGCCGAATCCTAAAGGACAAAGCAACACCCCCTCTGGTTCCTACAGCACCACACCCGCTCTAACCGAACGCGTGACATTCGCAGAGTGAAGCGCACGCTTCCGTTAACCCCATCAGTGGTACCGGCCGCCGATGGAAACTCATGCTACGCTTCGTTACGCCTCCGGGTCCGTCGCCCCGTCCTCAGCGAGGGCCTCAGCCGCCACTGCTGCCGGGGCCGCCTCGCCGGTGAGATAGGGCAGGGCCAGTTCCGCCAGGGCCGGGTTGGCGTCAAGGATCCGCTGCACCTCGGCCACCGCCACCGCCTTGCCGCCGGGGAAGCGTAGGGTTTCAATCACCTCACCCACCGTCGTCAGGGTGCTGGCCGGCACCCCCGCCTCACGGACCGCCGCCTGCCCCTCGGGGCTATGGAAGGCATGGTAGAGCGCCTGCCCCACCTGCACCCCGGTCATGTTCTCCACCACCGGCAGCAGGGAGCCCAGCATCCGCACCAGCGAACCGGACAGCCGATCGACCGCGCCCACGCCGCCGGACGGGCCGCCCATATCCACCAGCGTGGCCTTCTCAAAACGGGGGAAGACACCGGCAAAGGCCGCAATGATCTCAGGCATCTTCTGAATCAAATGGTACTTGAGCATATGGTCATTCATGGACTCGGCCAGCACCTGCAGACGCACCCGCTCGGCCTCCACCTCGGCCAGGCGGCTGGCCTTGAGCGCTTCCGCCTCGGCCAGGCCCTGCTCCCGAGTCACCTGGGCCCCGGCCAGACCGATCTTCTCGGTGACCTCCGCCTCGGACAGACCCTTCAGCCGGTCCGCCTCGGCCATTGCCTTGGTCACCTCGGCCTTGGCAATGCCCTGGGTGCGCTCGATTTCCGCTTCGGCCAGGCCCTTCTCCCGGATCACCTTGGCCTGGGCGGCGCCCACCTCGGCCTCGGCCAGACCCTTGCTCTTGATCCGGTCGCCGTCCGCCACCCCGGTGATCTGTAACACTTCGGCCTGGGCGGCGCCCTCCACCTTGGCCGCCTCGGCCCTGGCGGTGGCCACCGTCTGGGCGTAGCGGGATTCGGCGTTGCCTTCGGCCTCGCGCTTGATCATAAGCGCCTTGGCCACCTGCTCGGCCTCCAGCACCTTGGCCTCGGCCAGGATCTGCTGCTTGCGCTTCTCCGCCTGGGCCGGTTCGTCCACACTGGCCACCAGTTGCTTCTGGATCAGCACCCGTTCCCGCTCGGCCAGTTCGGCGTTGCGTTCGGTCTGGGTGATCTTGACGGCAACTTCCTTGTCGACCATCTGCTGCTGCACGTCCAGGCCCTTCAGCTTGTAGGCCTGGTCCGTGATGGCCTGTGCCGTCTGCACCTCCTGCTGGTTACGGGCCTGTTTCAGGTCCAGGTCCTTCTTGGCATCAGCCACCTCCTGGGTGGCCGTAATGCGGGCGATTTCCGCCTGCTTGTTCGCCTCGGCCACACGCTGGGCCGATTCCCGGACCGCCTGAGCGATGCCGATCTCGGTGGCCGCTTTTTGCTCGGCCGCCTGCTGCTTGCCCTTGAGCAGCAGGATCCCCTCTTCGTCGACGATTTTTTCGATATTAAAGGAAACAATATGGAGACCCATCTTGGCGAAGTCCGAGGCCGAGACCTCCTGCATCTCCTGCTGCAGGCGTTTGCGGTCCTCATTGACCTCGTCCAGAGTCATGCTGGCACAGATCGCCCGCAGGTGGCCCTCCAGGGTCTTGCGGGCTACTTCGACGATCTCGGCGCTACTCTTGCGGGCAAACATCTCGGCCGCCAGGGCGATCGACTCGCGGGTGGAGTTTACTTTCATGGTCGTGGGCACTTCGATCACGATATAAATGCCTTCCTTGGTACGGATGCCGCCGGTGCTGACATTGAACGGCATCGCCGCCAGCGAGATGGTCGTCCACTTCTGGATGCCGGGCCAGACAAAAGCGCTGCCGTCGGTGATCACCTTCAGGCCCCGGCCGTCGCCCTTGCGACCCACGGAACCGAACACGATCAGCGCTTCGCCGGGGGCCGGCATCTTCAGCCTGGACACATAAAACAGCGCCACCAACAGCACAAAACCAGCCACCGCTGCAATCGGAATTAGCAGGTCCATCAGGTTACCTCCTTGCACTTGTGTCGGATCCGGGCCACCGTCCGGTCACTGGGACCGATCGGCCTCAACGGTGTAGAGTCCCGCGTTCGTCGCCGTGATCTGCACGGCCTCCCCCACGTGCAACTCATGGTCCGCATCGGTGACGGCCGGCAGATAAAAGGTACGGCCTTCCACCTGGACCAGAACCTGACCCCGCCCTGTCCCCCCTGGTGGCACCGGAATAGTCACGGTCCCTGCCCGGAACAGAAAATCGGTCTCGCCAAAGGCGGCACCGGTGTCCAGGGTGCGAATCAGCGTCCGGCGGAGCCACGCGGTCAGGCGGAAGCACCCGGCGGCACCGGCCACCCCGGCTGGCACCGCCAGCAGCGGCGGGGCCCCCAGGGCGGATGACACGTACCCGCCTGCCCCGAACCCGAACAGTACCGCACCCAGCCCGGCTACAGACAGCAGGCTCAAACCGGAGGCAACTCCGGCGCCGGCGCCCTCGCCACCGACCAGGTCCACGTCGGTCTCAGCCGCACCGTCGCCCCCGTGTTCCATACCGGCGTCAGTAAACCCCAACAACGCTCCAGCGGCCACCAGGGCCAGACCCAGTCCGGCCGAACCCAGATAGGTCAGGTTCGTGACCAACCCCTCACCCCCACACACTCTGCATGAAACCGTCCCAATATTGAAGACGCTGAAAAGTACCGGTTCGGTTCGATCCAGCAACATCCGGGGCGGGAATTTCTTCCGGCCTGCCGCCGAGGCGGCCGCAGCCCTGCTAAGGGGGAATGGGGCGGCCCGGCGCCCCCGTCGGTAGCGCCGCCACGTGAACGGGGGAGGGCATTCAGCCCTCCCCCGTTCACGTGGTCCAGTGCAGCTTCCGCCCCTTGCCTAGCACGCCGGGGCGCCAAGCACGGCCTGTACCCGCTGCACGATCTCAACTGAAAGCAGCCCGGGCCGGAAGACCTCGGCCACCCCCATGTCCTTTAGCAGTTGGGCGTCGTCCAGTGGAATGACCCCACCCACCACCAGCGGCACCGCTACCTTGCGCTCCCGCATTGCCTGCAGGGCCTTGCGCGTCTGGACCAGGTGCTGCCCGGACAGGAAGCTGAGCCCGATCACGTCCACATCCTCGTCGATGGCAGCATCCACTATGTCCCGGGCTGACCGGTGCAGCCCCAGGTAAACCACCTCCATCCCGGCATCCCGCAGCACCTGAGCCACCGTGACAATGCCGGTGTCGTGTGAATCCAACCCCATTTTGGCCAACAACACCTTGCCCCTGGCCATGACTCAGACCTCCCCCGGCACGCTGATGGTAAAACCCTGGGCCGCCCGCATGGCATCGCTGATCTCGCCGCGGGTAGCTCCTGCCCTGAGTGCATCCATGATGACAGGAACCATGTTCGTGCCCGCCGCCCAGGCCCGCCGGATCTCACCAAGAGCCTGGCGGCAGGCCGCCTGGTCCCGGTCTTCCCGGTAGCGGCGCAGGTATTCCGCCCGCCGGGCCGACCACTCATCCACCCGGTACTTGTGGATCTCCAGTTTTGGTTCCTCGGACGCCGGGATCTGGTAGCGGTTCACCCCGACCAGGATCCGCCGCGCCTCGTCCAGTTCGGCCTGATTCCGGCTGCGGGCCTGGCGGATCTGGTTTTCCAGCCAGCCGCTGCGCACACATTCAATCAGGCCGCCCCGGGACTCCACCTCGGCAATCAGCGCTTCCGCCCGAGTCTCCAGTTCCTGCGTCAGGGATTCCACATAGTAGGAGCCAGCCAGTGGGTCGACGGTACGCGTAATGCCACTTTCCGATGCGACCACCTGCTGGGTGCGCACCGAAAGCAGGGCAGACTGCTCTGTGGGCAGGCCCAGACCCTCGTCGTAGGCGGAGAGGTGAATGGACTGCACGCCGCCCATGACCGCGGCCATAGCCTCAACCGTGCCGCGAATCACGTTATTGAGGGGCTGCTGGGTGGTGTATGTATTGCCGGCTGACTGCGCCGAGGTGCGGAACCGCCAGCACTCCGGGTTGGTGGCGCCGAACCGCTCCCGCATCGTGCGGGCGTAAATCCGCCGCATCGCCCGGAACTTGGCCACCTCCTCGAAAAAGTCGATGCTGCTGGAACAGAAGAAGGAGGCCCGGCGGGCGAACTGGTTAATGTCCAGGCCCCGCTGCTGCGCCAGGCGGAAAACATCAAAGGCGTGCGAAAGGCCAAAGGCAATCTCCTGCACGGCAGTCACGCCGGTTTCCCGCAGGTTATAGAGGTTACTGACCATCCAGTTCAGTTTGGGCATGTGTTGAGTCAGAAACTCGATATTGTCCACCACCAGGCGGAGGATGCCGTCCAGCGGGAAGTACTGCGTGGTGGTCTGCAGCGGCCCGCCGCTTAACTGGTAGAGAGGGTCGTTGTGCTGGGTGCCCACCAGCTTGTCGTACGGAATGCCGCGCCTTTCCGCCACCGTGGCGATCATGGCCAGGTTCACGGCTGCGCACGGGCCCCCGGGCGTGGAAAACGCACAACTGACCATGTCCGGGCCAAACCCGTCATACAGCCGTTCCATGTCGCCCAGGGTGGAAATCGCCACCCCCACCACCCCGACCTCGCCCTCCGCCACGGGGTGGTCCGAATCAAAGGCATATTCCGAAGGCAAATCCAGGGTAACAATAAAGCCCGTTGCGCCGTGTTCCAGCAGGTAACGCATTCGTTCGTTGGTCTCCTCGGGCCCGCCAAAACCGACCTGGTTGCGCTGGGTCCAGGTACGGGTCCGGTACATGCCGGGGTAGGGTCCGCGGGTAAAGGGATACTCCCCGGGAACACCCAGGTCCCGCGGGCCGTTGTGCCCGGCCGTGTCCGCCGCGTCGTACAGCTCCTTGATCGGAATGCCGGAGTTCGATGCCAGCGAAGCCGGTCGCTCCCAGCGGTGATAGGAATCGTACGGAGACTTTTCACTCACCTTGACTCCTCCTCAGGTCCGGCTGCCCACACCTGCACACCGACTGGAACAGCCGAATTGGTATTCTAACCATACAGTACGTTATTTAAACGATATCAGTAAATACGTAACGCGTCAAGCGATCGGAGGCAGGCCGGAAGGTTCAGGTCTGCTGCCTGGCGAACTATTTAGCCCATATTCGATGAGTTGTGCCCGGTCTGACCTGAAGGAGTGACACCACCTTGCCGACGACACCGCGCCCGCTGCTGTTCACCATTCTGGGAGATGTGGTGTACGCGCACGGTGGCGAGGTCTCCCTCTCGTCCCTCTGCAAGATGATGGCCCAGTTTGGCTTCTCCGAGGGAGCTGTCCGCCTCGCCGTCACCCGGATTGCACGCCAGGGCTGGCTGGACAGCCGCCGGGTCGGCCGTCGTAGCTTTTACAGCATTACCCAGTCCGGGCGGCGCAAGATCAAGGAAGCCCTCAAGCGCATCTATAAATCCCGGAACGAGCCCTGGGACCATTCCTGGCGGCTGCTCACGTACTCCATTCCGGAGTCGCGCAAGGAAGCCCGGGAGCGGCTGCGTAAGGAAGCCGTATGGCTGGGGTACGGGCTGCTGGCCAATGGCACCTGGATCTGCCCGTACGACCGCAGCGCTTTCATTCGTGACCTGATCACCGACCTGGACATCAGCGAGCACGTGCGGTTCTTTACCGCCCACTTCGATGGACCGGGTACCGATGCGGGGATTGTGGCGGCTTGCTGGAATATCGCCCAGGTGGACGAAAGCTACCGGCAGTTTGTAGCCACATACGCCCCGCAGTTTGAACAGGACCGCCGGCAAGTCGAACAGGGCGCAGATTTGCCCCCCCCGCACTGCTTTGTGCAGCGGGTCAACCTGACCAACGAGTTCCGCAAGTTCATCTTTGTTGACCCGGGACTGCCGGAAGAGCTGTGTCCGCCCGACTGGGTGGGCAACACCGCCGCCCGCCTGTTTGCCGACTACTGCACGCTGCTCGGACATGGCGCACGCCACTTTATTGGCGAGGTCATGGAAGCACAGGAAGGCAGCCCGCCGTACGAGGACCCGGTGGTGCGCATGGTGGAATCCCTGCGCAACGGGGGCTGGACCAAGTAATGCACCCGCATGGCAACCACGCAGCCTGACCGGAGTGGGGTGGAAACGATGCTGACCGGCACACGGGTACTTGACCTGTCCCGGCTGCTGCCCGGACCCTTTGCCTCGTCCTACCTCGCCGGCCTGGGGGCCGACGTCGTCCAGGTGGAAGACCCCCGCGGCGGTGACCCGACCCGGCACAGCCCGCCCGGCGGGCCCTTTTTTGACACGCTCAACCGGGGAAAAAGAAGTCTGGCCCTGGACGTACGGCACCCCCGCGGCCGGGAGGTATTCCTCCGGCTGGCCGGCCATGCAGACGTGGTGCTGGAATCCTTCCGGCCGGGCGTGGCCGACGCCCTGGGCATTGGCTACGACACGGTGCGGGCGATCAACCCTCGGATCGTTTACTGTTCGCTCACCGGTTACGGGCAAAGCGGGCCGCACCGTGACCTGGCCGGGCATGACATCAACTATATCAGTCTGGCCGGACTGCTGGGCCTGAGCGGCCCGCGGACGGGAGCGCCCACCATCCCGCCGGTGCCGATCGCCGACCTGAGCGGCGGCATGCTGGCTGCCCTTGCCATTGTGGCGGCGCTGACGGCTCGGGCCCGCACTGGCGAAGGCCGGTACCTGGATGCAGCCATGTCGGACGTACTGCTGTCCTGGCTAGTGCTGCCCGCCGCCCTCTACCTGACGCAAAACCAGGTGTTCGGGCGCGGGGAATTCTTGCTGAGCGGCGGTGTGGTCTGCTACAACGTTTACGAAACGGCGGACGGGCGCCACGTGAGCCTGGGCGCCCTGGAGCCCAAGTTTTGGACAGCCTTCTGCCGGGCCGTGGGCCGGGAAGATCTGCTCCCATACCAGTTCGCACCGGCCCGGGGAGAAGAGCCGGTGTATGTCGCACTCTGCACGCTGTTTGCGGCCCGTACCCGAGATGACTGGGCAGAACTGGGCCGGCAGGCAGACTGCTGCCTGACCCCGGTCCTGGACGTACCGGAGGCTCTGGGCTCCGCCTACGCTCATGAGCGGCAGATGGTGCGGCACGACCCGGCGACGGGCACGGCCGGTCTGGGCCTGCCGCCCGTGCTGGGTACCCGGGCGCTCCCGCCGGCGGCGGCACTCGGCGCCCACAGCTTCGAACTGCTGGCGGAAGCCGGGGTGCCCCCCGCAGAAGTATCCAGCCTGGTGGCAGCGGGCGTGGTGCTGGGCCAGCCGTAACGACAGCCGCTATGAACCGCCCGCCAGGGCTACGAACTCGGCGGGAGACAGGACCCGCCTGGCTTTGCCCTCGTACCTGGGCAAGCTGGCGAGCGCGGCCAGTTCAACCGGGATCCGTACGCCCAGAACCTCGCGCAGGCGGCTGATCAGCAAGTCGCGGACCGCCGCGCCGGCCGACTCGTCCGGTGCCGGCACTTCCACGTGCAGCGTGGCCTGAGCCAGGGCGCGGTCCTTATCCACCACCAGCAGCCAGCCGGGGCCGGTCCCGGGGGTATTGGACACGATCTCCTCAACCTGCGACGGAAAGACCATGGCGCCGCGCAATTTGATCATGTCGTCCGACCGGCCGGTCACGGAAGCCACGCGCACGTGACCCCCGCGGCCGCAGGGGCAGTCAAATGGGTTCTCCGGCCAGGCCGTCAGGTCACGGGTGCGCCACCGCAGCATCGGTGCCGCCTCCCGGTCAAGGGTGGTCACAACCAGTTCGCCGGGCTGGCCGAATTCCGCCGGATCGCCCGTGTCGGGGTCCACCACCTCAACCAGGTAGTGGTCACTCCAGATATGTAAGGTCCCGTCCTCGGCGCCGTACGGGCAACTGACCCCCACGAACGGCCCGCCCAGTTCGGTGGTTCCGTAGACGTTGTAGGGCATGAAACCGGCGGGCATGCCTTCCTGCAGCCGTTTCCGAATGGCCTTTGAGGCGGTTTCGCCGCCCAGCATACCCGCCCGCAGCCGCCACTCCGCCTGCGGGTTTACGCCGCGCTCGTACGCCTGTTCCAGCAGATACGAGGCAAAGCTCGGGGTGCAGGTGATGGCGTTCATGCCGTAATCACGCAGCATCTCCATGGCCATGACACTGCGCCCGGGACCGGCCGGAAATACCGCCATGCCGACCCGGCGGGCCGCCTGTTCAAACGCCCACCCGCCGATCCACATCCCGTACCCATAGCCCTGGTACAGCAAGTCCCCCGCACCCAGACCGCAACAGCTCAGGTGCCGGGCCCCCAGTTCCGCCACCAGCTCAATATCACGCGCCGTGAAAGCCACCATACAGGGCCTGCCCGTAGTGCCCGAGGTGGCATGAACACGACTCACCTGCGCCGGCGGCACCGCCAGCACACCATATGGCTGCAGTTGGCGCAGCATGGTCTTTTCAAAGAAGGGAATCAGGCGCACATCAGCCAGGGTGCGGATATGGCCGGGCTTCAGGCCATGCTGGTCAAAAACCTGCCGGTAGTAGGGGACGGAATCATAGGCACGCTGCACCGTGTGCTTCAGTTTCCGGAGCTGAATGTCGGCAATGACCTGGCGCGAGGCATTTTCGGCGCTGTCCCAGTACCTGAGTTCCACGGTGGTGCCCCCCATCGCGTGATCGGTGCGACGAACCGGTGGTGCGCCCGGGAATTCATTATATTGATATAGTACGCTAAATAAACGATATCAGGAAAAACATTTGTAGTCAAGATTGTGACCAATGTGACTTAGTGGAATTGAACAGGGCAACGAGACTGCACACCCAGCCAGCCACCCCGTGCGCCGGGCCGGCCGGTACCGGGAGGCTTGCAACAAATGGAAAGAAGCGCTGTCTGTATGGTGGACAGCGCTTCTTTGTTGCTGCGTGAGCACCTAAATGCCAGTGGCTCGTTCAATGGCCACTCGCTACCAAACCAACTCTTGGTAGCTGCGCCCCGTGTAGAGCGCCAATACAGCTACCTTACGCTGCGCCTCCTTGCCGCCTTGATTGGGTGATTCATCTGACCTGTCGTTAGTCCTCAACCGTTACGGCACACTCACAAACCAAGCTTGTTCCCCGTGCACCAGCCGCAGCAGGCCCGCCTTGCGCCGGGCCAGTTCCTCGGCCCGCTGCATGTAGGTGAGGGGATCTTCCGGGTTGGCCGGCCCCTGAAAGTGAAATCCGGGCGGCCCGTAAGCCGGGACCAGGTGGGTGGTGCCGGCGTGGCCAAAGCCAACAGTTGTGATTGAATGATTGAGCATCTGAATGTTGTACACCGATTCCTTGCCGGGCAGGCTGTAGCCCACGTTTTCCATGCTGCCAACCATGTACTTCTGCCGGTACAGATAATAGGGGTGTTGCCCCATGCGCCGGGCAGCAGCGGCGGCTTCGGCCACCATCGCCTCCGCCTCTGCCGAGCTCAGCCGGGTGAGGGCGGCGGCACCGCCGTCCTCACCGTGCAGGCGGGAGCCACGCTTGATGGCCAGGGTGTGCACGGTCAGGTTATCCGGCGCCAGTACGGCCATGTCCGCCAGGGTCTGCCGCACCTCAGCCACGCCCTCCCCGGGCAGGCCGACGATGATGTCAGAGTTGACAATGAAGGGGTGTGGATGGCTGCGGACCCGGTCATAGGCCCGCCGGAAGGATTCCACCGTATGGATGCGCCCCAGGTGCCGCAGGGTCTCCTGCACCGTCGTCTGGGGGTTCACACTCAGCCGGGTCACCCCGTGGGCGGCCATGGCGTCCAGCTTGGCGCGGGAAATCGTCTCCGGGCGCCCGGCCTCGACGGTATATTCCGTCGGGGCCTGTCCGGCGAGCACGGTGGCACCGATCTGCGCCAGCAGGGCGGCGAAGGAACCGTCATCTGGGCTGGTCGGGGTACCCCCGCCCAGGTAGATGCTCTCCACCCGCAGTCCCAGGTCACGGATGGCCGCCCCCACCACCGCCAGTTCCCGGTGCAGGGCGTCCAGGAAAACCGGTACCTGGGCGCGATGCTCCGCCACCGGGTAAATGCTGAAGGAGCAGAAGGAGCAAATGGTCGGGCAGTACGGAATGCCAATATACAGGGAAATGGCCCGGGCCTCCCGGCGCAGGAACGGGCGCTGCCGGACGGCCACCTCCAGCAACAGGTCAGCCTTCGCTGCCGTCAGGCGGTACTCCGCCAGCAGCACGGCCCGGGCCGCGGCCGGGGAATGGCCGCGGTCCAGCAGGTCGTGGGCCAGCCGGGTTGGCCGCACCCCGGTCAGGTGTCCCCAGCCGGGGCGAAACCCGGTGGCATCGGCCAGCAGGTCCACCGCCAGCGACTTGGCCGCCCGGCGAATCCGGTGTTCGTAGGCCCGTGGGGCCAGAGGCCCGGGCACAGTGACGGCACAAGTCCGCACCTGATCGCCCACCTGCACCGTGACCATCCACTCCTCCGGCCCGCCGGACGCCGCCGGCAAGTTTGGCCAGGCCATAACCGTCAGGTCGGCCGTACCGGCTGTGTCCGCCACCGTTACCGGCTGCCCGGGAAAGAATACGCGTGCCAATTGTTCCAGGTCCAGGCGGAACAGGTCACTGTTGCCGTACACACGCACCGTGGGGCCCCCTAACGCCAAATGAGGGCGCCGGTGGCGCCCTTCTTGTCTGCTTGCTGCACCTAAGTTGACAGTTTGCCCAGCAGTCCCACCAGTTGTTGCAGTTCGCCCTCACTGAGCGACTGCACCGCCTCGGCCAGAAAATCGCGGCGTACCCGTTCCGCATCGGCCAGCGCCCGCCGCCCGGCATCGGTAACCCGTACCCACACCACCCGGCGGTCGGCATTGTCGCGTTCCCGGGTGACCAGTTGCGTCCTGACCATCCGGTCCACCAGGCCGGTGGCCGCACTCAGGGTCACGCTCAGGGTTCCTGCCACTTCGGAAATCTGCAGCGGGCCACCTTCCAGCGCCCGCAGCACAATCCGCTGGCTGGGGGACAACCCCCCTTCACCGCCGCCCCGGGCCGCCAGACTCCGGTTCAGACGGGCGATGGCTACCTCCAGTTGCTCCAGTTGCTCCCGTTGCTGGACCTTCAGTTCAGTATCCACGGCCGCATCCTCCGTTCTGGTCGGGGTCCCGGCGGGCAGTCATGCAGCGGCTGTTCCGGAGCGGCGGTCGGCGTCAGGCCTGACCGCCTACAAACGGATTATAGGCCCGTTCGTCCCCGATGCTGGTGTTCGGGCCGTGGCCGGGATAGACAACCGTGTCTTCCGGCAGCACGAACAGCTTGCCGCGGATCGACTCTACCAGAGCCGTCATGCTGCCGCCCGCCAGATCGGTCCGCCCGACAGACCCGGCAAACAGGGTGTCGCCGGCCAGCAGGTGGCCGGGGAGATAATAACACACGCCGCCCGGGGTATGGCCGGGGGTGTGAATGACTTGCAGCGTCAACTCGCCGATGCTGATGGTGTCGCCGTCCCGCAGCAGCCGGTCCGGTGTGCGCAGGTGCACCGGCGGCCCAAACATGGCTGAACCGTTCAGTTGCGGGTTCTCGGCCAGGGGTACATCGTCGGCATGCACCGCCAGCGGCGCACCGGACCATTCCCGCACCCAGTCCACGCCGCCTATGTGGTCGACATGGGCGTGGGTCAGCAGCACGTGCTGCACCTGGAGCTGATGTTCCGCCACGGTACGCTTGATCCAGGGGTCCGCCTGGCCGGGATCGACAATGGCCGCCTTGCGTGTCTCGGGACAGGCGATGATCAGGCAGTTGGTGGCAAAGGACCCGAGGGCCCGGGACCAGAGCAACAAGGACGTCACCTCATTCACTGTTCCTACAGCACAATTGTAACACAGATGACGCGAATACCCGACAGTTGTCTGGGCAAGAACGAAAGTTCCAGTTCGCGGCAGATTAGTTCGCCATCTAAATCTATGGTAGTGCCGTCATCTAACGATTGTCAAACGAAAAGGAACCGTGCCACCCTCCCTGGTCGGGCCAGCCGCTCTGCACAGGCGCGAAAAAACACCTCCGCGGAACTCTCTGGTGCCTGGCACGCAGAGAGCCAACCGGAGGCGCTGCCCTTTATCAGGGCTTGAGCTACTTTGCTTGGAGTCGGTGCTTCACAACCGAGATTTCTGCCTCGTGTTCGCCCAACTTATGGATGAAGTAGCGATCTCGTGCGTTCAGTTCCCCAATCTCCTCCTTCATCGCCCCAACATCCGCCATCAGTCCGTCAAGCTTGGCCATAATCGCCTCCAGCAGGGCTCGATCCGACTTCCGCTCGGCTTCAGCGACTCGTTGCCCATCGTACAACGCACGCAGTATGTCCCGTTCCTCGGCGTTCACACCAACTCCCCCTTTCCGCCTTGACTTCATTGCCTCCATCTTATCATACTGGCTGGCAACTGTTCTGCGGAGCCTGCCGGTTACAAGCGGGCTGTTGGCCCTCCGATAAGTCTTCGTGCGCCAAGGAATCATCACACAATATCCAAGATCGTCCGCTGAGACTCGCTGCAAAGGGAAATGCCCTGGTCATACCAGGGCCAAACCAAGGTCGTTCTATCGCTTTCTGACGGGCGTGGCGAATGTAGAGTATCTCGACCAGCGCCTCATCCAGCATACAGATGATGTGTTTGATAAACTAAATGTGGCTCTTTGCCAACTTTCGTGCACCTACACTGCGCACCCCATCAATCAGCGGCAATAGGTCCTCGCAGAATATGTCTGTCCTGGGATACCAGCGAATGTGAATCAGGTTTTGGTTAGTCTGAGTCGTTTTAGTTCCTCCCGGGTCAGTTGACTCCAGGCATCTACCTGGTCTAATAGCCGTCGTCCACGAAGATCAGGGCGGGGCTGTAGGTCCAGCCCTGGCAAACGGCCACCTTACTGGTCAAAACTACGCTCTGTGCTAAACATCAGGAAAACACCTCCGTTAACATCTCCAGGCATCATGCAGGGAGAACTAAACGGAGGTGTAAGCTTTTTGGCGCCTTTCAAAGGCTTAGCTAAAACTGCTTCTCGCTATCCACCAGAATCGTCACCGGCCCGTCGTTGCACAGTTCCACGTCCATGTGGGCCTGGAAGCGGCCGGTGGCCACCGGCAGGCCCAGTTGCCGCAGGTCGGCGCAGAACTGTTCGTACAGCCGGTTGGCCTCATCCGGCCGGGCGGCCTGAAAATAGTCGGGGCGCCGGCCCCGGCGGATATCACCGTACAGGGTAAACTGGCTTACCACCAGCACGGCGCCGCCGACCTCGCCCACGGCGCGGTTCATCTTCCCCTGGTCATCGGCGAACACCCGCAGGTAGGCCACCTTCTCGGCCAGGTAGCGGACGTCCGCCGCTGTGTCCCCGGTTTTAACCCCCAACAGCACCAACAAACCGGTGCCAATGGCACCGGTTTCCTCTCCTGCCACCGTCACCCGTGCCCGGGATACCCGCTGCACAACTGCACGCACTACGAACCCACGCCTCCCCTGGCCTTGCCGACCTCACGCACAACCCGCTCCACCGACAGCACGTCGCGCACCCGCCGCAGCTTCTGCAGCACAAACTCCAGTTGCGTCAGGTCACGCACCTCCATGGTCATATCAATGGAGGCCATACCGCTGCGCAGGCCGCGGGAGACGGTCTGGATCATATTGATGCGGCTGTCTGCCACCACTCCGGCCACATCGGCCAACAGACCGGCCCGGTCGACGGCCACCAACTTTACTTCGACCGGGTGGGATGACTGATAGTCTTCTTCCCAGACGACTTCAATCAGGCGGTCCTGCTCTTTCACGAACTGGGGCATGTTCGGGCAATTCAGGCGGTGCACCGCCACGCCCCGGCCGCGACTGACATAGCCAATGATCGGGTCACCGGGCACCGGCGAGCAGCAACGGCTGAAGCGGACCAGGACCCCTTCAATGCCCTTGACCCGGATGCCCAGGCTCGCCTTATGGTAGCCGCCCCATTCCTTGCGCTCGACCACTGGCTGCTCCGGCGCCGTCTCCGCTTTGACTTTGGCCTGCTCCCGTTCGAACTGGTCGTGCAGCCGCTGCACAATCGACTGGGAGCTGAGGGTGCCAATGCCAATACTGACGTACAGATCATCATCGGAAACCAGGTTCGCCTTTTTACGGATTTCCTCCAGCCATTCCGGCCGCAGCAGTACGTGCGGTTCGTGCCCGAGGCGCTTGCACTCCCGTTCCAGCGCCTCCCGGCCGCGCTGCAGGTTTTCTTCCCGCCGCTCCCGCTTGAAGAACTGGCGGATCTTGTTTTTGGCCCCGGACGACTGGGCGATCTTCAGCCAGTCAGTGCTGGGGCCCGGCGAACTCTTCGAGGTCAACACCTCGACGATGTCGCCGGACTTGAGGGTGCTGTCCAGGGGGACAATCTTGCCGTTGACCTTGGCGCCCACGCAACGGTGGCCAATGTCGGTATGGATGGCGTAGGCAAAGTCAATCGGCGTGGCCCCGGCAGGCAAGTCCACCACCCGGCCCTTGGGGGTGAACACCAGGGTCTGGTCGGCAAAGATATCGACCTTAACGGCCTCGACAAACTCGTGGGCTTCCCGCATCTCCGTATGCCATTCCAGCATGGAGCGCAGCCACGTCAGCTTCTTGTCGAAGTCGTCGTCAGTGCGGCCTTCTTTATAGCTCCAGTGCGCCGCCACACCGTAGTCGGCCGTGCGGTGCATTTCCCAGGTGCGAATCTGAATTTCAAAAGGCTCCCCGTGGGGGCCGATCACGGTGGTATGCAGGGACTGGTACAGGTTAGGCTTGGGTGTGGCGATATAATCCTTGAACCGCCCCGGCAGCGGCCGCCAGGAAGAATGGATGAGGCCGAGGACGCCGTAGCAGTCCTTGATCTCGTCGACTATCACCCGAATAGCAATCAGGTCGTACAGTTCGTGGACATCCTTGCCCTGTCGATACATCTTCTTGTAAATGGAGTAAAAGTGTTTGGCCCGGCCGGAAATATCGGCGGTCACCCCGACCTCGGACAGCTTGGTCTTCAGCTCGGCCATGAGCTGCTGCACCAGTTCCTCGCGCTCGGTTCGCTTGCCCGCCACCTTCTGCGAGACCTCGCGGTACTGTTCCGGCTCCAGATAACGGAAGGCCAGGTCCTCCAGTTCCCACTTCAGGTTGGCCATACCGAGGCGGTGCGCCAGCGGGGCATAAATCTCCAGGGTTTCCTGCGCCTTGCGTTTGCGCTTGGCTTCCGTCCAGGCCCAGGCCGTACGCATGTTGTGCAGGCGGTCGGCCAGCTTGATCAGAATCACCCGGAGATCTCGGGCCATCGCCAGCAACATCTTGCGCAGGTTCTCCGACTGCGCCTCTTCCCGTGAGGTGAAGTCCAGCTTTTCCAGCTTGGTGACGCCGTCGACCAGATTCGCCACCTCGTGGCCGAAGCGGCTCTCCATCTCCTCCTGGCTGGCCTCGGTGTCCTCCACGACATCGTGCAAAAGGGCAGCCACTACCGTGGCGGTGTCCAACTGCAGGTCAGCCAGGATCCCGGCAACTTCCAAAGGGTGCTGGATATACGGCTCACCGGTCTTGCGCACCTGATTGGCGTGGGCCTTGTCGGCAAAGGCGTACGCGGCCTCGATCAACTGCAGATCGGCGTTGGGATGGTGGGTCAGGATTTTCTGTTTCAGGTCCGCCAAATCCACCGCGTACACCTCCTGTCCAAGTTTGTTGGCAAACAGCGAAGCCGTGTGCTCTGTGCCCCGCATGGTTTAAGAATGAAGATTACCATGGCAAGCGGCAGTTTCCCTGCCGCTTGCCATGTTTCCGCTGTAGGTTTACTGCGGGACCGGGCGCTCGGGTCTAGTATTGGATCAGACTATGCACGTTACGGCCCTTGAGCCGGTCGCGCCCGTTGAGAAAGGTCAGTTCAATCATAAAGCCAACGCCGACCACTTCCGCCCCCAGCCCTTCAACCAGCTCGATCACGGCATTAATCGTACCGCCGGTGGCCAGCAGGTCATCGACCACCAACACCTTCTGGCCGGGCCGGAATGCATCGGCATGGGCCTCCAGGGCATCCTCGCCATACTCCAGCGCATAGCTGACCCTACGGGTCTGCCAGGGCAGCTTGCCGGGTTTGCGCACCGGCACCAGCCCTGCATGCAATTTGTAGGCCAGGGCCGAGGCGAAGATAAAGCCCCGGGACTCGGGCCCCGTGACCGCCTCTACCCCCAGGTCCTGAAAGGGAGCCGCCAGTTGATCGATGGCGGCGCGGTACGCCTCCGGCTCGGACAGGAGGGTGGTGATGTCCTTGAAGGAAATCCCCGGCTTCGGAAAGTCCGGCACGGTCCGGATGTAACGCTTGAGATCCATGTCGGTCCAGATCCTCCTCAGGGTCAGCCTATGGTTCCGGCGTGGCACAGGTGCCGCCCCAGGTCAGGCAGCGCCTGAGTGCGTTACGGCCCACGAGCCCGCGCCAATGACGAGGGCTGTCTTCAAGTTTCATTTTACCATGCTGCCCACCTGGTGCGGGTACAATCTGCAGCCGATCGGCTGCCACACCGGTGAGCAGACGTAATTCCTCCAGAATGGCGGCACCGGCCCGTACCCGCAGCAGGTTCCACGGACCCATGGGCTCCTGGCCGCTGCCCACCAGTCGGGCGGCCAGGTCGGCGCTACTGACCGGCTGCACCTGTTGCCGCAGCATCCGGTACAGGTGCACCAGTTCCGTCCGGCCGGGGTACGGCCAGCCCAGCAGCACCCCGGCCAGTTCCAGGTCGTGCGGCTGCCAGGCGGCAGCCACGCCGCCGGCCAGGGCGGTCGCCGCCGCCGCCTGGGTCAGCAGAAACGGCGGGTGCCAGGCCACCGCTGTGTGAAAGCGCCGGTCGCCGGCAGCCACCGGCAGTGTCCCCCAAGCTGCCAGCACCACCTCGGGCTGTCCCGGCGCCGGTGCCGGGCACGGGTGCCCGGGCAGCCACAGGCGCACGGCCCCCCCCTGCGGACGGAGAACGGCCTGCAGGCTGCGGGCCAGCGGCGCCAGGGCCCAGGGGCTGTTAACCAGCACCAGCACCGGCCCCCGGGCTGCCAGGGCCGCCACGCCGCTCAGCCGGGTGGGCGGGTCACCCTCCGGCCGGGGAGCCGGCAGGGCGAGGGCGGGCCAGGGAGCCGGAACGGGCGTGGCCTCCTCTCCCTCCAGCCCGGCCAGCGGATCCCAGACCTGCAGGGCCTGCGCCATATCTGCCGCCGAGATGTCGGTAGCGGTGGCGGCGGGCCGGAGGTCGCTGAGGACCAGTTGCAGCCGGGAACGGCCGTTCCATTCGTTCATTTCCGGTACAAAAGCCACCTGTACCCGGCTGCCCACCGCCGGGGGGGCGTCGGCAGGGCCGGTGCCGGGGGCATCACCGGGCACGGCCGCCGCCGCCAAGCCCCAGCCGATGGCATCATACATCTGCCCGTCCGTGGCGGCGAGCCGGGCCTTCAGGTGCTGACCTTCCTTGCCCACCGGGCGGCTTTCCACCAGGGCCAGATCGCTGCAGGCCAGCAGCGGCGCCGGATTGCCGATGCCGTAAGGCTCCAACCGGGCCAGCTCGGCCACCAGGTCCGGGGTGACCTGCTCCGGCTGCACGTAAGCGTCCACCGTCAGGCGCGGGACCAGGTCGTCGTCGGCCAGCCATTCCCGGGCCAGCCGGTTCAGCCGGGCCCGCAGGGCCGGGATATCGGCGGTGCGCAGGGTCATGCCGGCCGCCATGGCGTGTCCGCCAAATTTAATCAGCAGGTCCTGGCACTGGGCCAGGGCCTGGTACAGGTGAAAGCCGGGGATGCTGCGGGCTGAGCCGCGGGCCTCGTCGCCCTCAATGGCCAGCAAGACAGCCGGGCGATAGTGCCGCTCCACCACTCGGGAGGCGCAAATGCCAACCACCCCGTGGTGCCAGCCAGAGCCGGCCAGCACGGTACAGAACTCCTTTTCCGCCGGCGGCTGGGATTCCCACTGGGCCGAAGCCTCGGTCAGGACGGCCGCCTCCACCTCCTGGCGGTTGCGGTTTTCGGCATCCAGGTGCTGGGCAATGGCCAGGGCCCGGTCCGGATCGGGGGTGAGCAACAACTCCACGCCGGCCCGGGCATCGCCCATGCGCCCGAGGGCGTTCAGGCGCGGCCCCAGGGCAAAACCGACATGGCCGGCCGTCATGGTGCGGCCAGGTTCAATGCCAGCCACCTGTTTCAGGGCCGCCAGGCCGGGGCGGCGGGTAACGGCCAGCCGCTGCAGGCCCGCCCGGACCAGCCAGCGGTTCTCCCCCACCAGCGGCACCATATCGGCCAGGGTGGCCACGGCCACAATGTCGAGCAATTCCTCCAGCAGTGCGGAGTCGTTGCCCGCCAGGGCCTGCACCAGTTTGAAGGCGACCCCGGCGCCGGCCAGACCCTTGAAGGGATAGGGGCAGTCCCGCCGCCCCGGATTCACGACCGCATCGGCCCGCGGCAGTTCCGGTCCCGGCTCGTGATGGTCGGTCACCACCATGGTCAGGCCCAGTTCGCGGGCCAGTTCCGCCTCGGCCAGGGCGCTGATGCCTGTGTCCACGCTGAGGATACAGGCATAGCCGTCGGCCGCCGCCTGCCGGACAGCGGCGGCGTTCAGGCCGTAGCCCTCAGCAAACCGGTTCGGAATATAGTAATCGACCCGGGCCCCCAGGTGGCGCAATGCCTGCACCAGAATGGCGGTGCCGGTCACCCCGTCCACATCGTAATCGCCGTAAACCAGAATCGGGTCCCGGGCGGCGGCGTGCCGCTGCAGCAGTGCAGACGCCCGGTCCATGTCCCGGAGCAGGAAGGGGTCATGCAGTCCTTCCTGGTCACAGTGCAGAAAGGCGCGGGCAGCTTCAGGGGTGGTAAAACCCCGGTTGTACAGAATTTGGGCTGTGACCGGCGTGACACCAAGGCGGCCGGCCAGATCCAGACAGGCGGCCGGATCGGCTTCGGCCACAGCCCAGCGCCGGAACTTGTAAGTACGCGCCACTCCGTTCCCCCCGTATTGTTGGCTGCAGAACAGACACAAGTTCGGAGTCAATCCCCGACACTCCTGCCTTCTGTTCACCACGGTGGGTCCGGGACCCGCCGGGAAAAGTGACTGTGCCGGCCAGACGAGCTTTACAGCCGTCCCTGCTGCCGATACCGCTCCCGGTGGGCGATCTGGACCAGAGCGTCCTCGTCCAGTTCTTCTACCACGTGCAGCGTGCCGCCGGCGGCCCGGGCCAGGTCCTCCAGGTAACGGCGGGAAGGCATCAGGCCGATGCACCCGAAGGGCACCTGGCTCCCCGCCACCCGCCGGGCGGCCTCCATGGCATCGGCCAGCGGGTCAATGGTCCACTTCGGCACCGTCGGGATGCCGTCGGTGATGAGCAGGAGCAGCGGCCGGCGGATGTGCGACTCCCGAATCAGGTCAAGGCTTGCGGTCAGGCCGTGGGCCAGCGGCGTCAGCCCCATGGGCTGGATGCGGGCCAGGCCTTCCTCCACCGTGGCGTAGTCTCGGGTAAAGGGTACATAAACGCGCACGTCCCGCTCCTGGAAACCCAGCACGGCCACGCGGTCCCGTGTCGATACCAGCAGGTGCCGGGCCAGGTGTTTGGCGGCCAGGATCCGGCGCCCGGCCATGGAGGCGCTGGCATCGATGAGCAGGCAAATGTACAGCGGCCGCTGGCCGGCCCGCAGGTGAACGTGCAGGTCAGAACGCTGCAGCCGCAGCCGGCCTCCGGCGTGCTCCCGGTGCTCGGGCAGCCTGCCCTGGGCCCCCTCCAGGTGGGCCCGCCGGATGCCCGCCACCACCGTTTCCGGGACTGCCAGGTCACCGACCCAGCCCCCGGCCGGTGCCGGCGCCACCCCGCGGATCGGCCCGTAGCGTACGTCCGGGCTCGCCCGTTCACCGGCGATGGGCCGGGACGGCAAGGCCCGGCGCGGCACCCGCCGGATGAGCTTACGGAAGCGAAGTTTGACCTCTTTCAGGTGCTGGTCGAAGAAGATGGCCAGGCGGCGCCCGGTTTCGGTCAGGCGCACGCCCCGCCCGTCGCGGCGAATCAGACCCTGGTCTTCCAGTTCGCGCAGCAGGAAGGGGGCCTGGGTACCGCCGCCGCCCAGCAGGCCGCCGGCGGTGGCCGTGCCGTTGCGGACGGCGTCCAGCATCCGTTTGAGTTCGTCCGGGCTGCCAATCCGGCGGGCCAGGGCCAGGGCCGATTGCAACTGAACTTCGGCGTCCAGCAGATCGCCGCTACCCGGACCACCTGGCGGCACCTCGACACCGGCCGGTGCCGGTGCCGGTGCCGGATCGGTGCCGGCGCCCGGCGACACCCGGTGCTGCGACAGGGCGCCGCTCCGCAGACTGCCCACCGTCTGCCCGGGTGGCGGCGCCCCCGGCGCGGTCCCCGTCCCGGCCGGGTCGGTGCGGTCGGCCGGATCGGGGTGGCCGGCCTTCGCCTTCGCCCCGGAACTGCCCGAGGTCAGGCTGCCCACGGGCTCCCCGGCCCGGGGTGCCGTTTCGGCACCACCGGCGCGGGCGCCGCCTTCACCGTTGCCGCGCAGCCAGGAGTCGGTGTGGGCAGCGTAGTGGGAAAGGTCCGGCATCTGCCCGTGCGGGTCAGGCGGCGGGTGGCGCAGGCCCTCGATCCGGCGGATCTGCAGGCCCCGGGCGGCCACGGCCTCCTCCACCGCCGCCACCAGCGGCAGCAGCAGGTCCAGGTCGGCATCGGCCAGCAGACCGGCGATATGGATATGATTGCGGTGCGAGATCAGCAGGGAGGGGCGCTGCCCGTAGATCAGATCGCCGGTAATCCGGCCGCCGCCGGTACCGGTCTGCACATCAAAGAAATCGGCCAGCCCCCCCCGCCCGCAGGCCGCCAGCACCCGCCGCACACTGGCGGCGATGCAACGGTGGTCCGCTTCGCCCACGGCATGGAACAGGTCCACATGGATCACTTCGTTTTCCAGCGCCCGCCCGTAAAAGGCCCGGCCGGCATCGGCATGGCCGAGCACGGCGATGATCTGCGGTACGGCGGGGTCCAGGGTATGAATCCGGCGGCTGACTACCGCCGCCTCGCCGAAGCGAACCCCATATCCCGCCGCCAGATTGCTCTGGAGCTTACGCAGCCATGCCAAGGTCTACTCCCCCGTCTGCAGCTCCGGCTCTGTGCGCACCAGTTCCGCCGGGGTCAGCAGGCTGATCGGCCGTGCCACCGCCGGCGGGGCGGCGGGCGGGTATTGGGTCGGGTCTACCATTCGGGTCGGCCCGGCTTCGCCCGGTGAGCCCTGGTCCCCGGCGGAGCGGCCGTCTGAACCGCCGCCGCGCTGCGGCCCGACCTTACTGAACAGCTTTCCCGGTCCGCCGGCCTGGCCCGGCAGCCCGGGGGTCTCCGGACGTGACCACCCGGCCGGCAGATCCCGGACCGTGCCCCGGGCTCCGGTTGCCTCGGACCCGGGCGGGCGCCCGGAAAGACTCTGCCACAGGCGGTGCCACAGGTTGGGTGCGCCCGGATCGACCGGCGACGGCCGGGACAGGCCGGCGTGCCCGAGCGGCTGTCCCGGCCGCCCCGGAGCCGCCGGATTCGCCCCGGAGGCAGGCGCCTCAGTGCGGCCGGGAACGGTGCTGCCGGTGTCACCCGGCCGCGGCGCCCCTTCCGGGATCGCCATGGCCGGAGTCGGGCAGGGCGGGGCGATTGGGACCGGCGCCGGCGCCACGGCGCCGCCGGCCACACCAGGGCCGCCGATCCCCGGTCCTGCCCCGGCGGCCGCCGGACGGACTTCCCGGCTGCCGGTGCGGACGGACAGGCTGCGGACGTGCTGCAGCACTCGCGCCAGGGTTTCCCCGTCGACCCGGTGGTGCAGGGCCATGGGCACCACCGCCGCCAGATCCTCCCACTGAGCGCACTTGCGGTCGCCCTGGCAGGCGGCCAGTTTCACGCCCCAGAGCATGGCCTGGGCTGCCCGCAGGCTTTCCAGACCGAAACGGGCATAGATTTCGGCAATCTCACTGCACAGCCAGGCAGGCGTCTCCACCTGTCGCAGGGCCGGCAAACGGGACATGGTACGGGCCCGGTGGGCTTCCAGCCGGGCCGTCTCAACGGCACCGGGGTGCCGGGATACCCCGGCGAAGCCGTCGAACCTGGACAGGATTTCGGCCACCACCGCCGACTCCCCGGGACGGCTGGTCGGGACGACGAAATCAAACCGGTCCGACAGTTGCCGCCTGATCTCTTCAAGCGGACCGGGATCTTCGTCCGGGTTCGACGCTGCCCAGACCGAAATCGACAGCGGCAACTCCACCGCCGGCAGTCCGGTTTCTTCGATTTGCACACGGCCAGGTTTGGTGCCCATGACGTCGAGCAGGACGTCGGCCAATTCCGGCGAGGTCTCGGCCAGCCGGTTGATCTCGTCCACAAACACAATGCCCCGGTGGGCCTGAGGCAGGGTTCCCGGCAGCAGGGCTGCCGCCGGATCGGTCTGGCGGACCAGGCGGGCCAGATCTACCGAGCCGACCACAGTGCCGATTTTGGCCGAGTGCGAGATCTCCAGGAACGGCATGGGCACCCACTCGCTGCCCAGTTGGGCCAGCTCCCCGGGGCCCATGTCCCGGTGCAGCGGGCAGTGGGGTGCCGCCGGTTCACAGTTGTACAGGCAGCCGGTGATCCGGCGGATCCGGGGCAACACCCGGCGGGCCGCCCGGAGGATGGTGGTCTTGCCGGTCCCGCGCAGCCCCTCGCTATGCAGGTGCAGTGGCACACCGGACAGGATGGATAGAATGGACATCTCCACGGCCTGAAAGAGGGCGGCGTTGCCGCTATGCCGGACGAGCCCCAGAAGAGCTTCCATTTTGCGACCCCCGATGGACCGATCTACAGTCACTTCTAGTGTAACCAGGAGCAGGGAAATCCAACGGAGAACGGTGTCGAAGACCGTTCGTCAAAACCCGCCTTTCTTCGCGGTTGTTCGCACCACAGGCACCAACACGGCGGGCCGCCGGGGGACCTTCGCCGAAAAAATGTCGAACACCGGCGGGCCTGGACTCGCGCCCCCGCTTGCCTGCAGTCAACCCACAAGCTGATACTCACTCCCGGCGCCTGTCAGGGCCTTACCATTGAGATTTTCCATAAAATGTTACCAGAGCCGAGCCTCACCGCCACTTTCCACGTATTACCAGACGAAGGGTTTAATCTGGGAGGGAAAGAAAATGCGTAAGGTAGCCGCTTTCGCAGTGTCCGTGCTTCTGTGCGCGGCGGTGGCCGCACCGACTTTCGCCCACTCTGGAGACCTCCAGCGTTGGCTACAGCGAGGGCCATTCATATGGCCATCGGACAAGTCTGAGCGGGTCGTTCGATGTCGGTCAAATCAAAACGGCTGTGGGCTATGACTTTAGCTGGAGCACGAATGAAACCATCACGGGCACCTTGACCCTTCAACCCAGGACTGCAGGGTACCTCCAGGTGCGGAACTGGTACAAGCACACCGATGTGAACTATAAGACTGAATTCTATGAATGGAGCGGCAAGTGGCTCTATACCCATTACTACTCGGGCTGGACGGAAAAATGGATCTCCAAGGACATTGTTTTCCGGGACGCCAGCCTGAACTGCTAGTAGTTGAGTCCAGGGTAGGAGCGGGGGCGCCATGGCCCCCGCTCCTATTGAACGCAAGTGCACGAGATAGTCGTAGAGCTTGGCTTCCGATTTCTTACGCTGGTAGTGCCGCCGAACTAGGTGTCAACTATTCGACGACTCAATGCGATTCATGAAGGCTCTGTTCGCAACAACGGGTGCTCGCAAGGCGTTCTGGTCTCCACCAAGTACGTGCTCCCGGGAATATCAGCGATTCAGGTGCTGGGTCGCTACGGCCCCCCGCTGCGCGAATGCTGCCCTTTGCGCTTCAATCAGCGCCCGGCCACGATTCAACGCTGATTTCCAGAGCGGTCCATGGCTACATGCGGAAAACATCGGTGAATCACATGAAATCGGAGCCGCACAGGTGGGGGAGCCGCCACTTTTCGCCGTCTCCGGACCAGAACGCCCCTTCTCAGGCCGAAAACAGGATAATTCCGGGGCGAACATCCCTTGGAACCACGGGATTCGCCTGCGGTTTCCGCATGTTTTGGAACTCTGCCTCGGAAAAGACCGGTGAATCATCCCGTCCCTGCCTCGACCACCCGAAATCGGGGTTGCGGCCCGGAATCTGATCAACTGCTGCGCAGGTCGGTGAGAGTCATCCTGACCGGCCCCCCTCCCCCCTGCCCCCCTCCACCAGGCGTACAGGATTCCGGGCGCCAGCAGGCCGGGACCAAAGCCCAGATCAGTTCCTTAGTGGTCCCCGCCGCAAGGGCGGTCTCAGTTTTTCAATGAGCCCCGAGGACGGTATTAACCTCTGGCAAACTCGGAAAAGTCCCATTTTCCGGCAGTAACTTCACGTATAAAGGGAAAATCTGTATCTCGGCGGGAACACGGGGGGTGCAAACGGTGGATCTGGCGGAACTGCAGATGCTGCTCGCACGCGGGCGGTATCTGGCAGCGCTGCGTGAAGGAGAACCCATTCTCCGCGACCACAGCAGGAATATCGAGGCCAGAGTGGATGCGGGACTGATTGCGACAAGAGCCGCCGGTGAGTTGGGGCTGTACACCGCAGCGATGGACTGTGCGCGGACAACACTGCCGCTGGCAAAGACCGTTGACAGGGACAGGTAGCGGGTGGTGCCAGGGGACGTGCAGCTAACCAGAGCGGGGATCGTGCAAGCGGTCGTGGTCGTCGCCTTGTTGCTGGCGTGGACGGCCTGGCGGTTTCCGCCACTGCTCATCGTGGGCGCCTCGGGGGCCACGGCGGCCGTGCTGAACCTGACAGGCATCTGGCGCACCAATCGGGCAGCCTACTGGCTGGCGGTGGCCCTGGCCGGGACAGTGGCCCAGTTGTGCATACGCTGATCAAACGCAAAAGCCCCCTGCTCCCAAAACACACCGGGAAGAGGGGGCCTGATCTCAGATATCCGTAGCTGAGGAGATCGCGGTGGAACTGACTGAGCCCGGGCGCACCAAGGTCTCCTCGCCCTCAGTATTCGTAGCCTTGCCAGCGGTGATCCGTCTGAAATAGCTGGGGCAGCGGGTCGAAGTAGCGCAGGCTGAATCCGGGCACGAACTGGTCGCCCTCCAGGTGCCCCGCATCCCAGGTCGGGTCCATGGTCACCCAGCGGTCGCCGGCCCGGGCCTCGACCCAGGCGTGGTCGCCCCAGCCCCCGTAACCCTGGGCCGTCCCATAGGCCAGCCGGGCCGGAATGCCTGCCGCCCGCAGCAGAGCCACGGTGAGGAAGCTGTAGTCCTGACACACACCGGTCCGCCGCTGCAGGGTCCGGACGGCGCCGTCCAGGTGGCTGAAGGTGGCGTTGCTGTATTTGTCATAGTCGTAGCTGATGTGGCGCGCCACCCAGTCGTGAATGGCCCTGACTTTTTCCATGTCACTGCTGTACCCGGCGGTGAGGTTCGCCGCCAGGCCGGTAATCTGGGGATGGTCGGACTCGATGCCTCGGGAGGGAGCCAGGTACCGGTTGTCGGTTGTGGCGGTGTTCACGGCGCTGAACTCCAGCCCCTCCTGCCACTGGCGCCGGTCAACAGGAAGCCCCAGGGTCAGCCGGTACCGGCCGGGACCAAACCGCAGCCAGAGGCTGCCGGAGAAGCGGCCGTCCTGCACCGGGATGGCCTGTGTGGCCTTCAGGGGCCTGGCCGCGTCTGTCCCGGCCATGTCCGCCTGTACGTCCGTCCGTTCAATGGTAGCCAGCACCACCGGCTCGGCACCGGGGTGACCCACAATTTCACCCGCCACCGGCACAAAATCGGCGTAAGCCGCCCCGGCCGCCAGGGGCGCGGCCAGTCTGATCCGGGGGTCCAGGGAGGTGACCGGGGCGAGGTCGCTGGCTGCAGCCATGGTGACGGTCAGTTCAGCGACTGATCGGTATGACGCACTGCCGTCTTCACGGGCGCCAACATACAGGGTATAGGTGGCCGGGCCGGGCAAGGGCAGGACCGCCTGGAACTTCCCCCGGTTGACCGCCACGGCCGTTTTTACAGGTTGGGCGGACGAATCAGCGGACCACACCAGCAGGTCGGTCCAGGACGCAGTGCTGCTGCCGGTGAGCTCCAGAAACCCATCCGGGGTGACCGCAGGCGTCACGGTCAGGCGGTGATCGGTCACCACCAGGTCCGCCACGGTCAGGCCGCCGCCCGCAGCTAACTGCGGGTCTACCCCTGCCGGGACCCTGACCCGCAGCCGGGCAACGCTGGCGAAGGACGTACCGCTGGTCCGCCCGCCCAGATACAGGACGGCTTCTGTGCCGCCGCCGAGCCGCACCCGCACCGTAAAGTGATTGCCGCTCACCGGCGCACTGACCGGACGGGCACCTTCCTGCCAGACCGCCACTTCCGTCCAGCCCGTTGCCGCCGGATCAAAGGTACCGCTGACCACCGTAAAGCCCTGCGCGTCCAGACTGACCTGTACCTGCAGGTGTGCGGTATAGGCCGGCCAGAGATACGTTTCCAGGACCTCCGGCGACAGTCCGGCACCGGCAGTCAGCCGGACAGCCCGCAGGCTGTTGTCCCACACCACGGCAAAATCCAGGGCCTCGGCCACAAAGCGGATGGGTACCAGGGTGCGGCCGCCCAGGATTAACGCCGGGGCATCCAGCCCGACACTCTCCCCGTCCACCAGGGCCTGGGCACTGCCCACTTGCAGGCTGATGCTTTTGCTGCCCCTGATCTCCACCAGGCGGGCGCTCTCGTTCCAGGTCACCTGCGCCCCCAGCGCCTCTGCCACCACCCGTACCGGTACCAGGGTGCGGCCGCCCACCAGTTGCGGCGGCACGTCTGGCTGCAGTTCGTGACCGTTCACAAACAGACGGACAGGATCGGCGGCTGCCGCTGTCAGCGGCGGCCGGACCACCGGTACCAGTGCCACCAGCAACACGATCGCACACAGGAACGGGAGCCGCCGGGCGGTGATCATGGCATTTCACTCCGATTCACGGTCTGCTCCGCCGCGCAATCACCCCGGAGCCGGACACAAACGCCCGGCACCAGGATGTGCCGGGCGTCAGCCTGCTGCCGGGCCTCAGACCTCCACAGGCAGGATACCGCCTGCACTCAGGAGGTTCACCAGCAAGCCTTCCAGACCCTCTGTGTCCCGGGCCTGCAGATACTCGTCCACCTTGGTGCTGTCAAACAGGGACTCGGGCAGCGGCGCCGGGAAGATGGTCATGTGAATGGTCTCCCGGTCTTCAGCATCCAGACGCAGCCGCGCCAAAATCGTCCCCTTGCCCCTGCCCCGGGCGACATTGGCCCGGATGGCCCAGGCAAGGTCGGCATGGTCCAGACGCTCCTCGTAGTCGGCGGTGGAAATCCCAGCCTCCCACAGCGGGAGAGCCCCTTTTTCGGGGGCCTCCACCACTGGTTGCAGGACCCAGCGGGGGGCCTTGGGACCGGTGTCCGCCAGAAAGGGCGGCAGCCACTCCCGTGCTAACATGGCAGCCACTTTGCGCAGTGTCCACCCCTCAGGCAGCCGAAACTCGACGGAGGCGGATGTAGACATAAGTCCAGGCCCTCCTTCGTATCTAAACCGGTATAATGGGCAGGATTAAAGCCTGGTGCCGATTGCACCAGGCCGGTCTCTTAGCTTGGACGCCGGGCCCGAGGTCGTGCCGAACCTCAGTCGACGTTACCGCCATGGCGTCCTTCTCATTCTATACCAGAAAAGCCCGCAGGGCAAGGGAACACAGTGCTGACAGTGGCAAACGCCACCAAAACCATCTGCCGGGGCCGGGACCGGGCCAGTTATTTTTGGGCGATGCCCCGAATTGGGACCGGCTACCACAGGTGATTCCAACATCAGTATCATAATTGATATGCAAAACAAAAGGATCATTTCGGCAGAGATCTGGGCTCCCGACGATCTGACGGCCTCGGCCTGTCTCCCGCCTCCGGTTGCATCCGGCCCGGGGGGAGTGGCCAACGGAGGGGACACGCTTGCAGCACCTGACCTTGCACACAGCGCGACTGACCGTCGTGGCTGCCATCACGGAAATGTTTCTGGGTGTGGCCCTGTATGCGATCGGAGAAACCTATATCAGTCCTGCCTTCATCGCCCTGCCGACAGATCTTTCGTACCTTTCGGCGCCCCTGGTGGTCAGCGGGATGGTGCTGTTGTTGCCCACCCCGCAACTGCCATGGGTGCGGCGCATGGTCGGACTGCTGGTGAGCCTGCCGCTGGCCGCGCTTGCCCGCTACGGGATCATGTCGGGCAACTGGGCCTTCGGGCTGGTGTTTGGCATTCTGGCCGCCGCCCTGCTGACGGCACCCTGGCTGGCGGCTGCAGAATCTGAACCGGCGACCACGCCGCGACCGGACCTGTTCATCCTGGCCCAGGGCCTGATTCAACTGACCCTGGCCGGACTCATTCCGCTATGGCCGGAGGTGTTCGCCCCCACCGTCTACCAACTCCTGCCCGGCCTCATCCCCTGGGCCGGGGCCACCGGACTGGCCGGGGCAGCCGCCCTCCTCCTGCCTGGGTCAGGGCAGCCGTGGGCGGCGGCGCAGCCGCTGTGGCGCCGGCTGGTCGCCACAGCCCTGCCTCTGGTTGCGGTCTACGCCCTTGCCCGCGCCGGCGCCTGGGGCAGCGCAGCCATCTGGGCAGCCGGGGCTGCGGCCCTGCTGGTGCCTCCGGCCCTGTACCGGCGGTACCTGGCTGTCCTGACTGCTCCCACCGCACCGATACCGGCTCCGGCCGATGCGCCCGCGCTCCCCCTGGCCGACCTGGCCTTCGTGACCATCGCCCTGGGTTTTCTGCTGGCAGATGCCGGCCCAATGGGCCATGCCTTCCTGGCCCTGATCGTGGCCATTCCCCCCCTCGCCTCCTGGGCCCTGGGTCCGGCGGCGGGTGAGCGGATGCTGTATCTGGCCCTGGCGGTGGTGGGGCTCGACGGGGCCTATCGCTGGCAGTTCAGCGGTGTACCGGGGACAGTGGCGCTGGCCGAGACCGCCTTCAAACTGCTGGTGGTCGTAGTGGCGGCCCAAACCGGGATGCGCACCGCCGCCCATCAGCGCCGCCTGATCCAG
This sequence comes from Clostridia bacterium, assembly GCA_036676195.1. Classification (GTDB taxonomy): domain Bacteria; phylum Bacillota; class Sulfobacillia; order Symbiobacteriales; family ZC4RG38; genus JAKFDK01. The sequence continues at coordinate 18,841 of JAKFDK010000062.1, read as the reverse complement.
GATCTGGTCCACGCCCGGGGGGATCTGCAAAAGCAAGTGGACCGCCAGGCCTTGTTGGACCGCATTGGCCGGGCGATCCGCAGTTCCCTTGACCTGGATGAAATTCTGCATACCACCGTCAACGAGCTGGGACCTGCCCTGGGCGCCAGCCGCTGCTACGTCCGCCTGCGGAACCACACCGGCGATTCCTTCCCGATTCTGGCCCAGTATGCCGCCCCCGGTGTGGCCCCGGTTCCCCCGGACTTCCTGCTGTATGCCCCCAGGCAGTCGCTGTTCGTCCGGTCCGGCCGTGTGCTCGCCGTTTCCGACGTGGCCAATGATCCGGACCTGGACCTTTCCGCTCCGAACCGGCGCGCCGAACTAGTGGCGGCGGGGGCGCAAGCGCTTCTGGGTGCCCCCCTGTCGGTCGACGGGAAACTGCTCGGCACGATCCTTTTTCACGAGTGTACGGGAACACGGGAGTGGACCCCGGCCGAAGTCGCGTTTGTGGAGGCCGTGGCCAGTCAGGTGGCAGTAGGGGTGGCCCATGCCTGGGCACACCGAGCCCTGGCGGAACGCCATGCCCAGTTGCAGGAAGTGCAGACCGACCTGCTGGAACGCCGGCGGCAACTGGTCACTCAGCACGAAACGCTTCAGGCCCAGAATACGGAACTGTTGCGTCAGCGCGCCGCCCTGCGTGCACAGCAACTGACGCTGGAGGCTGCGCTGGATTCGGCCCGTGTGGCCGAAGAAGCCCGGGCGCGGCTGGTGGTCACCCTGGAGGCGACCACCGACCTGGTCTGCATGGCCGATGCGTCTGGCCGGATCTCGTACCTGAACGGGGCCGGGCGACACGTGCTGGCGCTGACCCCGGACGACGATGTGTCCCGCTACAGCATGTTCGACGCGTACCCGAACTGGGCACGATCCATGCTACTGAACGAAGCTCTCCCCGCCGCCCTGAAGGATGGCGTCTGGAGCGGTGAAACCTCTCTTCTCAGCAAGGACGGGCGGGTGATCCCTGTGTCACAGGTCCTGCTGGCGCACCGGACCCTATCCGGAGAGGTGGAGTTTTTCTCGACCATCATCCGCGACATCAGCGCACACCGGCAGGCCGAGGATGCTCTGCGGGAAAGCGAAGAACGGTTCCGCAGCGCCTTTGACAATGCCGCCACCGGTATGACCCTGAACGGGCTGGACGGACGGCTCCTGCAGGTAAACCGGGCGTTGTGTGACATGCTGGGCTACACCGAGCCGGAGTTGCTGGCTCTGACCTGGGAGGAACTGACGCATCCGGACGACCTGGAGAGCAACCGTCAGCAGGTGCAAAAGTTGCTGTCCGGCGAGCTGCGGGCCTGTCTGACCGAAAAGCGTTACTTGCACAGGCTTGGGCATGCGGTCTGGGTCTTACTCAGTTCCTCGCTGGTGCGCGACCCCCAGGGCCTGCCCCTGTATTTCCTCGGCCAGGTGCAGGACATCACAGAACGGAAGCTGTTTGAGGGGCAACTGGTACACGCGGCCAATTATGACCCACTCACGGAGCTGTTCAACCGCCGTCGTTTTCAACAGGAACTGGACGCCCTGCTGGCGATTCCCGACCATCGCGGGGCACTTCTGTTCCTGGACCTGGACGATTTCAAGTATGTCAACGACAGCCTGGGGCACTGGGCGGGAGATGAACTGCTGCGCAGTGTGGCCGTAGTGTTGCAGGGTTGCCTGGAGCCAGCGGACATTCTGGCGCGGCTGGGCGGAGACGAATTCGCCATTCTCCTGCCAGGGGCCACCGCCGCCCGTGCCGCGGCCACGGCTGAAATCATTGTGTCCGCGTTGCGCCAGCATACGGTGGTGATCCAGGCGCAGCCGGTCGGGATCACCACCAGCATCGGCGTAGCGGTGTTGCCTGACCACGGCAGTTCGGCGGAAGAACTGCTGGCCTGTGCCGACCTGGCCATGTACCAGGCCAAAGAGTGCGGGCGCAACAGTTATTCGCTCTACATCCCTGACCAGGAGCGGCTGGCCCGAATGGAAACCCGGCTGACCTGGGAAAAACGGATTCGCACTGCCCTGGAACAGGACCTGTTTCTGTTGTACTGGCAACCGATTCTGGACCTGCACCACGACAAGATCTCTCAATATGAGCTGCTGCTGCGGATGCGCGGCGAACAGGGGCAGATCATCCTGCCGCAGGAATTCCTGCATGTAGCCGAACGATATGGACTGATTCACGCCATCGACCGTTGGGTTGTGCGCCAGGCAATCCGGCTGATCGCCCAGCTTGAGCAGGCAGGCACACCTGTCACCCTGGAAGTGAACCTCTCCGGCAAGGCCTTTGCCGATAGTGACTTGCTGGGTCTGATCCAGCACGAACTGACGGTCACCGGGATTGACCCGGCCCGCCTGGTGCTGGAGATCACCGAAACTGCCGCCATCGCCGACAGCAGCCAGGCCAGCCGTTTCATTGAGACCCTGAAGGAGTGGGGCTGCCGGTTTGCGATCGACGATTTCGGCACCGGGTTTTCCTCGTTTTATTACCTCAAGCACCTGCCGGTGGACTACCTGAAGATCGACGGCAGTTTCATCCGCAACCTGCCTAACGATCCGGCCGACCAGCACCTGGTCAAGGCCATGGTTGAAGTGGCGCAGGGGTTGGGCAAGCAGACCATTGCCGAATATGTCGGTGACGCCGAGACCATCGCGTTACTGAAAGCTTACGGCGTTGACTCTGCCCAGGGCTACTTCATCGGCAAACCGGTCCCGGTGCACACCGGCGACAGCGTGGCTGAGCTCGGGCACCGGCAGAGCTGAACCCCGCGATTTCGACCGGCGGCGGTGTATACCGGCAGGTAGGTCCGGAGGCCGTGGTGAAAGAACTGTTCGCACCGGCGACCCTGGTGCGTCCGGAGGGAGGCACTGCAAATGGAACTCTATGACGTGATTGTGATCGGCGGCGGACCGGGCGGCCTGCAGGCGGCCATTCACCTGGGACGCTATTGCTGGCGGACCCTGGTGGTGGACCGCGGCAAGGCGCGGGCTTACTGGGTGCCGGACTACCTGAATGTTCTGGGCTGGCCCGACGGCGTGTCCGGCCAGGAACTCCTGAAGCGGGGCCGGGAACATGCGGCCAAATATGGGGTGGAGTTCAGGACCCAATCCGTGACCCACGTGAGCAAGGACCCCGACGGCCTGTTCACCGTGACCATGCAGGATAAGCGGGAACTCAAAAAGGGCACCGGCACGCAGTCGGTGCGAACCTGCCGGGCCCGCCGCATCGTCTTGAATACCGGTGTGATGGACCGCCACCCCTGGGACGACCCCCGGGTCTTTTTCTGGGCCGGGTACGGGATTTATTACTGCCCGGACTGCGACGGCTACGAGTGCGTGGACCGGCGTGTGGTGGTGGTTGGGCGCGGCAACGGCGGTGTGGGCATGGCCAAGGCCCTGCTGCAATGGACTACCCGTCTGGCGGTGGTGAACGTGGTCCCCGGGGAGAGGCCGGTCAGCCCGGAAAACCGGGACTGGCTCACCCAGAACGACATCCCCCTGTACGAAGGAAAGATCACGGAACTGCGGGGGCAGTACCGTGACCGGGTGGAAACGGTGGTGCTGGAGGACGGAACCGAGATCGCCTGCGAAAAGGTCTTTTCCGCCCTCGGCATGTACAGCGTGAACTCCGAACTGGCCCGCGCCCTGGGCTGCGAGACCAACGACAACGGCTACATTGTGGTCAACCCCCGCACGAAGGAAACCTCGGTACCCGGGGCCTGGGCTGTAGGCGACGTGGTCGCCCATTCCCAGCAGGTGACCATTGCCATCGGCGAGGGGGCCCAGGCGGCTATCTGGGTGAACAAGTCCCTGCGTGCCGAAGGTCTGCTCCCGGACCACAAGGACCATACCCACCAGCGCCACTTGGTGGACTGCCCGCACTGCAGCAGGGGCGAAGTCGAGCCCAGGCTGGACCCGGCCCCCGAAGACCTGCTGGATTAGGAGGCACCGAAACCAGCAATGATCGCAGCCGACACCAGAGCTGCCACGCAGCCCTGGCACCAACGATGGCACTGGCCCCTGGCGGCGGCCACACTGGCGGCCGTCCTGGAGTCCGGCGCCACGGCGCCGCTGTCGTCCCAGCGACCGGCCGGGACGACAGGCGCCGGGGGCAGCGCCAGACCGACGCAGCCCAGGCCGTCCGGCGGCGGCAGTGCTAGACCGGCGGAAACGGCATCCGGCGGGAGCGGCTGCGCCATCCGGGGCAGCGGCCCCGGCCTGGCGGCAACGGTCCGGATTCCCTTCAACCCGGAGGCTTTCGCCCTGCTGCCAACGGCACCGCCTGGATCTGCGAAGACAAGAACAACGAAATGCAGCCCCGGATTCACCGGGTGCACCTGCCGGACGGAAAGGTGCTGGCACAGACTGACACCGACAATTACTTCTTTGCCAGCCTGAGTTACCATCCCGGCAGCAACCGGGTTTACCGCTTCTCCACCGATGCGGGCGGCCTTTACTCGGTGTACAACGGCACCACGGGCGCCGCCCTGGGGGCCGCTGCGCTACCCCGCCGGCACTGGACCGACCTCGCCGGCATCTACAGTTCGCATTACGACGGGCAGGCGCGCCGGATCGTGGTCTGCGCTTCCACCGGGGTCTTCGGGATCGACGCGGCCGGTACAGTCGCCCGGCTGGGCGACGCAGACCCGACCTGCGACCGGACCCATGCGACCGACAGCCGGACCGGCACCACTTACGTTGCGGGGATGGCATCCGGTACCGCCTATGTGGCCGCCATGCGCAACGGTCAGGTGATCAAGCAGGTAGGCCTCCAGGGCTTTGCCGTGGCACCCCGCCTCACCCTCTCCCCCGACGGCCGGAACCTTCCGTACCTCGGGTTCTGGGGACCGGACGATGTCTGTTTGGGCGAATGGGCACGGGTACTGGCCGTGATGGTGGCAACCCTGTCCGGACAGGAAGAGATCACCTATATGTACGATGAAGGGGAGCAGGGCCAGCCCGCCTTTGCGTTCAGCCGCAGCGGCGAGCAGGTCCATATCTCCATTATGGCGCTGCCCCCTGACTGTCACACCAGCGCCGGTGGCAGTACCGCCGGTCCAGGCGGAACCGCCCCCATCTATCCCTGCCCATGTCCCCTCCATGGACGAAAACCTGGCCCAGGACCTCGCCCGGAAGGGTTCAAGGCCAAACTCGCCCTGGTGGTCCGGGTATTTCCGGACCTGGGGTAAGCATCCGGGTGGCACGGCGAGACCCGCAGATCCATGGATCTGATCTACCGCAGGAGTGATTATCATGGGTGGAAACGCTGTCTGTCGGTTGGGGTATTGGTCGGCCCTGCTGGTAACGGTCTGGGTGGCTCTCTTTGGCCTGTCCATGTTCCTTGGACTCTTTGGCATCGCCACACTGCACTTCAGCTTCTTTGTATGCCTGTTGCTGGCGCCCTCGTTTGTCGTGATGATGACCAGCATCCACCATCAGGCTCCCGCAGAGAAGAAGATTTGGAGTCACCTCGGTCTCTCCTTTGCCGTGATCTACGCCGTATTTGCTACCATTGTGTACTATGTACAGTTGACTGCAATCCGGAATTCCTCCGGAGATGCGCTGCGCCCCTTCGTGTACGATCCTGGGACTGTCTTCTTTGCCGTGGACATGCTCGGCTATGGGTTCATGTGCCTGTCCACCTGGTTCGCAGCCCCTGTTTTCGTACACGGCGACCGGCTCTCCGCCTGGATCCGGCGGCTCGCCATCCTGCACGGACTGTTGGTTTTCTCCACCCTCCTTGCGCCGGCTTTCATGAGCGCATCCGCCCCGTCCGGAGGGGCAGACGACAACGCTGCACGTCTGGCGATGATCTCCTGGTGCCTCCTCTTCGGTACGCTGTCGCTGTTGGTAGCCAGGTACTTCCGTCACCAGGGACGGCAAGGCAGCGCAGAAGTCCGACCGGAGGGTATCCTGGCCGGGAACAACGGTTGAGCGGGTCCGAGGCGGAGTGTCCTGAGCTCCCACCTGCGGCTGTGCAAAAGCTGAGGATTCTACCAGGAGTTTGGGTTGACCGGTAGGAATTGCTAAAAGATAGGGGGTGGCTCATGAAAACCACGGTTGTGAGGGTTCCGGGTCGCTTGCTCCGCGACCGGCACCTGGCCGAGTCGGCCAAACTGCTCTGGATGATCCTCCAACTGGACGCCTTCGGCGATCATGCCCCGATCTCCACCAGACTCCTACAAGCCCGATCCGGTCTCGCCTGGTATACGGTCATGCGTGGGCTGGCCCGGCTGGAGTCTGCGGGCTGGCTGGATAGCTCCGACTCAAAGCAGATAAAAGCTAACCCCTTGCCCTGGTCCAGTACCTGACCCCGCCGACGGACTCGTGGTCGAATCGTCAACTTTTGCACGGCGCAGGTAGGGGCCGCCATTGCAAACTCTGACGTTTCTAGCGATCGGAGGGGCAAATCGATACCCTGGGGGGGTAATTTGGCGCGTCCATTACCACCCCAAAGGCACCCGAAGGCGGTCTTACGGAGGATTTTTGGGGAGAATCGTCAAGTTTCGCGCGGCGTTGCGGTGCGGGCAGAGTGCAAAACCTGACGATTCGCCCTCTGGGGCGGGGGTCGGGCCGCCTGTTGGCAGCGTCTGGCCGGGATACCCCCCCGGCCGACCGGCGGAACCTTCTCAACCCCCGGTCTGGACCTGGCCAGAGGCCGCCTGCCGAAGAAGATCCCGGAGTTGCAGAAGGCCTTGACCGGACGGGTCCGACCACACCATCGAATCATGTTGCCGGAGCACCTGGCGCACATCGACGTTCTGGACGAGACCGGACTTGGCCACTGACACGGCGGCATGACGATAGGAACGCCGCCGTGCGTGAGGCACATCGGTGGCGGATCGTCTCACCATCACGAGGGCGCACCCGACCAGCGGGTGCGCCCGTTCGAGTTGCCTTACGGATCCCGGATCTGCTGCAACAGCCTGGGCGATCCGGCGCTCGATCCGCCCCAGGGCCTCTACGATGGCATCGAGCGGCAGGGTTCGTCGTGTCCGCTTCACTCCTCGCTGGGCAAATGCCCGGGCACTTGCCTTGCAGACCCCCCAAGGCTATCGTCGGACTTAAAAAACAGCCCGCACCTTTAAAAATAGTTAAGTTATTAAGCTTGACTTACTATGCGCTTGAAAATAAAATATAGTAAAGGATCATTCACATTTGTTCAAACGGAGGAAACGACTTGGACCCGCAAACTCGCAAAGAAGCCATCTTGGTCGCCGCCAGAGACGTCGCAAACAAAGTGGGTGTGGCTCGGGTCCGCCTGGCCGATGTAGCCCGGGCGGCTGGGATCACCGTCCCGGCGCTGTACCGGTACTTCCGTTCCAAAGACGAACTGCTCACCGCTGCCCTGCAGCGCCCCGTCTCAGCCCGCCAGGATACCACCGGCGCCCGCCGGGACGAACTGATGGAATCGGCACTGCGGCTGTTTGCCCGCAAGGGTTTCCGTGCCACCACCATGGCCGAAATCGGCGAAGGGGTGCAGGTCTCCCAGGCCGCCCTGTACCGTTACTTCAACAGCAAGGAGCAACTCCTGATCAGTATCCTCCGGGAGCGCCTGTCGCCCATGTCCGTCATCGACCAGTCCCAGGGGCGGCCGCCCGCCCATGATCTCGGCGCTGAATTACAGCGGCTGGGCCAGGCGATGGCCACCGGCTTCCACCAGAACCGGAACCTCTGGCGGTTTATCTTCACTGAAGGCATCAACAACGAAGAGGCGGCCGACCTGATCTATACGCAGTTATTCGCCTCGACCAGCCACCAGTTGGCCGAGGTCTTGCAGCGCCAGATCCAGGCCGGATCGATGCGGCCCATGGACCCGGTGCTGGCCGCCGACGCCTTTCTGGGCGTGCTCCTGATGTATCTGGTGGTGCATTATTTTTATGGTGAAAGACTCTCGACCTTTACCTACTCCGATGAGCAAGTGATCCAGGGGATGACCGACTTGCTCCTGAACGGACTGCGACCACGCTAACCTTTCCCGAAGGCTCAACTTCGGGCGGTTTGGAATTTGGCCGATCACCAGATTCTGAAAGGGGAGACCAGGGTTGAGACCCACCAAGTTCTTATTGACCGAGCGGGAACTGCCGACCCACTGGTACAACATCCAGGCCGACATGAAGACATTGCCCGGCCCCGGACTGCACCCCCAGACCCTCCAGCCGCTCACCTATGACGACATGCGCGTGCTGCTGCCCCATGACCTGATCGTGCAGGAGATGTGCCAGGACCGCTGGGTGCCGATTCCTGAAGAAGTCATGAACATTTACGCCCTGTGGCGGCCCACTCCCCTGATCCGGGCCCACCGTCTGGAGGAAGCGCTGGGTACGCCGGCCCACATCTACTACAAGTGGGAGGGCACCAGCCCGGCCGGTTCGCACAAGCCCAACACCGCCATTCCTATCGCCTACTACAACAAGGTGGCCGGGGTGAAGCGGATCGTCACCGAAACCGGCGCCGGCCAGTGGGGCAGCGCCCTCAGCCTGGCCTGCAATCTGTTCGGCCTGGAGTGCCTGGTCTACATGGTCAAGATCAGCTTCGAGCAGAAACCCTTCCGGAAGTCCCTGATGCAGACCTGGGGCGCCACCGTCCACGCCAGCCCCTCCACCACTACCAACTCCGGGCGGGCCATGCTGGAAAGGGACCCGAACATGCCCGGCTCCCTGTCTATCGCCATGAGCGAGGCCATTGAAGTGGCCGCCACCGACCCGAACAGCACTTATGCCCTGGGCAGCGGCCTGAACCACGTGCTGATGCACCAGACCGTCCTCGGCCTGGAAGCCAAAAAGCAGATGGAAATGGCCGGGGAGTACCCGGACGAGATCTATGGCTGCTGTGGCGGTGGCAGCAACTTTGCCGGCCTGAGCTTCCCCTTCCTGGCCGACAAGCTGGCCGGAAACACGAACCCGCACGTGGTCGCCGTGGAGCCGGCCGCCTGCCCCACCCTGACCCGTGGCATTTACGCCTACGACCATGTGGACACGGCCCGGGTGGGCCCGGTGATCCCCATGTACACCCTGGGCAGCGGCTTTGTTCCGGCCGGCATCCATGCCGGTGGCCTGCGCTTCCACGGCGACGCCCCGCTGGTCTGCCAACTGTACAAGGACGGTGTCATCGGCGCCGAGGCGTACAGGCAGCTTGAAGTCTTCGAGGCGGCCGTTACCTTCGCCCGGTCAGAGGGCATTGTCCCGGCGCCGGAGTCCGCCCACGCCATCCGGGCCGCCGTGAACGCGGCGCTGCGGGCCAAGGAGGCCGGAGAGCAGAAGGTGATCCTCTTCTCCCTGAGTGGCCACGGCAACTTCGACATGGTGGCGTATGACAAATACTTTGCCGGTGATCTGGAAGATTACACCCTTCCTCAGGAAGAAATCGACCGCGCCCTGGCAGAAATCGCCCATCTGCCGAAACCCTAGACCTTGCTGCCGATCGGCCAGGCCGGGTCTTCCCCTCCTGGGCGTGCCGGGAACGCTCCTGTGGATGTGCGACGGGGGAGGCAAACTGCCTCCCCCGTCGTTCTTGCTGCCATCAGTTTTGCCGCTACCGCTGCACCGGTTCCACATGAACCATCACGCCGGTGATCTGTAAGAAACCGTCCAGGTGCCGCTCCACCCGTTCGGCCACCTCATGGCCCTGGGCCACTGTCATGCCCCGGTCCACCCCGATGGTCACATCCACCAGCACCGCCGGGCCGGCGTGGCGGGCCCGGATGTCATACACCGCCTGCACGCCCTGCACCAGGGCCACCCGGTCTTCAATGGCGCGCAGACGCTCGGTGTCGAACCCGTCCATCAGGGCATGGGCCCCATCGTAGCCCACCTTATAAGCGGTGCGGAGGATAAAGCCGGCCACCACCAGCCCGGCCGTGGGGTCAAGCCACGGATAACCGGCCTGCGCCCCCAGAAGGCCCACCAGGGCGGCCGTACTACAGAGACAGTCGGCCAACTGGTCGGCAGCAAGGGCGGAGAGCGGCTCACAGTGGAGCCGGCGGCCCAGGGACCGGTTGTGCACAAAGAGGACCAACATGAGGACGGCTGCCCCACCCGACACCCAGGCGGCCACCGTAGCGGGGGCCCCGGCAACCGGCGCCTCGCCCGCCAGCAGGGCCTGGACGGCGCCAACGGCCACTTCCAGGCCGACGGCGGCCATCAGCGCCGCCACCACCAGCGTGGCCACCGTTTCTGCCTTCCAGTGCCCGTAGCGATGGTCGGCGTCAGCCGGTTCCCGGCCGACCCGCAGACCAATCAATACCGCCACGCTGGCGATCACGTCGGTGACATTGTTGAGGCCGTCGGCAATCATCGCCCGGGATCCTACCCAGGTGCCGACTGCCAGTTTAGTTGCCGCCAGCACGGCATAGGCGACCAGACCGGTGAGGGCCCCCCGCTTGCCGGTGGTATACCGCTCGGTGTGGGTCATGTGACACGTCCCCTGTCTGACGTATAAAGTTGGTCCAGGGAAAAACCCCAATCATGCCGGAAAGACCGGCTGGACGTCTTGTCCAGTCCGGTCTTTCCATGTGTGAGTGTATCTTAACACACCGAACAGATTGAGACAATACTTCGGTTATACCCTGTGCGTCAGGCCTCAGCGGGCAGCCGCCACCCGCTTGCGCTGGCTGCTCTCCCACTGCTTCCACCACATCAGCAGGGCGCTGGCAATGAAGACGGAACTGTAAGTGCCGCTGGTCAGACCGATGAAGAGCGCCACGGCGAAGTCAAAGGTGCTTTCGCCGCCCAGGAAAATGATCGCCAGCAGGGCCAGCCAGACGCTGATACCGGTATTGATGGTCCGGCTCAGGGTCTCGTTGACGCTGCGGTTGATCACGACCGCGATGGGTTCGCTCTTCTTGCTGGTCTTGACCAGTTCGCGGACACGGTCAAACACGACAATGGAGTCGTTGACGGAATAGCCGATCACGGTCAGCAGGGCGGCCACAAAGGGCGGGCCCAGTTCGACGTGCAGGATCGACATCAGACCCAGCACCAGCACCAGGTCATGGAGCATGGCTGCGATGGCACTGATGGCAAACTTGAATTCAAACCGGAAGGCGATATAGACAATCTGCAGCACCGAGGCGATGCCGACGGCCAGCAGGGCGTTCAGGATCAGTTCCGACCGGATGGTACCGGAGACTTCGGCCTCGCCCAGCCGTTCAAACTTGCCCAGCTTGGCCTCAAGCTGCGTGTAGAAGCCGGCCCGCTTGGCTTCATCCATGGACACGGTGTTGATCAGGAAGGCCGAGCCGCTGGCACCGCCCTTGAGCTCGGCAGTCTTGACGGTGGGCGTCTTGCCGGTGATTTCCTGGACCACATCGCTGACCTGGGGGACCGTATGCTGCTGCTCGAACCGGATTTCAGCCTGGGTGCCGCCGGTGAAGTCGATGCCGAGGTTCAGGCCCTTCACCGCCGGAATCATGCTGATGAGCCCGATGACCATAATGACCAGGGAGATGCCGACCATGAGCCTGGAACGGCCCATGAAATCGATGTTGAGCGGCTTGTTGGCCATTACGCCGACACCTCCTTCTCGCTGACAAAGATCGTCTTCTTGACCCAGCCGGTGGCGACCACCAGCTTGATCAGCCAGCGGGTGAGGGTAATGGCCGTGAACAGCGAGATGGTCACACCAACAGCCAGGGTCAGACCGAAGCCCTTGACCGGGCCGGTGCCCAGCCAGTACAGGATCAGAGCGGCCAGAATGGTGGTGACGTTGGAGTCAATGACGGCGCTGAAGGCGTTGCGGAAGCCGGCATCAATGCCGGTGCGCAGCCCGGTGCCCTTGCGCAGTTCTTCCCGGATCCGTTCAAAAATCAGCACGTTGGCGTCCACTGCCATGCCCAGCGACAGGATGATCCCGGCGATGCCGGGCAGAGTCAGCACGGCGTTCATGGCTACAATGGAGCCGACGGTCAGCCACAGGTAGACACTCAGGGCGAAAACGGCGATCAGACCGGGCACCTTGTAGCGAAGGATCATGAACAGGGCCACAAGCAGGGCGCCGATAGCCCCGGCCTTGATGGACTTGTTAAAGCTGTCCTGGCCCAGGGTGGCGCTGACGGTGCGGTTTTCGATGATTTCCAGTTTAATCGGCAGCGCGCCGCCCTTGATCAGGTTGGCCAGCCGCTGGGCTTCCTCGGCGGTGAAGTTGCCGGTAATCGAAGCGTTGCCGCTGTCAATCACGCCCTGCACCGTCGGGGCGGAAATGACCTGCTCGTCCAGCAAAATCGCAATGGGCTGGCCGATGTACTTGGCCGTGGCCTCAGCGAACTTCTTGACGCCGTCGCCCTTCAGGTCCAGCGAAACGCCGAAACCGCCGGCCGGGTCCTGGTAGGCGGAGGCATCGGCCACGTCCTGGCCGCTCAGCACCAACTGCCCTTCCGGATCAACAAACATGAGCTGTGCGGTGGTGCCAATCGTCTTACGGGCCTCTTCGGTGTTGGCCACGTCGGCCAGTTCAACAATAATCCGGTTGTCGCCTTCCAACTGAATATTGGGTTCGGAGACACCCAGCTTGTTGACCCGGAAATCAATCACCTTGACGGCCTGCTCCATCGTTTCCTTGGAGACTTTGGCTTCCGGGGTGTCCCGCCCTTCCAGGACCAGGCGCACGCCACCCTTGATGTCCAGGCCCTTTTTCATCATGTCGTCAATTGGCTTGACGGCGGTAAAGTAATAGCTGGCTCCGCCGAGTGCTAGCAGCAGAGCCAGTAGCAGTGCCGCGGCCCGCATGGGCAGAAATCCCCCTTTAACAGCTACTAGAATCGGTATTCGATCTACCCTCGAATCATTATAGGGGTGACCCAATGGGATGTCAACGAAACGGCACCGGTTTTCCTATATTCTGTAATCCAGGTCAAAGTAACCGGGTTCCGTTCATATGCAATTCAAACCGGCAGCCCAGTTTCTGGGCAGCCCGGCGGCACATGACCATGCGGCTGAGGAAGATCTCAAAGTACTCCATTAGCTTGATGATATCGGTGTCCACATCCAACTGCAGGGCAACGGCCTCGGCGTTCCGGTCCACCACCAGCGCCGAGTGGGTCACGGCGTAGTTGACCCGGTCGTGGATGTCGAAGGTCGCCAGGTCCCGATTATACACCCGCGTGCGATGAACGTCACTCTTGTCGGCCAGGATCAGCGCCGCCGCCACATCGTTCACCGGTTCCCCGTGCGCCTCCTCATGGTTGCCGATGGCCATCAGCACGTCGGCGATCTCAGCCGGCTCCATCCCCAAACGGGTGAGGATATGGTGGGCAATGATGGCACTGGTCCGGCCATGGCCTTCCCGGTTAACCATGTTGCCAATGTCGTGTAGCAAGCCGGCGATGCCGGCCAGTTCCGCCCGGCGTGCCGGCTGTTCCAGCTCCTGCATCAGGGCAATGGCCCGGGCCGAGACCAGCCCGACATGACGCAGCCCATGTTCGGTATAGCCAATGGCGCGCAAGGCTTCATAGGCTTTGATGATGTACATATGCACTTCCGGATCGGCCTTGATGGTCTCAAGTGTCACCAAACGTTCCGCCTCCTGCCATCCAACTTGTTTCGGCCCCCTGCTACCAGCCGCCTGTGGCCGCCCCCTGCCGTTCCTGCCACTGCCGGGCCAGGTCAATGGCTGCCTGGCGCACCTCGGCGATGGTCAGACCGTCCGTTGGCAGGTACAGGTGGCACTCGTCGCGGGCGTAGCGCAGGCGCTGCCGCTGCTCCTCCAGCCGCTCCGGTCCGTAACTGATATCCGGGCGGCGGCGCCGGGTCGTCTCCCAGCGGGCGTCCAGCATGATCAACAGGTCCGGTTGCTTCTTGGCGTACAGGCGCCGCACCACCGAGTGTTCCTGCGGCACGCTGTATGCCTCGTAGCCAGCCTCCTGCAGGCCGCGGGCCAGGGTCGATTTGCCTGCCGCACAGACTCCTACTACGGCAATCACTGGTCGGGCCATCTCCGGGTCCCCCTTTAGCGCACGGTACGTGCCGATACCGGAGCGGTCACGGTCACCCGCCGGACCCGGGGTTCTTCGCCAGACCGGCGGTCCAGGCCCATGGCCACCACTGCCATATCGTCGGCCGGGCGCCCCCGGTCCCGGGCCATGGCCAGCGCCAGCACGGAGTCGGCCAGTTCAGTGACTCCGGCCGGTTCCGCCGCCGCCAGCAGGGCCTCCAGTTCGGTCAGCAGCAATTGTTCGTTCTCCCGGCGCCCGGCCTCCACCACCCCGTCGGTCATGGCCAGGAGCAGAATACCGGGGGCCAGGGGAAATTCGCTGATGGCCGGTTTCATGCGCTCGTGCACCCCGATGGGCTCCACCCGTTCGTTGAGCAGGTGGGTGGTACCGTCAGCATCCCGCACCAGCACCGGTGAGTTGGCATTGCGGGAAACCACCAGGGTCTCGGTGCGCAGGTCCATCGACAGCAGGGTGAGGTCGGCCGAGACCTTGCCGTCCCGGACAGCGTAGAGGTAGTCGTGCACGGCGCGGGCGACGGCACCGTCGCGGGCCCCGTCGCTGACCAGCCCCACCGCCTTGGCAGCCACCAGGGAACTGGTGCGCTGGGCGGACCGGCCGTGCCCCTGCCCGTCGGCCAGGATGCAGGTCATGCCGCCCCGCGGCCGCTCCGCCATCTCGACCGTGTCGCCGCTCTCACTGAACCCGAATTTGGCTACTTTGGCTACGGCAATGCGAATTTCCACCCGTGCTCACTCCGTCTCCAGTTCCTCGGCGACCTCCACTGCGAATTCCAGGGCGTCGATCCGCACTCTGAACTGCCAGACCGGTCCACTGGCGGTAGCCGGTGCCGGGGCCTCGGGTACAGTGGCGGGCACCGGGGCGGCTACGGCCACGGGCGCCCCCACCGGCTCGTGCCGGCGGCGGGCGCCGGCGGCTTCCCGCTCCAGGTAGCGCCGGACCTGGGCCAGTTCCCGGCGCTCGGCCCAGGCCAGGTGATGGGCCTCGGAAAGGTCAACCTGGCGCAGGCGCAGGGTGTCGCCGGGGCGCAACTGGCCGACCCTGGCCACATCCGGGTAAAGGGCAACGGCAATCTTCGCATACCCGCCCATGGTCTGGCGGTTGGCCAGCAGCAGAATCGGCTTGCCGTCGGCGGGCACCTGAATGCCTCCGGCCGGCATGCCTTCAGACAGGATATCCGCCCCGTGGCGGTGCCGGACCGCCGGCCCCTCCAGGCGGGCCCCCTGGCGGTCACTGCGGGTACTGATGCGGTATTCGCTGCCCAGGAAGGTGGCCATCCCCTCCGGGGTGAAGGCATCGGCCTGCGGCCCCAGGACCACACGCACCTCCAGGGCTCCCTGCCAGGCGCCATGGTAATGGGGGATGGCATCCACCGGCAGCACCCGGCCGGCCAGGTCGGCCGGAGACAGCACCGGACGGCCTGCCGGCAGCCAGTCGCCCGTCTGCAGTGCCCGCCCGAACGGGCCGAGACCGGCAAACAGGTCCTCGGAGCGGCTGCCCAGCACCGGCGGTACGTCCACACCGCCGGCGACGCACAGATAGGTCCGGCAGCCGGCGGTGGCCGTACCGATGCGCAGCCGGTCGCCGGGGCCGGCCAGATGGCTCATCCAGCCGGGAATCCGCACCGGGGAACCGCCGCCCCCCGGCACCAGTTCGGCCGGGACTGCCGCACCGGTCAGGCAGAAGGCGACCGGGCCGGTGAACTCCACCTCGGGTCCGGTGGCGGTCATCTCCAGCGCAGCGGCCCGGGAGCGGTTGCCCAGCAGCCAGTTGCCGACCATCACGGCCCAGTAGTCCACCGCCCCGCCCACCGGCACGCCCAGGGCCTGGTAGCCCCGGCGCCCCAGGTCCTGCACCGTGGTCAGCAGGCCGGGGCTGAGCACGCGCAGGCCCGGGCGGCCGCTCTCTTCCACCGGCCGCTGCGGCAACCGCACCGGGCGGGCCGCCAGCAGGCCGGCATAGGCGGCGGCGTCCACCGGCCGGAAGCGCACGCTGTCTCCGGGCTGCACCAGGCTGGGCTGCGGGCGGTCAGGGTCAAACAGCAGCGCCGGCGTGCGCCCGATCAGGCGCCAGCCACCCGGTGATACGCTGGGGTAGACGCCGGTCTGGCTGCCGCCAATACCGACTGACCCTTCCGGCACCTGTAGGCGCGGGTCGGCCAGCCGGGGGGTGGCCAGGGCCGGTTCAAGGCCGCCCAGGTAGCAAAAGCCAGGGCTGAAACCCAGGCAGTACACGCGGTAGGTCCCGTCGGCATGGCGGCGGATCACTTCACCTGTTGGCAGTCCGGTATGAGCGGCCACATCGTCCAGGTCGGGGCCCACCTCGCCGCCGTACAGCACCGGGATTTCCACCAGATTGCCGGCCGGGGCGACGGCCGCGGTCCCGGCTGCCGCCTGTGCGACCAGTCGCTGCAGGTCTTCCCAGCGCAGGCGGATCGGGTCGTACTCCACCAACAGGGAGTCGTAGGCCGGAATCATTTCGGTCAGGGCCGGGTGGTTCAGGGCTGCCAGCGCCTGCGCCAGGGCATGCACCCGGGCGTTCACCGCCGGATCAATGCCGCTGCCGGGGCGGATCAGGACGGCCCGGTCCCCACAGGCAACCAGTTGGGGCATCGCGCCCAACGATCTCACTCCCTGGTAGATCTGTTTTTTCGGGGTAAAGGTCACGACGGCTGCAACAGTTCCCGGTCGGGGGTCGAGGTGACAAACATGTGGCCGGGGGCGTGAGCAATGAACAGTTCCGGCCGGGCCGCCATGGCCACGGCCTGGGGGGTCACGCCGCAGGCCCAGAAGACCGGCACCTCGCCGGGGGCAATGGGCACCGGATCACCCCAGTCCGGCCGCCCGGGGTCGGCTATGCCCAGGCCCTCCGGATCGCCCACCCAGACCGGCGCCCCGTGGAAGGCAGGATAGCGGGCGGTCACCGCCACCGCCACCGACACCAGGGCGGCCGGGACCGGTCGCATGGAAACCACCAGCGGGCCGTGGAACCGGCCAGCCGGCACGGTGGGCCGGTTGGTGCGGAACATGGGTACGTTGCATCCGCATTCGATGTGCCGGACCGGCACACCGGCCTCCAGCAGGGGTGTTTCGAAGGTAAACGAGCATCCGATCAGGAAGGCCACCAGGTCGTCCCGCCACAGGTGGCGAATGTCCCCGGTTTCCTCCACCAGTTCGCCCGAACGGTAGACCCGGTAGCGGGGCAGGTCGGTGCGCAGGTCGGCGCCGGGCGCCGTCAGCCGGGGCTCCGGGTCGCCGGGGTCGAGCACCTCCAGCAGGGGGCAGGGCCGGGGGTTGCGGGTGCAGAAGCGCAAAAAGTCAAAGGCGTCCGCCCGGGGGAGAATGGCCAGGTTGGCCTGGCCGTAGCCAGGGGCCACACCGGCGGTGGGCCGGTCCCAGGCTCCGCGCCGGCAGTCCTGCCACAGTTCCCCCGGATGGGCGTACTTAGTCAATCATGGCATCCCCTTCATGGGTGAAGATCGGCGTGCGCGCCCGGACCCCATTGGCCACCAGCTTCTCCGCAATGGCCTGGCAGATAGCCACGGCCCCCGGCGTGTCGCCGTGTACACAGATGGTATCCGGTTGCAGGTCGATGTCGGTGCCGTCAATCGCCCGGACCTTGCCCATGGTGACCATGCGCAGCACCCGTTCTGCCACTTCGGCCGGGTTGTGGATCACAGCACCCCGCTGCCGGCGGTCTACCAGGGTCCCGTCCGGGTTGTAGGCGCGGTCGGCAAAGGCTTCCAGGGCGATGGACAGCCCCATGATTTCGGCTTCTTCGTGTAAGCAGGAGCCGGGTGGCACGTAAACGGGCAGTTCCGGGTGAATGGACCGGGCCGCCCGGCAGAAGGTATGGGCCACTTCGGCGTCCCTGACAGCCAGGTTATAGAGGGCCCCGTGCGGTTTCACATGGTGCAGGGTGATGCCCAGCGACCGGCAGAAGGCAACCATGGCGCCGATCTGGTAGAGCAGATCGGTGTACAGTTCGTCTTCTGAGCACGCCAGCACCCGGCGGCCGAAACCCTGCCGGTCGGGGTAACCCGGATGGGCGCCGACCGCCACATGGTTCTTGGCGCACAGGGCGACGGTGCGGTATATGGTCAGGGGATCGCCGGCGTGAAAGCCGCAGGCCACATTGGCCGAAGTGATGAATGGCAGCATCTGTTCGTCGTTGCCGAGCACATAGGGTCCGAAACCTTCACCCATGTCGCAGTTGATATCGATAAACTGGCCCAATGCCCTTCTCTCCTGTTCACTCTCTGCTCCGGGCACGCCCCGGGCCTATTTTGCCGCAGATGACACGGTCACGCTGGTGATTCGGATCCGCCCGCTTCCAGGGGCTTGTGGGTCCGGTAGACCCGGCCCTGGGCCGAGGCAATCAACTGGCCACTGGCCTCGTCCCGAACAGTAATGTGGTAAAGCGCCGTGCGTCCGCCCAGATCCTCTTCTTTGGCCTCGGCCACCAGGCGTTGCCCGGCCCGGGCGGGCGCCACATACTGAATGTTCATGCTCAGGGCCACCGCCGCCGTGCCGTGGCTGTTGGAGGCCGCAGCATGGGCGGCATCGGCCAGGGTAAAGACCGCCCCGCCGTGGCCGATACCATGGAAATTATTCATTTCTTCCCGGCAGGTCATGGCCAGGCGGGCATATCCGGCACTCAGTTCCAGTAGTTCAATCCCCAGACTGCGGGCAAATGGGTCAGCAGCAATGCGGGCAAACAGCGACATCGGCTTCCTTCATCCTCTCTTCCGGCCCGGCGGCCGGCTACTGCGACTCTTTCAAGGTCACCCGCAACAGCGGCGTTACCCCGGCGGTCACCCGGCCTCTGGCCAGTACCTCCAGCCGCTCCACCCGCTCATGGTTGGTCACCAGC
>JAKFDK010000061.1:0-62330 GCA_036676195.1 Clostridia bacterium | reverse complement strand
GGATGCAGACGGGCAGCGACCAGGTCGTTGGCCCGGATGCCTTTATCCCGGTGGCGGAACGGTTTGGTCTGATCTCCCAGATCGACCGCTGGGTGGCGGAGACGGCTCTGCGCTGCTTGCAGCAGCACCGGAAAGAGCGCATCTTTATCAACCTCTCCGGGGCCAGCCTCGGTGATGAGGCCCTGCTGGACTTACTCGCAACCTGGTTTCGGGACCACCCACAGTCCGCCAGGCGCCTGGTCGTTGAAATAACTGAAACTGCTGCCGTCACCGATCTGCAACAGACCCAGCGCTGGATGACAAAGTTGCAGAAACTGGGCTGCCGCTTTGCCCTCGACGACTTTGGCCAGGGGTTTTCTTCATTTTCTTATCTGAGTAATATACCGGCGGACTACGTCAAGATCGCCGGTACCTTTGTCTGCCATTTGGACACTGACCCCGCCAGCCGTGCCATTGTGCAGGCCCTGAACACGGTGGCCCACGCTCTGGGCAAACAGGTCATTGCGGAGTGGGTCGAAACTGGCTCCATCGCCGCGGCCTTACAGCAACTGGGGGTGGAGTTCGGCCAGGGATACCACTGGGGGTTACCGGCAGCCGTGCCGCCACGGCCCGGATAACCTACCTGCCATCCGGCGGCGCCGGGAACAGGTCCTGTCTGGGGGCATGTGCCCGCTTCCAGACCATGACGCTGCGGGTGTAATCGATCACGACCTTGCCGTCCTGGTTCACCCCGCGGGTACGGATCTTCACCACTCCCCACTGGGGACGGGAGCGAGACTCCCGCTTCTCCAGCACTTCCGACTCGGAGTACAGCGTGTCGCCGGCAAACACCGGGTTCGGCAGGGTAATCTGGTCCCAGCCCAGGGCAAACCCGTTTTCGCTGACATCGGTGACCCCCAGCCCGGCCACAATGGCGAGCGTGAGGGCACTGTTCACCAGCAGGCGGCCGAACTCTGTCCGCTGGGCATAGTGGGCGTTGAAGTGGATCTGGTTCGTGTTGTTGGTCAGCAGGGAAAACGAGATGTTGTCCGCCTCGGTAATGGTGCGCCCCAGCCGGCTGCGGTAGATATCCCCGACCTCAAAATCTTCAAAGAACCGCCCTTCCCAGCCCGGCTTCACCGCCATCAGCCACGCACCTCCAGTTGCTCCGCCAGGCGAAGCATTTGCCGCGCCCGTTCCACGATGGGCAGGTCAATCAACTGGCCGCGGAAGGCAATGGAGCCCTCGCCGCGCGCCTGGGCGCTGGCAAAGGCCTGGTCGACCTCGCTGGCAAAGGCCACATCGGCAGCCGAGGGGCTGAAGACAGCGTTAATGCCCTCGATCTGGCCGGGGTGAAAGCAGGATTTACCGGTAAAACCGAGGCGCCGGGCCTGGCGGGCGTCGTCCCACAGCCCCGCCTCGTTCTGGATGTCGGGCCAGACACCGTCCACCGACTGCACGTGCGCCGCCGCTGCCGCCACCACCAGCGCAGACCGGGCAAAGAGCAGTTCGCTGGCCTCTTTCTCGCGGAGCACGGGCAGCCCCAGTTCGCGGCCAAAATCCTCTGCCCCGAACATGAGTCCTACCACCCGAGTGGAGGCGGACGCCAGCGCATACGCATTCATCAGCCCCCGGGGACTCTCCACGGCCACCAGAAAGCGTACGGTCCCGACCGGAATCCCCCGCTCCCGCTCCAGTTCCGCCACCTGCGTCTCTGCCGACTTGACGGATTCAACCGTCTCCACCTTGGGCAGCACCAGGCCTTCCACCCCGCGTACCACCACGGCCGCCACATCGAGGGCGAATTCCTTGTGCCCGATGGCGTTTACACGCACATACCTGGCCGGTCCGGAGTCCCTGGGGCGGGCGAGCGCCGCGGCAATCAGCCGGCGCGCCTCCGGTTTGAGTTCCGGGATCACGCCGTCCTCAATATCCAGCATGATGGCGTCCACCGCCAGGCCCATGGCCTTGTCGATCATCTTCTGCCGGTTGCCGGGCACGAACATCCACGACCGCTTCAGATCTTCCATTATAGATACCTCCGTCGCGTTTCAGGGTGCGAATGCACAGGCCCGGACTTAGTAGGAACGGGGCATCTGCAGCACGTGCTGGCCGATGAAGCTGAGGATCAGGTTGTTGCTGATGGGGGCAATGGTGTACAACCGGGTCTCCCTGAACTTCCGTTCGATGCCGTACTCCACGGCAAAACCGTAGCCGCCGTAAGTATTCATGGCTGCGTTGGCTGCTTCCCAGGCTGCTTCTGACGCCAGATACTTGGCCATATTGGCTTCCTCGCCGCAGGGCAGGTTCCGGTCGTACAGCGCGGCGGCCCGGAAGACCACCAGGTTAGCAGCCTGGACGGACATGTAAGCCTTGGCAATCGGGAATTGGATCCCCTGATTCTGACCGATAGGCCGGTCAAACACCACCCGCTCGCAGGCATAGCGCCGGGCGTTGTCGATAAAGTACAAACCATCCCCGATCGCCTCGGACGCCACCAGGACGCGCTCGGAGTTTACGCCGCTGATCAGGCAGCGGAACCCCTTCCCTTCCTCGCCGATCCGGTTCTCCACCGGCACCTCAAGGCCGTCAAAAAACACCTCATTGGTCTCGTGATTCACCATCGTCCGAATCGGCTGTAACCGCAGCTTGTCGCCGGCGGTACGCATGTCGACCAGGAGCAGTGTCATGCCGTCAGTCTTGTTGGCGACCTGGTCGCGGGGGGTGGTACGGCAGATCACCAGCATCAGGTCCGAATGTTGTGCCCGGGAGATAAAGATCTTCTGGCCCGTGAGGATGTACCGGTCGCCCTTCCGCTCCGCAACCGTGCGGATCCGGGTTGTATCCGTACCGGCGTCGGGCTCGGTAACGGCGAAGGACTGCAGGCGCAGCTCCCCCCGGGCCAGAGCCGGCAGGAAGCGCTGTTTCTGTTCTGCCGACCCGTGGCGGAGGAGGGTGCCCATGGTATACATCTGGGCGTGGCACGCCGTGGCATTGCCGCCGGAACGGTTGATTTCCCGCAGGACCAGTGCCGCCTCGGTCACACCCAGGCCTAAACCGCCGTATTCCTCGGGTACCTGCATGCCCAGCCAGCCAGCGTCTGTAAGCTCCTGCACAAATGCCTCCGGGTACGCCCGCTTCTCATCGAGTTCTCCCCAATAAGCGGGCGGAAACCGCTTACATAGCTCCTGAATGGCCGCTTGCAGATCCTTCTGCTGGTCGTTCAGAGTGATGTCCATAAGCCGATCGCTCCCACAGTACGATTAGATCGGTGGCGGATGGCGCCAAATCAGCCAGTCCCGGGACTCATGGCCGGTGAGCGCAGCAGACGGGCGATCTCTTCCTCTGCGTAGCCCAGGCGCCGTAATACGTCCACGTTGTGCTGGCCCAGGCCGGGGGCGGCCATGCGCACGGCGGCGCGGCCGTCCGCTGTGATCAGCGGCAGTGAGACCAGGGGGAGGCTGCTGAACGGTCCGTCCGGCGGTTGCTGAAAGACCCCGAGGGCGGCGGCCTGCTCATCGGCGGCGACCTCCGCCAGGGTGCGCACCGGGTTGCAGGGAACCCCCTCCCGCACCAGTCGTTCCGCCAGTTCGCCCTTTGACCACCCCTGGGTGATGGCGGTGATCAGGTCATCCAGCATGTCCCGGTGCTGCACCCGGTCCGGGTTATAACGGAAACGGGCATCCTCTGCCCATTCCGGGTGACCGAGCGCCAGGCAGAAGCGCTGGAAGAGCTTGTCGTTGCCAATGGAGATCACCAGGTACCCATCCCGGGTCGGGAAGGCCCGGTTCGGCACCACGGTGCCCATGGCGGAGCCCCAGAGCCGGGGTTCTTCCCCGGAAACCATGAACGTGGCCAGCGGGACCATGGCCCAGGCCAGAGCCGTTTCGTACAGGGAGGTGATGATCCGCTCCCCCTGCCCCGTGGACCGGCGCCGGTACAGGGCGGCCAGAATGGCCAGGGCCGCCCACATGCCGGTCCCCATATCGATGACGGAAAAGCCCACCCGTACCGGGGGGCGCCCCTCCTCGCCGGTGACGCGCATGAGGCCGGCAAAGGCCTGCATCAGGGGGTCGTACCCCGGCCGGTCCCGGAGCGGGCCCGCATGACCGTAACTGGTGATGCGGCTATAGATCAGTGCCGGGTTCAGGGCCTGAGCCCACTCGGGACCATATCCGAGCTTGTCCAGAGCGCCGGGGCGGAAACTTTCCAGCAGGACATCGGCAGTGCGCACCAACCTGGCGGCAATCTCCCTCGCTTCCGGCTGCGCCAGGTCGAGGGTAATGCTCTCCTTATTCCGGTTGAGCGCCAGGAACACGGGACTCTCCTGCTCCAGGAACGGGGGCCCCCAGTGCCGGGTGTCATCGCCCCGGTCCGGGTGTTCCACCTTGATTACGGTGGCCCCGAGGTCGGCCAGGATCATGGAGGCGTAGGGCCCGGCGACATTGCGTGTCAAGTCCAGTACGCGGATGCCTGCCAGCGGTTGGTTGGCGTTCATGGTTGTTCCCCCGATCGGAGCCGGTGCTTTGGGGCTCAGGTTGCCGCCGCCAGATGGTTGCCGTCGGCGCCGGGCTGCTCCCCGCGAATGGAGCGGAAGATCAGCGCGCGCAGCCAATGGAAATCGTGATGGGCCCGGGTGCTCATCTGGTCCCGGGGACGGGGGAGGGGGACAGTCAGCTCCCGGTGCACGCGGGCCGGCGACGTGGTCAAAACGACTACCCGGTCTGAGAGGTAAACCGCCTCGTCGATGTCATGGGTTACAAAGAGCACGGTGATGGAGTATCGCTGCCACAACTCGAGCAGCAGGTCTTCCAACTCGGCCCGCGTCTGCGCATCCACCGATGCGAACGGCTCGTCCATGAGCAGCACACGGGGCTGGTACGCCAGGGCCCGGGCAATGGCGACCCGCTGCTGCATGCCCCCCGACAGTTCCCACGGGTAATAGCGCTCGAAACCTTTCAGCCCCACTGCCGCCAACATCTCGTGCGAAAGGGACTCCTTGCGGGCCTCCGGAATGTCCCGCCGCTTTTTCAGGGCGAAGAGCACGTTATTCCGGATGCTCATCCAGGGGAACAGGGAACGGGTATAGTCCTGAAAGACCACTGCCATCTCCGGCGGCGGACTGTGCACCGTATGCCCGGCCACCGTCACGGTACCGAGGGTAGGCGGGTGGAGGCCGGCAATACAGCGCAGAAGGGTCGTTTTGCCCGCACCGGAAGGGCCTACAATCGAGACAAACTCCCCGGGCGACACCCGGAAGGTCACGTCTTCAATGGCAACTTTCTCGCGGCCGGCATACTGCTTTCGAAGTTGCTCGACCTTCAGCACCTGCATCCCTCCTTAGCGCTTTTGTTGATATCCGAAGTGCCACCGCAATACCCACCGTTCGATGGTCATGAAGCCCGCGTTGAGGAAATAGCCCAGGGTTCCCAGGAGCACGATGCCGGCATACATCTCGGGAACACGAAACGTACGCTGGGCCCGCAGGATGAAATACCCCAGCCCATTGGTGCTGGCTACCATCTCGGAAACGACCATCAGCACCAGTGCGATGGGCAAACTCACCCGCAGCCCGGCAAAGACTTGCGGCAGTGCAGCCAGCAGAACTACCTCCCGGACGATCTCCAGGGGTGTGCGCTGAAACACCCGGGCCGTATCCTTCAGCAGGCTGCTGACATGGCGGGTACCGTCGATGGCGTTGAGCAGCACCGGCGGGCACGCACCGAAGATGATCACGGCCGTCTTGGCGGCGTTGCCGATGCCCAGGATCATGATCGCCATGGGGATGACGACCGGCGCCGGAATGGAACGCAGGAACTGTACGATGGGATCCAGGGCATCCCGAACCGGGCGCCAGTAGCCGATCAGGACCCCGAACAGGATCCCGGTGGCGGTGGCTCCCAGAAAGCCCCCCAGCACCCGGCCCAGGCTGGGCAGCAGATGATCGGTCAGGATCGCCGGGGTGAGTAACTGGTCCACCAGGGCGTTCAGTACCAGAGACGGCGGGGGAAAGAAGGTGCTCCTGTACCACAGGGTGATCACCTGCCAGGCCCCCACAAGAGCCGCCAGCACGATCCAACCGGACAGGTCAACCCCATGCACATGGACAAGCCGTTTATACACGCCTCTTCCCCCATTGCCAGTGGTGATAATGGGCTGAGCCTAGTCGCCGGAACTGCGCCGGTGCCAGCCCACGAAACGGTGCTCTACATACAGGAAGGCGTTATTGAGCCCATAACCGAGGACCCCGGTCAGCAGGATCCCGCCGTACATCTCCGGAACCCGCATGGACTGCTCCATCATGCTGACGTAGAAGCCGAGTCCGCCCGCACCTGTAATCATTTCGCTGGTGATGGCGACCACCAGAGCGATGCCGGCTCCCACCCGCAGGCCGGTGGTGACGTAGGGAAGGGCGCCGGGCAACATCACCCGGAAGAGAATGTCGTGGCGGGAAAACCCGAAGGTGCGGGCCGCATCCACCCACCCCGGCTCCACAGCCCGGATGCCGTAGACGGTGTTGAAGAGCACCGGCCACAACGTGGAGTAGAACACCACCGCGGTCCGCATGGCGTCGTCAATACCCAGGAGCAGAATAGCCACCGGGATGATGGCTGCCGACGGAATGGGGCGCAGGAACTCGAATGTGACGCGGGTGGCGGCGTAAAGGGGCGCCGTGGCACCCAGGATTACGCCGCCGACAACGCCCACCAGCGCAGCCAGGGCAAACCCCCGCAGCCAGTTAACCAGGGTGGCTGTCAGGTGACCAACCATTTCACCCAGGCGAAACTCGCTACCCAGGGCCGGTACGATTCGGGAAACCGGCGGAAAGTAGTTCGCGTCCAGCAACCCGAAACGGATCGTCAGCTCCCACAGGGCAATGGCTGCCAGGACGCTGGCTACACCGAGCAGTGGTCCCAACCGGGGGTAACGCATGCGTGAACCCTTCTTCCGCCCAGACCGGAGGTATCACTGCACCCGCAGGATCTCACTGGCCGCAAAGCCCTGCTTGAGCACGCCGAGCGCGACGGCGGAATCGATGACCGGCTGCAGGTCCGCGGGTTGCACCTGATCGTCAAAAGCGCCCAGGGCGATCTTACTGGCCATGGCCTCATCAAGCTTGATGTACTTGAGCATGATCTTGCGGGCCTCGGTCGGATTCTTGGCGAGGTAGGCGTTCGCTTTACGGATGGCAGTGACAAACCGCTGGGCCACGTCCGGGTTGGCCTTCAGCCACTTCTCCGATGCGAACCAACTGGCCACGAAGGCCCGCTCGCCAAAGGCGGCAAAGGGCTGGTCGTCAAGGACGCGGACGGAGTCTTCAGTCAGGCCGGCGGTCCCGAATGGCTCCGGGACGATGGCACCCTGCACCTTGCCCTCCTTGAGGGCAGCCAGCATGTTCGGGAACGGAATCTCCACGAACTGGACCTTCTTCAGGTCCGTCCCTGCCTTCTGCAAGGTGCTGGAAAACGCCACGTAGGGGATATTGTCCAGGGTATTGACGGCGACGATCTTGCCCTCCAGATCCTTCAGGCTTTTCACCGGGGAGTTCTTGGCCACCATGATCCGGTGGACGCGGTTGCCCTGTTTTTCCACCATGCCGGGGGAGAAGAAAACGAAGTCAAGGTTACGCTCATGGGCCAGGGCAATGGAGACCATGTTGCTCCAGCCCGCCTCCAGGCTGCCGCCGGCCACGGCGGGGGCGATTTCGGCGCCGCCCTTCATGGTCTGAAGCTTGACATCAAGACCCTGCTCCTTGAAGATGCCCTGGTCATCGGCGATGAAGGCCTGGATACAGTCGGAAACGGCCATCACCCCCAGCCGCAGTGTGACCGGCTGGCCGGCCGGAGGCGCGGCCGGTTGCGTATTCTGCGGTGCCGCAGTTTGCGCACTCTGCGGTGCCGATTGCTGCCCTCCCGCAGGAGAACCGGTGCCACAACCTGCCACCAGTGAAGCCACCATCAGGGCCCAAAGCGCAGCAGTCAACCGACGAACCTTCATCGTACAACCTCCTCTTCGTTAGCGGGTATACAGCCCTTCCGGGTCGATCTCGTCCCGGATCAAGCGCAACTGCTCAGGGTCGGGAAACGGTGTGACAGGGGTATCCGCAGACACGGCAATGGGGAAGCCGGTCGCGTCCACCAGTTCCTGCGGAGAAACGCCCGGATGGATGGATTCACAGATCATCCGGCCGGCGACAGGGTCAAAGCCCATCACGGCCTTGTCCGTGATGACACGCACCGGCCCGCCGCCCCGCAGGCCGGCCCGCTGCCGGGAGCCGTTACCTTCCAGGTGGCCCGGGCTTGTGATATAGGTGACCTTCGGCGGGAACTTGCGCCGCTCGTGTCGCATGGTGATCACCACCCGGCGGGCCAGCGAGGCAATGTCATTGCCACCGCCGCTGCCGAAGAAGTAGCGCCGGCGGCCGTTTTCTTCGGTCAGGCTGGAATTGATATTCCCGTATTGGTCGACCTCCAGCGCCCCCAGGAAGCCGACGTCGATCAACCCCCGGTGCAGAATCATCCCCAGCACGTCCAGGTAGCTCCCCAGACGGCTCGCCCGGTACCACAGGCGGGGGTCGGCAATGCCGACGGTCGGTTCCACCGGGTCGGGCCCGATCACACCTACCTCTAGCAAGAGCCGCAGGTTCGGGGCGTGGGTGCGCTTGGCCAGCCGGGCCGCGACTTCCGGCAGCCCGATGCCGATCAGCGCATTTTCGCCTTCCCGCAGTTCCCGGGCCGCTGCCACCGCCATCATTTCACCGGGGGAGAACTTGTGCACGCTCATCTCAGCCCACCCCCGGGTGCAGCGTTTGTGCCGGATGGCTGCCCAGTTCGTGCAGGCGCGGCAGGCCGCCGCAGCGCTCCAGGTAACCCCAGTGGTCGCGGGTTTCCAGCACGTACTTGCGGATATACTCCGCCAGGCGGCCGGCATCGCGATTATGGCTGGCATAAAGACGCAGGTGCTCAGCATCGTAATCGTAGGCCCGGTAAACCGCTGTCGGGTAGGCGCCGAAGGGGATCTCGACCACCGCACTGACCCGTACGCCGGGAATCATCGTCGCCTCCGCCCGGGCGACCGTATACTCGGGCCCCACGACGCGCTCGGTGATGACGATCACCCGGTTGGCGGCGTGGGCCATTTCCTTCAGGTCCCAGGTTGGGCCGTCAATAAAGGTATTGCCATCCGCATCGGCTGCGTTGGCCTGAATGACTGCCACGTCGGGTTGCAGCGCCGACAGGAGCGCCACCTTTTCGCCAGTGAACGGGCAGGTCATCTCCCGGGCCGGCGGCGGATCTATGGCCTCAAGTTCACGCAGAATGTCGGAGCCGAGCAGGGACTTGGCGGGGATAAAGGGGATGCCCAGCGCACCGGCCAGGTGCCGCAGGGACACGGTCAGGCTACTGAGCGCTTCTGCCTGCAGTAACCCGGCGTCACGGGCGCGATTGACCGCCGCCATGGGGCCAAACCGGTCCAGCGAACCGGTGCCGTAAATCAGCTTGCGCACCGCACCGGCACCCACCAGCAGGTCTGTATCCATGCCGCCGACACACTGGGAAATCACCAGATTCCGCTTCCCCTGGCGGATCATTTCGTGGGTGAAGGCGATGGGGTTCCGGGTGATGGCAAATCCACCCAGGCCGATATGGGCGCCGTCCGGAATCCCGGCGACCGCCTCCGCCAGCGTCGTCACCTTCCCCTTACTCATCGAGGTAGAGCAGCCGGGCCGGGTTGGTCTTGAACATCACGTCGATCTCTTCCTTGGTAATGCCATAGGCCAGCAGCGCCCGGATGAAGATGCGGATCCCTTCCACCGACTTGACGTGCATGACCTGTCCGAAGTCGCTGCCGATAATGCAGCGGTGCGCACGCAGCAGCTTGATCGCCTCGGGAGTCTCCTTCGGGTCGGCGATCGGCTGATACAGGCTGGGGATCATGGGCTGGCAATAGGTACCCACATAAGCGCCCAGTTCGGCCAGTTGGGCCATTTCGTCGAAGGTAAGCTTGTTCAGTTCCAGGAGCGGATGGTCGAGGACCACGCGCACGCCCATCTCCATGGCCTGCTTACACAGGGGGAGCAGTTCGATAAAGTCGGTATGGCCCAGGCCGATCCCGACCTTCTTCTCCGCCGCCATGCCGAAGATCTCGACGACCTCGGGCGTCACCTCACCGTTGTCATCGACCAGGCTCAGACCACCGGTCTTCCCGGCCGAGCGCAGGTAGCCGGCGGAGTGGAAGGTGGGGAACCAAATCATCTTCATATTGGGGTACTTCAGGGCCTGCTTCACCATGAAGGGATCGATCGCGAAGTTGAGCCCAACTCCGCCGTAGACCTCTACCCGGTGGGGGATCTCGCCGGTCTTGTAGAGGTGGTCAATATGGCGCTGGGTCAGATAGGCAGCACCGGCCGTCAGGTTGTAGTGATCCTTGAAGGCCACCGCCCGCATACCGGCGTGGGCGGCATCAATGGCCACTTCGATCATGTCCTGCGTGCGGTAGACAAAATCCGGATAGGCATGAATGTGGTGATCGATCGCCCCGCGCATGCACTCATCCTCAATCCCCGGGTAGATGGCGGCCATCTGTGGCAAGTCCTTGAGCAACTGATAAAAATAGTCCTTGGTGTTCAGTTCCTGCACGCGCTTGATGGTGAGCATCTTGCCGACAAGGTTCTTGTCGTTATCGTACATGTTCAGGTAAGTCTCCCCTTCCGGTCAGATATTGGCGTCGACTCATTCAGGCATCCGGAAAAACACGACCTGGGCCAAGCAGCCTTCGTCGGTAACCTTGACCCGTGCCAGTTCAGCACTCAAGTTGGTACACTTTTCCAGGACGTGCATGGCGACATTGGCACACACGCAGGCATACGGCTCACACCCCCGCGCCCGCAGGGCCAACTCGCCGGCATGGAGCGCACAGCCCCGGACCCGCAGTTCGGCATAATCGGCGAAGTCGCTCTTCAGTTCATATCCGATTTCCTCCACCAGGCCCTCCTGACGGACCACGGTGATGGCCTGCTCCATGGCTGCCGCCGGATCGTCGGGGGGAGCTAGTTCGCCCATCCGCGCCGTGAACCAGTGCACGCCGACCTCTACCGTCCGGTAGCGGGCGCCGGTGCCGCGCTCCTCCCAGAACCCTTGCAACAGATCGGCCCAGACGGCGCCGATGAGTTCACCGCGGTCCCGAACGCTCCCGCTCACAGATCTTCACCCCCCAATTCACGGTACGGCTGTCCGTAAACATCGCCAAAGACCAGGCTGGAGAGCGGCTGGCGGCGCCGGGGCTTGATCTCCCGACTCGGATACCCGAACGAGACGAGTGAAACCACCTTGTAGTCAACCGGGATCTGCAGCAGTATCTTGATTTCCCGCTCGTCCCGGATATCGAGGGTGCCGGCGTTCACCCAGCAACTGCCCAGACCGATGGCCGTGGCGGCCAGCAGCATGTTCTGGATGGCTGCCGAGCAGTCGAACGGCGTGTCCCAAACATCTTTCTGCCCGACCACCACCACCAGCACCGGGGCGTCGGCCACAAAGGCCGAGACCTGGCCGGTGGTCAGTTTCTCGAAGACACGGCGTTGCTTTTCGGGATCCTCGAGGCCGGAGAACCGGTGATGCAGCGTGCGGGTGACAAACTCACCGGTGAACCGCCGGCCGCTGCCGCGCCGGGCGATCGCGCCCAGCCGTGTGCGCGCCTCGGCTTTGGTCACCACGATGAAACGCCATGGCTGCGCGTTCTCACCAGACGGGGCCCAGCGGGCCGCTTCAAGGACGGTGCGCAGGGCGTCCGCCGGAACCGGATCGGGCAGGTAGTCACGGTGGCTCCGTCTATCCCTGAACAGGTCAAGAATGGCCTGTCGTACGGTAACGGGATCTGCAGGTGAAAGCAAACGCGGTTCCTCCTCTGACACAGATTCGGGCCAGGCCTGTTGTCCCGGGGTTTCAGGTGGATGGCGCCATATTATGAGAAACGTATCTCTTAATAGCGTGTACTCATAATACTTCAATGGTTTTATTTAAGTCAACACATTTGAATCTACAGATCTGTCAACCGCAATAGAGCCCGCCCTAGAAAGGGGGCGGGCTCTATTGCTTCACGTCGACCTGATTAGGGGATATACTTCTCTTAATGTGGGCAGAACTGGAGAACAAACCCGCGGCAGGATCGAGTGAACAGCATGGCAAGGAGGACGCCGGGAAATGCCGGAGGCGAAGCAAAAGCCAGGGATCGGCCGCGGCAGCAGTTCCACTGCGGCCATGCTGACCAAGGCCCTGGACCTTCTTCACACTTTTAACGAAGACCACTTTCAAATGACCGTATCGCAATTGGCGGCTGCCAGCGGTGAGCCTAGCAGCACCATGTACCGCTATGTGAAGTTCCTGTCCCAACAAGGCTTGCTCGAAGAAAGCGGTACTGACCATACCTACCGCCCGGGGCTGCGGCTTCTGAACCTGGCGCGGGCGCTCAAGACCCAATTGAAGCTGGCGGCCGCTGCCATCATGCCCATGGAACAGGTCAGCCGGCAGTGTGGTGAAACCGTTCTCCTTACAGTACCTTACGGAAACCAGGTCATGTGTTTGGAGCGGGTTGAAAGCGGGCAAAGACTACGCATTTCGTATGAACCGGGCATGGTGCTCCCGTATCACGCCGCAGGTCCTTCCAAGGTGTTGCTTTCCTACCAGCCGAAAGCGACTGTTGACGCTGTCATCGCCTCCGGTCTCCGGCGTTTTACAGACGCCACCATTACGGATCCGGAAGTACTGGCCAAACAGTTGGAACAGATCCGTGGCGCTGGCTACGCCACCAGCGTGGGGGAACTGGACCGGGGCATCGGCGGTCTGGCTGTGCCCGTTTTCGGCCGGACCGGCGTGGTGGGGGCACTCGGCCTGGCCGCTCCGGTTGAGAGGTTGCCCGCCCGTTATGTTGAGGACTGGCTCGAACTGTTCCACAGTGGCAGCCGGGCGATTCAGCAGCAGATATCTCAGAGAGAAAACGCGCAACCGGATCAATCGTTGCCGTCACAGGCGCAGGCGGCCTCTAACACCATACAGGAGCAACAGGATGAAGGCACGGGCGACGGTGGCCTGGCGCGGGTACTGAATGTGCTGTTTGCCCTGCACGAAACGGGCGCAGCCTCTCTCGGAGAACTGGCGAGTCGGCACCAGGTCCCGGCGACTACACTGCGCCGCCACCTGCAACTCCTGTGTGATGCCGGGCTGGTGAGTCATGATGGCGGACGTCGTTACCGACTGGGGCTGCGCATTCTCGAACTTGCCCGTCCGCTGTTCAAACTGGTCGACATCGTTCACATTGCCTTACCGGCCATGCGGGAGTTGTCCAACAGCACCCGGGAAACGGTCGTTTTAAGCGGCATCGCGGGCGACCGGGTTGTCTGCCTGGAACGGGTGGACAGAGGCTACGGGCTGCGCAGCGCGTATGACCGCGGCACCGTTTTTCCGTTCTACGCCGGTGCGCTCGGCAAGGCCATTCTTGCCTTCCAGCGGCAGGAGAATATCGAACGGATCCTGAACGCCCGCATACCAGACCCACAGCAGCTAAAGGCGGAGCTATGCGGCATCAGGGCGGTCGGGTGTGCAGTTTCTCTGGGAGAACACGACTCGGGTGTGGGAGAAATCGCGGCGCCGGTCCTGGATCCCTTCGGCTACGCCCGGGCTGCGCTTACGGTGGCGGCACCCCGGAGCCGTCTGAACCCCGAGCGGATCCAGGAACTGAAAACGCTGGTGGTGTTGGCAGCCGAGTCAGTCAGCCGGTTTGTGTGCTAGATCATGCACCGGACGCTGGTTCCCGCTGCCAAAGGGCAAAACGGCCATGGACCCGCGCAATTACCGCGGGTCCATGGCCGTTTCAGGGGTGAATCAGGCGGATGTTACGGTGGCTAACCGGGTCCACTTTATATGGAAGCGATTCTTGGGTGAGCCAACGTGAGCAGGTGCTGAGCCACGTCCAGAGCCGCCCTCGGCCGACCCAATGACCTGGCGGACTGTTGCATGGCCGCCAGCGCAGAGTATGGCTGCTGAAACAAATCCATAGTAGTTTGGGCCAGGGCGTCTGCGGCCACGGTGGTGGCCACTCCGGCCTGGGTCAGCACATGGGCGTTCTCCTCTTCGTGTCCGGGGAGTGCTCCCACCAGCACCATGGGGAGGCCGCAGGCCAGGGCCTCGCTGCTGGTCAGCCCACCGGGTTTGCCAATCAGCAGGTCTGCCTGACGCATGAGCAAGGGGATCTGGTTGGTGAAGCCATGCACCGTCAGGTTGGGGAATTGCGTTTTCTGTTCCAGTAAGCGTTGATAGGCGGCCTGGTTGCTGCCAGTGACTACCTCAACGGTGACCGGCCGGGGCAACTGCGCCAGGGCCGTGGCCAGTTCCGGCAGCGGGCCAAGTCCCAGGCCGCCGCCCATCAGCAACAGGCGCGGGATGGCGTCAGGGCCGGCACGCAACGGGGGGAAGTCGGCGAAGGCAGGGCTGATGGGAATGCCGCTGGTACAGATTCTGTGCCCTGGTACCCCCAGGGACTGCAGTTGCTGGGTGGCGGCGTCGCCCTGGGCGATGAAGTAGCGGTCAATACCTGGGCTTACCCAGGCCGGGTGGGGGAGAAAGTCAGTGACAATGGCGGCCACCGGCGCCGTGAGTTGGCCCGCGGCCCGTAGCCAGGCAAGGGCGGCCAGCGGAAAGGGGTGGGTGGCAGCCACCACGTCGGGGCGATAATGTGCCAGGAGAGAGAGCAACCTTCGCTTCAGGGTAAGGCAGGAGAGGTAACCGGCCCGGCGGCGGCCGCCGGGGGTACCGCCGGCCCGGTAAAGGGATTGCCAGAGCCAGGGGGAGTGGTGCAGGCTCCATAAATAGGCCTGGCTGGCCAGACGCAGGGCCCTGACTTCGGTCAGATCAGCCACCTGGCAATCGACGGCTGGCTGAGATAACTGAAAGGCGGTTTTCACCGCCTGCGCTGCCTGCAGGTGGCCGGCGCCAAAGGGAGCAGCTACGATCAGGATGCGCATGATTTTAAGCCTCCGGCCCGGGCGCTTAGCTGGCAATCGCCCGGGGACCGGCGGGCGGTGCAGCGGCCAGGGCGTGTACGTCGCCGGCTGTTTGGCTGCCGGTTGCGCAGGCCAGGAATTCTGACAGGAAGCCGGCTGTGGTTCGCTGGGCCAGGGCGAGCAGGTCGGCCAGGGCCAGGTCGGCGTCGCTGCCGGTGGGCGGGATCACCAACTCCAGGTACCGGCTCGCCGTGCGGGCGTTGGCCTCCACCCAGGTTCCGGGGTCAATACCCGGATTGTACACCCCGCCGCGGGTGACCCGGAAACGGCGGAACTGGCTGGCGGCCAGGTCTTCAAAAGCCGAATGGCCGGAAAAAGGCAGTACAGCGGCATGGTGGGGGACACACAGATCCTGCACGATATGGCAAGCGGCGCCCAGGTAAAACATTGCACACCGAAACTCGCCCTGCCGCCACGCGGCCAGCGCCCGGGTCCAGTAAGCCTGGCAGGTCTCTTTGGCGTTTGGCCAGGGGTCAAGGCCGCGCCCGGTATCTGGGTTGTACATGTGAGTGAAGTTTTTGCACGCTTCGTCGGCCCAGTAGTTGCCGGCGTCCAGGTCGGCGCGGTATTTGTCCAGAAAGCCAGCCTCGGCATGCAATCCATCGGCATGCAGAATCCCCAGGGCGCAGGCGTCCAGCAGGCCATGGGTGGGGCGGGCCTGATCCCAAAAGCGCTGCAGGGGCCTGGCCACGGTGAGTATGGCCGTACCCATGAGCTGCCACGCGCGGTGCTGGAGTTGGCGGCGAGCCATGGCACCATCACTTCCTTTGCCTCCAGCGTAGCAGCGTGTTGTTAAGAATCTGTCGGTTTAAACGTTAAGCAGCGCGAAAGAATAATCGGACGCCTTAATACACGCAGAGTCTAAACCGAACCATTGCATGGCCTAAAAAAACACTTGGTAGACTGCTATTGCCTTCCAACTTTTTGCGGCAGACAGACGGATACAAGGCAGGCGAATGGTGATGTCCCTATTTGGCGGAAAACGGTCCTTCTGGGGTGCCCGCCGTGAATCGGCTCCGGTCGAGCCACTACTGGAGAAGCCATTTCATCAGTCACCGGTGATCCAACGGGTGGAAGCAACGTTGGCGCAGGGGCAATTCGTGGCCCTGATTTACCTTGATCTGGTGCGCTTCCGCGAGCTGGAGAAGGCTCACGGTCATGGAGTGGCACGGGAGATCCTGGTTCGGATTGAAGCCGCCCTCAAGCAGGATGTGCCACGGGTGCTGCCAGCCGGCAGTGTGCTGGCCATCCAGAATCTGTGGGGCGATGACTTTGTGATCTACGTGACCATGCCCGAGCGCCCGGAATCGCGCTGGCTCGACGACCTGTGTCAGGCCATTTTGGCGACCGTGCGCGAACGGTTGAGCCAAAAACATCCGGCCACCTCACAGGTGCAGTTTCACTGTGCCCATACCCTCGTGGAAGGACACGGCACTGGCGCAGCCAGCCTGATTTATCAGGCCATCAAGCGCGCCATGGAAGTGGCCAAAGGCCACCGGGGAATCGAGGCAGTCGCCGCTTTGCGTGAGTTTGAGGATTTGTTGCATGGGCCGCGGCTCAACAGTGTCTACCAGCCCATCGTGTCGCTGGACAACGCCCGGGTGTTGGGCTGGGAGGCACTGATCCGTGCTCCGCAGGACAGCCGCTTTGGCAATCCGGAGGCGCTGTTCCGGTTTGCCGAGGATATGAACCTGACATGGCCTCTGGATCGGACGTGCCGCCAGACAGCGGTGATCGGACTACCCGGGCTGGCCTGGAACCAGAAGCTGTTCCTGAACATGGATCCGCGTTCTGTGAATGACCCGCAGTTCATTCAGGGTGAAACCCTGGCCATGATTCAGGCAAAACAGATCCAACCCCAGAACGTGGTGTTTGAGATTACGGAACGGACTTCGATCCGGGACTTTCCCACCTTTCGCCGTGCCCTGGAACACTATCGCAGCCAGGGGTACCTCGTGGCGGTTGATGACGTGGGTGCCGGCTATTCCAGCCTGCAGGCCATAGCGGAGTTACGCCCGGATTTCATCAAGCTGGATATGTCGCTGGTGAAGACGGTGCAGAATTCGCCGGTGAAACAAGCGATCCTGGAGACCTTTGTGACCTTCGGAGCGAAGATCGGCTGCACCCTGATCGCCGAGGGCATTGAAAGCAGCGACGAACTGCATACGCTGATCGGCCTGGGGGTGGAGTATGGCCAGGGGTATTACCTGGCCCGACCGGCGGCGCCGCCCCCGCAGGTGAGCGAGCCCGCCACCGGTGACATCCTGCGCCTCAGGCGCGGGCCACGGTTGACCCCTGCCGTGGAGATTTCCCTTGAGCATCTTTTGGAATCGGTCGTTACGGTCAGTCCCGGTACCCGGATTCGGGAGGTGGCCGCTGTATTCCAGGCCGAAGAGGCACCCCCGGCTGTGGTGGTGCTGGAGGGTGCGCGTCCGGTTGGGCTGTTGATGCGGGATCAACTCTTTCGCCACCTGAGCGGACCCTTTGGTGCGGCCTTACACGACGAACAGCCAGTGTCCAGCGTGATGGACCGCCGGCCTCTGGTGGTAGAAGTGTCAACCCCCATTGACCGGGTTTCCCGGCTGGTGGCGCATCGCGACTTGTCCAACCGCCAGGATTATGTAGTGGTGACGGATCGCGCAGCGTACCGGGGTGTGCTCTCGGTCCACCGGCTCCTGGATGTCCTGACGCAACATCAGTTGGCCGCCACCCGCCGTGCGTGATCAGGTTACGCCAGCAGGGCCTGAACAGTAGAATGCCCCCGGTTAGCTGGACATCTTGCCAGTTAAGCGGGGGCGTTGAGCGGGGCGGAACGCGGGGCGGAACGCGGGGCGGAACAGTTGGGAGTTCGGTGGCCGGTTGGGCACAATTCGCCTGACGGGCTTTTTCGTCATGCGACGCGAAACTGGCGGACTGTCGCGTTGAGCTGATTCGAAAGGACAGCCATCTGCTCGGCCGCACCCTGAGTGGCCTGAGCAGTGGCGGTTACATCCCGCATCGCATCCAGGACCCGGTGGGCAGCCGTAGCGTTCTGAGCAAAGGCAGAGGCGTTGCCCTCCAGCAAGGTCAGCACCTCATGGGTGTCATTTTCGGCGGCCTGGGCCGCAGCCTGATTATCCGCGAAGCAGGCGGCCAGCGCTTGCACCTGCCCGGAAGCGTTGGTGGCGGCCTGTGCCATTTCAGTGACAAGGGCATAGATGTTGGCCACGTGTTCTTCGCTCTCGTCCATCGTCTGGGCGACCTGGCCCATCTCCCGTGTCGCGTCCGCCGACAACTGGGTGAGCCGCCCCAGTTGCTGCTCGCCCCGTTCCACGGCCTGCAGCGCCTCGGCGGTACCACTTTCAATCAGTGCCATCGCACGTTGAATTTCGGCTGCTGCTGCCTGCGAGCGGTGCGACAACTGGCGGATCTCGCTGGCTACCACGGCGAATCCCCGGCCGCTTTCGCCGCAGCGGGCCGCTTCAATGGCGGCATTCAGGGCCAGCAGATTGGTCTGGGCGCTGATTTCGTTCACTGTGCCCAAAATATGGCCGACCCGGGCGGAGTGGCTGGCCATCGCATTGACCCTGGATGCGACGTCGGCCATTACCGAGTTCACTTCCTCGACACCTGCGAGGGTGCGGGCTACCACTTCGCTGCCGGCTCTGGCCGCGCCCTGGGCGCTTGTCGCCGCCTGCGTGACCTGCGCCAGCTCTGTCGCGAGCCGGTCGACGGTCCCGGCCGAACTGCCGGCCAGCCTGGCTGCCTCCCCGGCCGCCTGCGCCTGGCGCTCGGAGGTATCGGAAATGTCCGCCACCAGGCGGGCCAGACGCTCGACCCGGCCCACAGCGGCCTGCAGGCTAGCGGTTTGTTGCGTGACGGCGGCCTGCACCCCGGAAAGTTCTTCGGCCACCACGGCGGAGGCTTCCTGGGAGCGCGCTGCGTCCCCACGCAGCCTGTCCGCTTCCGTTGCCACTTCGGTACTCACCGACCCAATTTCGTGTACAAGGCGGCTCAGTCCTGCCAGCATATGGTTCAGATGCCCGCCCAGGGCGCCGACCTCGTCCTGACGGGTGGCAAGGATCTTCTGGGTCAGGTCACCACCGGCAGCCTCGGCCATGGCGGAGGCCAGACGCCGCACAGGGCCGCCGATGCGGGCTGTGAGGGTAGCGGCCAGCAAGGCGCCGACGGCGGCAGCAGACCCGGCTGCCACCAGCAGGATAAAGAGCCCGTGCCGGGCCTCCTGCTCGGCAGCTTGCTGGGATTGCGCCAGCGCCGCCTGGCGCCCGGAGCTGGCATCGGCGATCAGCCACTGGAGGCGCTGCATCGCTTCCCGGATCTGGGCACCCATCAGCATGGCCGCCGGGGTATTCAGGTCGGGGAGGGCGAACAGCGCAGTGCTCAGCTTCAGCATCTCGCCGATCTCACGGGCCGCGGTCCGCAGGTTACTGTCGTCCGAGGCGCCAAGCCAGGCGGCGTCGGCGTGCAAGTCTTCGACCATGCTGTGGCGGGCGCCCTCCTGCGGTTGCGTAAAGGTCTCTGTGACCTTCTCGGCCTCATCGGCCAGGGTGCGACTGTCCTGTACGACCTGAAGCAGCATACCGATGTCCCCGGCGGTGGCTGCCAGTTGCCGGGCGGCTTCCGTTTGCCGCGCCAGCGCGCCGTGGGCCGCCCAGGCCAGGGCGCCGGCGATCAGAACCAGAACCAGAAACCCGCTGCCAATCTGAAAGCGAATCCCGGGCCGCCAGAGGGTGAAGCGGTGCGGTTGGGTCCACCTGTGAGTTACCTGCCCTAATATGGCCACTGGTGATCACCCTTGTTGAAGGAATAGGGGAAGACAAAACACGCGGAACCGGTGCTGGTTCCGCGTGTTTTACGCGACCTAGGTATAGATTACTTCAGCAGCGGCTGGCCATTATGCTTGATAGACTTGACGGTTGCCTCAACCTTGCTGACCAGCTCGGCGGGAAGCGGGGCGTACAGCAGAGTGGGCGCCAGCTTCTGGCCGTCGTGAATGGCCCACCAGAGGAGGTTGGCGATCGCCTCGCCCTTGGCCTGGTCGGCCTGGTCGGCGTAAACGAGCAGATAGGTAAAGGCGGCGATGGGGTAGGTATTTGGGCCGTCGGCGTTGGTAATGGACACCCGATAGTCAGCCGGCATGTCCTTGATTGCGCCGGCTGCGGCTGCGCTAATGTTCTCCAGGCTGGGCTTTACGTAGTTGCCGGCCTTGTTCTGGAGCTGGGCGTAGGGTAGCTTGTTCTGCTCAGCGTAGGCCACTTCAACATAGCCAATGGTGCCTGGGGTTTGCTTGAGCAGGCCGGCAACGCCTTCACTGCCCTTGCCGCCCACACCTGCGGGCCACTTGACGGAGGTGCCACTGCCCACCTTGTCCTTCCAGGCAGGGCTGATCTTGCTCAGGTAATCGGTAAACACAGAAGTGGTGCCGCTGCCGTCGGAGCGGTACGCCACATTAATGTCGGTGGCGGGCAGTTGCGTGCCCGGGTTCAGGGCTGCCAGCTTCGGGTCGTTCCACTTCTTGATCTCGCCAAGGTAGATGCCGGAAAGCACCTCAGGGTTCAGTTTCAGGTCACTGACGCCCTGCAGATTGTACCCGATGACCACCGCACCGAGCACGGTGGGAATGTGCAGGATCCCGGGGGCAGCCTTGATCTGCTCGTCCTTCAGGGGAGCGTCGGAGGCTCCGAAGTCAACGGTCTTTTCGGTGATCTGTTTGATGCCGCCGCCGCTGCCGATGGACTGATAGTTCACCTTGGCACCGGTCAGCTTATTGAACTCGCTGAACCACTTGCTATAGATCGGATAGGGGAAGGTGGCGCCGGCTCCGTTCAGGGAGACGTTGGACCCGGGTACCGGCTTGCCAGATGCAGTGGGCTGGGCACCGGTTTCCTGAGTCGACTGGCCGCAGCCGGTCAGGGCACCGAGGGCAACGGCCAGGGACAGCATCACTGCAGCCGGACGCGAAATGCGGGTAAGCGGGCGCATTCGGGGGATACCTCCTCGATTGGACTTGCGGACTTTCTTCAGGGTCAGTATGAAAGGTCCAGGTTAGTTACGGGTTACGGCATAGATAAGAATCGGTGAAGAATCACTGGGTCCGGTGCGGGGAGCGGGCCAGCAGCCGGGCCGCCATGCTGGAGACAACCACCAGCAGGATCAGCAGGGCCGCACCTGCCCAGGCTTTCTGATGCCAATCCTCGTAGGGCGAGACGGCGTAGGTAAAGATCTGAATCGGCAGGGCCGCCATGGGCTGGTCCAGGCGGGGTTGCCAGAACTGGTTGCCAAGGGAGGTGAAGAGCAGCGGGGCGGTTTCGCCGGCGGCGCGGGCGATGGCGAGCATGGTGCCGGTCATGATGCCGCTGCGGGCAGCAGGGAGCACCACCTGGAGGATGACCTTCCAGTATGGCACACCGAGGGCCAGGGCCGCCTCCCGCAGGCTCTGGGGCACCAGGCGCAGCATCTCTTCGGTGGTGCGGGTGATGACCGGTATCATAAGAACGCCCAGCGACAGGCCACCGGCCAGGCCGGAGAACCGGCCCATGGTCAGAACCACAAGGCTGTAAATAAAGATGCCGGCAATAATCGATGGAATACCAGTCGCGACATCGGTCACAAAGCGGACCAGCGTGGCAAACCGGCCCCGGCCGAACTCGGACAGATAGATACCGGCCATTATACCGATGGGGATGCTGATCAGGCTGGCCAGGGTAACCATGATCAGCGTGCCGACGAATGCGTTCGCCATGCCGCCCCCCGGTTCGCCCACGGGGGCGGGTAACTGTGTAAAGAATGCCAGATCTAACCCGCGCAGGCCGCGTATGGCCACATAGCCCAGTATGCTGACCAGCGGAACCAGGGCAATGCCGGTGAAGAGGACGGTGGTCCCGATCGCAGCGGCGTTGACAAGCCGCCGGCGGTCCAGATACATTTTTGCCACTGCTTTCCCTCCTACGCCCGGCGCGCCACGGACCATACCAGGACCCGGGCGCCGATATTCAGCAGCAGGGTCACCGCGAACAGCAAGAGACCGATTTCAATCAGTGCGGCCACATGCATTTCGCTGGTGGCCTCGGCAAATTCGTTGGCCAGAACACTGGCCATGGTGGCGGC
Source organism: Clostridia bacterium (assembly GCA_036676195.1). Classification (GTDB taxonomy): domain Bacteria; phylum Bacillota; class Sulfobacillia; order Symbiobacteriales; family ZC4RG38; genus JAKFDK01. The sequence goes on along the minus strand of JAKFDK010000061.1, from coordinate 40,192 downwards.
AGGGGCAAACAGTGAAGCCTTGATCTCCGGACGGTTGCCAATGACCATAGTCACGGCCATCGTCTCGCCCAGAGCCCGGCCCAGCCCCAGAATCACGCCGCCCAGAATACCCGGGCGGGCAGCCGGCACGATCACGCGCCACGTCATCTCCCAGGGCGTGGCGCCCAGGGCCAGCGCTCCTTCCCGCAGGGAGTTCGGAATCGCCTGCAGCACCTCGCGGGAAATGGCGGAAATAGAAGGAATAATCATGATGGCCAGAACCATCCCGGCCGCCAGCATCCCGATGCCCATGCGCGGACCGGTAAAGAGCGGCAGAAAGTCGAGGTTATCCCCAAGTAGCGGCTGCACCTGCGTGCGAATCCACGGCACGAGCATGAATACTCCCCATAGCCCGTAGACCACGCTGGGGATCGCCGCCAGCAGGTCCACCAGGAAGGCGACGGGTGCCCGCAGCCAGGAGGGGGCGAACTCAGAGAGGAAGATCGCGATGCCCACGCTAACGGGAACGGCCAGCACCAGGGCAAGCAGGGAGGAGACGGCGGTCCCGAAAATGAAGGGCAGCCCGCCGAACTGGTCCCTGACCGGGTCCCAATCCGTCGACCAGATGAACGACCAGCCAAACTTGGCCAGAGCGGGCTGAGCTAAATGGTACATGACAATGCCAATCGCGGCGAAAACAGCGACGATCAACCCGGCGAAGCAGATGGCACCACCCCGAAAGAGAGGATCCCCCCAGCGCCGGGCGCCTGCCCTGCGGACCGGTAAGCGGGCGGTTGCGGGTGGCGTCGCGCTCTCATTGTGCATCTTGGTACAGACCTCCATCAGTCAGAAGGGTGGCCGCGGGCGGTGAAAACGCCCCCTCCAGCGTATAAAGAGCCGGTTAAGGCTCGGTGCACAGTCTGTGAAGGTACTGTTAAGGTCTGTGGAAAGCCATGGGGCCGACAGGCTGTCCGGCCGGTTGGGATCTTAACCAAATCTAAATCTGACCTAAACATGAGCTTGATACACACAAGGTACGATAGCTACGTAACGTCGCCTGGCATTCGCGTTGCAGCGGCGGTCAGAGCCTTTCATTTCAAGGGGGGTTCAGTTCCATGCCCGCTGCTACGCAAGCGCGTGTCACATTCAGTGTCCGCAACCTACATGCCTACTATGGCAACTTTCAGGCCCTAAAGGATATTTCTCTGGATATTCGCACCCGGTCAGTGACTGCCCTGATTGGACCTTCCGGCTGCGGCAAATCGACCTTTCTGCGCTCACTCAACCGCATGAATGACCTGGTGGCAGGCTTCCGCCTGACCGGTCAGGTCCTGCTTGACGGTACTGACATCTACGCCGACGGCATGGATGTGATTGACCTGCGCATGCGGGTAGGGATGGTGTTCCAGCGCCCTAACCCTTTCCCCATGTCCATTTTTGACAACGTGGCTTTCGGGCCGCGGGCCCATGGCGTGGCGTCGGGCCCGCGCCTGCAAGAGATCGTGGAGAGAAGCCTCAGGGCCGCTGCCCTGTGGGAAGAGGTCAAGGACCGTCTGAACAAGAGCGCGCTCGGTCTCTCCGGCGGCCAGCAGCAGCGCCTGTGCATTGCCCGGGCGCTGGCGGTTGAGCCTGAGGTGCTGCTGATGGATGAGCCGGCCTCGGCCCTGGATCCGGCAGCTACGGCCCGTGTTGAGGATCTGATCGGGCAGTTGCAGGAGCGGTATACCATTGTGGTCGTCACGCACAGCATGCAGCAGGCGGCCCGCGTCAGCCAGCATACCGCCTTCTTCCTGACTGGGGAGATGGTGGAGCACGGGGCCACCCGGGACATCTTTACCCGCCCCCGGGATCAGCGCACAGAGGATTACATCACCGGGAGGTTTGGATAGGGATGACCCGCAACGTTTTTCAGGCGGAATTGGACATTCTGCGCCAGGACATGACCCGCATGGGCACGCTGGTAGAGGAGGCGATCACCCATGCGGTGCGGTCCCTTCTAAACCGGGATCTTGCTCTGGCCGCAAAGGTGGTGGCTGGGGACGATGCCATCGACCGCATGGAGGTGGACATTGAACAGCGCATCCTGGCGCTGATTGCCCTGCAGCAGCCCATGGCCTCTGATCTGCGCATGCTCGGCGCTGCGTTGAAGATCATCACCGACCTTGAGCGCCTGGCTGACCATGCGCAGGCCATCGCAAAAATTACCATTCGTCTGGATGGCCAGCCGTTCATCAAACCGCTGATCGATATCCCGCGCATGGCGGACATCGCCCGCGAAATGGTGCGGGACGCCCTCACCGCTTATATCCACCGGGACGAAGCGATGGCCCGGCAGATGATCGCACACGACGATGAGGTAGATAGTCTGTACAAGCAGGTGTTCAACGACCTGCTGGGATTTATGGCCCGTGATCCGCAGACCATCGAACAGGCCACACAACTGCTCTTTGTGGCCTCTGGGCTGGAGCGGATTGGTGACCACGCCACGAACATCGGCGAGTGGACCATTTACATGGCGACCGGCGAGCGGCCGGAACTAAATAACTAGGTGAGATGCTTCTGACTGCTCAACGCCTACAACCCCGTACGACGTACGGGGTTGATTTTCTTTGTGCTACTGTGGTGAACGAAGTATTGCATTGGCAGGTGAGGGTGGTGGAAACACTTAGGATTTCCTGCACACGCATGGCAAGGATTTGAGCTGAGGGCAAACATGGTAGCGGTTTCGTCTGGTGAAGGGGCCCGGGAAATGGGATAGCAAGTTTCCATTTTAAGGTGGACGGATGACGCGGGAAGCGCCGGGTAGGCCGTGGGGCGTAAGACGAGCAGGGCAAAACTGGCCTGACGGCAATCGTGTTTTGGCGCTCACGATGGAACTGGGGCGTTCCCCTACAGGGCTTTCGCAACCGTGTGCCGAACTTGCAAAGAAGCCTGGCTGCGGCCAATGGGCCGGCCGTGCGGGGCAAGTACCGGTACCGTGGGCAGCGTCATATACACTGGACGACGCCGCGGGCTACGCACCGGAAAAGGGTGTGCTGCAGAGCGTGAAACTGACCAAGCTGTTTGAGCCGATTCAGATCGGAACATTGCATTTGCCTAACCGCATCTACGGCGGCTCCATGCACCTGGGGTTTGAGGGCCAGGGCGACGACTGGGAGGAGCGCCTGACGGCGTATTACATAGCGCGTGCCCGTGGCGGCGCCGCGCTGGTGGTGACCGGGGCGGTGGGGGTGAACCCCTCCGCCGGTCTGGCTCCCGGCTGGCACCTGAAGAACGATGCGTTGCTGCCGTTTTTCAGCCGGCTGACGGCAGCCGTGCGGCAGGCCGGCGGACGTTTGGCCCTGCAGTTGATGCACGCCGGGCGCTATGCCGACCCCAAACATCTGGGGGCAGAGGCGGTTTCGGCCATGGATGCGCCGTCTCCCTTCGGGGTCAGGCCCAGGGCGTTGAGCACCGGCGAAGTATGGGAAGTGGTGGCTGATTACGGCGCTGCGGCCCGCCGGGCCAAAGAGGCCGGTTTTGACGCGGTGGAAATCATGGGGTCGGAGGGGTATCTGCTTTCGCAGTTCATGGCCACGTACACCAACCAGCGGACAGACGAGTGGGGCGGCACACCGGAAGGCCGCATGAAGTTGGCCGTGGAAGTGGCGCGGGCGGTAAGGGCGGCGGTGGGGGCCGATTTCCCGATTTTCTACCGCATTTCGGTGGCAGACCTGATTCCGCAACCCACACCGTGGGAGGACACGGTCGCCCTGGCCCGGCGCCTGGAGGCAGACGGGGTGAATGCCTTTAACTCCGGCATTGGCTGGCACGAATCCCGGATCCCGACCATTTCCCAACTCACGCCCCGCGGCGCCTTTGCCTACCTGACCGGTGAGTTGAAAAAAGTGGTGAGCGTGCCGGTGGTGGCAAGCAACCGCATTAACGACCCGCTGCTGGCCGAAGACCTGATCAGCCGGGGCCTGGCCGACCTGGTCTCCATGGCGCGCCCCCTGCTGGCAGACCCGGACCTGCCACGGAAAGCGGCGGCCGGGCAACTGGCGGCCATCAATAGCTGCGTGGCCTGTAACCAGGCCTGCCTGGACCAGATTTTTGAGCATCAGGCCGCCAGTTGTCTGGTGAACCCCAGGGCCGGTCGGGAGCACGTCTGGCTGCCGGCACCGGCGCCCCGGCCCAGGCGGGTGGCGGTGGTAGGTGGCGGTCCGGCCGGGCTGGAAGCGGCCCGGGTAGCGGCCGAGCGGGGGCACCGGGTGACCCTGTTTGAGGCTGAGCCGGAACTGGGCGGACAACTGCGCCTGGCTGTACGGGTGCCGGGCAAGGTAGAGTTTCGGGAGACGCTGCGCTACTACCGCGCCGAACTGGCACGCCTGGGCGTGGAAGTCAGGCTGGGCCACCGGCTGACGGACCCGGCCCGGGAACTGGCCGGTTTTGCCGCTGCAGTGGTGGCCACCGGTATCCGCCCGCGCCGCCCGGACATCCCCGGGGTTGATCTGCCGCACGTGTACTCCTACGAACAGGTATTGGCGGGCCACGTAACAGCAGGGGCGCGGGTAGCGGTGATCGGGGCCGGACCCATCGCCCTGGACCTGGCGCACCTGCTGGCTGACAGCGGCCCGGTCAGCCATGAGGCGGCCCTGTACCTGGCCGGTTACGGGGTACTGCCGGCCGAGGCGGCGGTGCGGCTGGTCGGCAGTGGTCGGACGGTTACCCTGATGCGGCGGGGCGACCGCGTGGGCGGCCGCGGTGGCAAGACGACCCGGTGGGCCCTGCTGGCCCGGCTGCAGGAACGGGGAGTGCGCAGCCTCACCGGCGTGGAGTACAAAGCCATCACGCCGGAAGGGGTCCGGGTGGTGGTTGGCGGCAGTGAAGAACTGATCCCGGCCGACACGGTGATCCTGGCCTCAGGTCAGGAGTCTGTGCAAGACCTGGTTCCGTTCCTGATCGGCCACGTGCCGGAAATGCATATCATTGGCGGTGCCCGGGATGCCGACGGCATTGATGCGGCGCGGGCCATTTACGAAGGCGCGGCGACGGCCCGGGGGCTGTAACTGCCGCCGGTTGTGCGGACGCACCCGCCTGCCGGCCGGGCAGGCAAACCATGAACCCGCCGGGGGATTCAGCCCCGGCGGGTTCGCGGTTTTACCGGACGAACGGGTTCAGGCGCCCGACCAGGGGCGGATTCATACGATGCCGCTGCGTTGGCCGACGGCCGTTTGCAGGGCGGCGGCAGCTTCAGCAGGTGTCTGGGCCGCCATGCGGGCGGCAAACTCTTTCACGGCTGCCAGTTCTGTGGGCTGCAGGCGAATGCCGCTGGCCTGCAGGGTGGCTACCGGGTCTGCCAGGGCCTGGCGCAGGAACTCGGGTTCCTGCAGGGCCCGCTGCACGAGGCGCATCAGTCCGTCGTCACCGGTCACTCATAAAACCTCCTTCTGAACGGGGGTGGTCAGGTTCGGGCGCACCGTTCACGGCCGGGTCAAACAGGTTCAGGCGGTTCACCAGTGTTTGCAGCAGGGGGTGGTGGCTGCCCCCGGCCTGTTGCAGGTGTGCGAGGGCGCTGCGTCGCAGGGCCTCGACCCGCAGTGCTGTATATAGCAGCGCCCCGCCCTGCTCCAGGCGGGTGCGGAGGGACAGCCGGGCCGTGCGATCGCCCGCCCCCGCCGCCGCCAGCAGTGCCTGCAGGGCGGGGCGTTCCGCCGGTGGCTCTGACCACAGGGCATAAATCACCGGTAAAGTGCGGCGCTGGTTGGCCAGGTCGGCACTGAAATCGCCGCCCCAGATGTCGCGGCAGTCGCCAACCAACTGGGAGGCCGTGCCGATGGTACGGCCAAAGGCAGTGAATTCGGTCACCCGGTCAGCAGGGGCACCGGCCAGCAATGCCCCGGCCCGGCAGCAGGCAGCCACCTCGGCCCCGGCCTTGGCTGCCGCCACGGCCAGATCCTGCTCCGGGGTGACGTCGTCCTGCCCCGCCAGGAGCAAGTCCTGCTGCTGCCCGGCCGCCATGGTCCAGGCGGCCTCCGCCAGGGTGTCTGTGAGCGCCAGCCGCACCTCCGGCGGCGCCGCCAGGCGGGCCAGGGCCAGCAGGGAGAGGGGATAAAGCAGGCTGCAGCCGGCCAGCACCGCCTGGTCCTGCCCCCAGGGGGCCCAGTCCGCCGCCAGTTCCCGGTCCATCACGTTGTCCAGCAGGTCTGCGCCCATATACAGAAGGTGGCAGGCCGCCGCCGCCGGCACCGCCGGCCGCCAGTCGCCGGAGATACACTCGTACACGGCCAGCGGCAAATGCAGCAGGACCGGGTCGGCACCGGCGCCGGCCTCTGCCCGGCTGCGCCGGAGGGCCAGGGCAAGGATTTCCGCCTGCATGGGGGTACGGGCAGTATCGGCCAGCAGCCGGTCCATGAAGTCGAAGGTGGTGGCAATCTGCGCCTGGCGGGTAGCGGCGGGGAACTGCGGGATCACAGCGCGGCTCCGCGTTGCCCGGCCGCGGCGACCAGCGCGGCAGTCATGTCCGCCGGGTTCTGGCCGGTCAGGCGGGCGGCAAACTCTTTTACGGCTACCAGTTCTTCCGGCTGCAGGTGAATGCCGTTGGCCGCCAGGGTGACTTCCGGGTCGGCCAGGGCCTCCCGGAGAAAATCCGGGTCCTGCAGGGCCCGCTGCACCAGTTGCATGAGTCCGTCCTTAGCCATCGCGTCCGCCTCCTCTGCCCTGCTGCCCACTGGCATGCGGCCAGGTCAGCTTCTTCCTGAGATCTTACCTGCTTGCTGATAAATGGATAAAGGGTAATGAGCAAAAGGTTCAGGGTTTTAATCAGTGTTGCACAGAACGAAAGAGGATTTCAAGTAGAAGGTCCCCAAGTTGTGCATAGACGAACCTGATGGACCGGGGTGACACACATGCGGCCGAGTACACCTGCACCCGGATCACGGGATTTCTGGTGGCAGGAAGCACAGTCCGTGTTTGCTCGCATTCCACCCCTGCTGGCCCGCTACGGCGTATCGCCCAGCCCGGCTCTGTGCCTGCTGGCGGACGATACGGTCGACTACGCGTATTATGATGCCGGCAAGGTTGGAATTTCTTTGATTCTGCCCGATGCCACCGCTGTCGGAGGACGGCTGTACTGGACGCTGACGGCGGCCGCCCTTGGCCTGCCCGCCATCGATCGGGCGGTGGCCTTTGCCCGCTGGCAACTGCCCTACCTGGCCGGCCACGAGATGGGACACCACCTGCGCCATCACTACGGGGCGTATACGGGTGACCGCTGGCTGGAGGAGCACGTGGCCAACGCCACTGGCCTGGCCCTGGCGGCGCAGTTTCCCGAATTCCAGGCGGGCCGGGCCGAAATGGCCCCCCTGGCCCTGGCAGCTCCGGCGCGGCTGTCGCTTCTGGGCGGGCCGCACATCACCCTTGGTCGCCGGGAACTGGAGGATGCGCTGATGGCGGCGGGTGTTGTCACCCCGGCAGAACTGGCGGCGGCCCGCCACCTGGCCCGCCGGGCCGGTGTGCCGGCGCTGGCCCTCTTGCGCGCCACTGGTCTGGGCGCCGCCGCCCTGGCCCGGGCAGAGGCCGGGCAGAGCGAGGCGGCCCGCCACCTGGGAGACACCTACCTGACCAACCTGCTGGAGTATGCCGCCTTCCACCTGACCTGGTTTGCCGATCTGCTGCGGCAGCCGGAACTGCCCGACCTGGGCCATGTGCTGGAGGAGTACATTCTGGCCGCGGGCTGGGAGGTACAGCGGCGGCGAACGGCGATGCTCTTCCTGCAGCGCACGCTGGCGGCTGACAATGCGGTGGCGCCGGGTGCTGCCCTGATACTGGCGCAGGAAATGGGGAGTGGGGCCACCCACCTGCTCCTGGAAAGCTTGCCGGGGCGACCGCCTGCTGTGCAGGCGGCCATTCTGCAGGCGCTGGTCACGCTGCCACCGGCGCCGGCCGCCGTAGCGACCAGTCGGGACATCCTGCTTACCGCCGGTGCGACAGACGAACTGCAAGCGGCCGCCTGTGCGTACCTGTTCCGCCACTGCCCGGCGGAACTGGCGCACCTGCCCGGTTGTAGTCCGGTCTGGCGGGCGCTGGTCGAGATCAGCCAGCCCGCACCGACAGTACCGGGCCGGGCCGACCGAGCCGACACTGCCAGCCACCTGCAGGTCGCCCTGCAGCAGGCGCCGGTGACCACCCTGGCCACACTGCGCCACGCTCTGGCAGTGGCCCCGGAGTCCTGGGGCGGCCGGCTGCCGGGCGAGTGGATTGCGCCGCTGCTGGCGCATCCGGACCCGACCGTGTGTACCGCTGCCCTGGGGTTACTGGCCCACGGGCAGGTACCCTGGCCGGCCGACCCCGCTTTTGCCGAACGGGTGGCAGCCTGCGCGCTGACCGTGAGCGACGGCCAGCGCCGGGCGGCACTTGCGGCGCTGGCCCGCTTGCCGGCGGCCGGGCGGCAGCAGCAACTGGCCGGTCTGCTGGCTGCCACCGCGGCTGCGGCCAGGCGGGCCGGGTGCCTGGCCCGGGCGGCCGGTGACCATGTGCCGCCTGACTCCCCCCTGCCCGGCTTGCTGGTGCAGACCCGGGATGGCTGGGTGGAGTGCGGCCTGGACATTGCCGCTGCCCTGGTGGCCGATGCCGACCAGCAGGCAGCGGTGGCGGCTGCGCTGGACCAGGATGACGACGAGGGCCGGGCCTGGGTGGCGCGCCTGCTTGGATCGGCGCTGCCGGACGCCTTGCAGCCGGTGCTCGCTGAACTGCTGGCAGCAGCCGCGGCAAGCCCCGGGGATGCCGGGGCGGCTCAGGCAGCGGGGCGGACGGCTGACCGGTTCTGGGCGGAAGTGGCCCAACTGCAGGACCCGTTGCTGCAGAGGGCCGCCGTCCTGGTGCACGAGGGTGGTCAGGACGGCGGCCACGCCGGCGGCCAGGTGCTCGCCTTCGGACAGGTGCCGCTATTCCAGGGGCTCAAGGCGCGGGAACTGTTGCCGCTGGCCCGCCGGGCGCGCCAAACTTTCCACCGGTCGGGCGAACAGCTCTTTGCCGCCGGTGATCCCGGAGATTCCTTGCTGGTGCTGATGGAAGGGCGGGTGGAACTGTGCTTTCCTGGTCCGGACGGACCGGAAATGCGCACCCTGGCAGCGCCGGCGGCGTTTGGTGAAGCGGCCGTGCTGGACCGGGAACCCCGACCGGCCACGGCCCGCTGCCGGGTTGACTGCCGGGTGCTGTGGCTGGATACGCAGACCCTGGAGGAGTTCTGCCTGCAGGAGCCGCGGTTCTTGCTGCGCCTGGGACGGCACCTGGCCCGCCGCCTGCGGCAGCTGCCCGGACACCAGGTGCCTCACCCGGGCTCCGGCCTGGCCGAAAAGTCGGCCCCTGGCCCTGCGCCGGCTTCAGCGGCAGCGGACCATGCTTTCACACCGGCGGAAAAACTGGCACATCTGGCAGGGCTGCCGCTCTTTGGCGGTTACCCGGCAACTTACCTGCCGGAGATGCTGGAAGCCTTCATTACCCTGGACTACCGGGACGGGGAAACGATTGTGGCCGCCGGTGCGACGGAGCGCCGCCTCTGGATCGTTGCCCGCGGCTCCGTGCTGCTGCGGCCGGAATCCGGGCAGGCGCCGGTCCTGCGGTTGCCGTCCGGGTCGTGGTTTGGCGAGGTTTCCCTGCTGGACGGTCAGCCCCAGCCCTGGACCATTGCCGCGGACGGGCCGTGCCGGCTGCTGGCCCTGGGCGAGACCGACCTTCTACGCCTGGGGCGCCGTCACCCCGGGGTACTGCTGGAATTAGTCCGTGCCGTCAGCAGCCTGTTGCCGGAACGGTAGCCAGGCAGCCCGGGGGACGGGCATGTGCAGGGGAGGGATGACCGGTGAAGGTGGTATGTGCTCCTGATTCCTACAAGGGCAGTATGACTGCCAGTGAGGCGGCGGCGGCCATGGCCCGGGCCTGCCGGCGGGTCTGGCCCGATGTGGAGACGGTCATGATGCCGATGGCGGACGGCGGCGAGGGCACTGTGCAGGCGCTGCTCCATGCCACCGGCGGCCGTTTGGTCACGGCAACGGCCACGGGTCCCCTGGGCTCCCCGGTGCCGGCCAGCTTTGGCATTCTGGGCGACGGCATCACGGCGGTAATCGAGATGGCGGCCGCCTCTGGTTTGCCCCTGGTGCCGGCGGACCGGCGCGATCCCCGGCTGACCACCACCCGGGGCACCGGTGACCTGATCCGGGCGGCGCTGGACGCAGGCTGCCGCCACCTGTTGATCGGCGTTGGCGGCAGTGCCACCAATGACGGCGGGGCGGGCATGGCCCAGGCCCTGGGGGCACACCTGCTGGATGCCCACGGCCGGGACCTTTCGCCCGGCGGTGCGGCCCTGGCCCACCTGCATGCCATCGACGTCGGCGGTCTGGATCCCCGCCTGGCGCAGTGCACGGTGAGCGTGGCCTGCGATGTGGACCATCCGCTGACCGGCGAGCGGGGGGCCAGCGCCGTCTTCGGCCCGCAAAAGGGTGCCACGCCGGCGGTGGTGGCCGAACTGGACGCCGCCCTGGCTCATTACGCCAACGTGATCCGGCGGGATCTCGGGGTGGAAGTGGCCCACCTGCCCGGAGCGGGTGCTGCCGGTGGTCTGGCGGCAGGATTGCTGGCCTTTCTGGGCGCCACTCTCCGGCCCGGGGTGGAGATGGTGGTGGCGGCTAGCCGGCTGCGGGAGCACCTGCGGGGAGCCGACCTGTGCCTGACCGGGGAAGGCCGGATCGACGGCCAGACTCCGCACGGCAAAACCCCGGCCGGAGTGGCGGCCGCCGCCCGGGACTGCGGCGTGCCGGTGCTGGCGATGGCCGGCGGCCTGGGCACCGGGTATGAAGAGGTATACGCTGTCGGCATCGGCGGCATTGGCACGCTGGTTCCTGCTCCCATGGCCCTGGCAGAGGCGATGGCCAGGGGACCGGAGTTGCTGGAGGCCGCCACGGAGCGGGCCCTGCGCGTGCTGGAACTGGGCCGGGCCATGGCGGACCGGTCCACCGGGGGCTGAGCTCCGGCGGCCAGAGTCAGGGTCGGGGTCAGGGGCACTCCCGGATGGCGGCAGCCAGGTCTTCCTCCCGCAGCCCGCGGATCTGCTGCTTCACCGCTGCAATGGCGGCGGCGGGCACCGACAGTTCATCGACCCCCAGGGCGACCAGGGCTGGCAAGATCCGGGGGTCGGCGGCGGCATCGCCGCACACGGCCACCGGGATGCCGTGCCGGCGGGCAGCCTGTACGGTCATGCGGATCAGCCGCAGCACGGCGGGGTGGAGCGGGTCAAACAGCGACGCCACCTGCGGGTTGCCGCGGTCCACTGCCAGGGTGTACTGGACCAGATCGTTAGTACCAATGCTGAAGAAATCGACCTCGGCCGCCAACTGGTCCGCCACAAGGGCAGCGGCCGGGGTCTCAATCATGACGCCCAGCCGGTACGGCCCGGCCGCCGGACCGAGTTCGGCCCCCACCTGTTCCAGCAGCGCCCGGGCACGGCGCACCTCGTGGCCCCCGGTGACCATGGGCAGCATGATCTGCACGTTGCCGAAACGGGCGGCGCGCAGCAGCGCCCGGATCTGCGGCCTGGCCACGTCCTCCCGGTCGAGCCAGAGGCGGATGCCCCGCCAGCCCAAAAAGGGGTTTTCCTCGGGGGGGAGCGGCAGTCCCGGCAGGGGCTTATCCCCGCCGATATCAAGGATGCGAATCACCACCGGCCGCGGCGCCAGGGCGGCAGCGGCGGCACGGTATTCGGCAAACTGCTCCTCCTCGCCGGGCAGGTTCGGCCGGCCCAGGAACAGGAACTCGGTCCGGAACAGCCCCACGCCCTCGGCCCCTTGGGCCAGTGCGGCCTGTGCTGCGCGGGCGCTGGCGACGTTGGCGGCCAGCAGTACCCGGTCGCCCCGTGGGGTAACAGCGGGCTGGTCACGCAGTTCGGCCTGCGCGGCGGTGGCTGCTGCCGCTGCCGCCTGCAGGCGGGTGCGAACCCCCTGTTCCTGCTCCGAGTCCGGGCGAACTACAACCGTTCCGGCGGTCCCATCCACCGCCACCAGGTCACCCTCCCGGATCGCCGTGAGCGCGGCGCTGCAGGCCACGACCGCCGGAATGCCCAGCCCTTTGGCCAGCAGGGCGCTGTGCGAAGTGGCCCCGCCGGCGGCGGTGATAATGGCCACCACCCGGTCGGGGTCCAGGCGGGCCACCGCCGAGGGGGGCAGTTCAGCGGCGACCAGGACGGTCCGGGCATAGGGTGCCGGGGGTGCCTGCTGGGCGTCGGTCAGAACTGCAACCAGCCGGTCGGTCAGGTCCCGCACATCGGCCGCCCGCTGCCGGAAGTACGGATCTGCCAGCGCTTCCAGGCGCCCGGCCAGCTCTGCGCCGGCCTCCTGCACCGCCTGTTCCAGGGGCAGTTCCCGGTGCAGGTGGTGGGTGACCGCGTCCTGCAACTCGGGGTCCTGAGCCATCAGCGCCTGGGCACCCAGGATGGCGGCGGCTTCGGCTCCCGCCCGTTCGGCCACCTGCTGCTGTAAGGTTTCCAGGTCCTCCATCACCCGGCTAACGGCGGTTTGAAACCGGGCGAGTTCCTGGTCTGCCGCTCTCCCGACGGTGGGCGGGCTGTGGGGCTCCGGTGCGGCGGGGACTGCCGCCTCCGGCGTACCGGGATGCCAGAGGGCCGCCTGCCCGATGGCGAGGCCGAAGGCGGCGCCGATGCCCTGCAGGAACCTGCTCATGCTTCGCAATCCTCCCCAGCTTCGGGGTCAGGCCGTCTTGCTGCATCACTTCTGTTCTTGCCGGTGCCGCCGCGTTCCTTTCTTAATGAGGCAGGCCCGGGGATGCCCCGGGCCTGCGGCTGGGTCAGGGGTGCCGGTTGGCCGGGCCGCGCTCCGGATCGTACGACGTTTGCTGGCCCCGCACCCGGTTCAGTTCGGCCTGCCGTGTCAGTTCGCCCTGCTGTACCCGGCTCAGGGGCTGATAAAAGGCCCCCTCCGGCGAACGGTCCTGACCAGGTACCGGTCGGTCCACCTGGCGGTGGTTCTCCGGGCGGTCATTGCCTCCCATGGCGCCACCTCCCGGCCTTAGTTTGCGTCTTGCCGGGCTGCACTAGACCGCACAGACGCCATGGGCCACTCGGCTCCATGCCGGTGAGTCTGGGTAGCAGGATTAAAAGCACAAACACTCGAACTATTTGGTGTGCTTATGGTTAAATACAGGTTGACTGAGGAGGTATGTACAGTGCCAGTTGCTCCTGCCGGTAGTTCGGGCTCGGGGTTCCTGGAACGTCAGTTCCAGCTCTCGGCTCACAAAACAACGGTCCGCACCGAGATTCTGGCCGGCGTGACCACCTTCATGACCATGGCCTACATTCTCTTTGTGAACCCCAGCGTCCTGGGCGCCACCGGGATGGACAAGGGTGGCATATTAATGGCAACGGCGCTGGCTTCGGCCTTTGCCGGAATTTTGATGGGCTTTTACGCCAACCTGCCGTTCGCCCTGGCCCCTGGGATGGGCGTGAATGCCTTCTTTGCCTTTACGGTTGTAGCACAAATGAAGATTCCCTGGCAGACGGCCCTGGGCGCAGTCTTCATTGACGGCGTGATCTTTCTGATCATCAGCCTGCTGCCGATCCGGGAACGCATCTTCCGTGAGATTCCGTACAGTATCAAACTGGCCACCTCGGCAGCTATTGGTTTGTTTATCGCCTTCATCGGCCTGCGTAGCGCCGGGATCGTGATCAACTTCGAGGCGACGGCGGTGAAGATGGGTGATCTCACCTCGCCGCCGGTGCTGCTGTCGGTCTTCGGCCTCCTGCTGACAGCCTGGCTGATCGCCCGGCGGGTGAAGGGCGGGCTGCTCTGGGGCATTCTGGTCACCACCGTGCTGGGCTTTTTCGTACCCAATGGCCAGGGGGGCGCGGTGAGCAACTGGCCGGGCTTTGGCGGGCTTGTGGCCATGCCGCAGTGGGAGGTCTTTGGCCAGGTCGCCGGGCAACTGGACATTGCCGGGGCCCTGCACATAGGCCTGGTCATGATCGTATTTACCTTTACCTTCGTGGACATGTTCGATACGGCGGGCACCTTTGTCGGGCTGGCCACCAAGCTGGGCTGGATCAATGAGCAGCAGCAGACCTTCCCCAGGGCGAACCGGGGACTGGTGGTTGATTCCCTGGGCACCATGTTCGGCGCCCTGGTGGGCACCAGCACCACGACCACCTATGTGGAAAGTGCCTCCGGCATTGCCGAAGGTGGCCGCACCGGCCTGACGGCGGTCACCACGGGCGGGTTGTTCCTGGCAGCGCTGTTTATGGCGCCGCTGGCCGGTGTAGTTCCGGCGCAGGCCACGGCCCCGGCACTGATCATCGTTGGCTACCTGATGCTGGAGCCGCTGCTCAAACTGAAGCTGGACGATGCCACCGAAGCGATTCCGGCCTTCCTCACCCTGATTATGATGCCGCTCACCTACAACATCGCCAACGGCCTGATCTGGGGTATTACCTCGTATGTAGTGTTGAAGCTGTGCACCGGTCGCGCCCGCGAGGTGGGGATCACCACCTGGGTGCTGGCCGCCCTGTTCGTCATCAGCGTGATTTACCACGCCACCTAGTACTACTCCGTCAGTCATTAGAAACTTCAACGGCTACTCCCCTCCGGCAGGACATTGTACAGCCGACCGTCACTGTATTGACAAAATCCGCCGGTTCTTGGCCACAACGGCCACCGCCGTCCCAATGCAGACCGAACCCATTGCACACAGGGCGACCGTCGATCCCAGGGTTTGCGCGAGGTAGGCAACCACCACGCCGCCCAGGGGTGACAGCCCCGCATCCATCATTACAATGCTCAGAATCCGCCCCCGGAAACGATCGGGCACCATCTCCTGGATAATCACCCGGCCCAGAACCCTGTATCCCTGGCTGGTCAGCCCGACCAGGAACATGATCACAAGGGAGAGGGTGTAGAGGCGGGAAAAGGCGAACAGAATCAGGCCCAGGCCGAAGCTGCAGATGGACAAAAAGAACTTCAGTCCCCTGGCCAGTGGATCGTTCACCCACGTCATGAGAAGCGGCCCCACCGCGCCGCCCACCGCTGAGACGGAGAGTAGCATGCCGAACCCCTCAGGTCCGACCTGCAGCAGTTCACCGGCAAAGACTGGCATCATCGCGATGTACGGAAACCCGAAGATCAGTGGCGCAATTCCAAGCACGAAGACGCCCATTACCAACGGGTGTGCCTTCAAATACCAGCCTGCCTCACGCGCACCCTCAATCAACGAGAGTGCGGAGATGGCCCGGACCTGCTCAGACACGGGTCGGATCATGACCAATGTGCCGATCACCGCCACAAAGCTGGCCGCGTTTATGGCGATGAGCGTCGGGGGCTCCCAGTACTTGAGCAGCAAGCCAGCCGCCGCCGCCCCGCCGATGCGGGAGACACTACGCGATACCGTAAAGAGCGCGATTGCGCTGCCCATCTCCTGGGGCGGCACCAGGTTCGGAATCAGTGCCTGACGGGCCGGGATTTCAAAGGCTAAGAAGATGCCACGGAGCAAGATCAGCACGGCCAATAAGGGCATCCGCGGCACGCCCTGTAGTGTGACAAACGCAATGGCGAAGGTAAATAGCATGGCGCCTACCTGGGTGATGATCAACACTCGGCGGCGGTCCCACCGGTCGGCCGCCACCCCGGCCGGCAGGCTGAAGGCCAAAATCGGGGCGAACCGGCATACTTCGATAAGAGAGATGTATAGGGCCGAATTGGTCAGAGTGAAAATGAGCCAGCTCAGGGCCAACCGCTCAAACCAATCGCCCACATGGGACAGCAGGCTGCCAACGATAAACCAGTTATAGTTGGCATGACAGAAAAGTGCCACTCGCCCGGACTTCATATGGTAGCCTCACCTGATCAACTTTATCTCCGGTACTTCCCCCGAATCGCCGGGGCCGGAATAATGACTGCGGCCCAGGGGGATACAGAGGGGCGTGCCTGCCACCGGATCCGTCACGATCCTGCACTCCATGCCGAAGACGTGCCGTACCAACGAGTCGGTCACCACCTCGGCAGGGTCACCCTCGGCAAACACCCTTCCGTCCTTGATGGCCACCAGATGGTGGGCATAGCGACAGGCCTGGTTCAAGTCGTGAAGGACCATGATGATGGTGCGCCCTTCCGTCTTGTTCAGGTCCCGCAGCAGTTCCAACACATCGATCTGATGCGCCATATCTAAATAGGTGGTAGGCTCATCCAGCAGGAGGATCTCCGTTCCCTGTGCCACCGCCATCGCAATCCACGCCCGTTGCCGCTGGCCGCCGGAGAGCGCCTCCAGGGGTCGGTCCGCCAACTCGGTCATATGCGTGACAGCCAGCGCCCTCTCCACCATGAGCTCATCTTCAGCAGACCAGCGCTGAATCCAGGTTTGGTGCGGGTAGCGGCCCTGGACCACCAGTTCCCGCACTACGAGCCCCTCCGGGGCCACCGGACCCTGTGGGAGAATGCCCATGCGCCTGGCCACCTCACGGGTCGGCATGGCGAAAATGGCTGTGCCGTCCAGGTAAACGCTCCCCGAGCGCGGCTTCATCAGCCGGGCCAACGCCCGCAGAAGTGTGGATTTGCCGCAGCCATTGCTCCCTACCAGCGCCGTGATCTTCCCGGCGGGAACGGCAAGGTCCATCTCTGCAATGACCGGCGTTCCGTCATAGGCCAGCGCGAGCTTTCGGGTCACCAGTGTCGTCATACGCCAGCCTCCCCGTCACAGATTGCGACTGCGATACAGTAGATAGAGAAAGTACGGCGCACCAATGGCGGCGGTAAGCAAGCCCACCGGCACCTCAATCGGTGCAAACATCCAGCGCCCCAACAGATCCGCGCCCACCACGATCGTACCGCCCACCAGGGCGGACGTCGGCAACAGGCCGCCGTGAGCAGCGCCGGTCAGGCGCCGGGTGATGTGTGGGGCCATGAGCCCCACAAAACCCACCGGACCGGCCACCGCCACCGGCGCGGCGGCCAGGGCGACGCTGGTGAAAAGGAGTAAGCCCCGCTGCCATTCGACCCGGCTGCCAAGACCGCGTGCCACTTCATCGCCGAGGTTCAGAGCATCCAGGTGCCGTGCCAGAAAAAATGCGACCGGAACGAAGACAATTACCCAGTACAGCAGCGGGTACAGGTGCTCCCAACTCTTACCGTACACGCTGCCTGCCATCCATACAACCGCCCTGCTGACAACGGCAATGCGGGAATAGGTGATCAGGAAGGTGATTAGCGCATTTCCGACTGCCGCCACCCCGATACCCACAAGAATCAGCCGGACCGGTGAGATTCCGTTCTTCCAGGCAGCGAAGTAGGTGATGCTTCCGGCCACAACCGCACCGCCAAAGGCAGCCACTGGCAGTGCGGCAACGGGTGCGTCGGGAACCAGGGTGATGACCGACACGGCAGCCAGGCCGGCACCCGCCGTGACCCCAACTACGTCCGGAGCGGCCAGGGGGTTGCGGGAGAGGCCCTGCAGAATGGACCCGGATACGGCCATGGCGGCGCCGACCAGAAAGGCGACCAGCACCCGCGGCAGCCTGAGCGTCTTGATGATGAACACGTACTCGGGGGATCCCGCACCCGTCAGGGTTCGCCAGACATCCATTGGGGCGATCGGATACTCGCCGATACCCATGTTTACTACGATCAGTCCCAGCGCCACCAGACCCAGCACCGGCAATGTCAGCACGATGTGGACGCTGAGGCGGAGGGAAACGGGCAACGTTGCGAACCGGAAGACCAGCCAGCGATTGATCATGCCCTTTTCCCTCCTCGGCGGGCGAGGTAGATGAAGAAGGGCGCTCCGACCACGGCCGTCATGACCCCGACTGGCACCTCCTGCGGATGGATGACGAACCGGGCGCCAAGGTCGGCCAGGACCAGCAAGATGCCCCCCAGCACGGCAGCATGAGGAAGAATCCACCGATAATCCGTGCCGGTCACGCCCCGGGCAATGTGCGGGACCGCCAGGCCGACAAACCCGATTGGTCCTGCAACGGCCACTGACCCGCCGGCGAGGAGAACCACCGCCAATGCGGCCCCCGCCTTCACCCAACCGGTGCGCTGGCCGAGGCCCCTGGCCACGTCCTCGCCCAGGCTGAGCGTGGTGATTTGCCGGCTCATCAGCAGCGCCAGCAGCAGGCCGACGCCCAGGTAGGGTGCCACTTGAGAGACAAGCGTGAGATCCCTGCCCGCCACGGAACCGGCCAGCCAGAAGCGGATCTCGTCCAGACCACGCTCGTTGATGACCAGCGCGCCCTGGGTAATAGAGGAGAGCAGTGCCGTCATGGCGGCTCCAGCTATGGTCAGCTTCAGCGGAGTCATTCCCCCCCGACCGAGGGAGCCCATCCCGTAAACAGCGGTACCAGCGAGCGCTGCACCGGCGAAGGCAAACAGGGCATAGGTGGTCAGGGAGTGCACCTTCAGGATGAAGACGGCGACCACAACCATGACCGCAGCCCCTGCGTTTACACCAAGGATCCCCGGGGAGGCCAACGGGTTTTTGGTCAGCGCCTGCATGATCGCCCCGGCCACCGACAGGCTGGCGCCGACCAGGAGGGCGATCAGGGCCCGTGGCACCCGCAGGGTCCGGACAATCACATGAGCCTGGGAGCCGTCAAAGGAGGAGAATGCCTCATAGACGGCGCGGAGCTTGATGTCTGCCGTGCCGTACACGACGCTGGCCAACAAACACAACAGAAGCAGGAGCATCCAGAAGGTCAGGCTTACGGCAGGCGGCAGTCGAAAGGATCCGAGCCGCACCGGAGTTCACCCCGTCCCGTTAATGGCGAGGCCGGCCTCGCGGCAACTGCCGGGGACCGGCCTGAGCGACTGCTACTGAATCAGGTACTTGAACAGATCGTCCAGCACCAGGTCGGCGGACAAAAGGCCACCACTCAGAAACCAGTATTCGTCCGGCACCTCGTAGACCCGGCCTTGCTTTACAGCGTCGAGCTGCGACCAGAGCGGGTGCTTCATCAGTTGTAGCACATGGGAGTCGCCAGTCTTGTCGCCGCTAAATACATGGGAGATGAAGATGTAGGTGGCGTCGAAGTCGCCGATGCGCTCCTCGGTAGCAACCTCCCTGCCTTCCCTGTCCTGTGCAGGCGGCCGGCGAAGGCCCGCATCCTGAAGCACACCGCCAACAAAATTATCCTTCATATATATACGGGTCTGGGTGGCCAGTGAACGGAGCAAGGACACCGTGGTCGTTTCCCGCCGGTCGCCCATTGCCGCCCTGAACTCGCGGATCCGCCCGTTGTACTCGCTCATGAGCTTTTCGGCCTCGGCCTGCTTGCCCAGCGCCTGAGCATGGAGTTGCAGATTTTCCTTCCACGCCTCTCCGATCTCCGCCATCAGTACCGTCGGCGCGATCTGTGAGAGCTTGTCGTAAACCTCCTTGTGCCGGATGGCGTTGCCCAGGATCAGGTCGGGCTTTAGAGCGGCAATCGCTTCCAGGTTCGGCTGGGATGGAGTGCCCACGTTGCGGACACCCTTCATGTCGTCCTTGAAACGGTCATAAACTACACCATCCTGTCGATGCGTGACCGCGCCGACGGGCGTGACGCCCAGCGCAAGGGCGTGCTCCAGTTCCTGGAAGTCAAGGGCGACGACACGCTGCGGAACCCCTGGCACCTTGGTTTCGCCCCCGGCGTGCTTGACGACCCGGTCGGGAACTGCTGTGCCGACTTTTTTGTCACCAACACTGGCGGTGCTCTGTTGGGTGGTGACCGACTCGGCTGGGCTGCTGGCCTCGGCCTTTTCAGCAGGCTGGGCCTGCTGTTGCGTACTCGGAGCGCCGCAGGCCGACAGGAGGAAGAGACTGGTCAGGGCCAGGATCAGAAATAAGGCTTGTACAGACGGGACTGGCCGGGAGCTTTGGCAAACAGACCGCAATACAGTTCACCTTCCAAAAGATACTGAGAATCATTATCAACATCCAACACATTAAGCAATCGGAGCCAGAAAGTCAACAAGATCCAAGGAAAAAGCGTTGCCACCTATTCGGGAGCCATTTGCTTCATGATGGCGATGCGTTCAGCATCCGTAAGCCGGGGACAGGTATAACACGGATTCACCCCCGCCAACCGATACCGCTGGCAACAGGTGTAGCGGACGGCGACGGTGGGGGGCAATTCGGGCTCAGACAATCTGACATAGCGAACCGGCCGGTAGAGCGGATTCCGGCCGCCAAAGACCGGGGAAACTGCCTGTTCCAGCAGAGCCACACGGTCTTCCCTGGCTGCAACCCGCGCCCCCGGCCACTCATCCAGTTTGTCATAGAGGTGAGCACACAGGTTGCCGGCATTTCCCCACAGTATGCTCCGGCTCAGCCCTGTCAGGCGCTCCACCTGCCTGATCAGCAGGGCCAAGTGATTGGGAAAGAGCGAGCATAGTACTGTTTTATGAAGCTGGCCAAGCCGGTCTTGAAATAAGTGGTCACAGCAGTCCATGTTCTGCTCACGAAACCGTTCGCCCAAGAGAACAGCATCGGAAAGGCCATGCACTACCAGCGTCTTCGGCTCCCCATCACCCAGCAAGATGCTGGTGTTGGTCACCGAAGCGTTCAGACCGACCCCGGTCAGTGTCATCGCCGCCAGAACCCCCCTGAGCACGGCAGCATTATACTTTTTACTCCATAGGGATGCCGCGACACGCATGTTGCCGGTGCCGAGGGCGGCCGCAGTTTTTTCAATCGCGGACAATAAAGTAGGCGGCTCCAGGTAAGCCACCGCCGGGACCGCTTCTGTTCCCGCAGGCAGGGGGCCAAGAACAAGCCTTTCGCGGTAGGGACCCAAGGCCGCCAACTTGGTTTCCGCATCAGCAAGAAGCAACGGATTCCCCCCATATTGGACAGTCATGCCAAGTAACACCACGGGTAGTAATGATTATCATTCTCACTGTAACAGTTTGTTATGCAATCGTCCAGCCCTTGCCGTTCCAGGGAACTCTCGCTGCTGCCGCAGCCCTGGACGGCTAACCTCGATCCGGCGGCACATTGGCCTTTACGGCCGTGACTGCTCTCCGGCCGTCCGCAGTACCGGCCAGCGCCGCAGGCTGAGCACACCGGCTGCCGTTACCAGCGCCAGCAGCCCGAACAGGTACCAGGGCAGGCCCGGCAAGGCCAGTGAGCGGGCAACAGTCACGGCCTGGGTACCCAACACACTACCGGCACCGGCACCCAGGCCCCAGACCAGCGTGGCGATCCCGAAGAAACTGCCCATGGCCTGGCCGTGCGCAAAGCCGGACACCATGGTGTCGACCGTGGGTACGTATAAGGTTTGCCCCAGGGCAATCAGCAGCACACTGCCGGCGAAATGCACAAGGCCTCGGGCCCAGGCCACCGAGACCAGACCGGCACCGCAGAGCAGGGTGCCGACGGCCATGGCATGCAGGGGGTGGAGGCGGTGCAACAGCCGCCGGTTGACCGGCACCTGCAGGGTCACCGCCAGTACGCTGTTCAGGGTGGCAAGGGGACCCATGGCCCCGGCGGAACCGGTAAGTTCGGCTACCCGGAGCGGCAGGGTGGTCATGACCTGGGCGTCAAGGCTCCAGATCGCAGCGGCGGCAATGCTAAACCAAATAAAGGGCAGATTATGCAGCATCCGGGGGAAGACGTTGCCGGTGGCCGGTGCCGGCGGGTCGTATCGGCCGCGGGCAGGCAGCAGAACCGGCAGCGCCAGGGCGAGGGCGCCGTGCAGGGCGGCGGCCACGCCAAAGAACCACAGCGGTGAGCCGAGCAGGAGCACACCTAGCAGCGGGCCGATGATCATGCCGATGCCGGCAAAAATCCCCCGCATGGCAAAGGCGGTGGTGCGGGCGGCAGTGCTTGGGGCCAGAGTGGCAATGGCGGCCCGGGCAGCCGGACCGAAGAGCCCTCCGCCGGCCCCCAGCAGTGCGCCGGCGCCGATCAGCAGCGGCAGGGAGCGAACCCAGGCGCAGGCCAGGAAGCCAGCCGCCTGCAGGGCCAGGCCCAGGACCATGGCGAACCGCCGCCCGATCCGGTCGGACAGTGGCCCGCCCACCAGACCGGCGGTCAGGTCCGCCAGGGGAATGGCGCCAAGTACCAGCCCGGCCTGGCCGGGTGTCAGACCGAACTGGGCCGTATAAACCACGGCCAGGAACGGGAGCGTCAGGTAAAACCCGGCGCAACTGACTAGAAACGTGCCCATCAGCACCCACATCACCCGCCCCAGGCGCGGGCGGCTGCGACCTGCTCTGCCGGTCAAACGCCTCACCTCCGCCCGGCGGCAGGCGCCGGGTAGATTTTTTTATGCCCCTGTAGGTTGCGTGAGAAGGCGTGTCAGCTATCCTCCCTGTGCACCGGCGCCGGGCGGGCGGCGGGCAGCAGGTGCGCCGGCTCAGGCACAAAAGTACGGTATAAAAAGGCAAAGGGATTCCAAGGAGCGGCACGGATAGCCATGGAAGTTGCCTCTGACGGGTTCACACACACCGGCAGGCCCGGTATTCAGGGAGGCGGTCATGGTGGAGACACTGCACCTGCGGCACAAAGTGGCGGAATGTGTCCGGCTCCTGGAGTGGATGGGGTTGATTGATTACAGCGGTCACTGCAGCGTGCGCATCCCGAATACGGACCATGTACTCATCAATGCCGCGGCGGTGAGCCGCTGCCGGCTCACCCCGGAGCACATCGTGACGGTGAACCTGGACGGGCAACTGGTGGCGGGCGATCTGCAGCCGCCGGTGGAAACGGCGCTGCATACCGAGATCTACCGGGCCCGGCCGGATGTGTGGGCGGTGGCGCACCTGCATACCCTCTATTCCACCTTGCTGACGCTGGCCGGCCAGCCCATTCAGCCGGTGATTTTCCACGGTGGTATCTTTGTGGCGGGTGTACCGGTGTACAACGACTCCCGCCATATCAACTCCCGGGAGCGCGGTGCCGCTCTGGCGGCGACCCTGGGCCAGGCCCGTGCCGTGATGATGCGGGGGCACGGCGCGGTGGTGGTGGGCGATGAGCCGGAATCGCTGCTGTTGGCGGCGACTTACCTGGAAGACAACTGTGAAAAGCAGTACCGGGCCCTGCAGGTAGGCCAGGTCACCCCGCTCACTCCGGCTGAGGCCGAGGAGGGCAACGCCACCCTCTGGTCGCCCTGGCGGTTCAAAAAGCTCTGGTCCTACTACACGGACAAGGCAGGGCTCGATCTGACCGACACTCCGCGCTGAGGCCAGGCATTGATCAGGGGGCGGAATGCAGTTTTGCACCGCGGAGTGCAGGTTTGGAAAGCATCGAGCCCGGGAGCGCCTACTCCCGGGCCGGTTTTTTCACCATGGCCCCTGGCATGGAAATTGCTATTCTAATTGAAAAGGCTAAATTGAAACAGATCAACCGGACCAGGAGGCATGAATCATGAAACGACTGATCGTAGGGATGGCGGGTTCAACCGGAGCCATTTATGGTGTCCGCCTCCTCGAAGCACTCCGACAACTCGATGTGGAAAGTCATCTGGTCATGAGCAAGTGGGCTGAGCGGACCATTGAGCATGAAACACCGTACACCGTCGATCAGGTCAAGGCGATGGCCACGTGCGTTCATTCCCTGACCAATCAGGGCGCCAGCATTTCCAGCGGGTCATTCCTGACTGCCGGCATGGCCATTATGCCCTGCAGCATGAAGACGCTGGCCGCGGTGGCGCACGGGTTCAGCGACAACCTGGTGCACCGGGCGGCAGACGTGATCCTGAAGGAGCGGCGAAAGCTGGTTGTGGTGGCCCGAGAAACGCCTCTGAGCAGTATCCACCTGGAAAACATGTTGAAACTGTCGAATCTGGGTGCCGTCATTCTGCCCCCCATGCCCGCGTTCTACAATCACCCCCAGACTCTGGATGACATCGTGGACCATGTAGTGGCACGTGTCCTGGACCAGTTCGGATTCCACTGGGACCGGGCCCGCCGGTGGGACGGAAAGATGGAGCGCCTGGCCGGCGAGGCACGCCCTTCCGGCGCTGCCAACTCCGATAAGGCACAATAGATATGAAATTCTGACGCACAAGATCAGGGGAGGGGGAAGGCGGAGATTGTCATTGCCAGCGGTCAGGTCACCAGCCAAGCGGTACCGCTATCCGTTCCCACGGGAGCGGGCACTGCGCCACGCGATTCTCTCCGGTCAGCGAACCGAAGCCTTGCAGGCCCTGGATCAAATGTTCAATACCTTGCGGGAAACCTGTCCGACCCTGCGCCAGTTGGCGTCCGATGCGATTCACCTCATGGTGGTGTTGATCCGTAAATGTCACCAGTCCGGCGTGGCGGTGGACGACATGATGGAGTCCATCCTGAGTTATTCGGTGCGGATCATCCAGGCCAACTCAGTGGCCGACGTGCGCAGCGTTTTGCTGGGCCTGACGGAGCAGTTGCTGAAGGCCGCCGGCCAGCAGCGCCTGCGGGACCGGCATGACATTGTGCGCAAGGCCAGCCAGTATATCCAGGCGCATTACCACAGGGGGTTATCGCTGGAAGATGTGGCCGGGGTGGTGGGACTCAGTTATTCCTACTGCAGCCGGGTGTTTTCCCAGGAGATGGGCCTGTCTTTTCATGAGTATTTGACACATGTACGTCTTAAGGCGGCCAAGCAATTGTTGTTAACCACTCCCATGACCGTTGAGGACGTCGCCGCGCAGGTGGGTTATGAGGACGCCAGCCATTTTATCCGGGTATTCAAACGTGTTCTGGGCATGACTCCACGGCAGTTTGAGCAGGCCAGTGCGCGCACCGGGGCTGGCGGCGAGGAGCCCGGGTCCGAGGGCGAGCCGGAGACGGATCAGCAAGGTTAGAGAGGAGGGGTTGGTGGCGTGTCATCACGGCTGGGAAGTGGATCGGCCCCGCTTGAACAGGGCGGAGGGGGACGGGTCGACGGCGAGCTGAAGGTTACCGGGCAAATGACTTACGCAGCGGATGTGTCATTGCCTGGTTTGCTGCATGTGGCGGTGTTGCGCAGTCCCTACCCGCATGCCCGCATTACTGCACTGGACACGGCGGCAGCCGCGCAGATGCCGGGGGTGCACAGTGTGCTGGTAGGGGCCGATGTGGCGCATGTGCGCTACGGGCGCCTGGTGCAGGATGTACCCCTGCTGGCAGTGGACAAGGTCCGGTTTGCGGGGGAGCGGGTGGCGGCGGTGGCAGCCGAAACTCGCAGCCAGGCTGAGCGGGCGGTGGCTGCCATTGACGTGGCCTATGACCCGCTGCCGGCTGTGTTTGACCCCGGGGCGGCGCTGGCGGCGGAGGCACCGGCCGTGCACGCGGTACCCTGGTCGTACGCCGGGGCGCTGGCGGAAGCGGGCGGGCCGCCCAATTTGCAGGCCAGGCACGTGTGGACCGGCGGTACAGATGTGGAGGCGGCGCTGGCCGCGGCCGAATTTCAGTTCGAAGAGGAGTTTTCTACCCCGTCCACACACCAGGGCTACCTGGAGCCGCATTCCTGTACCGCCGCTGTGGACAGCGACGGTCACATTCGTGTCTGGGCCAGTACCAAAGCGCCCTACCGTTTGCGTGCCCAGGTGGCCCGCGCGTTCGGTCTGCCGCCGGAGCAGATTGAGGTGAATCCGCTGGCGTTGGGCGGGGATTTTGGCGGCAAGGGCTCGCCGATGAACGTGCCCTTGTGCGTTGAACTGGCCCGGCGAACCGGCCGGCCGGTGCAGATGACCATGCGTTACGCCGAAGAATTGTTGGCCGGCAACGTACGCCACGCTTCGGTTACGCGGATCCGGGCCGGTGTCAGCCGGGACGGGGTGTTGCAGGCCATGGACGTGCGCATGGTCTTCAACGTGGGCGCCTACGCCGGGTTCCGGCCGGGGGCGAACCTGCACGGCGCCCAGGAGGCCGGTTCCTGGTACCGGATTCCGGCGATGCGGGTGGAGAGTACGTGTGTATACACCAACCAGGTGCCGGGCGGGCACAAGCGCGCTCCGGGCGCCGTGCAGGCCAATTTTGCCGTGGAGTCCATGATGGACATCATCGCCGGGGGCCTGGGTCTGGACCCGCTGGAACTGCGGCACCGCAATCTCCTGCGCACTGGCGACGCCACCCCGTTGGGGGAGCATTGGCCGGAGGCGCGGGGTGTCGACACGCTGGTGGCGGCCGAGCGGGCCTATCGCCCTGTACATATGGAGGACAAGGGATCATCGGTGCGCTGGGGACGCGGGGTGGCGGTGTTCAGCCGGCCCACGCACGCGGGCGCCAGCAGCCTGCGGCTCTGTGCCGACACCGCCGGGCGGATAGTGGCAGAGGTGCCGCAGCCTGAACAGGGGGGCGGGGTCCATACGGTGGTACGGACCATGGTGGCACGGGAACTTGGCCTGGCCCAGGGGCAAATTGCCATTCGCCACGTGGGAACCGCCGCACTTCCGAACGACGACGGCGTCGGCGGCAGCCGGGTCACAGCGTCTCTTTCCGAAGTGGTCCCCCGGGCTGCCGAACAGTTCCGCCAGCGCGCCGGTGCCCTGGCTGCGGCGCAGTTGGGGTTAGACCCGGCGGCGGTGGTGCAGCACCCGGGACCAAGCTGGGGAGACGCCTCCGGGCAGCGCCGCCTGGGCCTGGGTGAGTTGGCGGCCTGGGCCGCCGAACGGGGCGAGGAACTGGCCGCACAGGCGGCGACTGGCCGCGACCGGGGTCATGGGCAGGGTGCCCTGGGCTTCTGCGTGCAGATGGCCCAGGTCGGGGTGGATGTGGACACAGGCCAGCTTTTCATTGGTGAAATCCTGACTGTCCACGATGTGGGGGCGATTATTAACCCCTGTGCGCACCGGGTGCAGATTGAAGGCGGCGTGGCCTACGGGGTGGGCGAGGCTCTGCTGGAAGACCTGGCGATCAGCGAGGGCAAGGTGGGGGCGGCCAACCTGGGTGACTACAAGCTGCCCTCGGCCCACGATGTGCCGCCGATTCGCCTGGTTTACCTGGAGGGCGGCCGCGGCGTGGGGCTCTACAACGTGAAGGGAATCGGCGAGATGAGCAACGTGCCGGTCCCGGCGGTGCTGGCCAATGCGGTGGCGGCGGCCGTGGGGGTCCGCATTCCCAACCTGCCCATAACCGCCGAAAAGATTTATTTCGCGCTTCAGGAAGCCCGCAGACAGGGGGCGGAGGTATGACGGGCAAGGTGACCATCAGCCTGGATGTGAACGGGCAGGCGGTGCAGGCCGAGGTAGGGACTGACACTCTGCTGTTGGACTTTTTGCGTGGAACCCTGGGGCTGACCGGTACCAAGGAAGGTTGCGGCGTGGGCGTGTGCGGGACATGTACGGTTCTGCTTGATGACCGGCTGGTCAGTTCCTGCCTGCTGCCCGCCGTTTTGGCCGACGGGCGCCAGGTCCGTACGGTGGAGGGGCTGGCTGGGCGCCCGGGGGCAGCAGACGGGCCGGAGGCGGAGCTGGGCGAGCTGCAGCAGGCCTTTATTGCCCACGAAGGCATGCAGTGCGGCATCTGCACGTCGGGCCAACTGGTATCGGCCACGGCCCTGCTGCAGGAGAACCCCCGCCCCTCCTCGGCGGAAATCCAGCACTGGATGGCCGGAAATCTCTGCCGCTGTACCGGCTACCAGTCGATTCAGCGGGCGATTCGGGCGGCGGCGGGGGAGGAGGCTGAGGGCGAAGATGCAGGCATTTGAATATGTCGCGCCTACCCGGGTGGACGAGGTGCTGCAGCGACTGGCCACGGCCGAGGCCGACACGATTCTGCTGGGCGGCGGAACCTCCACCGTTTTGATGATGAAGCAGGATCTGCTCGCCCCGGCGGCGGTGATTGGGCTGGGGCGGCTGGCCGAGCTGCGGGGGATTACTGCCCGGCCCGACGGTGGGCTGACCCTGGGCGCCACCTGTACCCTGACGGATCTGATCCGTTCACCGGAGGTGGCGGCGGCTTATCCGGTGCTGGCTCGCACCGCCGCCCAGATCGGCAATGTGCGGGTGCGGAATATGGCCACGCTCGGTGGCAATCTGGTACACGCCGACCCGGCCCAGGACCTGCCCCCGGTGCTGATGCTGCTGGACGCCACCGTTACGCTGCAGAGCCAGCGGGGGATCCGGCAGGTGTCGCTGAATGATCTGTATGTCGACCTGATGGTGACGGCGGTGGAGCCGGACGAACTGCTGACCGAGATCCACCTGCCGCCGGCGCCGGCCGGGCTGTACACGACCTACGTGAAGTTCACGCCCCGCAGCAAGGAGGACTACGCCACGGTCGGGGTGGCCTGTGCCCTGGAGCTGGAGGGGAACTGGTGTCGCCGGGCCGGTCTGGTGCTGGGCGGGGTCGGTGCCACGCCCCTGCGCATGCGGGCGGTCGAGGCAGCGCTGACCGGCCGGCCCCTGACAGCGGCGGGGATTGCGGCCGCCGCGACCCTGGTAGAGGGCGCGGTGGAACCCTGGGATGACCTGCGCGGCACTGCTGCTTACAAGCAGGCGATGAGCCGGGTCTGGACCGAACGGGCATTGTTGGCCCTGGGTCGGGAAGCGGGGCTGGCCCTGTAGTGCCCGCTGATTCACTCTGCGACGGGAGGCACCGGAGCCGTGAAGTTTAGTTATACCATTCCCTGCGACCGGGCGGCCGAGGTGATCTGGCCGGCCTGGCTGGACGGAGCCCGCCTGATTCGCTGTCTGCCCGGCTGTACGGCGGTGGAACCGGCCGGACCGGACCAGTTTGAGGTGCGGCTGACGACCGGCATCGGCCCTGTGCGCCTGCAGGTGGGGGGCCGGGCGAAACTGCAGTACGACTCGCAGCGCCAGTCGCTGACGGCTGATGTTTCCCTGAACGACGGGCGGGCCGGGTCTGTTTACGGTGCGTTTGAACTGACCTTGAAAGCCCTGGCACC
Source organism: Clostridia bacterium (assembly GCA_036676195.1). Taxonomy (GTDB): domain Bacteria; phylum Bacillota; class Sulfobacillia; order Symbiobacteriales; family ZC4RG38; genus JAKFDK01. The sequence goes on along the minus strand of JAKFDK010000061.1, from coordinate 11,395 downwards.
GGGGCAGAGTGAGCTTGGCGTGGCGGCCGAGGTGGTGCTGGGTGGCAAGCTGGGTGAGTTTGCCCAGCCTTTGCTGCGGCGCAAGGCCGACCAGACCATGCGTGAGTTTGTCGCCAACCTGATGGCGCAGGTCGACTAATTCGCGTGGCCGCTGCTGTGCCGGCCTGCGGCGGACAGCGCTCTTTGGCGCCGAAATGCCGGACGCCGCCGGCACCAAACCAAACGACCCCAGCCAGGCCGGAAGTGCCTGAACTGGGGTCGTTCTATTTTCATCACCCTGCCGCCGCTGGTCGGCCCTGGCCGACGGCGCTTCTGCGGCGTCCGCTGAATGCGCTTGTTTGGCCCCGACTCGATGGATTCCTTTACTTCTGGCTAACTATCTGGATGAGATTGCCGCAGGTGTCGTCGAGAGTGGCCATGGTGACCGATCCCATCTCGACCGGCGCCTGGGTGAAGTGAACTCCCAATGACCGGAGTCGTTCGTATTCCGTATGCACGTTGTCGACGGCGAACGACGTGTACGGGATGCCGTCATCCATCAGTGCCGTTTTGAATGGCCCCACGGCTGGGTGACCGTCGGGCTCGAGCAGGAGCTCGGTGCCGTCGGGGTCATGCGGTGACACGACAGTCAGCCAACGGTGTTCCCCCAGAGGGATCTCGGTCTTTTTCACGAAGCCGAGCACTTCCGTATAAAACTTCAGTGCCTTGTCCTGGTCCCCTACGAAGACGTTCGCCACATAGATTCTCATTGCTTTGCTCCTCTCAGTCTGGGATTGACCAGCGTTCGATGAGGATTTTCAACGGTCTGGTGTCGAGGTAGTGGAACTTGTATCTGCCCTGCCGACTGCAGGTCACCAGGCCAACCGATTCGAGCACGTCGAGATGCTGTGAGATGGCCTGGCGCGATAACCCGAACCCGTGCTTCATCGTCAGTCGGGTGCACAGCTCGAACAGCGTCTGGCCGTTCCTGTCGTGCAACTCGTCGAGAATCGCCCTTCTCGCCGGTGCGGCGAGTGCATCGAAGATGTCACTCATGACGCCATTATACGCAAGCGACGACTTGCCTGTCAATCCCGTAAGCAGGTAGCAGCATCCTCCTGCATCATACTTCGCAAATATTTTTCACGTTTTCCGACGTTTTTCCTTCCAGTCGTGTCAGCCAACACAACACCGACCACCCTGGAGGGAACTAACCCGTACCGCATCACCGTTCAGTTCAAGCAGGATTTATCACCTGCCTGAAAACGCCCGGGGGACAACCCCCGGGCGTCTTATATATGCTGATGCGGCTTTTATCGATCCCGGGCCGGAAGCTGCTCCAGGTAAGCCAGGACCTTGTCCGCACTCACCACATCGGCATACTTGTGGTGCATATCGAACAGGTTCATGCAGTGGGCGACCCAACTGCGGTCCCAGACACCTTCCTCCACCACCACGGTGGTGTAGCCGTGGGAGAAGGATTCCACCACCGAGGCCCGGACGCACCCGCTGGTGCTTTCCCCCACCACCAGCACCGTATCGACCTGCAGTTGCGTCAGCATGGCGCTGAGCGGTGTACCAAAAAAGCCGCTGGCGCGGGGCTTATAAATGACCGGTTCGCCCGGCTGTGGCCTGACGGCGTCGGCAATGGCGTACTCCCAACCCCAGTCGGTAGTGTCGGTCTTGCGCTTGGTGGAGCGCCACACCGGGGTGCGGGATTCGGGCCGGGGATCCTTGGTGGTGTAAATCACCGGTACCCCCTGGCTGCGGGCAGCAGCCAGAAGGCGCTGAACATGGGGCAGGGCCTGCCAGGCCCGTTCACCCGTGGACTTGGGAAAGCGCCTGACCGCTTCCAGCACCGGTTCCGGCCGATCGCCCAGGGTGCAGTTATAAATGTCGATCACAAGCACGGCCGGCCGCTGCCCCCACTTGCTCTCCTGGTTGTATTCGCGGTAGAGCGTTCGCTCGACGTCGGTAATGAATGGTTCCCAGACCCGTGGTGACGACATCTGTGGCATCCCCTTCACGTATTACTGGCCCTTGATGACCGTTTGATCCCAAAGCTTGTGCCACTCGTTGAGGTTGTCCACCAGCCACTCCGGGTTGATGTACAGCGGCTGGAACCCCTTGGTGAGCCGAGGCGGGTCAGTTACAACGTTCGGGTCAATGGGGACAGAACCGGACTTCTGCAGGGTATCCTGGCCTGGCTTACCCAGGTACCAGTCGATATACATCAGGGCCAGATGGGGGTTCTTGCTGTTGGCCGCCAGGGCAATGCCGTTGGGGCGCCCGGGCACCGGGTCGACGGTAAACCACTCAATGGGAGCGCCCCCCTTGCGCTGCCGCTCGGCTTCATGGCTGTATACCGTCAGCGCCATCGGCACTTCACCGGCTGAGACCAGTTCGGTCAGCAGGGTATGGCCCTTGCGATTTTGCAGCCCCTGCTCCTGCTTGAGTTGCTGGAAGAACGCCAGCCCCTTCTCCCGGCCCCCCAGCGGGCCGTTGACCAGGGCGGAAAACCAGTCCACGTCGCCGGCTTCTACGGAGATCCGGCCCTTCAGGTTGGGCTTGAGCAGGTCGTTCCAGGTCTTGGGCACTTCTTCAGGCTTGACCAGCTTTGTGTTGTAGGCCATCACAAAGTAATTAATGCGGGCCCCGTGCCAGAGCCACTTGGAGCTGCGGGCGCCTTCCGGCAGATTGCTGAAAGCCGGAGACCAGAAGGGAATGCTCACGCCGCCGCGGCCGACCTTTTCCAGTTCCACAGAGTCACTTTCGATCAGATCTACCTCGTGACGGTTGGCCTGGGCTTCGGTGGTGACCTTCTGGGTGACGTTCTCACCGTTACCACGCCAGATACTTAGCTCAATCTTGAGTCCATGCTGATCCTGCATGTACTTTTCGAAGGCGGGCTTGACGATCTCGATCTGGCTGGCGGTCAGGGAGGTGTACATGGTGACCTTGGACTCGTTCCCGGCCTTGACGCCTTCCAGCAGCTTCTGGGTGCGGTCAGGGCCGTTGTAAAGGGCCAGCGCCTGGACCTTTTTGGCCTGATCGGTGGCCCGGTAGCCCGCCATGTCCACCGGTTTTGGCGGTGTGGCCAGTTGCGCGGCCGGCTTGGCCGGTTCGGCGGCCGGGGCGGGCGCCGCCTGCTGGGGCTTGGCCGGTTCGGGGGCAGGGCCAGAGGCTGGGGCAGGGCCACAGGCGGAAAGAACGGCAGCGAGGACCAACAGAAGCGGCAAGTGCGGTTTCACGGCTGTCTGTCTCCTTTCGGTTCTGCGCTCGGGTCTCCGTATCAGGGCTTGAGGGTCTCCAAAAACCAGTCGGTGGGAAGCTCCCGACCGAGTCCGGCCTGCCGGGCCAGTTCATACACCCGGGCGCCCACCGCTGCAAACTGAATGCCCAGCCCGGCGCTGCCGCCCATGCCGCCGCCACCGAACAGGGTGATTTGCTCCGGGGTCGTTCGCCTGACCTGCTCCGCCACGATCTCGCCCAGTTCATGCACCCTGGCCTGCAGGCCGGCCGGGAATTCCTTGCGGTTGGTCATTTCCCGCGGCTGTTCGGTACCAACGGCATAAAAGCTGGGCGTTTCCCGGGAACGGACCACGATCAGGTCACTGCGCTCCAGGGTCCGCCAGTCCAGTTCGTGTCCCTGCACGGAATTCACATGCTGGCCCGGCTGCAGCCAGTCGCCGGCCAGGACCGGCTCCAGGGCATTGGTGGCGCAGACCACGATGTCTGACCCGTCCACCACCGTCCGCGGCTCATCGACCGCCTGCACCGGTACGCCCAGCTTGTCCGTCCACTGCGCGGCAAAAGCCTGGCGCCCTTCGGAGCGGGGGCTGTAAACCTTGATCAGGTCCAGGGTGCGCACCGCACACAGCGCCATGAGCTGGGCCCCCGCCTGCCAGCCGGTGCCGAACATCCCGGCCACCCGGCTCTGTGGCCGGGACAGATACTTGGCCGCCAGGCCGCTGGTTGCCCCCACCCGCATGCGTTGCAGGAAGCCGTCCTGAATGATGGCCAGCAGTTCAGTGGTTTCCAGGCTGAACAGAAGCACCAGCCCCAGCCACTTGCCGCCTGGCGCCACGGGCAGCTTCCTGCGCACGTGGCGGCCGTTTTCCACCTGCTCGTGGGTAATGTCGGAGCTGAGCCGGAGGGCATGCACGCCATAACGGGGCAGCCCGCCGTCCATGGACTTGAACAGGTAAAAGCGGCCCGGACCCGTTTGGGTATAGGAGTGTGAGCGCGGGCGGTTTACAGCCCGGCCTGTGGCAAAGTCGCGAAAGGTGTGTTCCAGTGCGTCCAGGCAGACGGGCATGGTCAGAACCTGTTGCACGTCGTCGTTGCTGAGGAGAAGTGTCATGGCCCAACTCTCTTCCGTGACTGATAACGCAGCGGTGAGGAGACCTGAGGTTGCCAGACCGCGTTTCCGCCGAACGAAAGTAGTATATACCGGACATTACAACTATTCAATCGACTGAATTGCCCTGAGGACCGACAGTTTTTGTGCAAATCGTATGCAAAATCGGCGCTAATGTAAATAAATGTCGAGAATGAGCGAGCGTGGGAAAAAGGTAAATCATCACGCTGTAAAGAATGGTATAACCTGTCTGTACAACTGTAAACTGTTTATGCAGCGCCAATGAATGGAGCTGTGACCAGATGTCTGATCGTGTGCGGAACGTCCTGGTGTTAGCGCTTGCCCTGGTGACGGCCTTGCTCACCTATCGGTTCCTGACCGGCCTGCGGGAAACGGCCACTGTAGTGGTGGCGGCAGTGGACATTCCGGCCGGGATCACCATTGGCGAGAACATGCTCACCACCCTGACTGTTGGGCGGCGGGAGCAGCAGGTTCTGACTCCTGATGCGATTGTATCGCCAACCCAGGTGGTGGGCCGGGTGCCCAAGCGGCCTATCCGCCAGGGAACAGTGCTTACCCTTGACCCTGACGTTTTTCTACTCTCAAAAGAGGCAGCACAGCAAGTCTGGGGCGAGGTGATTCCCCCGGCCTACCTGGTTCCGGCGGACCGGGTGGCGATTGCCGTCCCCGTAGAGGCCGAGAGCGCCGTTGGGTTCGCTTTGCGCAAGGGTGACCGGGTACATGTGATTTATACCGGAACCACAGGTGAGGAGGCCATTTCCAAAACGATCTTGACCGAGGTTGAGGTCTTCGACACCATCCGGGACCAGACCGGCCTGGGCGGTGGCGACCGCGGCAGTTATCGGACCGTGGTCCTCCTGGTGACGCCGGCGGATGCCGAACGGGTGGCTCTGGCCAAGCGGACTGGCAAGGTAGATTTGGCTCTGGTGGGAAGGTAGGAAGAAGAATGACAGCGACTTCCCGTGCGGCGGCCGCGGCTGCCCGCCGTTACCCGCTGACCATCACCGTACACTCCCCTAAAGGTGGGGTGGGTAAGACCTTGCTGGCCTGTTCGCTGGCCGCACAGTACGCGGCCGGGGGCCGGCGCACATTGCTGCTGGATCTGGCCATGTACGGTGCGGTGGCGCCAGCGTTTGGCCTGCTGCAACGGGAGACTGGTCTGCAGGCCCTGATTGCACCGTTGGAGCAACTGCCTGACCAGTTGTCGCGGCCTACTCTGCCAGAACTGCTGCGGGAGAGCATGGTGTCATTTCCGGTTGGGGATCACCGACTGGACCTTCTGCTGGCCGCACCACCGCTGAAAATGGCCAAGTTCAGCCTGGAAGGTACCGAGCGGCTGCTGCAGACCCTGTGCGGTGAGCCGTATGACATCATCGTGGTGGATACTTCGAATGAAATTTCCGAGCGTTTGGCGGTGGCCTTAAAAATGGCCGATATGGTCCTTCTGGTCATAACACCTGAGCTGGCCGCCGCCTGGGCGTTGCTGTCGATGCGGGATCTGCTGAGAAACCTGAACCCGGGTGGAAAGCTGCACCTGGCCATCAATCGGAGTTCCCGGAGTCTGGACGTGACCGAGTTGGAAGCGGCCGTGGGCTACCCGGTGATTGCCCAGATTCCGGAGGTTGCCGGTCCCTGGGGAAAGGTCGTTGGCCACGAGTTGGCGCACGACTATTCGCGTTTTGGCATGGCCCTCAAGCACCTGGCTCAGCGCTTCAGCAAGATTTACTCGTGGCTGGAACTCCCGACAGTCAAGGGATAGGAGGGCGGCCCGTGGACCTGGAGCAGCGGCTGAAGGAATACCTGGTGATTGGGCCGGGGCGGTCCTGTGTGGAAGCGCCGGGTGTGCAGGAACTTTTGCGGGTTGTGCGTGGTCGGGTGGTGCATGGTCGCACCGCAGCAGACCTGGAACGGGCGGGTTTTCGCCGTGAACTTGAAGAGGAGGCGCGGCGTTACCTGGATGAAGAAAGCGAATCAGGCTTTTCCCACCTCATGCTGTCCTCTGAGGACAAGGCCGAGCTGTTTGAGCGCCTGATGTGCTCCATGTTTGGTCTTGGCCCGCTGGAAGAATTACTGCAGCAGCCAGGTATAACCGAAATTATGGTGAACGGGCCGTCCCGTGTGTTTGTGGAACAAGGCAGTCGGATCACACGGGCAACAGACGGCAAGGGTCGCCCGATCCGGTTTGTGGATGAACAAGAATTACGGTATGTGATCGACAAAATTGTGGCGCCGATTAATAAAAAGGTTGACGACAGTGAGCCCATTGTGGATGCCCGCTTACCGGATGGGGCGCGGGTGGGTGTGGTTCTGCACCCGGTAGCCCTCAGCGGCACAACCCTGACGATCCGGCGGTTCCCCGACCGGCCGTATCCCCTGGCCGACCTGGTTCACTTTGGCACCTTGCCGGCAGAGGTGGCGGAACTCCTGGGCAGGCTGGTTGCCGCCAGGTTTAACATCATCATCTCCGGCGGCACCGGTACGGGCAAAACCACCTTTCTGAATGCCCTGAGCATGGCCATTCCAGCAGACCAGCGGCTGGTCACGGTGGAGGATGCTGCCGAGTTACGCCTGTGGGGATCTGAAAACCTGGTCCGGCTGGAGAGCCGGCCGCCGAACGTGGAGGGCCGCGGTGAAATCACGATCCGTCAGTTGGTGCGTGCCGCCTTGCGCATGCGGCCTGATCGGATTATCGTCGGCGAGGTACGCGGGGGCGAGGCCCTGGACATGCTTCAGGCCATGAACACGGGTCACGACGGTTCTTTGACCACTGCACACGCCAATTCCGCCCAGGACTTGATCAGTCGTTTGGAAACCATGGTGCTGATGGCCGGCCTCGATCTGCCCGTCAGTGCGATTCGTAACCAGATTGTGGGCGCCATTGATCTGATTATTCAGCTCGGGCGTACAGCCAGCGGCACCCGGCGGGTGGCGCAGATCGCGCAAATTGCCGGCCAAACCCCGGAGCAGGTGGCGGTGGAGGACCTTTTTACTACCGAGGTGACAGGAGCGCTGGCGCCGCCTCATCTGGTGCACACCGGTTTGCACCTGCGCAGGTGGCAAAAGATCGTGCGCACCGGAGGTTCTACGGATGGCCTGTTGGCCAGGTTGGTCCCGCAGGGGAGGTGACCATGGTGCCGCTTCTGATCGCGGTCAGCCTGTTGGCGTTAATTCTTGTGTTGGGTCGCCGTGGGTCTGGTTCCCATGACCCCCGGATGTCGGGTTTGGTCCGTAGCCTGTCGCCGCCGTCCGGGCTGCCGGTGCCGATTCTGTTGGCCCGCGTCGAGGGTGGCTTGCGGCGGGCCGGGCTGCGCCTGGGACTCTGGCAGGTGGTGTTGCCGGTAACGGCAGGCAGCGTGCTTCTGGCTGTAGTGGCCTTTCGCCTGTTGCACAACCCCCTGGCGGCCATGGTCATCGGTGGCCTGGGCATGATGGCGGCGTATTTGCGGATTCGGCAGTTGGAGCAAAAGCGCCGGGAAACCCTGGCGCTGCAGTTCAAGGAAGCTCTCACTTCAATCGCTTACTCGCTGCGGGCCGGCGCCTCGTTGCCAATGGCCATGGAGCGGGCGCTTCTGGACTTGAAACGCATTTTCCCCGCCGGCTCTGCTGAGCCCATCGTCGCTGAGTTTGAGGAACTGGTGCAGCAACTGCGGTTGGGCGTACCGACTGAGACAGTGCTGACGGACTGGGAGCGCCGGGTCCGGCTAGAGGAGATTTCCGACTTCACGGCCGCGACGCTGGCAGTAAAAACCCGCGGCGGTAATTTGGCCGAGGTCATGGCCACGGTTGGTGAGGCCATTAGCTGGAAGATCGTCGCCCAGGCGCAAATTCGGGCCATGACCGCCGAAAAGCGGTCTGAGGCTAACCTGCTCACGGCCGCGCCCACTGTGATTCTGGTCTTGCTCTGGCTGGTTGCGCCGCATTATATCGCACCCCTGTTTACCACCGGCGGCGGCCAGACGCTGCTTTTAGTCGGACTGATCTGCAATGTTCTGGCCTTTCTGGCAGTCCGTAAGATCCTGGAAACCCCGCTTTAGGGCCGGGAGTGAGGCATCATGGCGGTTCTGATTGCTGTTTGTGCCGGGGTGGCCGTTCTGTGCGTCGGGTTCGCCAAAACCGCCCGGGCGGTGGCGCCCTGGGAGGCCGAGGCTGGAATGGCGCTGCGCCGTGCTGGTTCGGTGCAGCCCCGGCGCCAGGGAGTTCGGCGGTCACTGCTGTGGGTACGGTTGATTCCTTCCGGGGTAGAGGCGGCTGTCCGGCGCTGGCGCCAGGAGTGGCGGAAGGGGCCGGACTTGCTGGCCCGTCAGTTGGCCTGGGCCGGCCTGGACGACCTGATTACCCCCGAACAGTTTCTGTGTTTATGGGCAGTCACGCCTCTGGGCCTCTTTGGGATCCTGATGGCCCTTTACCTGGTCGATCCGGCTCCGTTCCGCCTGGTTCTGACCGTGGCGGGTGGCGGCGTGGGTGCAGCATTGCCGGCCCACTGGCTGCGCCAACAGGTGCGGCGGCATCAGCAGGCCGTGTGCCGGGAGTTGCCTGCGGTGCTGACCACTCTGGGCGTATTGATTGACGCCGGACTGAACCTGGTGCCAGCCTTACAGGAAGTCACTCTGCGCCGGCAGGGGGTGCTGGTGGAGGTGTTACGCCCGGCGCTCCGCCAGGCCGCCCTGGGAACACCGATTCAGGATGCTTTGCGGGCGGCGGCTGATCGCTGTGGTGTGCAGGAGTTCACTCTGTTCGTTTCGGTGCTGAGTCAGGCAATGGAGAAGGGCGCCGGCGGTGTGAGTGAGGCGGTGCGCAGCCAGTCACAGGAAATGTGGAAACTGCGGCAGCAGCAGGTACAGGAAAAGGGCCAGGAGATGGCCCAGGATCTGTTTTTTGTCTTGATGTTCCTGGCGTTTCCGGCCATTGCCCTGTTCCTGTTGGGTCCGGTGGGGCTGTCCCTGTACCAACTCTTTTTCCGGGGAGTGATGGGTTCGTGAGGCAGGTATGGCGGATGCTGACAAAGTCCTGGAGGAGTGAACGTGGTTCGGTATTGGGTGAGTACGGAATCTGGATCGTGCTGGTCATTATCGTGGCGGCGGCTGCGCTCAGCCCCCTGGGGACGCAGATTGCCAAGGTGTTCCGCGACCTGTACACAAGGCTTGGCGGCACCTAGACCGGCCGAGGCCGGGGGGGTACTGGCCGAGACGGCCTTTACCCTCCCGCTGATGCTGCTATGTCTGTTCGGTATGGTCTATTTCGGAATGCTGCTTTACACCCACATCCTGGTGCAACTGGCGGCCGCCCAGGGCGCCCGGGTGGGGGCCAGCGCGTATACCGATGACCCTACCGGAGCCAGGGGGCTGACGCCGACGGACAGGGCCAGGGGTTATGCCGAGGTGGTGATTGCGTCCGGCCTGGACAGGCGGGATCTGGAAGCGGTCGAGGTGACCCACGAGACGGTGGCGGGCGAAGACGCTATCCGGGTGACGGTGGCCTACCGGTTCCGGCTCCTGGTTCCGTTTATGGCCGACTGGGGGGCTTCTGAGGCTGCTCAAACCGGGGGCCTGCGGGTCGTGCACTCGGGTGTGTATAGGGTTGAATGAGTCCAGGACTGATGGCGGGGAAACAGGGGGCGGAACGGGGAGGAGGTCAGTATGCGCCGATTCAGGGGCGCCTGGCTGGATGAGGCGGGGTCGAGTCTGACGCTGCTGGTGGTATCAGTTCCGCTGATCATGGGGGTGCTTGGTCTGGTGGTGGACACCGGGCTGTATGCGCTGACCCTGAATCAGCTCACGTCTGCGGCCGACGCGGCTGCCCTGGCCGGCGTGACGGCCATTGATCTGGAAGCCTGGCGTGCTACCGGCGAAATTCGCTTTGTTCCCGACCGGGTCCGGCAAAGGGCGGAAGCATTTGCGCAGGCCAACTTCACCGGCCCCCTGGTGGTGGAGATTGCGTATCCGGCCGACCACCCGAACCGGATCGATGTGCGTGTGCGCAGCCGGTTGCGACCGGTCTTCATGCAGATTTTCGGGATCCCCGAGGTGCCAGTTCAGGCGAGCGGACAGGCCCAGGTGGGTTGAACTCACTTCCTGTTGGTTGGAAGCAAGGGGGGCGTACCTGTGTTGATTCTGGGGCAGTTGCTGGCGGCAGCGCTGGGCGCTTATTTGGCAGGCAGGATGACTGAAGCCTATCTGCGCCGGTTTCGGGCCGTATGGTGGCAGGGCTGGCTGATTGGCGTGCCAGCGGTGTTCCTCGGGTTTATGCTGCCAATTGCTGTGACGGGGTCTAACCGCTGGATCAGCAAGTTGAGCCTGGGATTCTGCGCCTGGGCTGTAAGGCTGGCGTATGACCGCGTGCGGAAAAGCCAGGCGGTCGGCAATGTGGAGATGAATGGCTGACAGGGAGGGGTTGGTGTGGAGTCCTTTGCGCAGTATCTGGTCTGGTTGGTGAGCCTGCTCGTGGCCCACAAACTGGTTCAGGCCTATTTGCGCCGCTTTCGGGCGGTGTGGTGGCAGGGGCTGATCATCCTGCTTCCGGGCATGTTTGTGGGGAAAGTTCCCCTTCATTTTTTCGACAATGTCCCAATGTGGCTTGGGCATCTTTCTTTCTGGTTGTGCATTCTCAATGTCATTCTGGCTTTCGTGCGCGTGTACTTGGAGCAGAAGCCAGCGAAAGTAGCCCATTCCTGAGCAAAATCCCGCCCCTTTCACCGGCATGGTAACCGGGGAGCGCCGGGTGTTGCATCATCGACAGCCGTCGCTCCCGGCGGCGGTTCGGCCGCAGTAACCAACATGGAGATGAATGGCTGACAGGGAGGGATTGGCGTGGAGTCCTTTGCGCATTATCTGGGCTTGCTGGTGGGGCTGTTTCTGGCTCACAAACTGGTTCAGGCCTATTTGCGTTGCTTTCGGGCGGTGTGGTGGCAGGGGCTGATCATTACGCTCCCGGCCGTGTTTGTTGCGGTCATTCCTGTGTTATGGATTGCCAATGCTCCGGAGTGGCTGCAGGATCTGACCTTCTGGCTGGCGTTTCCCGATATCATTATGACTTTCG
>JAKFDK010000060.1:0-1841 GCA_036676195.1 Clostridia bacterium | reverse complement strand
GCGGCCGGGCTGGGCGGTGCCGCCGGCTGGGGAACCGGAAAAGGCGGGTAGGGCAGGAGCGAAGGATACAGGATGATGGGCCGGGATACACCGGGCATGCAAGGGCCTCCTTCCTTCCCCACCAGGGAATGAGGGGACCGTAGCATTGGTGCCGGACATAGGAGTGTGACGAGTTGACCCCTGTCCTGCGCGAGACACTGATGATCATTGCTCTGAGCCTGGGCTGGACCTCCGCTGCCGGCCTGTTGTTGCGGCTGGCGCTGCAGGTACCTTTTCTGATCACCTATTTTTTCAGCATCTTGACGGTGGGGCCGTTCCTGGCCGTCTGGCGGGGGCGGGACCGAGAAAAGGACGCCCTGAGCGTGACTCAGCGCGCCGCCGTCGAGGTGGTGGCCCTGGTGGTGCTGCTGTTGATCGGTATGGGTCTGGATCGCCTCGCTTAACGTTGCGCACTGCCAGAGAGGGGGAGCCACCCCCTCTCCTTTACGCTTCAGATAGGGGATATGACGTGAACAAACCATTTAAGGCAATCGGTTGGGTTCTGGTGAGTGCCTGGTTATTGGCCGGGTGTGCCAGGGCACCGGAGCCATCGCTGCAGACGGCGACCCTCTCCAGCCCGATTGCTGCTTCACCCCGCCGTGCCGGTAATACGCCAATCAAGCCAGATGCAAGCCAGGCCAGTTGTCTGCAAGATGCGCCCGAGCCGCCGTCGACGGCCCGTCGCGCCACGGTGGCCCGAACCGTAGACGGGGATACACTGGAACTCAGCGATAAGACGAAGGTACGGTTAATCGGGATCAACACGCCTGAATCGGTAGACCCCCGGCGCCCCGTACAGGCGTATGGAAAGGAAGCGTCTGCCAATGCCAGACAGCTTCTGGAGGGGCAGTCGGTCATGATTCAGCCAGGCCAGACTCCACGCGACAAATACGGGCGTACCCTGGCCTGGCTATGGCTGTCTGACGGGCGCTTCGTGAACGGCCTTCTGGTCCAGCAGGGCTACGCTCAGGTCTATACCTTTGCAGATAATCCGGAACACGCGGACCTGCTCCGGGCTTGCCAGCAGGAAGCGCGTGCGGCCGGCCGGGGTCTATGGATGCTCCCGGATTATCAAGATGGGCAGCAGGCGGCCAAGTTGGACCGCCGGCAGACATCACCGGCACAGGAGGCTAATCACGTCCCGGATACACAGTCACCCGGCCTGACGCTCGCTCGTGAGCCGGGGACGGTTCACCGCGGTGACACAGCCATGGTGGTGGCGCGAACTGCACCTGGTATACGCTGCTCGATTACCGTCGTATATAAGAGTGGTCCCAGTAAGTCTGAAGGCCTTGGGCCGGTGCAGGCCAGTGGTAAGGGGGAAGTGTCCTGGTCGTGGACAGTAGGAATGGCGACAGCGCCGGGCATCTGGCCAGTAACTATCACATGCGGCGGGCAGTCCGTCCAGACTGCGGTAACTGTCCGCTAACGCTTGCCGGCAATTAGATTAGATTGTCCATATCATACCAGTTGCCATAGTTGAGGATACTTGTTATGATCATAAGCCCGGTGATCAGCCGGGCAGCATGGCCCGGTAGCTCAGCTGGTAGAGCAGCGGACTGAAAATCCGCGTGTCGGCGGTTCGACTCCGCCCTGGGCCACCAATGCCAGCTTTAACTGAACCGCCGGCTCAACTGGACCGCTAGCTCAATTGGCAGAGCATCCGACTTTTAATCGGGCGGTTATAGGTTCGAGTCCTATGCGGTCCACCAGTGTCCCTTTATCTTTCATATCGCGGGGTGGAGCAGCCCGGTAGCTCGTCGGGCTCATAACCCGAAGGTCAGGGGTTCAAATCCCCTCCC
>JAKFDK010000059.1:0-62322 GCA_036676195.1 Clostridia bacterium | reverse complement strand
CCGGTGCGGATGCTCACATCCGCCAGTTCGGCCAACTGGTGGGCGTAAAAGTTGTCGCCCAACCGCCGGGCGGCCTGGCGCAGCGCTTCCGGCAGGGGAATGTTGGCTTCCTGGGCCTGCAGTGCCCGCCGGTACTCCTCCCGGATGACGGTGGGGAAGGCCTCCACGGCGGCGGACAGGGCCTGGTAGGGAACCCGGTAGGTGTGGGCGACGGTGGAGAGGTGCAGCAGGGCCTGGCCCATGGCGGCGTTGATGCGCAGCCGCTGCAGGCGCCGGCGCCGCTGCCGCCACAACCGGGGAAGAACGGCTCCCACCGCCCCGGCCACCGCCAGGGCCACCCCATTCTGGAAGGGCCAGACCAGGGCGCCCAGCAGCAGCGCACCGGGCAGAGCCAGGGTGAGTTGGGTCAGCGCCCCCGGCTGTTCCGGAGCGGTTTCAATCGTGGCCGGGCGGGCGGGCGGCAGGGATTCCGCTGCAAGGGTCCCTGCCAGCGCCCACCAGATCAGCAGGGCGCCCCCGGTCAGCAGTATCCAGGCCACTCAGGTCCACCCCCCACCGCCGCAGCCGTGCGGCCAGGCTGTCGGTCATCTGCCCCACCTGCATAAAGCGGCCGGTTACACGCGCTTCGGTCACCTCATCCGGTTCGAACTGCCAGAGTGGATGCAGCACCGGGTTGCCGTCTTTAAAGCCGGTGATCTCCGCCAGGTGGGTAATCTTGCGGGAACCGTCGGTCATGCGCTCGATATAGGCCACCAGGTGCACTGCCTCGGCCAGGTAGCGCAGTAGCTGGTCCAGGCTGACCTGCAGCCGGCATTGCAGTATGGCCAGGGCGATGCGGTCAAACAGCCGCTGCGGGCTTTCGGCATGAACCGTGGCGGCGCCGGGGTGGCCGGTGGCCATGGCCATGAGCAACTGCAGGCTCTCCGGCCCCCTGATCTCGCCGACCACGATGTAATCCGGCCGCCGGTGCAGGGCGTGAATCAGCAGATCTTCCATGCCGTAGGTGTCTTCCAGGCCGGGGCGCTCGGGCTGGCACTCGAAGGACACCACATGCGGGTGGTAGCGCTCCAGCCCCAGCTCGGCCACCTGTTCCATGACCAGGATGCGGGCGCTGGCCGGGAAGTACTGGCCGCAGTAGCGGAGCAGGGTGCTCTTGCCGGTGCCGGTGGGGCCGGCAATCAGCAGGTTGGCCCGGCCGCGGGCAGCGGCCTGGAGCAGGGCCAGCATCTGGGGGGCGGCGGTGCCGCGGCGGACGTAGTCCTCACTGCAGATGACCGGCAGGGCGGGCTTGCGGATGTTCAGCGTGCAGTGGGGACCGGCGGGCGGCATGGCGGCGGCCACCCGGATATTGCCGGGCAGGCGGCCCGATGCCAGGGGCGTGGCAGCGCTGAAGGGTACGCCGATGGGGCCGAGCACCCGCTGGGTGACGTAAAACACGTGCAGGTCGTCCCGGAACCGGACCGCCGGTTCCCGCACCAGCCGTCCGTCCTGCTCGATCCAGACATCGTCCCAGCGGTTGACCATGATCTCGCTGATCTCCGGCCGGTCCACCAGCGGCTGCAGCGGCCCCAGGCCAGCCACGTAGTCGTAGACCTGATCCACCAGTTCATCAAGACCGGTCTGCGCTTGAGCCAGCGCGGGGTTTTCGGCGAGGATCTGCCGGATGCGCAGGCGCAGTTCCACCCGGGCTTCCTGGGACAGCACGCTGCTGCGGAGCAGGTCGGCACAGTCCCGTCGCAGGCAGTCCTGCACAAAAGCCGTGGCCTGCTTCAGGGCCGGGTTCTCCCAGGTGTGGGATCGTGCCGCCGCCCCAGACTCCGTTGGCTGTGGATCAGGGCCAGGGCTGGCAGTGCCCGGCGGTCCTGCCTCCCGCTCGCCGCCGAGGCGGACACCACCGGGGCGGACGCCGTGCAGGCGCCCCAGTACATCAACGCTGGGCATGGGCAGCCCCCTTTCCCCCGCCCCTGAACCAGCGGCGGCGGGCGGTGCCGGTCTGCCGCCCCCCGGCTTCCGGCGCCAGGAGCGCCGCCAGTTGCGCCACCGCCCCGGCGAAGGCTGTGCCGGGCAGGGTCAGGCGCCCGGTTTCCTCCAGGTCGCGCAGGGTTCCGGCGTGGGGAATCGTGACCGCCGGGTGAAAATCAAGTTCATCCTCCACCTGACCGCTGCTCACGGGCCGTGTGCGGTTCAGTACGAAATGAACCCGCTCCTCGGTCAGGCCGAGCTGCCCGCAAAGCGGCCGATAGCGCCGGGTATGGTAGCGGGCCGGGTAATGGCCGCCCACCACCCAGACCACGGTGTCGGCCCGTTCCAGTACCGGCCAGGTCGCCACAGAATCCAGGGTCGGGCCAAGGTCGGCCACCACCAGGGGATACCGGGCCAGCAGCAGATCCAGCAGGACCTGAATATCGGCTTCGGTCACCTGCAGAGCCGTCAGCGGGTGCAGAGGACCGGGAATTACGGCATAGCCTTCGTGCCCCGGCACCGCCAGGGCGTGCTCGTGCAGGTTGTCCAGGCGGCGGCCGCGCAGCAGGGGCAACAGGGCATCCAGGTAAGTGGGTGCCGGTGTCTGGCGCACCGCATCCATGGCCATTGCCAGGGTAGGTTCAAACAGGTTCAGGTCCACGGCTGCAACGGGCGCCACCCGGGCCAGCGCCGCCCCGACCCGGGCACAGAGCGTGGTCACCCCGCTGCCGGAGCAGGGCGCCCAGAAGGCCAGCAGCCTGCCGCTCATGACGCCGCCCCCCTGGCTATCAGGAAGAAGTACACAGCCGCCTTGCTCTCCACCGCTTCCATGAGCCGCTGCGCTTCGGCAGCGGTCACCCGCACCACCACCCAGGCCGGTACCTGCCCGGTCGTGGAATTGAGCCCGCCCATGCCCCCGCTTTCCCGGCCTGCCTGCGTGGGCGCTGCGGAGGCGTTGCGGATCTCCACCACCGTCACCCGCTCCGCTGCCGCCACCGCACGGGCGGCGGCCCCTTCCCGTTCCGGCCGCGGGACGGCGTAGATGGTCACCGTATCCCCCGGCCGCAGGTTGCCGCCGAGCACATGGGCCGGATTGACGGGGACGGACAGCAGCCCGGTTCCGTTGCCGATGTCAGTCGCCGGATCCGGAGGCCTGTCCCCCAGGCGCCGGGCCGTCAGGAACTCGCCGGCCAGCACGGGCATGCGGGTCCACTTGCCGCCGGCCTGCTCGGCCCGGGTGAGGGCACCCTCCGGCACAGACCCGGCCGGCACTTGCACCACCGTGACCTCTTCGGGCGGAACGGGGACGCCGGTGGGCAGATCTCGGGTCACGCGCAGGGCCGGTACGGTGGGAAAGGTGGACTGCCAATGGTGCGCCAGGAAGGACACGCCGGTCAGAATCAGCACTGCCCCGGCCCCGAACAGAACCCGCCGCCTGGTGAGTGGCCGCACTGTCCCACCCCCCGCTGACTTATTCGTCAATTCTATCCAGTATAAGACAAAACATATAGTTTATCCCAATTACTGTCAATGATTTGGGGGGCTGGTGGAAGTCAGCCTGAAGTGCCCGTACAGGGCGGAATTGCGAGCTTCTGTCACGAGAACCACCACACGCTCAGCCGCGTATTTCCCGGGAGAGAAGCGCGTCCATGTCTAGGAATTCGTAACCACCCCTCGTTTCGGCCGCTGCCCAAACTTGTGCTGGAAACGTTTCCATTTTCGTTGTCACTAAGTCTAAAGTTCCACCAAATGATTCCGGCGCTGTCCCTGCTTCCACAATGTCTGTGCATCATCTTGTGAAGTGTGCCGGCCTTTCGCTCTGGCCTGCGTCATTAGGTGGTCTGTCCGGCTGTTCGAGCATGATTCTTGTCACCGCCTGAAGACCGTGCTCAGGGCAACAAAGTTGGGCGTATGACCGATTTCCACCCCCGATTGGCACCATGCATTTGCAAGCCAACTCGGCCCACCTGTAGCTGCACCTCCCCCCTGGAGATCCCTAGGCCCTCCTACCGCTATTACCCGACATTAGTCCCTCCTATGAGTCAACCGGATGATAGATATCCACTCCTGCAGGAGCCAACAGGAAGTTCAACCACCATTGGTGGGGATTAGCGATATTTCCCCTTCCGCAGTCGGCCGGGCCTGCTAATGGGGCAATAGGCGGCGGAGTACCAGCCAGTATAAGGCTGTGCCGAGCAAGAACATTATGATACGGACCCAGAGTGGGTACCGATGCCTGAAAACCCAGTATTTTACACGATTAAGCATCCAATCGCCACCTTTTCGCCACCTGCCAGGACACCTATGCGTTGCTACGTGAGATCCCTGTACATGGCCCATACGGGGCGAATGCCTAATGGAAAGGATGAAATTAATTGCTGTTCCTGTTAAGAAGAAGGAGAGTGGTCAGCCGTGCCGAATAGACTCGTCATCCTTGACAATCAGGTATTCTTCGAACACTTCTTTATACTGTTGCCACCACTCGTGCAACTCGTACCAGGTGACGTCTGTCTCATCTTCCCTGGCCTCTTGCAACAACTGACCCAACACGTCGGCGACCATCAAATGATCGCCAGTGCGATAAAACTCGTCGAGGGTAAAGGAGCTGCCGAAGCCTTTTCCCTTGATCGGATCCAGTGTCACTTGCGCTTGTTTCGTGTGGGCGAGGACAAGGGCCAATATCTCCCTCGGAGTACGCTTCCAGGTCCTTAGAACCCAGAGCGCACCATAGGCCATCCTACGGGTCATTGACCAGCATTCGCAGATAGTAAACGAGCCTATTCCAAACAGGAAACGTAACTTGTAAACTCTGTGCCTCCCCGCTTCCCTGGTACACAGCCCCGTAAGCGAGGGCTTGTACTCACACCTTCAGCGCGCCCCGCAACTCCCCCACCATGTTCATCAGGTTCGGGTCCTGGGTCCTGTGAACATGTGCCAGTGCCACACTCAGCATGGCGCCGGCGATGTCCGGCCGCCCAAATTCCAGGGCAACCGCCGTGGCCAGATAGGCTGCCAGTGTTCTGGGCCAGGGCAAGGCGTCATCCGGGTCGTGTGTCAGGATGGCGTGGGCCAGGTCAACCGCCTGATTCTGCTCCCCGAGGAGATGGAAGTGATAGGCGTCCAGAGCCTGCTGTCGCGCACGCTGTTCTCGGTCTGCGTCACCACCCATCCAATGGGCCATGCACAGGTGATCAGCCGCATCAGTGGGATTCCCCATCCTGAGAAGCAACCAGGCAGCGCCCTGGTGCACATCAATCGCCTTTGCCACCATCCCCTGCCTTTCAAAGTCGTCAGCAGCCTGGCGGTACAGGCTGATGGCCGTCTCATGCCGGCGCTGAAGCTCATAGCTCCTGGCCAGACCATGAAGCGCATGGCCCCGTTGACAACGGAGTTCGGGGAAGTCGGCCGCCACCGCCAGAAAACGCAGCAGGGCTTCTTCGGCTTCTGCAGCCTGGCCGGATAACACGCAGGCTGAGCCGGCAAAAGACTTCGCCAGGGCAATTCCTTCCTGGTTCCCGGCCTCGGCGGCCAGGGCCTCTGCCTGCATGGCAAACTCGTGGCCCCGGCAGTAGTCACCGCGGCGGACTGCGCAACTGGCGCAGATCAGGCTGGCCTCCATGCGTTCGGTCAGGCTGGCCTGGTGGTCACAGGCCATGATCTCGCCCAATTCGAGGGCCTGGAGCAACAGACCACGGGCCTCAAGCATCCGCAGATGTGCCAGATCCACGGCAGAATGCCCCCTTCTGTGACTTACTGCCCGACCCCAGGCTCCTGGTTCCGGTGAGGCAGCCGGCACCTGCACGGCTGCCCAGATTGTGTTAGATCTCAGCCATAGACTACTCCAGAATAGCCGCCACCTCTGCCATCTCCTGGCCCAGGGCCTGCAGGCGCAGGGCCATGTGCATCCGGTCGAAATCAGCGGCTCCGGCGTAGATCTCCAGCAGGTGCGTGGTCTCCAGACGGATCTGGTGCAGGCAGGCCACCGGCGTAAGGGGTCCACCATTTTTGGCGGGTCGCCGGCGAATATCCGTGGGGCCGGTGATCGCGTACAGATCGGCCTCTGACCACAACTCACGAGTCATTGCGATCCCCTCCGTTTATGGTGGACTCACGAAACTGCCAGTCTGTCCGATCCCTGGCCGGCCACTTACCCCGCCGGTCCGTGTACCGGTGGGCTAATGATCAAGCTGATGCTCACCCTGGCGCCCAACTGCTGCGCCAGGCGTTCCAGCGTTTTCAGAGTCATTCGGCGCTTCCCATTCTCGACGTGCCAGATGTGGTGGGCTGAAATACCAGCCCGTTCCGCAAGCGCCTCCTGGGTGACGTTTCTGTACTCACGCAACCGCCGTAGTTGAAGCCCAATGCTGTCGACGGTGTGGGCCTGCTTCAGCGCTCTGATAAGATCGGCACGGCACCATAACAGACTGGTTGCTGAATAGCCGACGGGAGCGGGCAGGCGGTACTTGTGCCACTGCGCCAGATACTTTCTCTGACACCCCAGGATGGCAGCGGCTTCCCAGATGTCCACTGTTGAAGACCTTGCTGCTGTGGGTTGGGTAGTGTAACTGGTTGGAATGGCTGTACGAGCCCCTGGTGTCTCGCCACCGATATGAGAGATTGGCCCGGTGTCAGAGGGAGCACCCTTCAGGGCAAGGCTGATCCTGTGGTGGGTCACGTTAAAGGTAGGCGGTGATCCATCCCGCAAGGACTCTTCCAGAACCTGTGTCCGCTCCAGAATGTTCTTTGCCACGCCTTCTCGGAGAGCCTCATAGGCTTTCGCCAGTAACTTTCTGGCATCCACCCTCACGTTGTACGGTAACCCACGGTGGGTCAGCAGATCTTCCACACCACGAATCACCCGTTTGTTCCGGTCCTGCTCCTGCAGAATTTTCAACCGGGCCAGTCTCCGCTGCCCATTGAACACCAGGGGTTTACGGCCCCCCATCTTCTAATCACCTCTTCATCAGGGGCGCTGCCGTCAACAGAGCCTCTGATGGCTCATCGGAGGGTGCAGCGTTCAGGGTGATGGTGATCTGAGCGCCCAGTTGTGTTGCAACACGGACCAGGAAGCTCAGTGAGGGCATTGTGCTGCCGTTTTCCAGATGACTGATCTGTGATGGGGGCGTACCGAGCCGTGAGGACAGCCCCCGCTGGGTCAAGCCTCTACCCGTCCGGATGTCCCTCACCTGATCCCCCGTGTGTTTCAGGATGGCCTCCAGTTGTATCCCCGCCCTGGTTTCCAGAGGCAGCCCGGCTGTTTTGATGGACCGGCGCAGGGGGGCCAGTGTAGCGGGCTTGGCCGTCACCTCGCCACGTCGGCTGCTCGGGCGCTTGCTGTCGCCGGGAATTGCCCTCATGGCGGCCAGCCTGATCTGCCGGATTGCATCCTGGACCATGTGCACCAACTGGGGTTGATGGGTGTTACTTATCAGCCTCTGGGTCTCGCCGATCAACTCCATCGCCTGGCCGATCTCGCTCGCCTTTGCATAGGCAACGGCCAGTAAGGTCTCAGCTTCCACCTTGATGACCAGGGGTGTGTTGTGGCCCAGCAAGTCGCGTACCCCGGTTATCACCTTCTGTATTTCCCCGGCACTCAACAGGGCTCGCCAGTGCTGCAGTTCCTGCCTGGCCCCGCTCAAGGCCCGTTCTCCCACGTGTACCTCCCCCTCCACAACGACCGTTTACTGGTTTACCACCAGAATCTTCACCGGCCGGGCCGACCCGTTGATCCAGACCCCGTTTCGGCAGACCAGGCGCCCGTCCAGCCAGACCTCTCCGCCCTTGCGCAGGTCAAGAACCATGTCCCAGTGCACAGCCGACCGGTTGGTCCCCCCGGCTTCGGGGTAGGACTGGCCCAGGGCCAGGTGAACGGTGCCGTCGATCTTTTCGTCAAGGAGGATGTTGCCGGTCATCCGGTCCAGCAGCGGATTCAGGCCAATGCCGAACTCACCGATCCGCCTGGCGCCGTCATCGGTAACGAGTAGCACCTGCAGGCGGTCCAGCCCCTCCCGGGCCGTTGCATCCACGACCTCGCCGCACCGGAAAACCAGCCGAATGCCGGAGATGATTCCACCCGCCCCAAACTGCGGGTCCGGGAAGCTGACCATTCCCTCGACACTTTCGGTCACGGGAGCGTAGTAGGTCTCCCCGTCCGGCAGGTTGCAGTTCCCCGCCCCCACTATTCCCCGGCGACCGGCCAGACTGAAGCGCAGGTCTGTTCCCCTGGCCATGATCCTGACCTCGCTGCCGGAGTCGAACATTTCCTTGACCGCTGTCGCCCGCTCTGCCAGTTCCCGCCAGTCCACACCGATGGTCGATCGGAAGATCAGGTCCTCGCAAGCGGCGAAGCTCAGGCCAAGTTGCCCCGCCAGGTGGTCGGTAGGTTGCAACACCACTGCCCAGCGCATGGCGTCCAAACGTCCCCTAATCTGAGCTGTTGCCAGGCTTCTGCGTACCACCGCCTCCGGTCTGGCCACGGGCAGTTGGAGCCCGGTAGGGGCGTCAATGTGAATGTGGCAGTCACAGTCGGCCATGGCCAGTTCAGCCGGATGCACGAAGTCTACCTGGTCGTCATTTCCAAGGGTCAAGCGAGCCGCCGTCATCCGTCGGGAGACCAACCGCAATACGGGGTGCCCGCCGGCCACGATGATCTCCTGTCCGATGACCTCGGCGAACCGGGCGCCTTCCGGGCCGGTGCTGATCAGCACCCGTTCTCCGGGCTGCATGCGCAGGGAGTGCCGAATCGCCAGCCGAGCCAGTTGACTGTACCTGTGGTCCATCAGGTACCCTCTCCCTCCTCTTGCGGCCTAAGCAACTGGATTGGGTTTGTGTCGTCGCGAGCGACGACCCGAATGCCAGGTCGGCCGCCTCTTTTGCTTGATCCCGGTGATAACTGGGGCACCAAGTTGCCACCTGACCACCATGAGAACGTGGCGGAACTCGAACAGGAAGTACCCGTTGCGACCGATACCGAGAAAGGAGCAGTCTCTCCGTAGCCAGTGCCGCTTGATGTCCAGTTCGGCCGTCCGGCGGTCTGCGCCAGGTGCCATCAGATTCCGCCAATCAGAAGCGGCTCGGCTGGTGACAACGGGGAGAGTAATCCCATCTGGCATCTCCGCAGCACTGTTCCGGCGTACCCTTCGTTCCAGCAGGTACAGTGATCCGCACTGGGGTTGAGGGTAGCGGGCCTTGCAGCCGTTCATGGTGCACCTCCGCGCGGGGCAGGTAGAGTGGGCTCAGGGGAGCGGGGAGAGACAGCAGATCGGGTCCCAACCCTTCATCGGTTTGAGCCGATGCATCCTTGTGGCTCAGGCGGTTGGGCCGAGATACTATCATGGCCCAAACATTTGCCACTTGATGGAAATAGAGTAGTGGCCCTTCCTGATTTTGGCAAGGGGTGTTTTGGCACCGAACGCTTTTCACCTGCTGGGTAAACTGGTGCAACGTGGTATTTCCCTCTTTTCAGGATGGCTCCACTTGGGTACAATGGGGAAAAACGGGAGTCGGAGGGTATCATGACACCAGGGGAACGTGTCAGGGAACTCCGCGAGTCTCAGGGGATCAGCCAGCGGGACCTGGAAGACCGGTCAGGAGTGAGCCGGCGAAAGATCCAGCGTATTGAGGATGGAGAAACACCGCCGGACTACACGGCGGTCATCACCAAGATTGCCAGTGCGCTGAGTGTACCTGCGCAGAAGCTGCTTCGGGACCCGGGGGGAGATTTTGAACTCATGATTCGTTCCTGTGATCTCACGCAGCGTGGACAGTATCTGCTCCTACACCAGTGCCAGCGCCTGGGAATCGCCTGTCGCTTCCTGGCCAAGCAGTACCCCGAATACGCGCCCGAACGTCTTGCCGCAGAAACCGGGGTGCCGGCGCGTGAGACCAGGCTCCTGCTTGCCCCACAGTCCAGCACAGACATCAGCGAAGCATCGGTGAAGCGCCTCACCCAGTTCCTCTCTGAAAAGGCCGGAGTCCCTCGGGCCTGGGTAGAGTTCGGGTGGTTCCCACATGAATCCAGCATTCGTTCCGATGCGTGGACCCTGCCGATTTCGATTCAAGCCCAACCGAGCAGGTAGCCGCCGGCCCCAGTTCCTACCTACCGAAGTGCGCGACCAAGAAGGTCGGCCAATTGACGGCCGACCTTCTTGGTCGCTTTACCCAATGCAGCTATCCGTAGACCGCCGCGACCTGCTGGGCATCTCTCAGCACTTGATTCTGAAACTGCTGGTGCTATAGGACGGGCGAATAATTCCATTATCGCCTGCGAGAGCTGTGCTTCCGATCAGAATGGTTAGACCGGCTACCAGCAGGACACCTGCCAACCACCGCTTCATTTGGGCACCCCCCCTCCCCATTAACGATCGTTTTCATGAATTCCTGGACGGCACGGGGATCCAGGAGCTGGGCTTGCTCGCAACCCGCAATGGCTTCACGGCGCAAGTCCTCCCGGCGGGCCAGGTCAGCCTGTTGCTGCGCCAGAACGCCCATAGCAAAGGCATGCTGGGGCATGTCAAGATCCAGTGCGATCTGCTGGAGATGGAGGTAGGCTTCTGCTCGCAACTCATGTGGGGCATCGTCTCGTTCGGCTGATTCCTTGGCGAGTTTGCTCGCCGTTGCGTAGTCTTTTCGTACATAGGCGTAGTGTGCTCGGTCGTTCGTCAGATTCACGGCGGCCAGGATATCTTCAGGGTGAGCGGAGCAGTAATCCTCGCAGGCGATCAGCAGTGCCGGCACAGGCTCCGTTTGTTCTGTCTTCAGATAATAGTGGATGAGTGTATGGCGGTAGCGGCTGTAATCCTCGGCCGACACCTTGCCTGCCGCCCGGGCGAGCAGATCATCCAAAACCTCGGCCGCTTCTGAATATAGTTCCTGCCCCCTCAGAGATACGGCCAAGTTGTACCGGCAAACACACTCGTGCTCGCTTGCCGAACGGTAATGGTCCAGATGTGTCAGGAACTCCTGATACTGGCGTGCAGCCTCCTTGTACAACCCCTTCGAGTAGTAACAGTCCGCCAGCCAGAACAGGGCATCGCCCAGGAGGTCCCACTGTTGGGTATCCCGAGCCAGGAACACGGCATCATGCCCAGGCTGAATGCCGCTGCCTGGGTCACCGGTGCGGGTGCGACATTCGCACAGGCTCCGCAGTACTCCCGCTCGTTCCTCCCTCCCCAGGTCGGGGCGGGGCAGAATTTCCTCAGCAACCTCCAGGGCCACAGGCCACTTGCGAAGCTGCATCATCCCTTCCAGCGTACGCAGGTGGTCCCCCAGGTCCAACGTGGACACCTCCGTGTTACTCTTCCACTTCTTGGGTTCTAACTCATGATTACTTACTTTGAACTTGAAATTCCTACCAGAACACAGGCGAAGATAGAGGGCGGCCACGTGGGTATAGACAGGGGCAAAGGTCCTCGAAGAATGTAAAGTTGACGGTTGAACAGTTTCGGGTGACCAGCACAGCTGGGACGGAGAGAACGAAAGCCAACGCGGGATGCCGTCGAACCGAACCGTGAATTGTGCCAGGCTCCGCAGTCCCTGTCAAGGGCCGTGGGCCGCGCCGGCAGTGGGGCCCTTGACAGGGCCAGCTCCGCCCGGCGGACAGCTAACAACGGTTCGACGGCCGACTGTCGGCACATCAGACCCAGCGCGGGAACGGCGGCTTGTACGTAGGCTTGGGTCCGAAGCGGCGGCCGTGCTTCTCGCCTGGCACGGAACCGCCGGGGCGCTTAGGCTTCTTGGGCCAGCGGCGCAGAGGCACAACCCGCGTGGGGTTAATGCCCTTGAGTAAGGTCCTGGCAGTCAGTGCTTTGGACAGAAGCTTGCGGGGCCAATGTGGATTACCGGCAGCGGTTTGACGCACCGCCCAGGCCAGAACAGTGGGCGCCACATAACGGGGACTGCGGAAGCACTCCATCTGCCGGTACTTGCGGCGGAACTCCCTGGCCATCCGTTCCACCTTACCGGAGGCCCGGGAAACCACGGTCCGGGGCAGCTTCAGGAAAGTAAATGCATGCCGGATCAGCCGGCGGAAAGCAACGGTGGCTTCCGGCTCCTTCTCCGCCCAGCTTGCGATACACTGCTTGGCCTGAGCCATGCCATCGGCCCCGTTCTTGGCCTGCAGCACGTTTCGAATGTCCTTGAGCATGGCCTGTTCGTGATCAGGATGGGCGATCTTGGTGCGCACCCGCTGCAAGATATGCCAATGGCAGTGCTGGTGGTGGACAGACGGCCAGGTATTGAGGAGCGCAGCGTGGATACCGGCGGCGCCGTCAGAGACGGCGGCACGCAGCCCGGCCTCAGTCGTGATCCCAGCTTCGCGCAGTTGGCTGGTAAGGGCGTAGTACTCCTCTTCACTCTCACTGGCGCCCAGATTCCAGCCCAACAGGCGGCTGCGCCTGCCGTATGTGGTATCCAAGGCCAGGAGCAGGATCTGGAGCTTGCCCTTGACTTTTATCCAGACACCGTCG
This sequence comes from Clostridia bacterium, assembly GCA_036676195.1. Lineage (GTDB taxonomy): Bacteria > Bacillota > Sulfobacillia > Symbiobacteriales > ZC4RG38 > JAKFDK01. The sequence continues at coordinate 49,894 of JAKFDK010000059.1, read as the reverse complement.
AGCTGGATCTCCTCCGGTACCGGCTCGTCCGGGTGCCACCAGACCACCGGGCCTGGCACTGCGCTCAACTCACCGAGAATCTGGCGCAGCGCACAGCGGCCCAGAGGAAAGCCAGTCTCACGCTCCAGATGCCCGGCAATATCCCGGTACCCCACCCGCATCGCGAACAGTTCCAGTACCCGGCTGCGGATGTCCATCCAGACCCGGCTTTTGCGCTGTAGGAACGGGAAGTCCAAAGGTACATTTGACTTGCAGTCGCAGAGTACGCGGGGCAAGCGAAGTTCCACCTCACCGGCCAGGGTCAGCAAGCGGCGGGAATAGGTGCCCTTGCGCTGAAAAGACGAGGTGAGGCGGGAGCCACAGCGGGGACAAGGGTGTGGAGCAGTGCTCACTACCATGCGAAACCGGGGTTCACCCTTGCGGCGGCCCACCTGGCGGAAAACCACTTCTTCCGCGGCCTCATGCAGCGCCTGCTGGAGCGCGAGCCGGGCAGCTTCCTTTGCCTGGCGCACCACGGCCTCCGTCCAGTCTACCAGGGCCTTGCTTTCCCACCTAAAAGATGGTAACTTTGGTACTACGGGCGCCATCACGGTGCTCAGAGGGCATGCCTCCTTCGGTGTGGGTGGTGGTACACTACACCTTCGAGGCAGGCCCTCACTTTTTCCTGCCATTTATACCCAGAAAACATCCCTCTACTCAGGCGAACACGCTACAAATTCTCCCGACCACAACAGCTTGCAGGTCCTGGCTCAACATTTTGTGCCAAAGGCAACGGATGGCACAAATTGTTGAGCCAGAAAAGTTTGAAAAAGGTGCTTGCTACGTATTGTCAAATCGTCCGGGCTGGTGCTAAAATGGCGCTGGACAGAAGGGGAGGCAAAATCTCCCAACCTTCCCCCCTCGGCGAAGAGGAATAGGGGTCACGCCTGAGCCAAAGCTGGAACTATGAACATCTCCTTGGTTTTCAAATCGAGGGTAATGACCGCTTTTCCCAACTTGGTCAGATAATACTTCCGGGCACCGGATATACACTTGACGATTCCGTGTAGGCGCAAACGTTTAAGAATCCGGGAAATATAGGCCGGACTCGCGTCTCCATTATACCCAATAAATGGAAACAAGCAAGCAAACGAGTGCTCCTTCTCGTAACCACCCGACAGTTTCCGGTTGGAGCGAAAAACTGTCCCGCAGCTCGGCGTCTTGCCCTGAAGATGATGCTTTGGCAGAACTGGCATGGACCAGACTCACGGCCTGGGATTATCTGATATCATTTCCATGCAACCAATTTAAGTAGTTTATGGTACTTTCGTACCTGGGTTGTCTCATTTGAGCCTCGAAGTCAGGAGTGGTAATTTGGCTGAGCCTATTGAACAACTCATCGCCGCAACACTGGATATCCCGATCAGTTGGGTAAACGATGAGCTCGAGTACCAGTCGCTGCCTCAATGGGACTCATTGCAGCATGCGGCACTCATGGTCACCATCGAGGAAACCTATAATCTTAAAATCGATCCTGACCTGACTCTGGAGCTGACCTCCTTCCCCAAGATTAAGGCGTTCATACAGTCCCTCGGCTACCTGGAGTACCCCTCCGACCGTTGTCGTGCAGTTTCCCTCCCCATGGCGCAAGGGACGTCTCAGGACGGACATGCTGCCCTGGTACCCCGCCTGAGGCACGGTACGCGGCGGGAGATATCTCAGGCGCAGGTGCACCGCGGCCTTGAAGGCATCATTTTCGACCGTACCCACATCTCACTCATCGAAGGACAGACTGGCACTCTTCTTTACCGGGGCTACTCGATCCATGACCTGGCCCAGTGCTCAACCTTTGAGGAAACCGCTTACCTCCTTATTCACGGAAAGCTACCTACAACCGCAGAATTAAGGGCACTTGAGCATGACCTCAGGGATGCCCGCTGTATCCCGGGCCCTGTTACAGAGATCATCCTAGCCATGCGCGCAGCACACCCGATGGATGCGCTCCGAACCGTTATATCGGCCCTCGGTACGTTTGACCCAGAGAGAATGGATAACTCGCCAGAAGCAACCCGGCGTAAAGGGCTTCGGCTCATGGCCCAGGTCCCGACGGCTGTGGCCATGCACCATGCACTCGGTAGTAGCCAAATACCGGTGGCTCCTCACGAGTCATTAACTCACGCTGCGAATTTCCTATACATGCTCCAACGAGTCGTACCCTCCGCACGTGCGGCCAGGCTCATCGATAAGGATCTAATTTTGCATGCGGAACATGGGTCTAATGCTTCTACTTTTGCGGCCAGGATTGCAGCAGGAACTTGCGCCGATATTCATGCGGCAATCACTGCCGCAGTTGCTACATTCTCCGGCCCCTTACATGGCGGGGCTGTAGAGAACGTGATCCAGATGATCGAGGACATCGGCGAGCCGCATAGAGCGGCTGACTATGTAAGACACCGCCTGATACGAAAACACCCCATCATGGGGTTTGGGCACCGGGTCTACAGGGTCGAAGATCCGCGTGTACGGTACTTTCGAGAAGCAGCCAAGGAACTTAGTGCTGAATTGGGTGACCCCAAATGGTACGAAATCCTGGAGACTGTCGTCCGGGAGATGCAGGCTTATTCCCGGCACGGGATTCACGCGAATGTCGATCTCTACGCAGGTCTTGTCTATCATCTACTAGGCATACCACACGACCTGTCGGTACCGGTGTTCGTCGTCAGCCGGGTGGCTGGTTGGGTCGCTCACGTGCTGGAGCAACTTGAGAACAACATCCTGATTCGGCCGCTTTTGCACTATGTCGGGGAGGTCGGCGCTTCGTATAGTCCCGCCACGGAGCGAGAGACGGGACGTTGGCCTGGAAATGCAGCCGACCTTGGCAGTGAGAGGAGTGAGTCATGATGTTCGCATCCTCCATGGTTGAAAAGGGCTGGCTGCATTCGGGATTCTTGAAGAGTGCCGCGCTCTTTCCAGACGCGATCGCCCTATCCGTAGGCAATCGGCAGTGTACCTATGCCGAACTCGAGGACAAGGCCCGGCGGTGGGCGTCCTGTCTCTGTAACGCAGCCAGCGGTACGCCGCAGCGGGTGGGTATCTTCGCCCACCGCGGTGAGGTTGCTTACATAAGCATTTTGGCCAGCCTGTTCACCGGTGCAGCCTTCGTGCCCCTCAACCCTTCTTTCCCAATGACCCGGACGCGGAGCATGATGGAATTGGCTGCTCTGGACGCAATCTTCGTAGAAGAGGCTTTGTTGCCACGGGTTCGCGACATCATTTATGGCTTGCCAAACTTACCCGTCGTGATCCAACCCGACGCTGACGTCCCGAAGGGCGCACTTCCTGGGTTACGTATTCTGGATCGGTCAGACGTGAATCATGCGCTCCCCTTGTCAGTCCTGCCTGCCGTTCCCAGGGACTCAGTTGCTTACATTCTCTTCACGTCAGGGAGTACAGGTCAACCGAAGGGCGTGCCTATCACGCACGCTAATGTTACTCACTTCCTGGCTATGAACCAACGCCGCTACGCATTCACCCCGGAAGATCGGTTATCCCAGACATTCGACTTGACGTTTGATCTCTCTCTCTTTGACCTGTTCATGGCATGGGGCAGCGGAGCATGCGTCTGCCTCATCCCTCCCGTTCAGATGCTGGCGCCATTCCGCTCCTTGCAAGAGCAAGGGATCACGGTATGGTTCTCTGTGCCGTCTGCTGCGGTGTTGTTACAGAAACGAAACCTCCTTACGCCTGGCAGCCTACCGACGTTACGCTGGAGCCTGTTCTGCGGGGAAGCCCTGCCAAAGCGTACAGCGGAAGCCTGGCAGGCAGCCGCACCGCACTCCGTTCTGGAGAACCTGTACGGCCCCACCGAACTCACCATTGCCTGTGCCGTCTACCGGTGGGACCCAGTCCTCTCACCTCCAGAGTGCGTGAATGGTGTCGTCCCCATCGGTCAGGTCCATGACGGACTTCGGCACCTTGTTGTCAGTGAGACCCTGGAGCCCGTGCTACCCGGCGAGGCTGGCGAGCTTGTTGTAGGTGGACCGCAGACCTTTCCCGGGTACTGGCGCGATAGCGAAAAGACAGCGCAGCGCTTGTTTACCTGTACGGAGCCTGGTGGTCAACAAGTGCTCTATTATCGGACCGGAGATCGCGTACGTCTTCTTGAGAGTGGGAACTATGCCTACCTCGGACGCGTTGATTTCCAGGTCAAGGTGCGTGGTTACAGGGTCGAACTGAATGAGGTCGAAGTCGCTCTGCATCAAGAGCCCAACGTCATGCAAGCTGTAGCTTTGGGGTGGCCGATTGAAGACGGAAACGCTCAAGGGCTTGTCGCCTTTGTCTCTGGCTGCAACATCGATATGACTGCTTTGGAGGGGAGACTTCGCGACACGCTTCCTGCCTACATGGTGCCCCGGCAGATCTACCACCTGGAAACTATGCCCCTCAACTCCAATGGCAAAATAGATCGTAACGCTCTGCCCCCACTTCTTGAAACGGGCCTGTCAAGGGCCAGGACAGCATGATCAATGATGGGGTACCCACCACACCAATCGCGCTGCTTACACACTTAGGTGCACTGAGCACACCCGCAGGCCCAAAGTCACTCGACAGCTTGGTTGAGAACTTGTATCAGCGAAAGAGCGGGTTTGAGTGGGCTCACCTGGGAAATCTCGATCTCCCCATTCATAAACTATTCACCATCATTCGCAGCCATCCGTGGCTAGTGCCGCCTCGAACGGGCCACCTGGGCAACTGGACCGACATCGCTGCAGGCCGGGCTGGGATGATGGATTATAACACCGCATGTATCCAGGGCGCTCTGGGATACCCCCTACTCTATTGCTTCACTCAAACCGAAGACGTCACGCTACAAAGAGGTGACTGCGTTTACCTGCCGGGTTCGATCATCGAGAATGGTCACCGGACAGAGCTTTCTTTGTTCACCTGGGACGGCACCAGTTTCGCCGAACGTCCCCGTGAACATCCCTTATTCACCCCGTTTGTCCAGACGCGTGTGGATGGGGAACTTGTCCCGCTGAGCTTGGTCCACTGGAAACGAATGCAGCTGTTACCTGGGTTTGAATTCAGGTTAGAGGCATCCGTAGTCCGCGGCAACGAACCTCTTGTCCGGGATCTGCTTGGTGGCCTCATCGAGGACGCCCGCCAACAAAGCAACCAGTACAGCGCCTTTCAGGACATACTGAGTCATCTCGTAGGTCTAGACGGAACAATGTACCGATGCCCCGTTGAATACGACGGCCGAGGGTACCGCATGGGAATGGCTTCCTATCCAAACACGACCGCCCTGGTTGAGGCCGCCATGTTACCCTTCCTGGCCGCTACCGAGCCGGAGACGTTCTTCTCAAACGTCAGAGAACTGCCCTCTCACGTGCCGAAGGTTTCCAATCTCATCGCCAGATTGTTCTCGGCGTTCTTGTGCACCCATTACCCGAAGTGCAAAATCAACCGAACACTTATGACTCAACCGTTTAACCCACATTTACACTGGGGCGGCGTAGGGATGGCCGGGTATCCACCGAAGAAGGGAGGCTATTTGTCCTCCAAAGCAACGGTCCGCAGCGCCAGGAAGATCTGCAACACTGTAATTGCACGGTTTCCCGAGATCGATCCCGTATTCTTCGTTCTTCTGCCGACCGTGATCTTGAGTCTCCTGACCCCCAAGGCTCATAAACAGGATCTCAAACTGCTCTCCGTCTTGATTGATAGGGTAAAGAGGGTCGCGCAACCGCTCGCAGGGCGTCCGGACCTAATGGAGAAAGCGCTCGATGGAGTGGTCAGAGAATGGGTCATCCAATGCCTTGGCGAGTTATCCCCGTATTTCTTGCATCGCTTTTCTGGCCGGCACTCTGTTCTGAATACCTGTCCCCTTCCCGAGCCCAGTCAGCTTGTCGAACCAGATGGGTTTGACAGTCTCACAGTACGACAGGCATCGATGACCGTTGGCGCCCTGATTGAAGCACTAACAGCCGTGAGCCGAGTGTAATAATGCGGCCCCTACCAACTGGTAAGGTGATGCCCTACACCCGGCATCCCAAACGCGAACAACTAGCCCATATCTTCCCTTGGAGGGCTTTATATGACAGCAATGGAATCAGCGCCCACGCGCAAGATTGACCTGATATGGAGCATCACGCGGGTATGTATGTGGGACTGTGCCAACTGCTGTGTCGACGCAGTCCACGTCTCTCGGAAAGGCCAGAACGTCGCGATTCGCCGGGCTGCGCTGACCGAGGTGAACCAAATTAGTTATCAAACCGGCGCGGGGTCGGTCTACGATCAGGCGTCAGCATGGCTCCAGAATAACGGAGCCGAACTGAACCTTCAGGGCAAGCTGCGTGTTTTGGACCACTTGGCGGGCTTTCGAGTGAAGATCGACTTTTCCGGGGGAGATCCGCTGTCCACCAAGGAGACCATGCTCATCATGCGTGAAGCCTCTCATCGGTTCGGCAGACAGCAGGTGACGCTAACCGCAACTGGCGCCGGGCTCGCTCGGTGCAACCCTGAGGAGATCATACCTCTGATTGGTGAGCTGAACTTCACTTACGATAATGTCTCCATGGCCGGAAACGAGCACCGACCCGCTGGTTACGCGAATGGAAATCTGCGCGCTGCAGCGAAGTTTGCTCGGGCCGGCGTGATCGTACGAGGCGAATGCCCGTTGTCAACCCACAACTGCAGCCCCGCTATCCTTCGGCATCTCTACCAAGATCTCCAAGAGGCCGGAGTGCAAACCCTGCTGTTGATGAGGCTATTCCCGGTGGGAAGGGGGATCCTGGTAGCATCCGATATCCCTACTGTCAAGCAGTATCAGGAAGCGATCGAAGTCTTGCGTGAGATGGAACTCCGCTATGGGAGCCCTAGGGTCAAACTTCAATGTGCCTTGAAATACCTCGACTCCGGGAACCTCACCGAGAATCCCTGTGACATGGTGGCAGAGTCCTTCGGCCTAATGGCCGACGGCACGCTGCTTGCCTCTCCTTGGGCGTTTAATGCTCATAGCAAGCCCCTGCACGAATCCTGGGTGCTTGGGAATCTCGCTACCACACCGCTGGGCGCTATCCTGGATTCGCCAAAGGTGCAAACGTACTTCAAGCGCGGAAACGACAACTTCGGTCATTGCAAAATCTTCAGCTTCATACATAGCAACTGTCCCGACCCTGCCGACCGCATCTTTGATCCGGCAGACCCACTCTACTCACAGGTCGGTGTGGTGTAGACCTGCAGTGCTGGTGTAGGGCAGCGGATGCGAGCGCTACCCTCGGGGCCTATCCTCAGAGGCCAGACGAGTGAGCGCATGAAGGGTGGCGGATATGACTTTCACCCGTTTCTTTCGGGCCTGCGTGCCAGTTTCAATCACGTTCGCCAGCCACAGCATCTTCAATTTGATCGAGTTCTTCATTATCAGTGCCCTCGGGTCAGGCGTAATCGTATTGGTGGGGAGCGCCTCATCCACATTTGCGGTGTTCGGAGCCTTCCTGGACGGCCTCCGTCTCGTCATCGTTCAGGATATGTCTCGGGGGACTATTACGCGTCAGCACCTGTCCATGTTACTGCGAGCCAGCCTATTGTGTGTTCTCCTATTCAGTGGTTTCTTCTTCCTATGGTTTCCGAAAGTGGTTGGGAAACACGAAGTCACGTATGACTTGCATTACTACGGTTTGCTCATAAGCCTACAGGCTTTCTTTTATGCACTCCGGGCATGCATGCAGGGAATCCTCTACGCGAAGGACCGAGAAGACTGGGTAACTTACATCACTTTTGGCGGATCTATATTTCAAAACCTCGTGACCTCCCTCCTGGTGTTTACCAACTGGCTACCTGTGCCGAAGTACTTGGCCGCAGTTACCTCCGCAACCTGCTCCTTCGCACTTCAGGGTCTCCTGTGCCTACTTCCGGCTCTTAGGCTCCTCAAAGAATCAAACTCGCTTCCCCATACTAGTGCCTCGCTTCTCACCTTTCTACGGCGCGCATTACCCTTCGCAGTTGATCGGGCCGGCGTCTTCGTTGGGTTCATGCTCCTGTTTGGTGCTATCAGCCGCTTCTCTACTGAAGTAGTAACCGGTTACGTGTTCATATCAAGATCTGTGGGTCCTGCCTACCTTGCAGCTTATGGAGCAGAACTTGTTCTGACTCGCACAGTGAGTCGGATAGAGCGGGTGGTCGATCAACTTCGTGTCATAGGCATGGCCATGCTCAGTGCTGTGATCTTAGGTGGGACAATACTCGGGCTAGAGGTTCTGTTCCACAAGCCCTTGCTCCGCCTAGCCTTTTCCAACATGAGTCTATCAGTCATCTCAGAGAACACCATCGCCCTGCTCATTGCTTGTCTTTTTCAGCTTGCAAACTTTGGGCAGATCGTCCTATCTGGATTCCTGCGTGCAAGCGGCCAAAGGTGGTCAGTGCTGACCCTAAACATTGCGATCTTTACCATCATGCTTCCCATGGCACTGTACGCGTGGCCGTGGTTTGGCAGCAGCGCCGGACACCTGTGGACCTTCATAGGATGCGGGTACACCGTAGCGCTCGCGTTATTCACCTCGCGAGTTATAGGCTACTTGCGGCGCAAGGCGAAGGAGGGAGATCAATGGCTACCCCTGAGGCATCGAAGGATTCAGTCCCCTTGACGCGGTTCGGGCGAATTCTGCGGGTCCTGCTGTACGCGCTCTGCACGGCTCTCTTCTTCTATGTTCAACTCCGGGTCGTGCTCCAGTTCCTGGCGGGCTCCGGCAGTCTTACCCACGTACTCATCGGCCTGTTTGCCGTCAAACTGGGCGAGGCAGCACACGAAAAAATCGGCGGCGGCTGGTTCCCGGTATGGTTATCGCTTCTTTCAGGCAGTTCCTTCGTGCTCTTGCTATCCACTGGCCCCATTCATTACGGCGCATACTTTTTGTTTGCACTAAGTGCCATGAAGGTTCGCGACACGTTTTTCTTCAGCCTTGATCGTCGCGTCAAAGTATGGTCCCGGGCCATCGGCTTTGTGTTAGCCCCGTTTACCAATACAATGGTGTACGCAACAGCAGTCCTCGTGATCCTGTTGCTAGGACTGGTACTTTTGGTCCGTAAAGATTCGGATGCTGTCAAGCCGAACCCGTGGGTATATAGGACGGTGCTGGTCCGTCACAACCTCCCCGTGTATTACGCCATGTTTCTACACCACTGCCACTACTTCGCTTATGCGTATTCCATCCCTCTGATCCTGGCTGCCGACTCAAGCATACCCTTAGCCCTATACGGCGCTATTTTCTATGTTGGCTGGGTCGCTTACAACGCCTATGAACGCTTCCTTCGACCGAGCTGGAAGTGGTTTATCCTGGGTCACCTCTTATCCTTGGGTGCCCTTGCCGGCCTCTACCTCTTCCCGAGCAAAGAATACCTCACCGTCCTGTTCTGGCTTCTGACGGGGCTTGGAAGCGGAACCGTGTACATGATTCCATCTCTTGTCCTCGCTCCTGGCCGACATGTAACGACTGACTTGAGGATCGCTGAGATCTACGGCCACCTGGTGGGCCTCGCTTGCTGGAGTCTACTTGTTGTTCAGGCACCGGCTCACACCTTCTTGGCCAGTGCTGCGATCCTTGTGCTTCTCCTGGGCCTATCCTTCTACGTCGCAGGTAAGGGAGCTGCTCAACGTGTACAGGTATGAGCTGTACGGTTCCGTGGATGACGTGCCTGAAGCGTTTTGGGAGATGGCAGATAGTGGATTTGGTTCGCTGTATCGCAGCAAACCCTGGCTGCGTGACTCGCAGCACAAGCTGGGAAACAGGAGCCTCTACGTCGGTGTGTACTCAGACTGCATTCCAGCCGCACTTTTCCCGATTGTCCTCTTCTCCGAACCCTGTGACTACCCGCGGTGGGACCCAGCCCGCATTCTCGCCAAAGCCGGCAAGACATGGACGGCTCCGGTAGCTATGTGCGCTTCGCTATTCGGAAATGGGCGCCCTTTCCGGGTAGGGGTAGGATGTGCCAAACCCGCATGGGTAGATGTCATTCAAGGGTTAGTCCGTCGCCTGCGAGTTGAGTTCGGTTGCACCGCTCTGCTTTTCCCACGCTGTCCGGCCAATGAAGAGTTGTTTCCGACCTCTCTGGCCATCTGTCGTGTGGAGTCCAGTCCAATGGGTATCGTGGACCTGGCACAGCACGGCACATGGGAAAACTACTGTGCGTCTCTAAAACGCTCCGTCAGGCAGAGTTTTCGCCGAGAAGAACGATCTGCACAGGCACACGGCGTTAGCGTAATCAGGGCTGCCGTTGGCGATTTGGATCTGACATGGCTGGGACAGCTTGGGGCCAATGTGTTCCAGAAATACGGCGTCGATTTTTCAGCCGAGCGCTTGACCATGTTCCTGGCGTACATGGCCCGGGAGTTTCCAGATAAGACCAGCGTTATCGCTGCGGTTCGCTCTGGCAGCATTCTCTCATTCACGCTAAATGTTGTTCACGGGAACACCCTGTATCCGAAGATGTTTGGAAGAGATTATATGGAAGATAAGTACGGAACGTATTTCCTGGTGGCCTATCACGAGCCAATCAAGCTGGGGTTTGAGGCTGGATTGCGCATTATTGAATATGGAGCAGAAGCCGAGCGGACGAAGGAGCGCCGCGGCGTTTCCATGCTACCATTGTGCGACTATATCCTTGATCTCCAGCAAGTATAAGTTGATTTAACCCCATTCTCTGCCTTGTGAGATAGCGAATTGAAACGAAGGGATCAAGATAGTGAAAATCCAGGCGATCACATGCAAGTCTGTCCTGGTCCGGTCCAAGCTACCCGATACAGACTACGTGGTAAACCCTTATACGGGGTGCGAGTTTGGCTGTGCATACTGCTATGCTAGCTTCATGGGTAGATTTGTACAGGAGCAGGTCCAAAACTGGGGCAATTATGTTTACGTCAAGACCAACGCGATTTCCGTCTTGGCTGATGAGTTGCGGCGTCTACCTCCGGCCCGTCGGGGCGCTAGCATTCTGCTGAGCTCTGTCACGGATCCGTACCAAGGGGTGGAAGCAAGATATCAGCTCACCAGGGGCATCCTCAGTGCCCTCGCCGCAGCCGAATATCCAGGTCGGGTGAGCATACTGACGAAGTCCCCACTGGTATTGCGGGACCTCGATATTCTCAAGAGCTTCCAGACTGTCGAGGTTGGAATTACGGTCACCACAACGGACGATCAGATCAGCCGGTGGCTTGAAATCCGTGCCCCGTTAGCCGGTCGGCGCCTGAAGACACTCAAACAGCTTAACGCGGCTGGGATTCCCACGTATGCGTTTATCGGTCCCCTACTGCCTCATTTCCGCTATGAGCGCCATCTTCTCGAAGAACTATTCGCCAGATTGGCCGACGCCGGCGTAAAGTCGGTGTACGTCGAACATATGAACCTCAGGCGCTACATCAGGGAGAGGCTATCGGGGGTATTGAAGCACGAAAAGCCCGAGTTACAGGCCGAGTACCGTCAGGCAGGGTCGCTCACGCATCGCCATGTCCTGGATTCCCTTGTAAGAGAGCTTGTGGATAAATACGGTTTAAGGCTGAGACTGAGTACCATTCTTCACCACGCGGAGGAGTTCTGAGGTGCTACCAGTGTAACGAACAATGACCTTCATTACGCCGGGGTGAACTCCACCTGTGCGATGACGGGGGCCGCCTGACCAGTCTCGCCCCTGGCCGCGATTGCCTTCTGAGATCGCGACCAGGCTCATGTCTGTCCTGCCATCACTCTGCGTTGTAGCGCGCTTGAAGGGAGAGCAGCGCGCGCATGTCTCCGTACCAGGGCATTAAGGCTTGCGCCTCTTGCAAGCTCTTCCACTCCGCCGACTGAATTTCGTGATCCTGCCCCGTTTGGACCTGTCCACCAATCACTTGGCCGCGGAAGGTAATGAACAGATCGTGGGTAGTGCCTATACGTTCGCTCACATTCACGATAACGGCCACAACCCCCTCAAGTCCCGTTTCTTCCCGAACTTCGCGCACCGCTGCTTGCTCTAACGTTTCACCGGGTTCCCGCTTGCCACCGGGCAGGCTCCACGATGTCTCGTTATGGACCATCAGTACCTTGCTTGTCTGGTCGTCAACAACCAGCACATATGCAACATCCACACGCTCTGGAGCATCGTAGTTTCCCATGCCGATCACCCCAGAGCGTAGATATTACGCAGCGGGGCACCAATTCCCTGCAATTCAGACCACTTGGATAGAGGGCTGCCACGTGGGTATGGACAGGGGCAAAGGTCCTCGACGAATGTTAAGTTAACGGTTGAATAGGTGATCAGGGCAGCAGAACTCCCTGGCCATCCGTTCCACCTTGCCGAAAGCCCGAGAAACCACGGTCCGGGGCAGATTCAGGAAAGTGAATGCATGCCGGACAAGCTGGCGGAAGCATCGGTAGCCGGCGGCTCCTTCTCCGCCCAGCTTGCGATGCACTGCTTGGCCTGAGTCATACCATCGGCCCCGTTCTTGGCCTGCAGCACGTTGCGGATGTCCTTGAGCATGGCCTGTTCGTGATCGGGATGGGCGATCTTCGTGCGAACCCGTTGCAAGATATGCCAATGGCACTGCTGGTGGTGGACAGACGGCCAGGTATTGAGGAGCGCAGCGTGGATACCGGGGGCGTCGTCCGAAACGGCGAGACGCAGCCCGGCCTCTACCGTGATCCCAGCTTCGCGCAGTTGGCTGGTAAGGGCGTAGTACTCCTCTTCACTCTCACTGGGGTCCATATTCCAGCCCAGCAGGCTGCTGCGTCTGCCGTATGTGGTATACAAAGCCAGGAGCAGGATCTGGAGCTTGCCCTTGACTTTTGTCCAAACACCGCCGAGCTGGATCTTCACCGGCACCGTCTCGCCCGGGTGCCATGTCCGCCGGCACACCTGGCCAGATGACACGGTTTGCTGCTGCCCTGGCCGCAGTTGTTCAATCCCCACCTCTTGTTCACGGAGGGACGGTCAGGGGCGCAAGGCCCGACCCGTGCAACGGGTACCCACAACGAACAGGCATGAGAGCCTCAGACTTTCACGCAAGGGGGCGACGGGCAGTGAGGTGTTCAGCCCTCAGCCGCGACGCCAGGCGCTGCTGCATGGGGTCATAATTGACGCCCGAGTCTGTACCCGGAGGACCTGAATCCTGGCCGTCGTTGGAAAGCCGTCTGCTACGCTATTCGGCCACCCCTCCAACAGGCTGGACTCGCTTTGGAATGAACGAACTCAATGGGGTCCAAATCAGAGTGTGTTCCCGAAGGGGTGAACAGATGGACAGCAAAGGCTACCCGGAGCGGGCATGGAACTTGATTATGGCCAAGTTGGCGGATCTGGACCGGGCGGCAGCAGACCCAGACTTGCAGGCCGATCTTGACCGGTTACAGGGAGGCTACACAAGAGAGGGCTTTCTAAACCACAACCGAGCCGTCATACACGGCATGATCGAAATGGCCGACGGTCTCGGCTTGCTCAGTGAAGCACACCTGGAGGAGCTGAGAAGAGACATTCAGTCGGTAGACGCGCAGAGGACCCGACCTCTCAGTAGCCCAGGCCCTCGTGTTCGGGCTTCAGACAGCCGCCGGTGCTACTGGTCCTCCCGGCTTGCCGGCGATTGCCCCCTATTCCAGTCGGTCGGGCGCTCGTGATCCTCCGCCCCGTCGATTTCCGGAACAGCACTGACCGAAGCGATGCGGTTGAAGATCCGGTCTGCTCTCAGCCGCCCTTCCTTCAGGCAGACCACCGTCTTTACGAACGATACGCCCGGTCGTATAGAGCCTGGACCATGGGGACTAGTTCCTGTAGCCTGAATGTCGCCCCCATCCGCAGCCGCCTCACTGCTCCGGCTGCGGTACACTCCATGTAAACGAGGAATCCAAGACCCTCATCGAATCCCTTGCCCCAAATAGCCTTGCCTTTGACTATGGTGCTGACATCTGAACCGAGTAGGCAGGCGTCCGCTACTCCCAGCGGAACCAGGGTCCGCCGCCGAACAACACCCTGACGGTTCTTCAAGCCGTCTAGCCACTCGTCCTTGGCGGTCACAGCATGACCAAGGCGGCTCAGCCCCCGATGCCGCAGTCCCTTACAAAGCAGCGAGCGGAAAGCGTCCATGTCGCAGCTTATCAGCGCCACATCCCTGGTGTTTTCCAGGTGGAGAACACGGCCCCACATCCAACCCCCGTACGAATGCCTGACAGGATTTCCGTTTTCATCCTGCCCAAACACCCAGGCCGGGCGCCACCTGATTTGTCGGACCCCTGGATGGCTGCAAGGGACTTCTCTCACATCCAGGTCATCCCACCTGACCTTGGTCACAACTTCAGCCGCTGCCAGCACCCTGTCCGGCGAATGGACCTCAATCACAGGATATTCCAGCGTGGTAAGTTCGGTGTACAGCCCCAGCGCCAGAGCCAATAGTCCCGCATCGCTCCACAGCAACTTACTGAAGTCGTCCTCCGTCTCCGGCACCGCCTGCCCGGTCTCCTGGATGGCTGACCGGAATGCAGCCAGCCTTTCGCGACCAAAAGCATACATGGCCAGCATCTCGGCCAACCCTGCTAAATCGCCCTGTCTCATGATTCCACCCCCTTCATCCATTTACTGGATGAAGGGGGTGGAGGCTCCCGTCCGCCTTGACGCTACCAGGTGATACCCCGAGGTGCCCGCCGCCCTGGCCCTTCCCGACCGCTACAAACCATTGGCCGGTCTTGCTTCACGCCCGAAGCAGTTACCGCGCAGTGGTTCCCGTTCCTTCTTCACAAAGGAACTCCACCCTCCTGAGCGCCGCGTAGGGAAAGGAGTGTCTGTACATGTCCCCGTTAGCTGACGAGGTTGAGGTGGCCTATCCCCAGCAACCCCACGTGGCAACAGTTCTCTTGCTGGATACATCCGTGTCCATGGCCGGGGCGAAAATCGATGCCCTTAACAAAGGCCTGAAGCTGTTCCTGTCGGAGACTGCGCAGGACGAACTGGCGTCCAAACGGGTGGACCTTGCCATCGTCACGTTTGGCGGTGACGCCCGGGTGGCTCACCCCTTCGCCCCAGTCACGGCCTACGAACCAATGGAACTCACCTGCAACGGTGGCACCCCGATGGCAGTTGGCCTGGAGCAGAGC
Organism: Clostridia bacterium; assembly: GCA_036676195.1. GTDB lineage: Bacteria > Bacillota > Sulfobacillia > Symbiobacteriales > ZC4RG38 > JAKFDK01. The sequence goes on along the minus strand of JAKFDK010000059.1, from coordinate 34,808 downwards.
CTGCGCCTGATTGAAGAACGAAAGGCCCAGTACCGGGCGGAAGGCACCGACTATTACCGGCCCTGGCTCTTTCTCATCACGGATGGCGAGCCGACAGATATGCACATGGGAGATGGCACCTGGACCCGGGTGACGGGCGACCTGCACGAGGCCCTCCGCTCGAACAAGCTGGCCTTCTTTGCAGTGGGTGTTGACGGGGCAAACATGGAGCTGCTCGCCGGTCTGTGCGGACCCGGGAGGCAACCGCTCCGGCTCAGGGGCCTGGATTTCCGCGAACTGTTCGTCTGGCTCTCCCGCAGCCAGCGGCAGGTTTCAGCCTCCCAGACCGGTCAGAAGGTAGCACTTCCCCCGGTGAACTGGGGAGAGGTGTAATGGGTCAAGAAGCACAGCCGCAGGAGCCGGCGGACTCCCGGAGGTGGTCTCCTCTCGTCCTGAGTGCCAGCGTAGCCGGCCCAGGTCACCTGCGCAGCAGAATCCCGTGCCAGGATGCGCACGGGTGGCAGTGGCTGGCTGACGGAACCCTGGTTCTGGCACTGGCTGACGGAGCCGGATCGGCGCGCCACGCCGATGCCGGGGCACGGGCTGCGGTAGCCGGCGCGGTTACCGGGGCCAGATATTTCACAGACGCGCCTGATTCCAGGAGCCATGCTGCGCTCACCCTGGAGGGTGAGTATGGCGTGCTGGCCGTGCTGGATCAGCGCGCTCGTGCTGCCTTCCAGGGTGCCAGAGCAGCCGTGGTGGAACTTGCAGAGGCGCAGGGAGTCCCACTGCGTGACCTGGCCACCACCCTGCTGATCTGCCTCTGGACGGAGGCAGGCCTGGTGGTGGGACATATCGGGGATGGCGCGGCGGTCGTCTGGCTGGGGGACGCAGACGGCGGCTGGCAGACCTTATCCGGGCCGTCCCCGAGCGAGTATGTAAATGAAACCACCTTTCTCATAGAGGAAGACTGGGGGGCTTCCCTCCGCATCAAGTCGTTGCCGGCATGGGTTCCGGGCGTGGTTCTCATGAGCGACGGCTGCCAGCGGGCAGCCCTTCGCCGCCGGTTGACCCCTGCTCCGGACAACCCCGCAGCCGCCTGGGAATGGGAGCCGCACATCCCCTGTCTGGGGCCCATTCTCAACTTCGCACACGCGGTAAGAGATCCGGAACAGGGAAACGAAGAACTGCAGGCACTGCTGGCATCGGAAAAGCTGGCCGGCCACTCCGATGACGACAAGACCCTGATGGTCCTGCGGGCAGACCGCTGGCGTGTAAGGGGGTGACCGGTCAGGTGTACCTCTCCACGGGTGGCACCATTATCCCGGAATCCCGACTGGCCGAAGGAGGCGAGGGGGCTGTCTACCTGGTGGACGGCCACCCGGACTGGGTAGCGAAAGTATACCATCCCAGCCAGCGAACCCCGGACCGGTTGGCCAAGTTACAGGCCATGCTCGCAAATCCGCCTGCCGACCCGATGGCTGGCCAGGGCCAGCGGTCCATTGCCTGGCCGCTGGCGATCCTTTACCAGGACTCGGGGCAGCAACAGTTTCTTGGTTTTGTCATGCCCAGGGCCAGCCAGGACGCCCGCACCATCCTTCACTATTACCAGCCGGAATTGCGCCGCCAGTACGCACCCGGCTTCAACTTCCGATACCTGGCCACGGCTGGCCGCAACCTCGCAGCGGCCACCAGCGCCATTCGCATGGCAGGCCACCGGATCGGTGACCTGAACGAGAGCAATGTTCTGGTTACTCCGGAAGCCATAATCACCCTTATTGATACGGACTCATTTCAGGTCGGAGTCCCCGGCGGTCAGGTGTTCCGCTGCCTGGTCGGCAAACCGGACTACACCTCACCCGAACTGGCCGGCCACTCCTTCGGCACTACCGACCGGACCATCTACACCGATGCCTTCGCCCTGGCCGTGCTCCTCTTCCAGATGCTCATGCAGGGTTTTCTTCCGTTTCACGGCCGTCCGCAGCAGCCCGGCGAACCGCCGCCAGTCGAGGAGAGGATTCGCCAGGGAATGTACGTGTACGGCGGTCATCGGGACTGGCGACCTCCGCGCAAGGCTCCAGCCGTTGATATTCTGCCCCGGGAGCTGCAGACAGCCTTTTACCGGGCATTCGTAGCAGGAACCCGCGACCCACACGTTAGACCAACGGCCTCCGAATGGGTCAAACTTCTTGATAAGCTCCTCGACCATCTGACTGAATGCCGTCGCAACCCCACTCACGTTTATCCCAGTAGCCTGTGGGGCTGTCCATGGTGCAGGCTGGCATCGGAGAAGCAGATCGACTACTTCCCGCCGGTGCCCGGCCTGCAGATCCGGCTGTCTCCGCCGGGCGTGACACGCCCAGTGGAGGAACGCAGAGAGTACCTGGTTTCGCACATCTCGACAGCTCTGACGGATGGGTTTCTGACTCCAGATGAGGAAAAACACCTGACCGGCCTGGCGCAGGTGTTGGGATTGGAATCAGACCTGCGCCGCCTTCTGGACCGGGAGTTGAAACGCTCCGGGGCCATGAGAGGTTCGCCACAGGCTCCCCAGCATGAACCAGCCAGCCTGCGGTTTCAGGTGGGCGAGATCAAATTCGAGGCAGTCCGGCCCTGCACAGGGACGCAAACGCAGACGGTCACATACGTGAACTCCGGCCGGGGCGCCCTGCGGGGCAAGGTTCGTCTTGAACCACCAGGACCGTTTTCAGTTTCACCTCAGCACCTGGATCGGAATGAAGGACAGATCGTAATCTCCTTGGATAGTGATCATGTTGATTGGGAACGTGTTTATGCCGCCCGGCTGGTTGTGGAATATAACGGAAAGCTTCCGGGGTCCGAGGCACAGTTGCGGCTCACGGCGCAGACCGTGCCCCACTCCATTATCAACGAGTGGCTGCAGTCACATGCCCGGCGGGGATACCGGTACCAGGCCGCTCTAGGTCTGATCTTGGCAGGCTGGGCCTGGCATACACGGCAGGAACCCGTTCGCCTGATGTTACACGGACTGTTTGCACTGTCTGGCGTCAACTCAGGGTCCGCTTCAGAACAAAGCGGTCTGTTGGGGCTGATAAGCCATCCCGATTTCTGGTGGCAGCATGCGATCAGTATCGCCGCCAGCATCACTCTGGTCAGAATCGCCACCCGCTTCTGGCCGACCATAGCCACCGCGCTGCGTCTATCTCGGGTGGTGGGTTGCCTGGTTTTCCTTACCCTCCCCTCTATCCTTGGCATCGTGCTGTCGCTGAGCGGCTGGGGGGAACCTGCGCACGTAAGCACCATCGTGGCAGCAGGAGCGGTCACCCTTACCGCGGGCAGTCCGCTCGTTGCGCAGATGGTAGCGTCCCATCTGCTGCTTCCCCAGCTGCGGCGCTGGCTGGTACGGGGCGGGCGTTTCCGCCGTGCCCTGTCCGTGGCCTCCCTCTGGGCGCCCGGGTCAGCCGTGCTCGCTGCCTTCAGTGTCGTGTTGGGGCTGGGTCTCGCTCCGATGCCCTCAACACTGAGGGTAGGGTGGCCAGAGTTGTCACGCGTCCCGGACCCGTCCGTGCACGCGGCTGGCAACCTGCTCCAGCAGGTGGTCGCGGTAAAGGAATTCGAAGTGATCTGGCCGGGTGGTACCAAGGTACGGACTGCCAGGGCTTGTGCCGCCCTGCCCAATACGCCGGTGCTCCTGGTACAGGGTACTCGGGTACGTCTGGTGGACCCGCAGCAGCATCAGCCCGGAGACGGACCTGAAGAATGTGCCCCTACCGGTTGGAGCCAGATCGAACAGGGGTGGGTACCCAGCAACACCCTGGCGCCACTAAGTAACTGAGGGGTCACAACCGCTGCGGGCGGCTTGCGCCTGACACCAGAGTTTGAGCTCCGGCAGGCTCCACGACTTGGCGATCAGGAGGTGATCCAAGTGGACCTTGAAACCCTTATCATCACCGACAACTGGCCGGACGAATTGGCCGGTTTAGCCCGAGAGGTCGCGGCCATGCCGCCGGGCAAAGCACGCAGCTTGAGAATACCCGCACTCGATGCCGCAGCGGTGCGGGCGCAACTATCCGACGCGGCGTTCAGTCGCTTTATGCGGTGGCAAGTGGAGGCTTTGGAAGTGAGGGTGTTTGCCACCAACGACCCCCAGGGGATGAGCTATGGTGCCGTGGTTCTGCCCCAGCCGCCCGCACTCGGTTCGTCTGCGGATGTGTATGTGGTTACAGGCACACCCCCCGAGGACCCACACCAAGCCTTGGAGTGGGTACGCCAACAAGTCGCCCGGACGGCAAGTGAAGGGGACCAGTGACAAATGAGAGCCATCTGCTATGGGCGGCCATTAATCTGGAGCGGTCAGCATGACTTCATTTGACGCCGGTATGGTCACGCTCGGCACGGCTCTTGGCTGCTGCTGGAGACACTCTGTTACACCAAAACGATTACACTTGTGGATAGGAACGCTGCTGGCAGTACTCGTCATGTCCCTGGTGTGGATCCTGCCTGCAGATGACTGGCCCCACTTCCTGGCCAGCATCCTTCAGGCGCCAACTGTTGGCTGGGCCATCGCAAATGCCGGCGCACTGAGGAAATAGATGGAGCGTCCGACCCCAGGTACGGGGAGCGGACGCTCTGATCGTTTCATGGCCACCCCTGGGCATGAGGTGGAAGGTCATGCGTGCGGTCCCAGACCTTGCCCACCCGTACGACCTGCCCTGTTCGATCCCATCAATTCCAAGCCATCGCCGCGAACTGGGATGCCAGTTTGGCGCCCTCGGCAACGGTGATGGAGTCCTGTGGCCGGAATGATCCTTCGCCGTCCAGCAGGCCCAGGCCAGCCAGGAAGGCCACCGCCCGCTGCTGGTGTTCGGGGATCGAATCCAGGTCGGCGTATGGAAGGATCACGTTCAGGTCGGAATGGGCCAGCCGGTTCAGCCCCAGGGCGGCTGCCATGTACCAGGCAAACTCGCCGCGGGTAATCGCCGCCTGCCCGTTCAGCCGGTCACCCGATGGTTCGAGAGCGCCTTTTTCCAGCGCAGCCGCCGCCACCTCGAAGAGCGGCTCACCCGGCTGAACGTCCGTAAACGGGAGTGTGGCAGTGGAAGAGATGCCCATGCCCGCAAACGGTCCGCCGAAGATCAGTTGCAGGGCCTCAGCGCGAGTCAGATCCCGGTCGGGGTCCAGTGCACCTTCCGACGCATCAAGCATGCCAGTATCCATCAGCAACAACAACTCTGCACCGGATGGGTGCTGCAGCAGCTTGTCCCGCAAAGCCTGCCAGGCGCTGATCTCCTGCCCGTCGTAGTTCAGGAAGCCGCCGGTGCGCCCGCTGATCACCTGAGTCAGACCCGACTTCCCGTTTCGGGGCACAAGGCGATAAACCAGGCGCAGCTCGACTGGATGGTCCGCTGAAGAGTCGCTTCCGCTGTAGTAGCCGACTTCGGAGTCAGTCTTCCAGATCAGCCGCGGCTGCCAGGCGGTAAACATCTTCTCCACAGCCTCGTCCAACTGCACAGCAGGGGTTTCAGCAACCGGTGCCGCTTCCGACCATTCCAGACTGACACTTTGCCAGTTCCCATCCAACCCCATTGTCACGTGAATACCGTCCTGGGCCACCGGCACACCATCCACCAGCCGGGGAAAGAACAACCTGATGGTTTCGCTGCTTTCGGCCGTCCCGTAAGGGAATGTGACGCCGCCGAGTTGCCCGGCCAGGGCCGAATACCAGGTCTGAACCAACTGGGTCGCGTTCGCAACGGCGGTGGACCGTTCCACGGTAGCCGGTTCGGCTGATGAGATGTCCGGGTTCCCTGGCTCTGCAGGTCCCTCAGGGGGGTGAGTACTACGGTAGGCGTCGCGGATCAGCCCTGTGTTCAGGTCAATCCACATACTGCCATAATCGCGGCTTTGGTCGTAGAACATGAATTGAGTGCCACTGATGAAGGGCGAGTCGATGGGCATGGTATGGGCCGGTATTCCAGCAGGCACCAGCAGAAGTTTGCGGGCCATTTCCTGCGCCGCCACGGCCGTGAGCGGGCTCGAAATGGAGGGCTGGCCGGCAGCAACGGGCAGTTGGGCTGGAACAAACTCATCGGGCGATACCGGAGTCCCACTCCAGTTGAGCGGGCTGCCGGTGGCGGCATCCACATCGGTAACCTGTCCCCGCAGGCGGTAGGCCGGGACCCACGTACTGGGGCGGGCCATGTGGAAGCGCGAGCTGCGTGACACCGGATGGTAGTACAGTTCCAGTCCGACTTGCTTGCGGTAGATGTCCAGAGCCTGTTCCGGAGTTGCCGGCTGCTCAGGCTTCCTGGCCGCAACATGCTCGGTCCAGAAGATGTGGAAAGCGGTTACTTCGCCCGTGGCCAAGTCGATGCTGACGGTGACGTCGTCCTGGGGAAATGGTATGCCGTCTATTTTTCGGACCCACCGGAAGGTGGTGACCGGTCCGACTGAAAGGGGATCGTCTTCGTACTCCCAGGGTTCCAATTGGTCAATCCGTTCCGGGGGGACGAGTTCTTGCACCAGATCCCATGCCTTCTGCTGTGCGCGGTCCGGGCTGATCTGCGGTGAGACCGTCCACCGTTGCAGCCATGGGAAATGACCGAACTCCAGGACAGCGCCAGTGTCCGCATCCACGGTGGCCGAACCTGCCCCAACAAAAAACCCATTGGCGACGGGGAGTTGGCGTGTCCAGTGAAACCGCCAGACGTTATGCCCTCCGGACACGTCCTGGGAGACCTCCGGTTGCCCAGGGGGCAGTCGGAACAGTTCCTCCAGCCGTTTCAGGGCCTGATCCTTTGAAACTGCCGGCTCAGCTCCGGCCATAAAGGGGACGGCCGGGGTCGGGTACTCAGTGATGACCTGATGGGTCCAGAACCAGGGGCCGCTCGCCGCTACCGGGGCAGCGGGCAGGGCTGTTACACCCAGGACGCAACAGGTGACCAGAAGCCGGGACAGGCGTTGACCAGCCAAAGGGCCTTGCACCTCCACCTGGTAGGAAACACTCAGAAACCACGACGTACTGAGTTATGCCGACCGCATCGCCGAGTATGCGGGTTTCCCGGCATGACGCAACCATTTTCATCCGGCATTTATTCCATATATTACCTTCTGGAGTAAATTGGCACTTTCCTGCTGCTGTGTTGAGTACCCTGAGAAATTCCTGTTCAGGCTGGCAGAACCCGCCGGTCCGGTCGAAGACGCGGGGTGCAAGGGACGACCCCCGCTGAAACACCTCTACCACAATTCGCGATGCCGTTGGCTGTACTGCGCGCGCGATACCGAAGCCTACCGGAAGGTGTCGTCAGTGCGATCAACGACGGGGATTGATGACGGGATCTTCACTGGAATTCTCGGCCACACATTGGTGCCAGACCGGAGGGTGAATCTAAGGTTTCGAGCGAGCTCATGTGGATCTTGGCCATTCGGTTCGACGATAAACAGGGCAGCTACTCCGGTACGCTGGAACCGATGGGCGTTTTGCGAGAAAGGTAAGATGGCAGGGTATACGTTGACGCCATCATCCCGACCGATGGGTTGCGGATTCAGTAGGTCAATGCGGAAGGGCACCATCGAGCTGAAGTGGATGGAATAACGGATGAAGTGGGCCTTCTCGATCCGTGAATCTGCAACGGTAGATCCCAGGGCTTCAGCGGCCAGCTCGGAGGTCTTGCTGGCTGGCCAAACTTGAACCTCCAGCACCGTGGCTTGGGCTGGAATCCAAGCCAGGTACAGGCCAACGAGCAGGGTAATCGAGACACCAGTCCAGTGGAACCAACGCATCTACGGCCCCCCTTTCCTGCCAGCCTCGTCAGAGGCTATGGGCGAGAAACCCTCGCCCCAAGGCGATTGACCCTAACGTACTATCCCCTTGTCCCTCTCAACAAGGGAAAAGGGGATAGTGAAGGGACCGGCTATTCGAAGCGGAGGAGGAAGTAGGTATAGCTGCCGGTCTGTGCGATTGCCGCCAAGGACTTATCAACGACATCCTTCCCCTTGGGACCAGCGTGGTAGGTAAAGAATACCTCCCCACCCTCCTGTTTCGTCAACACCATCGTATGAAACTTGGCTCCACCCGACGCAGGCTGCAATTGCATGGGGGGTAGGAAGAACGGTATCCCTGGTCTGACCCGGTTTGAACAAGCCCTCCAATTGAAAAAAGGGGATGGCACTTGCCATCCCCCATCGTTTGAATGGACCTCCTACCTACGCGGTCATCGTACCGCAGATCTGGCAGCCTTCCTCTCCGGCAGTCACTCCTGCGTCCTCCGGGCGTGCAGCGGGCCGAGTAGCATGGTAGTTGGAACGTCGACAGTTACAACAACCGTCACCTTCTTCAACTGGTAGGTTCCTGCAGGGTACCAGAGCCCATCGTGGGATTTGCGGACGGTCTTCTCATCCAGGGCGGGAGCCCAGGGAAAGCGCCCGGCCATGAACCAGAGGTCCAGGATAACCTTCGGCGGTTGCCCAGGCAGAGACGGTGCGGGGCGCGGGTTCGAATCACCCTCGCTCAGGTCCACCCAGCCAAAGTCGTCCACCTTCCGGCCGGCAGCCTCCATGGACTCGTGGAAAATAGCCCCCCATTGCCCGGACTGGACCATCGCGACGACCTGCTCACTGGTCATGTCCTGTGCAGCGGCACCATGTCCATCTTCCACGGAACTCATTCCCCTTTCATGCCTCCCGGCACCGCCGGGAGCGTTCATTCTCCGGCGAACCCTCTGGAGGGCAAGGCAAGGGGCGCCCTTCCCCTGACAGAAAGCAGGCGCCCCCCTGGCCATCTCGTCAAAACTAGCCCCACCTTGGTTCCCGGTATCCTTGGCCACTCTGCCAATTCCAGCAGCAAACAAATACCTTTTCACAACAGCCCCTCTGCAACTTGGAACGTGTTACGCCTGGCGTTCCAACTGCCAGACTCCAACATGCTTGTGAATCGGCCGTTGTCGCCGATGACGATATGGTCCTGGACCGCGATGCCCAGGAGATCACCACAAGCTCGCAAATCCCAGGTGAGCTTCCAGTCCTCTTGAGACGGCGTGGGATCGCCACTTGGGTGGTTGTGACACAAGATGATGCTGCATGCGTTATGCAGGATTGCTTCCTTGAAAATTTCACGCGGATGGACGAGAGCCGAATTGAGGGTACCCACGCTCACCGTCGTGATCGCGTTGACCTCATTCTTGACTCCCAGCGGAACAACTACGAAGTATTCCCGATCAACGCCTTTGAGGTAGCGGCTGAGCATGTCGGCCGCAGTCGCCGCATTGTTAAGATGGCGTTCTGGATACGGGAAGCTCCTTACTTTTTTCAGCCGGATCGTCACGACTGGAATCTTGTGCATTGTCCTGTGCACCTCCGTGGCCATCCTGTCACTGCGGTCTGAGGCTTCAACTGCGTTAAGCCCGGTTCCGTTAGGGCGCCTGGGCTTCGCCAGAAATGCCTCCAATCGGTCTTCCGCAGTCTCCACCAGCCAAGCTGGATCCGCAGTGTGGTGCTGTCGTATGATCTCAACAGCTCTGCCCACTTGACCGCCTCTTGGATCCACCGCAGCCCCATCGGCTGTCGAACCTGGGGATTGCCCTCCTCAACTCCCTCCCAGGGGGACGTGCCAGTCGTACTCGGAAGTCCTGAGCAGCGGCACCTGGCCCATCTTCCGCGTGACGCGTTCCCCTTTCGTGCCTCCTGGCATCGCCGGGAGGACCAAGTTTCCACAGCGAACCTTCCAGAGGGCAAGGCAAAGGGCGCCCTTCCACTGCGGGAAGCGAGCGCCCCACCCTTGCCATTGCTTCAGGCCAGCCCCAACCGTGCTTCCCGGTCACCTGACCGCCGGCGTTTCGTCCGCTGCCCCCAATTCCTGAAGCAGCATTCCCAGCGTGACCGCGTGCTTCCGGCCAATCGACGTGTCCCACTGCCGGGCCAGGTTCTGGTACAGCCTATCGGCCATGGCCGCAGATGTGATCTGGAGCGCTGCTGACAACTTGTTATAGGTCACCCAGGAGGTCTTGTCATCCTGTTCGGCAGCGAGCACCTGCAGCGGCGGAAGCCCGGCGGCCTCGGCCAACTGCTCCACGGTCCAGCCACGGTCCTCTCTGAACGCTTTCACCCAGCGACCGTCCACAGTCAACCCATGGCCGGAGCTGGGCGACTCGATGATCTGGCGGATGTACTGCTCGATTTCCGCTGGCCGCTTGCACTTCAGACCGGTACTGCCCAGACAGACCTGCCCCCTTTGATCAACGTGGCCAATCATCAGCGGAAACAGCCTGGTCCTGAGCGCCATCTTGCCGGGATGGGTCCAGAAAATGCGTGGTATGCAGTGGTTCCCCACAACAACCACCAGGCGGGGAAAGCGGACATGATGAGCAAGTCCGCTTTCCGTAACCAGGAAGTACTCACCTGGAGGCATTTCTGCCACGGCTTGCCACCGAGCGCCGTTATAACCTATGGCAAGGTATTTTTTCTGGAAGCGGGAGATCATGTTGACCGTGCGCTGGCCGGCATCCCAGCAGAAAACTTCGTTCAGTACCGTGGCCGCGTCTTCGAGCGCCATCGTTCCCTTGCGGCGGCCACGGTCCGTGATCTTGGTGACGTTGATGAACCCCTGCTGGATGTCCGTGTCGGTAAGTTCCAGGATCAGCCCGGTCAAAATAGCACCTCCTCTCCCGAGAATGGCCCACGTTCGAATTCCCTGACGAGAGCACAAAAGTTGCGGCTCCCTTGGAGCGGGAATTCCCTGCGGGCTCGATCCACCCAATAGCAGACTTCCCAGAGGTCCCGGAGCAGGAGAGCGGCCCTGGCCGAAGTGCGGCTGGCACGGGTCAGTTCGCTGACCACCTGAGAAAGGCTCTTCCTTGCCTGCATCGCGGCCCTGAGATGCCTGGCCAGCGGCCTGAACACACCCTGGCGCAATGGCACCTGCGTTAGCAGCCGGTCTGCTTCCCGCACTCTAAGCGACTTCCGGGTCGTCAGGATAGCACGGTCGAGTACCCCTGAAATACCAGTGTTCGTAGTTCCAGCGGTGGACGCCTTCGTAGACGCCATGGCTCAACCTCCAATCGGGCGGGCATAAGGCGAGATACCGGACCCGCCGGCAGAACTTACCCTTTTTGTGGTCCCATTCTTGGATCTCCCGCCGCATCAGGCCCGGCAGAATGCCCAAGATCCATTCACCTGCCCCGACAGGCATTCTGGGAATCTTCTTCACCCGGTCGGTAATGCCGCGCAGATACCATAGGCCGGGTTTGGCAACCCACTGGTCTTCGGTGCCCCGGGAGAAAGCCTTTTGCTCATCCTCAGGCAGGCCCCGAAAAGAGTAAAGCCCGGCGCCTATCAAGGAAGCCAACAAGCGCAGCGATTCCGTCGGGCACCCGCTCTTCATGGTGAGTTTGAAGCGGGTATGATACCCGTGCAGGAAGAGTTTCATTACGCTTTCAGAGCGAATTCCGCTGTCCGGGATATGGCTGACCCTTCGTCGCAGGTCCTCCACGTTGGGTAACTGGTTGTTCAGCAACCACCTTCTCAGGTCCATCGCTTCACCACACACTCCCTGAAGAAAGCAATGCCCGTGGGAGGAGTGACCTCGCCCTGCTCAATCTCCTTCTCGCGCCGCATGTAGGCGGCGACCAGTTCCAGGGCCAGGACTGCTGCCTTCCGGTTCGTGAACAAGGTTTGGAGGCTCCCCTGGTCAAGCTGCTGGGTACAGCTTGCCTGGGTGGGGTCGCCCTGGTCGTCAGTCAGGACGCGGGGATCGAGTTGGGACCGGAAAAGCCCACTGACGCCATCCTTGCCACCAACAACGGCGACGACCTCGCCGCGGGTTTCCTCGTTGGCACAGTCAATGTAGTAAATCCTGGTGCTCGACTGCCGGACGAATGCCTCCTGGACCCGCCGGGCCGGGTGGTTATCCACCGCACCCACCAGAATCACCTTCTGGTAGTACTGGGTGATGCGCTGGAGTTGGTCCGCCCTGGTCAGATATGCCGGGTGAAAGTACACCCGGTCCAAGCCGATGGCAACAGACGCCTTTTCGGCCAGGGCCTGCGCCTTGTTGCGGCCCAGGTCCTTTCGGGAAAAGTGCTGCCGCTGAATGTTCTTCCCCTCGACGACATCGCCATCGATCAGGTGAATGTCCCAGGTATGGGGGAGAAAGCGACAAAGGTCCTGGAACAGTGCCGAACCGATGCCGCCCGCTCCCACGATGATGACAGCCCTAACATTCTGCACTCGCTACCACCTCGTCGTAGGCCCGGGGGATGAAGCCGTGGCCATCCCACTGGCGGAACAGCCAGATGTCCTGACCATCCTTCCAGGAGAAGACGCCGTACGTGATCCCCCGTAGCCGTTCCCACCAGTTATCGGTCGAAGACCAGTACGCTCCGAGGACGTGGTGGCTGTGCAGGTCAAAGGCCAGGTCCCAAATCTGACCGTCCCGGACCACAGCAAGGTGCATGTCGCACTCCACGCCGAAGCGACTGGCCCGGGCCTCCGGGCGTGCGACCGCCGGGGCGCCCGTTGACGCATTGCGGTAAATCAGTAACCGGTCTTCCGTCCCAGAGGTTGCGTAGGTGAGTTTGAAAGCTGCCTCGATCAGCCGCAGGGCTTGGGCGCCGATTTGGATACCGGCGCCCTTCTTTGATCCCCTGATGGTAATGACTAGCGTGTTGGTCTCGTCGTTGTGGTGGAAGTCCGGCTCGATGTCCTTGAACTCGGTGAAGCCGTTGTGAACCAGAACATCCTTGAGCTCGACGGCGGTGTACGCCTGGCCATCCACGAACCCCACCAGATCCACAGGCGACGCCATGTAGCGGATGTGAAACGGGTAGGTGTACGTGGGCGCCGGCTCTGGGGGCTTGGCTGGCGCCGGTGGCGACACGGCCCGCATTCCCCTGGTCTTGCCCGTCCCGGTTGCTTTCGCCTTCACGTCAGGCTCAGGCTGGCACCCAATCACTGGACCCTGGGCTTCAGGTTGGACGTGACCCATAGTAGCCGGTTCCTTGGCTTCGGGCTGGGCTCCTCCCCCATCCGGTGGACCGAGCATGTCCAAAAACCGGAGCTGGTACTGCGTTCGGCCCTTGTCGTGGCTCATCGACGGACTACCCCCTGTTCGTCACTCGTGCGGCACCTTCGCGCCTGTGTGGGTGTTGGAAACGACCGGAGTCTGCAGGCGCCCCTACCACCGCTCTGGGAGATCAACTGACATCGGGGGCGGCAGATTGCCGCCGGTCGGCTGGCTGCGGGTCGTACCCGGTGTATGCGATGTACTGCCGGTTCCTGAGGAAATCGCTCAGGAAGGTCTGTAGCGCCTTTCCGTGGCACTCCTCATCAAAGGAGCACCGGAAGATGTCCACCGGCTCCCGCTCCGGCATCTTCAGACAGAGCCTATGAACACCCGTCGAAGGCCGATCGCTAGATCCAAAGAAGTCCGCATATCCGTCGTCGTTGGCCTCTTTTGTGTGGACCAACTCAAAGATCACGTTGTCTCGCTCATCATACTGGACCAGGTGAATGCACCCCTTGGGCAACGGGCCATCATCGCCGGTGGACCAATAGTAGATCCCATCGTCGCCATGGGCGGGCGACCGGAACCCGAATCTGGCCAAAGCCCCTTCCCCCCTCGTAAGCGTTCGTACTCCCACCCCGGGCGCCCTGGTGGCGCGCGGCATATCATGCTTTCCTCTCCCGGGCAGGCGCGAAAATACGGCCGGCCAGTGTTGGCCCGCCGTACCTGCCGTGGCACCCTACACTTCTCACCCCCCACCGGCAGCCGGTCCGGCTTCCGGTGGGGGCCACTGTCCCCACCGTTGCGGCGATTTCGCCGTCACAGATCGTCCTTCAGCTGAATCCTGTAGACCCGACGATGCTGATTCCCCACGTCCCCAGGATGCGTATCCACGATGACCGTCCTACTCCCCTCCACCAGTCCTGACACACCGGCAAGGGCCAGATCCACCCCCTGTGACGCCAGCCAGGCAAGGGCCTGGGCAAAACTGTCCTTCACGCCGAGAAGTTGTCTCCCCCGTAGGTCCGCAGAGTCCAGATAGATGACCCACTTTCCCAAGCTGATCCCCCCAGCCCCTGTCTCCCCGAGAGGCGAGGTACAGGAACCGGAGCTCACGGCACCGCGGTCCGGCCGCAATCGGCTACACAGACAACCTGAGCTGCCGCCGGTCAAGGTCCTTTCTGGTCAGATGGGTGTCCCGGATCTGCCGAAGAGGTTTGCTGAGGATCGTAATGTCACCCTTGCCCCGGGCCTGGCGGAACGGGCGGCGCTCACGCTGCATGTGCTCCTCCAATGCAATGGCCCTGTCCATCAGGTCGGGGTGGACCTCCGTCAGCCATTCCATCTCGGACACGCGGGAATATATGCACCAAAAGCACCTCGATTTGGGGGGCACCAGATACCCGGCCCGCCGGATCTCCTCCTCTATGATGTTCCGATGCTTGCCCATTGCCAGCGGCGGGTGGACCAGATGTGACCTGAGCCGCTCACGCTCCCCTGGTGGCAGTTCCTGTAACCGGTTGACCCGGTGCTGTTCCGCGGCGTCATAGCAGATGATGGTGTCGTACTCGTCGGTGCCCAAAATCGTGCGACAAGCGGCCAGCAGCGGGCCGATCTTGAACCGGGGAGTGCAACTGCGCCTGACCTTTCCCGGGATGGCCGCCTGTGCGAAATAGTAGTCGGTGATGTTTTCGTACACGTTGCCATCCCGGGCCGTCACGCGCGGGCGGATAATAGTCAGGTCGTACCCGTGCCGGCGCATGAGCGGGATCGCCACGCAGGCGAGGTGCTGGTACGTCTCTGGAATTTCGGCCCCCAGGTCCGAAAAGATCACCAGGGTGAGCCGCCGCCGCAGGTCCTGGAAATAGGAAAGCGGGCTCGTCAGGATCATCAGCAGGGTCCAGAATGAGTCGCAGCCGGCGCCGTAAGACAGCACAAGCGGGCGTTCCGCGGGACCCAGTCGGTGCGCGGTGACGGTCCCCTGGTGCACAATCCTGAACACTGGCCCCACATGCCTGACCCGGCTCCGGCACGTGGCCCGGAGCGGGCGGTGGAGCCTCACCCCACTTCCAGTGGTCATACGCCCCTCCTGAAGACCCCGGCCACCGGCCAGGGGAATGGCGCCCCGCCGGGCGCGAACCGGGCGAGGCCGTCCACCGGCGACCTCGCCCTCCTGTTCTGCCGGCCCTGACGATCACGCAGCCTGGTCGGTCTCGTCTCCTTGAGCAGCAGCCTGCCGGTCGGACTTGGTAAGATCCAGCGCGGCAGTGAGTTCCGCCTGCTCCTTTAGAAGGGCTTCCAGGCGGTCCTGGTGCTCAAAAGGGATGCCCAGTTGCTGCTGCAGGTCCGCCAGTCGCCGCTCCATGTCTGCGATGTCACGCTGCTCAGGATCGATTCTGGACTCCATCTCCACCAGCAGGTGTTCCAGGGCCCTGATCACGCCGAGGTCGGTGCGGTCTCGGATGTCGGTGTAGTACTCCCGGGCGCCCTTGAGGCACAAGTGGGGATCGCCGAAGATCCTGAGAACACCCAGGGTAAACCCGGCGAACCGGCCAAAGGCGCGCAGTTCCCGGTTGGCCTCGCTGATCACCTGGGGCCAGGCGGCCTGAAGAGCGGCCCCTGCTTCTCTTCGCTCCGTGTAGGAGCGCCCGCAGATGTCGATGGCAAACCGGTCACCCTCGGCATTCTGCCGGCGGGCCGTATCCTCCAGATATGCCTGCAGGTTGGCCCGGGCCGTCTCCATCCGGCGCGGCAGCCGGGCCACCTCATACTGCATCTCCCGCTGGGTCTGTTCGTGCTGGGCTCGCAGCGTGGACAGTTTCCGGACTTCCGTATCCACCAGGATCTTGCGCATGACGAGCGGGTTACCGCTGGCCAGGGCCTTCACTTCGGCGTACGTAAGCGCCGCGCCCTCCAGATCCTCGACGGTCCGAACCGCGGCATCGCCCTTCACGATCTGGGCAATAAAGCGGGCCTTCACCTCCAGCACCTGCCACATGTAGGCGTCAAACGACCCGGAGGTCACGTAGCGGTAAATCCGAACGCCTTCAATCATGCCCTCGTCGTAAAGCAGGTTGCCCTGGCGCAGGATCCGCCCTTCCCGCTGCTCAATTTCATCTGGCCGCCACGGTGCGTCCAGGTGATGCAGCCCCACGAGCCGGTCCTGTACGTTGGTGCCGGCACCCATCTTCAGGGTGCTGCCCAGGAGGAAGCGGATCCGCCCGCTGCGCACCGCTTTGAACAGCCGGTCTTTCGCAGCATCGGTGTCAGCCTCGTGGATAAAGGCAATCTCATCGGCGGGCACACCGGCGGCAATCAGTTTGCGGCGGACCTCGTCGTAGACGTTGAAGGTGCGTTCCGTTGGGGTACCCAGGTCACAGAAAATCAGTTGGGCGCCCCGCCACTCCAATGATTCCCGCCATACCGCCACGGCCTTCTCGACCATGAGGTTGATCTTACTGTTGGGATCGTCCGGCTGGGCAGGGTTCACCAGGCGCATGTCCAGGGCGGCCTTGCGGCCGTCCGTCGTGATCCTCAGCATATTATCCACGCTGGGATCCACGTGGCCATTGCGGACCGCCTCCGCCCGCTCCACCAGGGACGCAACGTACTCCTTCAGAGCCGGCGCTGCCGGAGCAGAGACCGTAACAGGCTTGCCGCCCACCACCGGCGGGGCCGGCAGGTTGAGCATGTCCGCCGTGCGCACGTCTGCAAATAAGCGGAACAGTTGCATCAGCTCGGGCACATTCACGAACTTGGCGAAGCGGGTGTTTATCCGAAACCCGGAGCCGTCCGGGGCCACCTCCAGCGCTGTGACAGACTGGCCAAAATTGGCCGCCCAGGCGTCAAACTGGTCAATGCCGTGGTCCTGGAGCACGTCCATGGCCAGGAAGCGCTGCATGGTGTAGACCTCAGCGATCGTGTTGGTCACAGGTGTTCCGGTGGCGAAGACGACACCCCGGCGCCGCCCGTGTATCCGTGCGAGGTACTGGGTCTTCAGAAACAGATCCCAGGACCGCTCGGCATCGCTGTTCGGCAGGCCGGCGATCCTCGGCATCCGGGTGGCGAACCAGAGGTTCTTGAACAGATGTGCCTCGTCTACGAAAAGCCAGTCGATGCCCAGCTCCTCAAAGGTCAGCAGGTCGTCCTTCTTGTGTTGGGCCAGGCGAGCCTGCATTTTGGCTTCAAGGCGCTTCCTGGCCTTCTCAAGTTCCTTGGTTTCGTCTCTGTCCCCATGTTCCCTGGACTCGCTGATGGCATCGAGGATTTCGCTGATTTGCTCCTGGAAGATGCCCTCCACAAACTGGTCGCTGAGGCGCAGCTTTGTGAACGAGCTATGGGCACAGATGACGGCATCGTAGTCGCCACTGGCCATGCGCGCAAAGAGGAGGCGCCGCCTCCCCTTCTCAAAGTCTTCCTGGCTCGCGATCAGGACGTTGGCTGTCGGGTATAGCTGAAGAAACTCGCGCCCCCACTGCTCCAGCAAATGGTTGGGTACTGCAAACAGGGGTTTCCTGGCCAGCCCCAGCCGGCGCAACTCCATGGCGGCCGCCACCATCACCCAGGTCTTGCCGGCCCCGACCACATGCGCCAGGAGGGTGTTGCCACTCTGGATGATCCTCCAGATGGCGTCCTTCTGATGCGGCCGTAGTTCTAGCGCTTTCCCCCTGACCACCCTGGCGATGCCCGGCAGAGTCAGATGTTCTCCGCTGTACACCGGCAAACGGATTGCGTTAAAGGTATCGTTGTACAGCCGGCACAGCCGCTCCGCCCGGTCCTGATCGGACCAGATCCAGCGTCGGAACTCCGACTGGAGCTTTTCGGCCTTCTCCCGGGCCGCGAGCGTTTCCGCCTGGTTGACGGTGCGCTTTTCATCCGTGCCTTGATCGTAAATCGTCGGCACCTGCTGCCGCAGGGACTTTTCGATCAGCTCCAGCGCCGGTGCCCGGCGGGTTCCCCACACTTCGGTGTTGGCTACCCGGTCCTTGATGCTCCAGTTGTTGGCCGTAACCGTCCAGACAGCAGCAGCCGGGATGTAGCGGACGCGGGCAGCGTCGGTTTCCCCGAACAGGTGACCAACGAAGGCGGAATAGTCATCCTCCGGGATCCAGGGGGACCCCAGCCGCACGTCGATCTCGGAGGGCTTGAGGTCTGTGGGCTGAACGGCCTGCAGGGCCTCGACATTCTCCCGGAACCGCGTATCCCTCTCGGCAGCCTCCTGAGCCTCCCGGAGTTTCACCCGGACGTTGCCGCTCAGGTACTGCTCTGCCGTCTCCCAGCGGTGCGTCGCCGGATCGAGATACACCAGCCCCGCCAGTTCCCGGCGCAATTCCGCCTGCGGTTGCCCGGTCAGTTGCTGCATCCGGGTCCAGTCAACCCGGCCTGTTTCGTTCAGGGAGACGAGCAACGCTTCCTTGGCGGTGTCCACCCGGTCAATCGCCTGATGCCGGGCGACGGTGCGCTTGCTGAATAGATCGGCCTTCGTGGCCACTCCGTTCTCTTCGTTCCACTGCTCCAGGCTGAGGATCAGCGGAAGGTCGGGGTCACCGGCGAACGCACGCCGGTTTGCCCTTGCATTCAGATAGCCATGCTGCCCCACGAAGCGGTCATAGAGGTAGTTCAGGTTGCCCTGGGCCATCGCCACTTCGAAATCTGTCCCTTCCAGTTGCACCTGTAGCACTTTCCGTGCTGCATCCCGGATGGCAATCATGCCCCGGATGCGGGCCGCAGTTGTCTGCGGGACATCGACCGACACCAGGTTCTCGCCGTCACGCCGCAACAGCCGGCCATCCACGACGGCATAGGCGAAAGGTCTCACCCAGCCCGGCGCCGGGAGCAGATCGTGCCGTTTGGCCACTCCCGGCTGCTGGCTTTGAGCTTTCCGGTATCCGTCCGGGGGAACGCTGTGGAAGGCGGCTTTGATGGCGTGTTCCAGATCGCGCCCGTCCGTCTCGCAGGTGGGCTCCGGATCCCCGTACTGGCCGCGCCGGAGGGTCATCCGGCCGCAGACCATCTCAGGGTGGCAGGCAAAATACTCGTTCACCGGGATGGCGGTGCCATCCGGAGCGTTGAGTTGGCCCAGGTTCAGCCAGCTTTCCCCACTGGCCGGTTCTCCGGGGGTCCGCTTGCGGAGGATGAGGATGTCACTTGTGACCTGCGTGTTGGCGTTCATCCGGAAAGCCGTGTTCGGAAGCCGGATCGCTCCAAGCAGGTCGGACCTGCTGGCCAGGTGGCGGCGAAGTGATGAACCCTTCTTGTCCATCGTGTAGCGCGACGTGATCAGAATCACCAGGCCGCCTGGCTGGACGAGATCCACAGACCTCGCCAGGAAGTAATCGTGGATCATGAACCGGTACCGGTTGTAGCGCGGGTCGTGCACGGGGTAATTCCCGAAGGGCACGTTGCCGACGACCAGGTCGAAATGGTTCGCCGGAAACACGGCCGTCTCGAAGCCCTGAATCCGAATGTCGGTGCGCTGGTACAGGTGGCGGCAAATGGAGCCTGTGACCAGGTCCAGTTCGACGCCCGTGAGTTGGCTGCGTTCTTTTACCTCAGCAGGCATCAGGCCGAAGAAATGCCCGATGCCGCACGCCGGCTCCAGCACCCGCCCACCGTCAAAGCCCAGGTGATTGAGGCCGTCGTAGATGCCCCGAATCACCACCTCGGACGTGTAATGGGCATTGATCGTGGAGCTGCGGGCCGCCTTGTATTCTGCTTCGGTCAGGAGTTCCTGCAGTTTCCGGCGGGGTTCCTCCCACTCCCGGTTTCCCAGGTAACCCAGCTCTTTCTGCGGCGTAAATGCCTGGGGCATACCGCCCC
The DNA here is from genome assembly GCA_036676195.1 of Clostridia bacterium. Classification (GTDB taxonomy): domain Bacteria; phylum Bacillota; class Sulfobacillia; order Symbiobacteriales; family ZC4RG38; genus JAKFDK01. The sequence continues at coordinate 15,034 of JAKFDK010000059.1, read as the reverse complement.
ACCCGACGTACCGGACCAGGACGGCCTGCTCTTCCGGCGTCGCCATCCGCTGTTCCGCCGTTAGCTGCCGCAGGAGCCGGATGGCCGCGACGTTGTCCCGGAACTTCTCCCTCAGCGACCCCTGCCCCAGGCGGTCCGCCGGCGTGATCCGGTAATCCACGCCGGGGTGGTCTCCCTCACGATGGCCAGGGGAGTCGTCAGAAACTGCGGTCCATACCACGTCGATCACCGGGGGTTGTGCCTGTTCGGGCGCCCCGGCGGTTTGTGCGACTGCCGCTGGCGGCGGCTCGATCTGTACGCTGGGATTCGCCGGTACTGTCATGGGCTCGGTCCGAGATTCGGACCTGCTCAGACCCTCCAGCGCCTCCCAGTCGAACACCATCTGGTTGGTCATCTGTTTGCCCTTGCGGCCCTTTCGACGCAGCGCATAGCCTATCGGCAGCAACATCACTCACCCTCCGCCAGACAGCCAGGCCACGGCCCGGCTGCCCGTGATAATCAGACTCTCACGGTCAGCCCGGGCCATCCTACCCTGCCCTGCGGTCACTGCCCACCTGCCCCCAGGCAGGTCCTTCCTACTTCCTCCCCTCTGCCAGGCCCCTGGGCGGCCTCGCAGAGGGGGTGTACCCCCTCCTCTTACCACATGCAGATTCCTGACCTCAGAGGTTTGCCGCCTTCCGCATGGCCGGCCGGCACTCAGGTGCCCGGGCCGGGGGCAGACATGCGGTGTTACCTGCCTCCTGTTGCCGGTACCACGCAAGAATCAGTCGGTCCAGGGCCTGGCTGGCGGCCTGTACGGCGGGATCCTGGAGGCTGCCGCCGGCTTCATCCACAGCGTCGCTCAGCAGTTGCCGGTGGTGCTGGATGTCCTGGTATAGGCGGCCCATGTCAGTCCTCCATTCTCCGGTCCCGGTATGGCAGCGGCCAGGGTAGGTTGGGTTGGATGCGTAACGCGCCGGCTACAGAAACACATACTGTCCCTCACGGATCAGGAGCCTCAGTTGCTGCTGCCAGGATGCCGATGGAGCATGCCTCATGGGACGAGGACAGTTCCAGTGGAAAGCCTGGCCGCGCAGAGGGCCATCCTTTACGTACACAATCTCGCGGTTCTCCCCGAGGGGCTCCCTGCAGTTGTGGCACGTTGTCAGGTCCGCCACCGGCGGCAGAATCCCGGTGCACTCCGGGCAGACTCCCCGATGCAGCCACCAGTGATCCTTGAGGTTGCAGTGCGCCAGTTGGCTGACCGGGACTTGCTTGCGGCAGATAACGCAGACCCCGTACTCGATCCCACAGCTTTGGCCTTCTTGAAGGGCGCACTCCCCCTGCTGCCCGTGCTGGGTCCAGGCCAGGCGGCCGTCGGTGTAGCGGGCGGTGAAAACCATATCCTCCGGTAACCGGTACGGTCCGTCGCTCTCTCCCTCGTCGGTCTTGTAAGGCGTCAGCCGCAGCAGAGATCCCTCGATGTCAAGAGCCATTTCAGCCTGACACCGCACGCAGTAGAGGTTACCGCCGGGCCGCTGCCACTCCGAGGTGCGGGTGCCGCAGACCGGGCATGCGAATGCGGCCTGTAGCATGGCCTCTGTGACGTTAAGGACCCAGGCCACCGTGAGGTAGCCACGGGGGCGAACCTCTGCTCCTTCCATGACCTGGACGGGCAGCGGGTTGCGGGCACCTTCCGCGGGAATGACAACGCAGCGGGCATTCACCTCGGGCGCCTCCGGCGCTCCGAAGTCCGTGGGAAACAGATAGGCGTGGGCAAAGACCCCCATCAGTCCCTGAATCTCTTCCCGCTCTTCATCCGACGCCGCTTCCCGCCAGAGCCGGAGCAGGGTTTCCTGTCGTGCCCGAAGCTGGGCTTCCGAAACGCCCACCCGCACCAAAGTCAGGTGAGGCGGTGCTCCCGGAGCAGTACGGCGCGCCACCGGAGTGCGAATGTACAGATCGCCATCGAACCACTCCACTTCTCCGGCCACGACACCCCATGATGATCGATCATTCAGGCCCCCAAAGCACTGCTTCAGCACCTGCCCGAATAAGGCCCCGTCCGGAACGTCAAAGTGAGCACGGGTGAATGATGTCGGGATACAATCGACCACCAGGCCCGGATCGCCGGCGGTCGCCCGGGTTTGGAACAGCGCTCCGCACCCATCGCACCAGATGCCGGCACACGGGCGAATCCAGGTAAAGTGACGATGCCCGCAGACGGGACACCATTGCCGGCCATCGCCGAACAGGTCCCATTCCGTCCAGCGATGGGTCCAACATGTGCGTGGCAGCTCAAAGACTGGCTTCGGACCCGACAATACCCCCACGTAGTCGAGCCGTCCATTCGTCGGAATCCCGTAGGCCCAGAGGAGATCCACCGTAGCCTCTGAAGCGAGCGCCCTGCGGCGCCAGTAGGAGCCGGATGAGTCAGCCGACAAAGTCTGCACCTCCGCCCGGAGGGCGGTCCATATGTCTGCCGGTTTCCTGAACGACAAGCAATTTCACCCCGTCCATTTCAGTTCTTTTCCCCACACCACATACGACCCGATCTGTCTCCCTCCGATCTCAGGCCGGGCATCATGACTCCGACCTGCGACAATGGATCGCTCCGGCCAACTGTGGTGGTGATTTCCGGAGCAAGCCTCCCAAGCAAATTACCCCCTTCCGCTGGCCCACAGAGGACCGGCGGAAGAGGGGACCACCCACCCGATCTATGACATCCCTATCCGCATTGGGTCACGACGCCACACCCAATTCCGGCTACCAGATTCAAAGTGCGACTCATGCCGCGTTGCACTGCATGCGCTGCCGCCTATTCCTTCTCGAACCCGTGGCTCATGAACTTAAGTGTCCGGCTGTTTTCGGTGACCGTACGCACAACGTTATCCGGTGCACCGGACGGAATCTCAGCCTCTATTTCGAGGGTTACCTTGACATTCGCACCGACCAGGCCGACCAGATGCGCAATGACCTCGGTGGCGATTTGGCCGGCATCCCGGCCCACCCGCGTGGGATCGAGGGCGACTGCCCCGTGAAAGCGTTTCGGCTTCGACTCGACCGGAGGCTCCGGCTCAATCGGCTTCGTCGTGCTGCCTCCAGGGCTTGTCCACCCACCGCCGATACTGGTTCGGCCGGGGACCGTCTGTCCAACCCCGTTTCCACTGGAGGCCGCTGCACGCTCAGCGTCAATCTGTTGCCGTGCCCGGTCAGGCTTTACCAGCAGTCCTGGCGTGTCGGGATCGATCAGCGGAACTTGTTGGGCCGTGCGCAGCCCCCGGTATCTGCCCGCAGCCTCGTCATAACTGTCTGCGAAGGCGAAGCCGTCCAGCTCCCAGGTCAGGTTGGCCACACCCTCCCGGACAGCACCGAGCAGCACAGACGGATCCTTCAGCCGGGGCAGGTACAGGTAGCGCGCAAAGTCTTCCACGAGCTGCTTGACTGAGACGTGATCGCCGCGCCACAGCGGCACGCGGTCGAGTTCCATGCGCAGGCGCGAACCGGCGAAGCTGATCAACAGCATCTCCTCGCTCCGTAGCTTCTTGCTGGCGCGTACCGCGAGCGGGTCCTGTCCTGTCAGCTTCAGTACCTGCCAAGTAATTGCTGCCTGAGGCGTCCTCTGCTCAGGCACCAGCAGCCACTGGTACGTCTCCGGTAACCGCGCTGTGACTGCGCTGTCGGCCGCGGCCCTCTGCGTTTCCGCCTGCTTCACTTGCTGCGGATCGAGATTGAGCGCCTCCTTCTCAGCGAGGATCGACTGCCAGGCCAGGAACTTGCGGGTCGCTTCGTCCAGGTCCTGCAGACGGGTCTTGTCCGCTGCGAGGAAGACCAGTGTGTTACCGTACAGCCGCGGCGCACTGCCACGCGTTTCAAGAATGGCCTTGGCAACCACCTGAGCACGGCTGCCTTCTTCCTTGCTGTACGGGTGCTCGATCCCGAGCACAACCAACCGTGCATCCAGGTCGTCGGGCACATCCTGTCCCGAGTTCGGGAGCGGATGGATGCGGCTGAAGTCACCCCGTGAGCGCACGTCGGCCCGCACACGCTGCTCGATTTCATGCGCCACCTTGTCGGGGTCGCGTGAAAGCTGCTCAGCCCGGTCCTCCGCCAGCTTTGTTACCGTGGGCTGGGTGGAATACCAGTAGCGGGGTCCATCCTGGTACAGGTAGGTGCCCGCTGCGGCCAGGCGACGCAGTGCGTCTCCGAAAATGGCCGGGGACTCACCCGGCATCACGCAGCCGAGCTTAACTCGCCGGTCTTCGAGGCCACGGTGAGCGGCAGCCGTTATGGGCGCCGAGCCCAGGTAGATCGTGCGAGCCACGCGCCGGCAGGCAGAGTACTTACCGAGGTTCGGCACCTCGCCGTCGATGCGCATCGGCAGCGAGTTGCCGCCATCTACATCCTTCTCGATCACCGGGACCCAATTGTCGGAGAGGTAACGCGTGAGCTCGAACTGCACATCTGGGTCGTCGATGGCGATATTGGCAGGCATGATCAGGGGATTCCGGTCTCCCCTTTCCCACAGACCATGGATCACCGCCGCCATCAGGCGCAGCACGCCGCGGGTCCGCTGGAATTTGACCAGGGTGGACCAGTCGGTGTAGAGCCGGTCGAAAATCTCGGGGTGAATCGGATAGGCTGCCTTGATCCGGTTCTCGTATTCGGCGGAGCGGGACTCGGGCGGGAACTCCTGTTGCTGGCTCAAGTAGAGGTCCGCAAAGGTGCGGGCCACCACGTCGCGGTCCTTGAACTGGGATGGATCCGTCAGCGGCTCGAACAGACGCCGCCGCACGATCTCGAAGCCCTCTTCGGCGCTGGCTGGCCGCCAGGATGACTCCACACGCCCAACCACATTGCGCAGCCTGTCCAGTGCCTCGCGGCCCCGTTGGCCACCTACCTCAATGTCGTCGGCTCGGGCGTGTGGCGATCCTGCCGTGTCGGACGCCGGAAGGCTGATCACGAGCAAGCAGTTCTTCGCCAGTTTGGCCGACTCCGTGAGCGCCTGTGCGAAGCTGAATTGCGTTTCGAAGCTGCCTCCCGGCAGGTCGCTCTGGTCATGCAACTGGCGCGCATAGGCCACCCATTCGTCCACCAGGATCAAACAAGGGCCATATTCGTTGAACAGCTCCCGCAGCGCATCGCCGGGGCTGGTTGCCAGCTCGTCATCAGCGGCCACGCGGGCATAAGCCTTGCTGCCGCCGAGCTGGTAGGCCAGTTCGCCCCACAGCGTTCGCACCACTGTACCATCGGGCTTGGTGACAGGATTGCCGGGGGAGATCTTGTTGCCAACCAGGACCACGCGGTTCGCCTTGGGCAAGTTGTTTACGCCCGCCGCGGCAAGCACACCGTCCACTCCGCTCAGTTCGCCCGGGGAAGCGCCCGAGAACAGGTGATAGAGCGCCAGCATGGAGTGGGTCTTGCCGCCGCCGAAGTTGGTCTGCAACTGCACCACCGGGTCGCCGTCGCCACTGGTAAGGCGCTGGGCGGCGCCCACCAGCAAGCGCTGCAGGCTCTCGGTAAGATAGGTGCGCCGAAAGAACTCGACCGGATGCTTATATTCATCCGACCCCTCGTTCAAGTGTACCTGCCAGAGATCGGCAGCAAATTCAGCCTGTTGATACTTGCCGTTGGCTACATCCTTGTGGGGTGTGATCACTTCGCGCCACGGCTTCAGATGGCTGGCCGTCCCACTCTCAATGGCCGTGCCAGCGGTCTTGCGCTTCTCACCCCGCACCTGCTCATCGAACCGCAGGCGCAGCAGTTCTGTCTTCATCTTCTCGATCTCGCCGGCCTGCGGGGCTGAAACAGCGGTGAGCAGCCGCCCGGCCGAGTCCAGGACGCGGTAGGTGTCATCGCTGGAGAAGGCCGCCTGATGCGCCCAACGGTTGCGGTACTCACGCAACTCGCTTACCAGGCTGCGCTCCGCATGACCGAGGGTGAGGCTGAAGAGGTCGCGCCAGCCCTCTGACATCAGCCTGAGGAGAGGAGACACGTCCCACTGATCGAAGCGCTTGTTGGTAATGAGCCGGTCGTCAGCAGCGACTTTGGCAATGAGTGCCCGGGCATCGGCCGGAGTCATGGTCTTGACTTCGCTCTCGATAAACGGGGAAAGTCCTTGGCGTAGTAACTCCAACGCCTTGTCAACACGGTCCCGGTTAGTGACGGCCACTGCTTATTCTTCCTCCTCGCCATCGAAGAGTGTGGACTGCTCCGTACGGGCCACCCCGCCCTCCCGCGCCAGGCGGGTGATCTCCGGCCAGCTCTGGACAAGAGCGTTATACGAGAGGGCTTCGGCAGCACGCTTTTTGCGCTCGCAAATCGTGTAGAGCCGATAGGCAAGCTCCCGGGCGACCTCGGCACGGGTGCCGAGTTTCTGCACAAGGACAGCTGCCTTGCCCTCACCGCCATCTTCTAGCACGCGTATCATGTGATGTACGATTTCCCAGGCTGTCAGGCGCTTGTCCGTGGCGGGGTCCCAGTCGGCGGCCAGTTCACCGGGCCGGAGCAAGCGTACCTTGCCACGTTTGGAACTTACGAGTTCCTCCATGCCAGTGATGCTGGTATTCTTTGCCTTGGAGAGCGTCTCGGCCATGCCGTACTCGCCCTCTGCGAACCCCACCTGCTCGAACCAAGCCAGCGCCCAGCGGGTGTAAGCGTCGAATTCGCCCTCCTGCTCGGCCAGTGTCTCGTCGAGGATCTGGTTGATCAGCGCCAGCGCATCGCGGACCGTGAACGGCTTGCCGTCGGCATCAAGTACCCGGCTGTACCGAGTAAAGACCGCCATGCCTGGACCGATGGCCGCCTGCGCCAGGTCAACCGGCGCGATATTGCCGCGCTGCAGGTGGGTGAGCGCCACGGGCAACTCGGTCTTGAGCGCGGTGATGAACTCTCGGCGCGTTGCGGTGGGTGCATTCAGAGCGCGCTTGCGACAGACAAGGACGATGCTGGAGGCGAGGGCGTTGGTGCTGATGCCGATCGACCGGGCTCCGCGCTCCGTTCGTATGGGCCAGGTACCGGTGACGGCGAAACCAGCGCGGATTACCGCATCAAGGAAGGTCTCCCAACCGGTGCTGGCGGTGCCGTCATCGCCGGCGCTCTCGGACTGTTTGAAGGCGTAATAGATGGTAACTGGGAAGGCCGGGTGCGCCTGCTCCGAGAGGCGGTGCATGGCCTGCGTCATGCCATCAAGGAAGAAGGTCTCAGCCTTCTCCCTGCTGCCGTGACGGTAGGGCGTTGCGACCAGTTCCTGGGCCTTGGGCACGGCGAGCGTTGCGAAGAGGTCAGGAAAGACAGGTTTCAGTGACCGGCGCAGCCAGACATAGAAGAAGTCCGAGAGATCGGCATATCCGATGTTGTCGTAGTAGGGTGGGTCGGTGGATACTACTCTCCGGTGACTCTGGTCTGATGTTTGCGCATCTGCCTGTCGCCCTTCGCCAATCACATGGCCGGAAAGCGCAATGCTGAATGTCTTGACGATACGCTTTACCTGTTCAAAGAAGTCTCCGGATGACTCGGCGAACGGGTTGGGTTCCGCGTAGTCCCAAGACATAGGAAGGGCCTGGCGTGAGAACGTATTTCGAACGACCTCGTACTTGATCCCCGGCATCCACGAGCAGATCATGGAGTTGTTATCAGCCGACTTGCTCGCTGACAACGCCAGGTACACTCCCACCGCATCCGCGTACGCCGGCGCACCAGTGCCGCCGACCGCCAGAGGTTTGCCGTCATCCGGCATACCAGCGGCCACTGCAGCGAACTTCACCCGCTCGCGCACTTCCTGCACCAGGTCGGACAAGGTCGTCAGCACCACGAGTTGGCGGGGGGTGAACAAATCGCCCCATTCAGTAAAACCATAGCCGTAACACGTACCTCCCGTCAGCCGGGAGGGTACGTCTCCTGATGGCTTCCACCCCGGCTTCACCTGGTGCGCGACGGCCTCCATCGCTTCGTTCGGCGACAGATAGACCCGCTCGCGGTTGCCCTCGGCAACGATGGCCATCAGGCGTACTCCCAGATGCCGGACCTTGCCCTCGGCCTTGATGTAATCACCCTCAATTGGGGTCCCCGACATCACACACCGGAAGTGCGCTCCTCGTGCCAGCTTAGTCCCGTTCTTCGCCGCCTCCGCATCCTTCGGTTTCCCCACTTTGACCGCAAAACGGTATCCGCTGTCCTCGATTACTGGCTCAATGTAGGCTTCCTTGCCTGCCTTGGTGGAAAGCATGAAGTTGGTGACAAGAGGCACGTCTACATGGGCGAAGGCCGGGTTGGGACTCTTCACCGTCCGTGCCCAGAGCCAGGCAATAACGGTAAGCTTACGGCCCACGTAGGGCTTGAGGTCCGGCCGCTCTTTCGCCAACTCCGGCGTGATCTCGACCTTCGGATACAGGTGGCCGATGCGCTTCTCCGCCTCATCGCGCATCCACTGGCCATAATAGCGCACATCCTCGGCCAGTCCCTGCGCGCCACGACATTCACGCGCCAGCAGTGTCTGCTCCTGGCGCGCCTTGGGATTCACCGGCGGCTGACCCGCGAACTTAGGCGGGATTTCTATCATCGCCTTGTTGATCAGCACCGCCACCGGGTTCAGATCGCTGGCGTAGCTCTCAAGGCCCAGCCGCTGCGCCTCCAAGGGCAGCGAGCCACCGCCTGCGAAGGGATCGTGAAAGGCCGGAAGCTTGTGGCGGTCAAACAGCTCATTCGCACGCGGATGGTCGGCACTCTCGGCGCAGGCACGCCGCCAGCTCTGCCAGATCTCGTCCCGAGCTTGCTGGAGCACCTTTTCGTTGGTGGTGTTCTCCCACTTCACCAGTTCTTCGATGATGCGGAACAGCCGCTGGCGCTCCTTCGCCTGCGCCTTCTCGGTAGGGAACAGGTCCGGATGTGCCGAGGGATCGTCCACCATCTGTGCAAAAATCACCGCCCGTGCCGCCGCCAACGGACGCCGCGCCCACCATAGATGCAGTGTGCTGGGATGGCCGTGGCGGATAGACTTTTCCCGCGCACTGGCCTTGTTAATTGCTTCCAGCGGCAAGGCCACTTCGATGAGCTTTTTCTTGATCATGCTGTCTCTCCTGTTTCCGGCAGCTTCATGACGGCTCGCTCGCCCTCGCCAGCAGCTCCGCAAAATCATAGTTGACACTTGTTACCCCAAAGTCCGGCTCGCGCCGGAACGGGTTACGCACATAGTGGACGCGATATTGGTCGTTGTCAAGGAACTCGACGATGGCAAGGATATAGTCGTCGGGCTTGTTGAGCGAATAGAGAATCTCGTTCTTGGTAACGGTGATGGTGGAGGCGCCACTCACCCGGCCCTTGACCTCAATGAAGCGGAGCTTGCCCGTTCCTGGCACACGGCTTTCGATGTCATAGCCGAGCTTGTCGGTTTCACGGTCCACCGGCTCATAGCCAAGTCGGCGCTCGACCTCCAGCACGGCGGCCCGTGCCCGGGCCGCGCTCGCCTGCGTATCGCTGGGAGCCGCGGGTGAGGGCGCCTGCCCAGTCATCAGGGCAAGCAGTCCCATCGGCACGACAAGCACTCCGCCCAGCACCACCGGCGGCAGGGGCGACAGCTCCGCTTCGAGCTTCAGTTCTTCGAGCCGTTTCTGAAGCCGGGCCTGCAAGTTATCGGCGCGCTTTCGGGCCTCGCCCGAATTGAGCCGGGCGTTGGGCTTACCAGCCTGCTCCTGGAGCTTCAATTCCTCAGCGCGGTGATCCCAATAATTGATCTCCTTGATCAGCCGGTCTTTCACCGCGGCTTCAGTCTTGGCGATCAGTTCGAGCCTGGGATTTCGCACCTCGGCAAGATGCTCTGGCACCACCTTCGCCACGGCATGCCCCAGCGCCACGCGCTCAAGTTCACGGCTGGTCCAGGCGCACTCCGGCCGCGCCAGGATCACCTCTGCGCCCGGCTCACCAGATACCAGTGGCCGGTAATCGAGGTAGGGGGCGTAATGCAGGTGGCGAGCCGTACCGTCGGCGGAGAGTTCGACATAAAGCAGTCGCTTGGAGATAACCCGCCGCTCCCCGGTTCGGGTGACACTCGCGTCTTGAATCGCATGTTCAATGGTGAAGAGTACTCGCGGCATGGTGCCAGGGTCGCGCTCATCCACAAGGACAGTGCCTCGCCTCAGAAGGTCGCGGTGGCGCTCCAGGGTCAGATCGAGCACAGCGTCCAGCAACGGATGCCCGGGACAGACAAAGGCGGCCAGTGACTGGCCTGGTGGTGCCACCAATCCCTTCTCGAAAACAACACGTTCGTAACGGTGCAGCACTGGGTCGCCCAGACCGGCGAGGCGGTCGCGGTTCCGTACCGGCGCAGGAACGTGAGTCACCTCATATCGGCGCGGCTCGCGCTGTTTGACGCTCCCGCCCAGGCGCTGAAAGGCTTCGAGAAAGAATGACTCGATGTAGTGGGGCTGTAGCCGGCGAGCCTCCGCTCGTTCCATCTCCTCGCGAATGCGACGGATGCGGCTGGCGTCCATCGTGTCATGGGCGAGCGCCCGTTCCTCAAGCAGGTTCTGGAGTTGGCCTCGGTCGAGGGCATGCTCAACAGCGGTGGTAAGGCGTGCACGCACCTCGGGCCGGTCACCGTAGCGGATGGCACGGATCAGGAGGTCGCGCAGCGGTTTGCCTTCGAATTGGAGTTTCCCGAGCACATCGAAGACCTGGTCGTCGAGGGCCGCGCGTGCCTGTTCGAGCTTATCCAGCAGCTTGCGGTAAACATCGCCTTCCCGGGTCTCCTCGGCTACCAGGTTCCACAGGTGGCAAACCTCGGTCTGGCCGATGCGGTGAATGCGACCGAAGCGCTGCTCAAGGCGGTTGGGGTTCCAGGGCAGGTCGTAGTTCACCATCAGGTGGGCGCGCTGAAGGTTAATGCCCTCACCTGCCGCATCGGTGGCGATGAGCACCTGCACCTCTGGGTCATGCCTGAACGCTTCCTGTGCCTTCATACGCTCCTCGCGGCCCATCGCGCCGTGAATGACAACCACCGCTTCGGGGCGGCCGAGCAGATCGCAGATCCGGGATAGGAGGTAGTTCAGCGTGTCGCGGTGCTCTGTAAAGATAACGAGCTTCTGATGGGGTGAGGGGCAGAAGGCAGGGGCGGACCCAGGACCGCCCTCCAGCGCGGCGGCCTGCTCATTGATGATTGAAGCAGGTGTGAAAATGGCACCAAGCAGACTGGCCACTTCCCGCCACTTCGTGTCTGTACCGCTGCGGCGAACGGCATACGCCAGCGCCTCCAGCCGCCTGAGCGTCTCGATTTCAGCCTTCAGTTCAACTATAGAGCGAGCTGCTGTCGCCTGGTCCAGGATCTCTTCCTCGGCGGCCTCAAGCTCGGTCCCCGGTGCGTCTTCCAGATCCTCCAAGTCCTCGGCGTCCAGCAGCGGCGTTGCGACCGCAATCGCTGGTGCGGCCTGTCTTCCGCGGGCGAGTACCTCCATCTCCCGGAGGCGACTATCGAGGCGTTCCCGGCGACGGCGTAACGACTGGTAGATGGCCTCGGGTGAGGAGGCCAGACGGCGCTGGAGGATGGTCAACGCAAAGCCGACAGTGCCAGCCCTCTTGTCGTTCTCCAGAGCCTCGACGCGATTGAACTCCGCACGAACATACTCGGTGACTTCATTATAAAGCTGAGCTTCGGCCTCAGAGAGTTTGTAGGGCACCGTGTAGGCGATGCGCTCAGGAAAGAGGGGCGTCCCGTCGAATTTGAGCAGCTTCTCCTTGACCATTCGGCGCATCAGGTCGGAGATATCAGTGGCGTGGACTCCGTCCCGAAAACGTCCCTCAAAGCGGTCGCCATCGAGAAGGGCCATGAACAACTGGAAGTCTTCCTCTTTCCCGTTATGAGGTGTGGCCGTCATCAAGAGAAAGTGGCGCGTCAGCGTCGACAGCAACTGTCCCAGCCGGTAACGTTTGGTATACTTCACCTCACCGCCAAAGATCGTGGCAGACATCTTGTGGGCCTCGTCACAGACCACAAGGTCCCAGAGGCAGTCAGGCGCCTGAAGCTTCTGCAGCACCGCTTCGTTGCGCGAGAGCTTGTCCAGACGGGCGATGACAAGGTTATTCTCAAGGAACCAGTTGCCAGTCCGGGCGGTCGCCAGCTTGTCGTTGGTTAGGATCTCAAACGGCAGGTGGAAGCGGCGGTACAGTTCGTCCTGCCACTGCTCCGCCAGGCTGCCCGGGCAAACCACGAGACAGCGTTGGAGGTCGCCGCGAGCGATCAGTTCCTTGATGAGCAGCCCCGCCATGATCGTCTTGCCGGCGCCCGGGTCGTCAGCCAGCAGGAATCGCAGCGGCTGGCGCGGCAGCATCGCCTCGTAGACCGCTGTGATCTGGTGGGGCAGCGGATCCACCAGGGAGGTATGTACCGCCAGCACCGGATCGAAGAGGTGCGCCAGGCGGATGCGCTGCGCCTCGGAAACAAGGCGGAACAGGTCGCCGTCGCCGTCGAAGCTCCAGGGCCGGCCGTGCTCGACGATTTCCAGCCGACACTCGTCCTGGCGATACAGCAGCGTGTTGGCGACGCGCCCTGCTGGATCCTTGAAGGTCAATTCGATCGCCTCGGAGCCGTACCACTGTACGCTGACGACCGTGGCGATTCCGTCCGGCAGGACGCCACGCACGGCAGCGTTTGGCTTGAGGTCTTCGAGCTTCATCGTTCAGTGTTCGCGGCACAACGGTCTTGCCCACAGCGCGGTGCGTACGCAATCTGGGTCGATGTGGGGGTAACCGCGCCTATCATTGATCAAGCAGTCGGCATGGTACAGCAAAGACTGACTCCCCTTCTGTACAGAACCGGTCAACAGGCCAGGGACCACAGGTATTATTGGGTTTCGTCAATACTTGAACCTGCGGCATCCAATTCCTAACGCGCACCCTTGAGTGGTTGAGTTGCTGGAATACATCTACTCATAGCGTGTTCCCATTGCGTGCTTCCGGAGTTCAATTGGCCTGCGGCCCCGGGCATCTACCAGCCCATCGTCCACCAGGATGGCTGCCACAGCCGAAGCATGTCTTGGACTCAGGGCTGAATGTCGCCGCAAGTAATCCCCAAGTCCACCTGGAGGTGGGGAGACCATATCAGCTCCAAGGAGGTACCATTTGTCCTCGTCCCTGAGGAAATGTGTACAGATGGCATTGACGAGATCGTCCGGCAGAAGAAATACGATGCTGCCCCAGCGGACATGGCGAACCCTTCCATTACGCACATAACTTATGGGTTGGCCTCGCCCCGACAGGGGGGCCAGCAAACGTGACACTGCCTTCGCCTCCTCTGCCTGACGCTGCGGCGTAGTGTGGGTACGGTTACGAACCGTTTCGTTAACCAGTATGCTCCACTCTGCATCCTTGCCGATCATTCGCTCTGGTGCGAACGGATGCCGGTGGTCGGACATTTCTCACACTGAGGACGGTGCATGTCCAGGCGGCTCCCTTCTTCACATTCACTGCTGTTTTCGGACTTTCAACTTTGTCCGCCAGAATCCTTCTGACTATGAACGATTCGCGTGCATATACACCACGAAAAGCGGAACCGCCGCACTGAAGCAATGCCGTTTGGCGGGATTCCGCCAGTTGAGGTGGGACAGTGGCGCAACTCGGTGGCGGACCATCACGGCCCCAAAGGTATAGGGGTCAAGCACGGGGCCGGCCCCCGTGCCGCCGTCAGAAGGGGAGCCTGACGCACGTGGTGGCGCGAGGCTCCCCTCAAACTCTTGCAAAGAGCGGCGCTGTCCGCACCCGAACCCCTGCAGAAAACGGTCAATTTCAAGATTAGACGTGATTGCCACGCAACGGGCCGCCCACCAGGGCTGCAGCCCAAGCTCATTGACAAGCCAGCCGCTTACTTGACCCGCCTCCACCTGCCATCTATCATCCGGTATTCGTGAATCTCTTCTCGGACCTGAGCTTCCGACTTTGGCACCGGCTTACTATACCGGCCCCGTTCGAGCGCCATGAAACCGAACGCTCCGGCAACGATGTAGTCTTCGGTGTAGGCACAATAGGCATCCTTGGACTCGCCATGGACGGGAAATTCGGTGGCGGACACCAATACAAAAAGATAGTGCTTTATCAGGCTCTCGGCCTGTGCCCACGGAATGTACCCAGTAAAGGTCGCTCTCCAGTATTCAGGCTGACTGCTGGTCACCAGGTTGGCTGCCCGTGCCTCCTCAGGATCGTCGGTGCCAACTAGGAACCGCTGCTGGTCCTCCGAAAGCCAGCGGTAAACATGGTTAAATGCATGTACATAGCGTCTGTAAGAGGGGTATTTGTACGTGTACTCCTCAAGGTCCAAGTCTGACCCACCTCGCTCCTTCCCTGAAGTCCCGCCGCTCATACACATCATGGACCCGACCGCGACTGTCCACAAAAAAGGATCTGCTGGCGTCAGAAGGCATAAGAATGCCTTCCTTAACGGCTACCAGCCATTCTGGAATCGTGACCGGCTCGAAATAGGCCAGCACGCCATTCCCGGACGAGGGAAACACATACTGATAGTTTGAGCCGCCAAACCGCGGGTGAAATGGTATACCCAGTTGCGTTTCCAGGTTGGGTAGTTTGTCGACCGGCGTTGAAAAAATGGCGATGAGATCGTCCTCATCATGAAACCCACTTGGTGCCACGGAATCCAGTACCAACCGTCCCCGGTAATCCAGTGAGGTGCGTGCACCTGGCACAAAGGGACTGAAAGTGACATGGCCAAAGTACGCCGAAGTCGCTGGGGTCCCATCAGGCAAAGTACCGCCATTGACAATCGCATAGCCGATGTCTGCTTTCATGGCCTTGATCATATACGTGCCCGGTGCCCTGGGAATCAAAATCCCCAGTCTGACCGCGCGGATAACGTCCACGTGTTCATCGGCCAGAGACTCCACCGGCATGGTCCGCACCAGGTGATATTCCCGCTCAGCCATGCCCAGCACCTGCAACTGCCGCCTGGCCACCTCATCAGCGATGGTCTCAGGCACAGACGCCTTACCCGTGGCGGCCCGCAGACCGGCCAGGAACCGCTCCACGTTCTGCTTGTCCAGCCAGGAGGCTTCCGGAC
>JAKFDK010000058.1:0-62241 GCA_036676195.1 Clostridia bacterium | reverse complement strand
GCTTTTGCCAGGAAGTGACCCGGCGCGGGCTGCGCTTTGCCTGGACCTGCAGTTCACGCACCGACACCATCGACGAAGAAATGCTGACGGCGATGGTGCAGGCTGGCTGTACCGGCATTTACTATGGCCTGGAGTCGGGGTCGCCGCGGATGCAACGCTACATGGAAAAGAACCTGGATCTGAACCGGGCCATGGAAGTGGTCAGGTACACCACCGCCCTGGGCTGTAACGCCACGGTCGGCTTTATCGCCGGTTTTCCCCAGGAAACCGCGGCCGATCTGGAGGAGACGTTTTCAGCCGTAACGGAGTTTTACCGGGCGGGGGCGTCACCGGTTTATCTCTTCCGTTTATGCCCGTTCAACGGTTCGAAACTCCACGCAGAGAACAAGGACAACCTGTTCTTCGACGGCCATTTCCTGGACTTTCCGCTTCCCCCGGCCGTACATCAGGCCAATCTGCAGTTGATCACGGGCCACCCCGACCTGTTTTCCAACTACCACCGGGTTGTGACCCCGCACCTGGACCCACGCCTGTTGCAGGGCATGGACGAAGTGGCGCCGATGATTGACATTCTCAAGTACCCGATCCTGCACATCGTCGCCGAAACAGGCTCACTGCTGGCTCTCTACCGGCGTTGGGATCAGTGGGCCAGACAACGGCACACCCCCGGCGCCTCCCACCTTCCCGCCAGCTACGGCACCGTACAGGAGTTCCTCAGCTTTCTGGGTGAGCTGCAGACGGCCGGTATGGTCCAGAGCCGGCATCTGTCCGATCTGCTGCGCTACGAAACCATTAAGGACGATTTCCGGCGGGCCGATTTTGCCGAACCGCCGACCCCGCTGGCGCACCTGGAGACGGCATGCACAGCTCCACCGGGTCTTGAGGCCGGCGCGGTTCCCCGCCTGGTGGAACAGGCCCGGCTGGTTGATTTCAACTACGACATCGCCGCCGTCTTGCGTGCCATCCGGACCGGCCAGGCGCTGCCCGGCCCGCAGCCAACGACGGTGCTGTTCGCCCGGAAGTCGGCAGGCAACACCGTTACCATCAAGATCGGCCGCCAGGCCCGCCAGGTTCTGGACCTTTGTGATGGTATCAACACCATCGCCCAGATCGCCGGTCGGATTGCTGCACCGGCAGACGGGAGCCAGCCGGTGACACCGGCCAAGGTAACCGAAATCCTGCAGCCGCTCGTACAAGCCGGGGCGGTCCGGTTGACCAGGCAGGGCTGAGTGCAGTCCCTGTTCAGTGTGGCTTGGGCTGGATCGGGGTTCGGAAAGGGGTGTGAGCAATGGACTTCGGCTTGTTGGCAAAGGAGTACGGGACTCCGCTTTATGTCTACAACGCCGATCAGATGCACCAGAAGATCCGTGCGATCCTGGACATTCCCTATCGCCCCATGGCTGTGCACTTTGCTTCCATGTGTAACAGCACGCCGGGCATCCTGGATTTCTTTCTCCGCCACCACATCAAGCTGTTCGTCAACTCACCCAAGCACCTGTTCCTGGGGCTCGATGTCGGGTTCGCACCGGAAGAGATCATTTTCACCGGGACCAACCTGAATGACAGCGATTTCGAAGCCGTCATCCGCACCGGCGTCACCCTGAACGTTGATTCCCTTGGCCAACTGGATGCCTATTGCCGGGCCAATCCGGGGGGCGCCGTGGGCTTACGGGTGAACTTCGACTTCCGGGTGCCGGCCAACCACGGCGGCGTGTTCATCGGCCATGAAAGCCGCATTGGCATCTTCGAGGCAGAGTTCGCCGCCGCCAAACAGATCGCCGCCAGGAGCGGGGTCAAACTCAACGGTGTGCATGCCTACCTGGGCACCGACATCATGAACGTGCAAACCTTCATTCAGGGCACCGCCGAGGTGCTGCGCCTGGCCCGCCACTTCCCCGACCTGGAGTATGTGGACCTGGGGGGCGGCTTCGGGATTCCTTCCCGGTTGAACGAAGGCGAGTTTCCCATCGCGGAGTACAAGCACGCCATTGCCGGTCTGATGACAGCCTTCGCCCATGAAACAGGCAGGCCGGTCAAGCTGGTCCTGGAGCCCGGTCGCTGGTTGATTGCCGATTCCGGCTACCTGCTGACCCGGGTTGTGGACGTCAAGTCCCGGGAGAACCGGACATATATCGGTACCGACGCCACAGTGAGCATTTTCCCCCGGCCGCTGCTGTACGAGGATGCCTACCACGAGGTCACGGTCTGGAACAAGGAACATGCAGCCCCGCAGGCGGTGCCGGCCTGTATCTGCGGCAACACCACCTACTCCCGTGACTACCTGGCCAAAGATCGCTTCCTGCCGCAGGTTACAGCCGGGGACCTGCTGGTGTTGCACAACGCCGGCGGCTACTCCGTTTCGGTCATCACCGACTTCCTCGGACGGCTGCGTCCGGCCGAAGTGTTGGTGGAAAACGGTCAGGTTCAGATGCTGCGGCCGCGGGAAACGATCCAGCGGTTGGACAAGGCAGCACTCCACCGGAAAGGGTAGCCCGGTCTATGTACACAAAACTCCAGGAAGCTTGCCTCGGGGCCGGCGGTGATTACGCCGATCTCCGGTATGAACAGCGGCGGGTGCTCACCCTGGACTGGACCCCTGGCACCGGCGTCAGCGCCGCCTGGCATTACCCGTGCGGGGGCCTTTACCGCCTGCTGAAGGGTGGCGCCATGGGCACCTGCAGCTTCTCAGCAATGGGTGACCTGCCCCGGATTCAACGGTTGGCGCGGACCGGCGCGGCGATCACCGGTCCGCGCGTACGCCTGACTGCGTTTGCGCAGGTGCCGCCTGTACACGATCTGGCCGCCGCCCCGGATGAGGGTGCCGACATGCAGCCGGCGACCGAGGAACAGTCGCGGAACCTGGCCCGCCTGGGGACCCTGCTGTGCCGTTCTCCCGGGGTGACAGGTGCGGCACTCAAGTACCAGGAAATCACCGTGCTGAAACACTTTCATAACTCGCGGGGCACCGCCATCGCCTGCCGGCAGCAATTTTATAACCTGAGCGGTTGGTTGAGTGCCGAAGGTGCCGGTCAGAAGCTGGTCTGGCCCCTGTCCCTGGGCGGCAACGGCACCCTGGGCGGTGAAGAAGACTGGCTGCCCTGGGCAGAGGAAAAGGCACGGCTGGTACCAGGGCTGCTACGGGCCCAGTCCCCGCCGTCGGGTCTGTTCCCGGTGGTCCTGCACCCCACGGTGGCCGACTTGCTGATTCACGAAGGCCTCGGCCATTTCTGCGAAGCCGATCTGCTGATCGACGACCCGGCGGCCCTGGAGCACGTGCGGCCCGGGCGGGTCAGAATCGGCAGCGAACTGCTGACGGTGGTGGATGACGCCACCCTGGCGGACGGCCCCGGCAGCTACACCTATGACGACGAGGGCGTGCCCGGGCAACGGACGGTGCTTGTCTCCCAGGGGATCTTCACCGGCCGGCTCCACTCCCTGGAAACGGCCGCCGAACTGGGGGAGTCCGCCACCGGTAACGGCCGGGCCGCCGGCCCCTGTGACTCCCCGTTGCCGCGGATGTCCAACATCTTGCTCCTGCCCGGAACATCCAGCCTGGAAGCGATGCTCGCCTCGATTCAGAACGGATTTCTGGTGGCCGATGGCCTCACCGCCCAGACAGTAGCCACCCGGTTCAGCATCGAAGCGGCTTACGGTCACGTGATTCGCAACGGCCAGATCCTGCCTGACCTTGTCCGCGGCATTTACCTGAAAGGAAGTCTGAAAACCCTCAAGCATGTGTCACAGGTAGGGAACCAGGTGCATGTCAACAGGAAGGCCATTTGCGGCAAGAACGGGCAGTTCATTCTGAACTCAGGCCGGGGCTGCCCCTACCTCAAGGTCGATGAGCTATGGATGGGGGGGACCGCCTGATGGAACGCTTGCTGCGCAAGGCCAGTCAGCAGTTCGACCAGGCCGAGGTCTACAGTTGTGAAATCCAGACCCTGCACGGCTCGGCGTCCTCCTCGGGCCGGCTGGCGGTCCGGGCCGCGCTGCAGCGCGACACCGCCCTGCGAGTGGTGGCCGGTGGCCGTGTATACCTGACGTCGGCCTCCGGCGCCCTGCCGGCACTGCCACCGGCCCATGTCGTTCAGGAACTGGGCCACCCGTGGTGCGGCCGGTTCCCCGCCCCGGCCGTCTGTCCCCAGGTGACCACGTACGATCCGCAGGTTGACGGGTTCTCGCTGTCCGATGTGGCCGCGCAGGCCATGGACCTGCGGACCGCGCTGGTGGGCGTTGCGCCTGCCACCCCCTTCACAGTCTGGGTGCAAGCCACCAGGGAGCGAACCCGCATTGCCAATTCCTCCGGGCTGCAGGTGTCGTTCCGGCGGACCGGCTACCTGGTCGGTATCGGTGAGGATGTGGTGGCGGCAAGCTGCCACTTCCAACCCCTGACCGAGGAGCAGGTGGCCCGGCTGGGGAACCGGCTGCAGGCTGCGGCTGTGGTTGAGCCGCCGGAAACGGGGAACTGCCAGGTTTACCTGGAGCCCCCGGTGGTGCTTTCCCTGTTACAGCGGCTGGTGGAAGGCGTGCGTGCAGACGCAGTCATGGCCGGGCTCTCCCCTTTGGGACAGCGGCCGGGGCAGGTCATCTTCGACCCCCGCCTTCACATCGTGGACGATCCCCTGGTACCCCTGGGCTACCACTCCCGGCCCTTCGATGACGAAGGCGTACCGACCGCCACCCGCACGCTGGTAGACACGGGCCGGCTGGCGGGCTGCCTGGGCGATCTCCTGACCGCCGGCAGCGGCGCCAGGGCGGGCAACGGGTACAAGTGCAATGCCAACGGTGGCGGCATCGCCGTAGCCCCCAATCCCCAGGCCACAAACCTGCTGCTCCGGCCCGGGGCCGATCGCCCGGATGCAATGGTAGCCGCCATCGAAAACGGGGTGATCATCGCCAGTACGTTTGGCACCGATGAAGGCAACATTCCGCAGGGGGAGTTTTCCTTCAACCTCCGGCGTAGCTGGCGGGTGGTCAATGGCAAAATCACCGGGGCGATCAAAAACGTCTCTATGACCGGGAACATTTATGACCTCTTGCGGGATCATCTGCAGGCCATTGGTGATGGCTGCGAGCCCGGTAATCTGTACGATAACGTCCACCCACGACGAGTCGGGTTCGCTCCACCCCTTCTGCTGCATGGCATCCGGCTCAGATCCAGTTGAAAACGGTTTCCAAACGAAAGGCGGGTCATATGCGCCAGTATTGGAGCGTTCTGACGAACCGGAATTATTTACTGCTCTGGTTGGGGTTTACGGTATCCCAGCTCGGTGACGGTCTGACCTGGATCGCGCTGGTGTGGCTCGTGTACAAGCTGACCGGATCCACGGCAGCCACCGGCCTGCTCCTGGTGTTCTACACCGCCCCGACGATCCTCGGCGGGCTCGTCGCCGGTGTGCTGCTGGACCGGTATGGTCGTAAGCGCATGATGGTCATTGATAACATCGCCCGCTGTGTCATCATGGCGGTGGTCCCGATCCTGTACCACCTGCAGTTGCTGCAAATCTGGCACCTGTACACCGTGGCGGCTATCTTCGGCGGCCTGATGATGATCAGCCTCGCCGGCGGCCCGGCCTTGATCCCGGCACTGGTGCCCGCGGACAAGCTAAATACCGCCAACGCCCTGGAATCGATCAGTTGGTCGATGAGCGACATCTTCGGCCGTGCCCTGGGCGGCATTCTGGTGGGCCTGATCGGAGCCCCTTACGTGCTGGCCATCGACGCTGTGACCTACCTGTTCCTGGTGGTCTGCCTGCTGGGCATTCGCCTGCCCAATCAGGACCGGGCGGAGGCCGGGGCCAGGCCGGCGACCGGAAGCGCCGGCGTCAGCGTCCTGAAGGCATTTCAGTTTATCTTCACTAATAAGTTGATCCTGATGATTACTGTGATTTTTATGGTCGTGAATATGGGGGCAGGAGCATTCGGCGTGGTGCTGCCGGTCTACTCGGACACGGTGCTGACCAAAGGCGCTCAGGGCTTTGGCTTTCTCACCGCCAGCAACTCCTTCGGCCAACTGATCAGTTCAGTGGCGGTGGGCGCGGTCAGGTGGAACTTTCCCCTGGGGCGGTCGATCGCCGTGGCCCTGGTACTGGCTGGCAGCGCCTTCCTCGGCCTGCTGGCTCCGCATAACCTGGTCACCGCCGGGGTCGTGATGTTTCTCTTCGGCTTCTTCTTTGCGCCGGTGAATGTCTGGGCGCAGACAGTGCGCATGCAGGTCATTCCCGAGGAATTGCGGGGGCGTGTTTTCAGCATTTTACGGACGATTATCCGTTCCACGCTGCCGCTGGCGGCGGCGCTGGTGGGTACGATTCTCCCGCTGGTCGGTATACGCAACTCCATTCTGCTGGTGGGCGGGTTGGTGGTCATCGCCGGTGCCATTGGGCTCACCAGTCGGACCCTGCGTGAACCCCAAACTACCGCCAGGGCGGCCAACCATACATGAAGAAGCCGGCTGACAAGGAGAGATGGAACCCTATGCCCGACGCGATCCCGGTGCAGGCTTTGGAAGATAACGAGACCGCCTTTCACGTGCTGCACCGCAGCGAACAGACGCCGACCGAACTGGCCCTGCTGTTGACTTCACCCGAAAAAGAGGTCTGCTTCTGGAACTGCGCCATTAACATTAACGCGGCGCACGCAACGGCCCTGTTGCAACAGACCGTCGAGAGCTTTTATGCGGAGAGAGGCATTGCCCCCTGCTTCAAGGTGACGCCCCTGACGGCACCGGCCGACCTGGAAGGGCGGCTGCAGGCCGCGGGCTATCGCCTGGCCGGCACCCGCTCGACCATGCTCCTGACCGGCCCTCTGTTGGACCCGTCCCCGTCCCAGTCTCCGGAAATCAGCATTCAGGTTGCCCGGAGCGAGGATGACATCCGGGTGTTCACCCGCACACAAATTGCCGGGTTCGATGCTCCGGCGGACTTTGAGCCGTGGTTTCTGGAAACCAACCGCCGCAATGTTTCCCGGCCGGACCACCGCTACTACATCGCCAGGATCAACGGTGAACCGGTCGGGGTCACCCTGCTGCTGACCTCTCCCCCGGGGGTAGCGGGCATTTACGCAGTGGCGACCCTGGAAAGCATGCGGGGTCGCGGCGTGGCCACCGCCCTGATGGCGCAGGCGGTGCAGGACGCCCACCAGGCCGGCCATCGCCTGGTTTCGCTGATGACCGACACGGGTGAGTATCCGGAGCAGTTTTATGAGAAACTTGGTTTTGTCACGGTCTACCACTCCCGCTTTTATACGCCTTAAGGTTTCTTCCTCCGCCAGGCGCCGGACACCCAGGTCAACGACTGCCTGAAGCACTGCGCCACCAGTTGCGCCAAGTCGGCCACCGAGGCCTCCAGGCCGCAGCTGCGTGAGGCCCTGAGCCAGATCAGCCAGGATGCCATCCGCCACCAGGCCGAACTGAGCCGGATCATGGAACAGCGGGGCTGGTACGTGCCGCCGCCAGCCCGCCCGGAGGACATCCAGGCGCTGATGGGGCAGATTCAGCCCATGCTGCAGGGTGCACCGGTTCCGGCCGGCGCCCAGGCCTGATCCTGACCACTACACAAGACCCGGCACCCACTCGGGGTGCCGGGCCTTCAGGCATGCCTTATTCTGCAGTCCTATACCGCTTTGTTCTGAAGACTCGCCCCTGTGAACTGGCTCTTGTACAGATCGGCGTAGAAGCCGCCCCGAGCCAGCAGCTCGTGGTGGTTACCCTGCTCGATCACCCGGCCGTGGTTCATGACCAGAATCAGGTCAGCGTCGCGGATGGTAGAGAGCCGGTGGGCAATCACAAAGCTGGTGCGGTCCTGCATGAGGGCAGCCATGGCCCTCTGGATCTGGACCTCGGTGCGGGTGTCCACGCTGCTGGTGGCCTCGTCGAGGATGAGAATGGCCGGGTCGGCCAGGATCGCCCGGGCGATGGTCAGCAACTGCTTCTGGCCCTGCGAGATGTTGGACGCTTCCTCGTTGAGGATGGTGTTATACCCGTCGGGCAGGGTGCGGATAAAGTGATCGGCGTGGGCTGCCTTCGACGCCCGCAACACGTCTTCATCGCCGGCGCCGGCGCGGCCATAGGCGATGTTATCCCGAATAGTACCATTAAACAACCATGTGTCCTGCAGCACCATGCCGAACAGGCGGCGCAGATCCCCACGCGTCAGGTCCCGGATGTCCACGCCATCCACGGTGATGCGGCCGGCGCCGATTTCGTAGAACCGCATCAGCAGATTCACCAGCGTCGTCTTGCCGGCACCGGTCGGGCCGACAATGGCGATGGTCTGCCCGGACTTCACGTTGATATTCATGTCCTCGATCAGCGGAGCGTCTTCCTTGTAGCCAAACTGGACGTGCTCAAAGCCGACCTCGCCCCTGGGGAACTGAATCACCCTGGCGGCGGCGGGATCGGGGGCTTCCTCCAGTTCATCCAGCAGCTCAAAGATGCGCTCGGCCGAAGCAACGGTGGACTGAATAATGTTGGCGATATTCGCCGTCTGCAGAATGGGCCACGTAAACTGCCGGGAGTACTGGATAAACGCCTGCACATCGCCGATTGCGATCCGCTGCCTGGTGACGAAGATGCCGCCCACCACGCACACCAGCACGTAGCCGAGATTGCTGATGAAACTCATGAGCGGAAAGGTCATGCCGGAGATGAACTGGGCTTTCCAGCCGGAATCGTAGAGCCGATCATTAATGCCGTCGAAGGCGGCGATGGCTTTGGCCTCATGGCCGAACGCCTTCACGATTTTATGGCCGGTGAACATCTCTTCCACATGGCCGTTCAGTTCACCCAGGGACTTCTGCTGGTCTTTAAAGTGTTGCTGCGAGTGTTTGGCCACCTGTGCGGTCACCAGGAACGAAACCGGCAGCGTGACCAGCGCAATCAACGTCATCCAGGGGCTGATGGTGAGCATCATGACCAGAATGCCAACGATAGAACAGAGCGCTGTGATCAACTGCGTCAAGCTCTGCTGCAGTGTGTTGCTGATGTTGTCGGCATCGTTGGTGACCCGGCTCAGGATGTCGCCGTAAGGGCGGGAGTCGAAGTACTTGAGCGGCAGCCGGGCCAGCTTGTTATTCACGTCGTTGCGCATCTGGTAAACGACCTGCTGCGCCACACCGGCCATGATGTATTGCTGGATATAGCCGAACAGCGCACTGATCAGGTACAGCCCGGCCAGGAGCAGGATGATGTGCCAGATGGCCTCGAAGTCCACGTGCGCCCCCGGCACATGCCGGAGCTTTTGCATGATCCCTTCGAACAGTTTCGTGGTCGCTTGCCCCAGGATCTTCGGGCTGACGATGCTGAAAACGGTACTGAGCACGGCTGTGAGCAGCATCGTCACCAGTTGCAGCTTGCGGGGCCGCAAGTAGAGCAGCAGCCTTTTCAGGGTGCCCTTAAAATCCTTGGCCTTCTTGACAGGCAAGGCGAAACCCGGTCCTCCGCCCATGAAGCCACGGCCCTGCGTGGCGCCGGGGCCCGGCTGCTTACGTTCCTCCCTCATGCCAGTTCCTCCTCGGACAGCTGCGAGAATGCAATCTCACGATAGACCGCACAGCCAGTCAACAGTTCTTGATGGTTGCCGATGCCGGCAATTTTCCCTTCGTCCAGCACGATGATCCGGTCGGCATCCATAATCGTGCTGATCCGCTGCGCCACAATCAGCACCGTGGAGTCCCTGAGTTCCTTGCGCAGTGCCTTGCGCAGCCTGGCGTCGGTCTTGAAGTCCAGCGCCGAGAAGCTGTCGTCGAATACATAAATCTCCGGCCTGCGCACCAGCGCCCGGGCAATGGCAAGCCGCTGCTTCTGTCCGCCGGAGACGTTCGTGCCGCCCTGGGCCAAAACGGCGTTGAAGCCGTCCTTCATATCGGCGATGAATTCCATGGCCTGTGCCGTTTCGGCCGCCCGCCCGACCTCTTCGTCGGTGGCGGTCTCCTTGCCGTAACGGATGTTGTCGGCAATGGTGCCACTGAACAGAACCGCCTTCTGCGGCACCAGGCCGATTTTGGCGCGCAGGCTTTCCTGGGCCATTTCCCGCACATCCACACCGTCCACCAGAATGCTGCCGCTGTTCACGTCGTAAAAGCGGGGAATCAGGCTGACGAGGGTGGATTTACCCGAACCGGTACCGCCGATGATGGCGGTGACCTCACCGGGGCCGGCACTGAACGAGATGTTGCTGAGGGCGGGCTCCTCGGCGCCGGGGTAGCGGAAGGTGACGTTGTTGAGCTCGATAAAGCCGCTCCGGCCGTCGGCACGCTTGGCCTGGGCGGTGTCCCTGATGCCCGGCTCGGTGTCCAGCACCTCGTTGATGCGGATGGCCGAGGCGGAGGCGCGGGGGATCATGACGAACATCATGGAAACCATCATCAGGGAGAACATGATCTGCATGGCATACTGCAGAAAGGCCATCATGTCACCGACCTGCATATGGCCATTGTCCACGCGCAGGCCGCCGAACCAGACGATGGCGATAGATGTGACATTGATGGCCAGAATCATGGTGGGCATCAGGGCCGCCAGGATCTGATTGACCCGGATGGCGGTGGCGGTCAGGTCGCGGTTGGCTTCGGTAAAGCGCTCCTGCTCATAACCGGTGCGGTTGAAGGCCCGGATGACGCGAATGCCGGTCAGGCCTTCGCGTAGGACCAGGTTTACTTTGTCGAGCTTGACCTGCATGGCCCGGAACAGCGGGATGCCCTTGGCGGCCAGCGCGAGAATAGCCACCGTGAGGGCCGCAATCACCGCCACCAGGACCCAGGACAGCGTTGCGTCCTTGGATACGGCCATGATAATGCCGCCAATGGCCATCATGGGAGCAACGACCATCATGCGCATCATGATGATCAGCACCATTTGCACCTGGGTAATATCGTTGGTCGTGCGGGTAACCAGTGTGGCCGTGCCGATCTGATCGAATTCATGCAGCGAAAAACTCTCGACCCGTGCAAACACCAGGCGGCGCAGATTCCGG
Source organism: Clostridia bacterium (assembly GCA_036676195.1). Taxonomy (GTDB): domain Bacteria; phylum Bacillota; class Sulfobacillia; order Symbiobacteriales; family ZC4RG38; genus JAKFDK01. Next base: position 51,274 of record JAKFDK010000058.1, on the reverse strand, counting down.
CCAAACCCGGTCGCCGCCTTGGCGGACAGGTAACTGGCGCCCACCGTGCAGACGGCCCCGACACCGGCCACCAGCAGCATGAGCCCGCCCACGCGCATGATGTAGTTGGAGTCACCCTTGATAATACCCGTATCAACGATATCGGCCATCAACGTGGGCAGATACAGTTCGGACAGGGACTGCAGGAACAACAGCACCAGCATGACAGCCACCGAGGCAGCAAAAGGTTTCAGATGTCTGAACAGCCTGATCACGGTTGGTCATCTCCGGTTAGCTTGATGGGGGAGGGGCACAGTGGCTCCCGCTTACTCCCGGTTCAACTTCCTGTTGGCCGACTCCAGTGCTGCCAGCAGGATGCGCAGGCCACGGGTCACATCGGCGATCTGCCCTTCAGGGATTTCTTCCATGACTTCTGACCAGATCCCGTGGGCCCGGTCCTCCATCCCGGCCATGGTATCGGTGGCAGTCTGTGTCAGGTAAACCCGGAGCAAGCGCTGATCGGTCGGATCCGGCTTTTTCTCCACGTAGCCCTGGCGGACCAGTTGTTCCACCATTTTCGACACGTGGCTTTTCACAGTACCCGACTGCCGCGCCAGCTCGCTGACGGTGACCCCCGGCTGCATCTTGATCTGGCGCAGAAGAATCAGGGCGATGAAAGGCAGTTCGCACCCCCTGAACGCTTGCCGAAAGCGATCGCGGGTCTCCCGGTGGATCTGGCGCCACAGTTCACCAATCTCTGCCCGCGGACTGGACATGCCAGCGCCTCCTCGTTCGGTACAGAACGTTCTTCACGAAACTAAATATACGCTGGCCGGCAGTCTCTGGCAAGCGGGCATGTCAAAATGGTTGCCCGCCATCACCCCGGCGAAAAACGACAAAACCGCTCGATTTTTGTCGAGCGGTTTCTGGCCACAGAAGAACATGCGTTTGGTATCATTTGGGTGAGGGGGAGACTCGGCCTCTGTTCGGAGGTGAGTCGCCGTGCTGCCACGTTGGGTTCGCAGGGTTGTTTTGACTGTGCTCCTGACGGAGGTGACCCGGTTCCTGATCCAGACTATTCTCCCCTGAACCGGATCAAGCGTCCCGTACTGTGGATACGGGCTTCCGCAGCAGCTCCTCCTCATTCCCCATATTACCCAGCTCCGGCGAGCTTTATTCCCGGCCACGGCCGGCCGGTGCACTCACCGGATTCAGTCTGCCTTCAGCCCTCCTCTTGCATGCCGGCCCAAGCGCCGACTGCCACTTGCAGCCCCAGAGCATCCTACACCGAAGACGAATTAGCGCAAGTCCTCTCAACACAAGGGAAGATCGTGACGGTTATCGATCAGTTGGGCCAACCTCGATGTAACATCAGGATCCTTGAGATTTTCGCTTGTCACCGTGATAGGTACGAATGGCCCGGAACAACGCACCAGCAGCCGCTTGTTGGGCACCTGCCTGTTCCAACATCGGTTTTAGCATCAGGGCTACCGCCAAATTGACGTCTTTCTCCAGGTTGCCCCTGACACCTACCGCGCCGGTCTCCTCCCCACCATGACCAGGGTCAAGCACAATGGTTTTCCCCTTCAGTCCGGACGGGAGGAACCGGAGTTCCAGGCGTGCAGGCGAGCTGCGGTACAGCCGGTACGGGGTATTCGGTGCGATCAGGCGCAGCCTCAGCCCGCCAGCCGGCATCCGACCGGGCACGGCCGCTGTCAGTGACGCCGGTTGCGGCGACCCGTCAGCAGACGGTTCGGGAGCTACCTCTGCCAGCCTGATCCCAGCAGGTGCGCCGGGGAAGTCCGCTGTAAGAACGGTGCCGGGCAGGTCAACCACCAGATCACTGCCTTCCTGACGAAGGACCGGATGGAGGTCGCCGGCGTCGCCAATATCCAGGGCGCCTTGAATCCCTCCGGGCACAGATCCAGCCAGGAGCAGGCTGCCCTCCCGCAACTCCTGAATCTCTGGCCGGGCGCCGATTTCGGTGACCACCATCTGCATGACCCCTGAGGTGATGCGTTTCAGGGCAATCTGCGGGCCAGGTTCTGCTTGTAACTCCCAGCGTCCCGAACCGATCCGGTAACGGACCGCCTGATTTCGGCCGTCGCCGACCTCGGCGTCTGAAGAGCCAAGCCACCCGGTCTCCCCGGTCGCCGTCTGAACCTCAAACCAACCTTCGCGGCTGGCCAGGTATTGCACCTGTGTTCCTGCCGGTAGCTCGGCTACCGGCAAATACCATCGCCCACGACCCGAATAGATCCAGGCGTCCCTGGCCGTTTGAATGGTCAATGCAGTGGCCACCCGGAATGCTTCCGGTCCCGGGCGGTTCAAGGATTCGGGGGCGGGTTGTGCAGAAGCCAAAACCACCTGTGGCGCGTCTTCGGCAGCCGGTTCGCCAGAGCAGGCAGTCAGCAACATTCCGAAGAGAAGCACGGCGGTCAGTTTCCGAATGCATGGTTTCACCGTTGTCACCTGTCGCCGGGTCTGTTTGGACAGACGTTTCGGTGCGGCGCCGCGCAAATATGAATATGCAGACCCGGTCCCAGCCCTGAGGGCGGGCTAAAACGTGGCCTCCACCACCGCCACCTCAGCAGGGGTCAGGCCGTACAGGCGGTAGACCAGGGCGTCCACCTCGGCATCCGGCGCCCGACGGCGGGCCAGTTCTGCCAGGGCGTCGTGGGTGGGGCGGTCCACCGGTGGGATGGGTATCGCTCCCAGGGTGTACGCCTCGATATTCACCTGAATGAAGTGGTCGGAGTACCAGCGGTTTACAAAGCGTGAGTTGAGCAGGGCGAGCAGGAAGTGCAGGTCACAGGGGCACTCCGGGGCAGGGGTGAGGACCAGGAAGTTGTTCGATGCCACCAGCCCGCCGGGGTCGTAGGCCGCCGCCACCCGGTAGCGGACACCCGGCTTTTTCAGGGCGTGCAGCAGCAGTTTGGGGGCGCTGAACTTGGCCCGCTCGCCGGGGGTCAGTTGCACCCAGGCATCAGCGGCCAAAGTCGCGCCCGCCGGCTGCAGCGTATACCGCTGCAGCTCCGCCGCCGCCAGCAGCGCCGGCGGCCCGCCGGGGCCAAGCAGGGCACGCAGCCGGGTCTTGTACACGCCGTCAGACACGTGCACCAGCCGGGGCCGGCGGCCGGTGGCATCACTCAGGGGCGTGCAGGTCTCCCGCAGGACCCGGTACCGCTCCAGCAGACCGGCCCGCTGGTTGACGGTGAAGATGGCAAACGGGTTGTCCCGCCACTGCTGCGGCAGCAGGGTCTTGGTCTCCTCCCAGACCAGTTCCGGCAGCCGCCGGCGCGGCTGGTTAAAGCCGAACAGGTGCACCTGCGTGCCCGGCGATGTGGCCGACGGTGCGCCCGGCGACGGCGGCCCCCCCCGGGCCGCCACCAGCAGCACGGGAATCACATCCGGCGCCCCCGGGAACACGCCCTTGCGCAGCACGGCCAGGCGGTGCAGGTCGGCCTGGTCGAGCAGCCAGCGCCGGAAGGCTTCCTCGCCCTTGTTCACCAGCCAGCCTTCGGGAACCACGTAGCCCACCAGGCCGCCGGGGCGTACCAGGTTCAGGGCACGGGCGACAAACGGCGTGTACGAGTTGATTTCACCGCGCAGGATGTCGGGGTAGGCCCGGCGCAGGGCGGCCCGTTCCGGCGCAGGCAATTGTGCCCCCCAGGGCGGGTTACCCAGTACAGCGACAAACCCGCCGCGGGCAAACACCTGCGGGAACGCCGCCCGCCAGTCCCAGCCGTGCAGGGCATTGCCGGTGCGCAGATGCGGCAGAGCCGTCCCGCCCGCCTCCAGCCACAGGCGCATTTGCGCCACCGCAACGGCGGCCGGGTCCAGGTCCAGGCCGTACAGGCAGCGGGCGACCGCCGCCGGCGGCGCCTCGGTGCGCGCCGTGAGGTAGCGCAGGGCACCGGCCAGGAAGTCACCGCCGCCCACCGCCGGGTCGACCACCGTCAGGTCCGACCAGTCGACCCCGGCGTCCAGCAGCGGGCCCAGAGTGGCCTGCACCAGCCAGTCCACCAGGTATTCGGGGGTGAAAAAGGTCCCGCTGGCCTTGCGCCCGTCCCGGCTGAGGCCGCGTTCATATAGTTCCGCCAGCAGCCGGGGCGGGCCGTCTGCCGGAAAGTCAGACGACAGCTCGCCGGTGGCGTACCAGGGCACCGGGGGGGTCAGCCCCCGGAACCGGGCCATGGCGGCAAAGGCGGCCCGGACGAGCGCCAGTACGCCGCCCGTGCCACCCGGCGCGGCGCCCCCGCCCGCTGCAGCGCCCCCGGCCACGGCCGGGCTCATGTGGCCGGCCCGTGGCGGGCCAGGCGTGTGCTCAGCATCTCCCGCCAGGCAGCGGCCAGACCTGCGGCGGCTAGCAGCGCCCGCACCCCGGCCCAGTCTTGCTTATCATGATGCATGATCCGGTTGGCAACGGCCACCGAAATGGCAGCGGCGGGGCGCTGAACCAGTTCCAGCATATCGCCGGGCGCCACCACCCCCGGCGTCAGCACCCGGAAGTAAAATCCGGTATACCCGGTCGCAATCACCCGCTCCGGCAGGTCGTCCACCCCATGGCGGGCGGCCAGCTTATAGCAGGGGATGCGCGGCTGGCTCACCTGCAGCACAGCACCGCCGGCCCGCCAGACATCGCCGATGCAGACATCGGCCTCGGTGGCACCTGCCAGAGTCAGGTTCTCGCCGAAAGCGCCCGGCGTGAGGGTGCGCCCCAGTTCCTGCTCCCAGTAAGGATAATGGGCGGCAAAGTAGGCGTTGACGGCCTTGTCCGGCCCGCCGTGGTTGACCAGGTCGGCCTGGCCGTTGCCGGCGAAGTTCAGTTCGTCGAGCGATACCGGTTTTAGCACCGGCTCCTTGAAGATGCTGCTGTTGACGGTCTTGCCCTTCCATTCCAGGGAGCGTGGCAGGCCCACGTTCAAAGACCGGATGATCATTGGTTATGCCTCCATGTACCCAAACAGTTGTTATAAAGCCTACCGCACCAGTTTCCGCCGCATGAGCAGGAACGGCCAGGGGGCGAGCAGGACGGTGACCACCGCCAGCCAGGCCAGGTCGGCCCACACGTGTACCGGCCGCCCCAGCACCAGTTCCCGGGTCAGCCGGACGGCGTGCATGAGCGGGGTAAACCAGGCCACGGTCCGGGCATACACCGGCAGGGTGTCCACGGGGAAGAAGATGCCCGAGAAAACGAACATGGGCGTGAGGACCAGGGTGATGTAGTAATTAAACGTATCGATATTCTTCACCAACGCGGCCACGGTCATGGCGGCAGCAGCAAACAGCAGCCCAATGAGCATGGCAGCCACCGGAATCAGCAGAGCCAGGGGGTGCAGGCCCGGCACCAGCCGGAAACCCACAATGGCCACCAGAATAACAGTACCGCTCAAGACGGCCTTGGTGGCGCCATAGAGCAGTTCCCCCGCCACCACCTCGTCGAGGCTGACGGGCGTGGCAGTGATGGCATCAAAGGTCTTTTGGAACGTGATGCGGATATAGGTGCCAAAGGTGCACTCAAAGCTGGTGGCAAACATGGCCGAACTGGCAATGATACCAGGAGCAATGAAAGTGGTGTAGGGCAGCCCGCCCACTTCAGTTACAAACTGCCCCACGCCGAAGCCCATGCCGAACAGAAACACCAGCGGCTCCACCAGTCCGGTCACCACATTGGACCACAGGTAGCGGTAAAACACCTGCATGTGCCGCTGCCAAACACTGAACAGACGCCAGGTCAGGTCCAACCCCATGACTCCTCAATCCTCCTGCAAGGTCCGGCCGGCCAGCCGGAGGAACACATCTTCCAGGGTCGTGGGCCGGGCCAGGTAGCCGTGCAGGGGAATCCCGGCCCGGCGGACCGCATCGGTCAGGGCTTCGGCCTCGGCCTGCCCCGGCAGGAAGCAGACCAGCAGGTCGCCCACCGCCTCATGGGCAGCTACCGCCGCCAGGCCGAGCACCCCAGCGTGGTGCGCCGGTTCCAGGCGCAGCTCCAGGGCCCACGGCCCGGCATGCTGCTGGATCAGTTCTCGGGGGGTGCCCAGGGCCAGCACGGCGCCACGGTCCACAATCACCAGGCGGTCGCACAACTGGGCGGCCTCGTCCATGTAGTGGGTGGTCAGCACTTGCGTAACGCCCCGGGCCTTCAGCTCGCGTAAGCGGCTCCAGACCAGGTGCCGGGCCTGTGGGTCCAGCCCTGTGGAGGGTTCGTCGAGGATCAGCAGCTCCGGCTGATTGATCAGGCTGCGGGCAATGACCAGCCGCCGCTTCATGCCGCCGGAGAGTTGTTCCACATTCGCCCCGGCCTTTTCGCTCAGCCCGACGAAATCGAGCAGTTCCGTGGCCCGCTGCCGGGCCACCGCAGGGGCCAGCCCGAAATAGCGGGCGTACACCAGCAGGTTTTGCAACACCGAGAAGTCGGGGTCCAGGTTGTCTTCCTGCGGTACCACGCCGATGCGGGCTTTAATGGCGCGCATCTGGCGGTGGACGTCCAGCCCCAGCACGTACAGTTCCCCGGCTGTAATGGGGGTACGCCCGTACATCATCTTCATGGTGGTGGACTTGCCCGCCCCGTTGGGACCCAAAAAACCAAAACATTCCCCGGGCTGAATCTCCAGGTCAAGCTCGTTAACGGCCAGCACATCGCCGTAACGCTTGGACAGCCTGCGGGCCAGAACGGCAGGGGGCACCAGCCTCGCTCCTTTCGTCACGCTCCGCCGCCGGCCCGGGTCAGCACCGCCCGGGCCACCCGGATCTGGTGGTAGGTATAGTGCTCACCCAGGCGGTCGTACACCGGTTTCAGGCGCCCGTCGGCCTGGGCCTGCATTTCCCGGCGGATGGCACGGTAGTCGTCGGGCGAAATGATCCGGCGCACCGCCTGCTTCCAGGCATCGGTTTCGTCCTGCGCCAGCCACTCCAGGAAGTAGTCCCAGACGGTGCCCTCGGCCCGCTCCAGGGCCGCCGCCACCTCTGCCACCGTCTGGCCGGCGGCAAACAGCTCACCGGCCCGGGCCAGCCGGTCTTCCCGCCCCGGCCGGACGACGGCGGCAATCTCTGCCAGCAGTTCGGTCCCGTACTGCTGCAACTTGATGGCGCCCACGCCCCGGCAGGCGGCCAGTTCATCGAGCTGGCGTGGGGCGGCGGCGGCAATGCCGGCCAGATCTTTGTCGCCGAATACCACATAGGCCGGCACGTTCATGGCCGCCGCCTTCGTCTTGCGCCACTGCCGCAGCCGCTCCAGAATCGCCTCAGCCTGCGGATGCGAATCTGGCTGGTGCGACGCCTGCGGGCCGCCGCTGCCGGGCCGGGCAGAGTCGGAACCGGTACGGCGGCTGCGCCCCTTGCCCGGGCTGCGGCGGGAGGCCACCGCCAGGCCGGCGGGCAGCGGCCGGGGATGGCAGGCGCTGCAGCAGTCCGCCGGCAGCGCCGCCGGCGGCTCGCCGAAGTACTCCAGCACATACTCCCGGCGGCAACGGTCGCTCAGGTACACAAAACTGCGCATCCGCCGGAAGCGCTCCTGCCGTTGCTGCTCATGTTCATACAGGCGCAGGCGGAGTTCACCGAGCACAGCAGTGGTCAGCGGACTCAGGCAGCGCAGCTCCAGCCCTTCGGGCCCCCGCTGCTCCAGCTCCACGTGGCCCATGGCCTGCAGGTGGGAAACCACCAGCAGGGCGTGGCTGTCATCTTCTTCCCCGCTGTACAGGGTGCCACCGCCGCGGCGCCCCAGGTCCTGCACCTGCCGGAAGATCGTTTCCACCGCCGGCCCGGTGTCATCTTTATTCAGCAGGAACTCGCGCATTTTCACATCCAGCCCTGGCACCAAAACCATGCTGCAGGCGCTGGGCAGACCGTCGCGCCCGGCGCGGCCGACCTCCTGAAAGTAAGCCTCCAGGGAATCGGGCACCCCGGCATGGATCACGGCGCGGATGTCGGGCTTGTCGATCCCCATGCCGAAGGCGTTGGTGGCCACTACCACCCGGCAGAGCCCGGCCATGAAGCGATTCTGTACCGCCGTGCGTTCCACCGCCGGCAGGCCGGCATGGTAGTGGGCCACCCGTTCACCCAGTTCCTGCTCCAGCATGGCCGAAAAGGCCTCGGCGTCCTTGCGGCTGGTGACATACACAATGGTGCTGCCCGTGGCCTGCGCCACCAGATGGGCAATCTTGCCGCGCTTTTCCGCTACAGTGGCACAAGCCTCCAGCCCCAGCCAAAGATTGTCCCGGTCAGCGCTGGCGGTAAATACCCGCGCCCCGGGAATTCCCAACTGGACCATCATATCGTCACGCACCTGCGGCCTGGCCGTGGCCGTGAGGGCCAGCAGCGGCGGCGAGCCGACAGCGGCATGGAAGTCACCGATCCAACGGTAGTCAGGGCGGAAATCGTGGCCCCACTGGGAGACGCAGTGCGCCTCGTCCACCGCCAGCAGGCTGACCTGCACCCGGCGGCATGCCTGCATGAACGCACTGTTGCGCAGCCGTTCCGGAGCCACAAAGGCCAGTTTGATCTGGCCTTCGGCCAGAACCTCCAGCTTGCGCCGTCCCTCGGACGCCGTATCCTGGCTGTTAATGGCGATGGCCCGGATACCCCGGCTGACCAGGGCATCAACCTGATCCTTCATCAGTGAAATCAAGGGGGAGATGACCAGGGTCACTCCCGGGAGCAACAGGGCCGGCAACTGGTAACAAACGGACTTGCCGCCACCGGTGGGCAAAATGCCGACGGCCGGCTTGCCGTCCAGGACTTCCATCATGATTTCCCGCTGCAGGGGTCGAAAGCTCTCCAGGCCAAAATGCGCTTGCAGAGCGGCTTCCAGTTGATTGGCGTCCAGGTATCCTCGGCTCACCGAAACACATCCCTCGTGCGGCTCTCACCCGTATGATTCGTGATTGGGCCGGGCAGAACCTGTTGCATAGCTCCTTTGAGTCATGGACGCGGCGGGCACAGCCCGGCAATATGGAAGATGCGAAACCGCTGGATCAACACCACCTACCGCCCCTTCTCCATGCATTCGCACGGGTACGGCTTCAAGGTCACCCACCTGGACGGATATCCGCTGCAGCAGCCTTACCTGCGGGACGTACTGACGGTGAGCCCCGGCGAACGATACGACACCTATTTTACCTTAAGAGAGGGGATTTTCCCGGTCCACGACCACCAGTTAGAGAACGTCTTAAATAACGGCGAATATCTCGGAGGCGCAACTCTACTGGTGATTGGTAAGAAGTAAACTGATATGATAGGCGGGAAGCAGCCAGATGGCTGCTTCCCGCCAACGGTACTTCTTGAGGAGTGGACAGTCCTTGTATAAGCGGTGGATCTGGCGGCTACTGACTGGCCTGCTTTTTGCCCTCACCGCCGCATCCCCGGCCCTGGCTCATATCACCCTGGTGAACAGTCAACCGGGGGACGGGGCCATGGTACGCAACCCGGCGGCTCCGGTCCGGCTACAGTTCAGCGGCCGTGTGGAGCTGGCCATGACCCGGGTGCGGCTGGTCGCCCCGGACGGTCGGTCCGGCCCATGGCTGGCCGTTCTGCGTGAACCCGGCAGCAGCACATCGGCCCTGGCGCAACTGCCGGAAAACCTGACCGCCGGCAGCCAGGTACTGGTCTGGCGGACCATGGGTGCCGATGGTCACCCGGCGACCGGCCACATACTCCTGCACCTGGGCGCACCCACCCCCGGCATGGACGCCGCCCGGGCGCTGGCATTGGCCGCCCCCCTGGAACGGATGCGCGAACTGCCCGGCGGCGCCGCCGCCGGATTGCGCTGGCTGCAACTGCTGGGGCTGATGATGGTTACCGTCTGGCCGGTTCTGACCCGGCTGGGTCTGCAGCCGCCGCGGCGGACCCTGGCCATGGGCCTGCTGCTGGCCGCCCTCGGCCTGGCCGCTGGTCTGCCGGCGGCCCTGGTGGAGGCCGGTGCCACCGAGGCCGTCGGTACCTACCTGCTGTTCACCCTGCAGGGCACCTGGTGGCTGACCCGGGTGCTGCTGCTGGGGCTGATGGCCCTGGCGATCCACCGCCGGTGGTCCGGTGGCACCCAAGCCCTGCTGGGTGCGTTGTTATTACTCACGGTGGCCGCAGCCGGACACGCCGGCGGTGTATCCGAAGGGATGCTGGCGGCGCTGGGCGTGCAGTGGCTGCACCTGGCAGCCACTGCACTCTGGGCAGGGGGCCTGATGCACCTGGCTCTGGGCATTGTCCCTGACCTGCGGGCCCTGCCGCCGGCCGAGTACCAGGCAGCCTGGCGCACCCTGACCGTTCGTTTCGGCCGGGTGGCAGCGCCAGCCGCCCTGGTGCTCACCGCCACCGGCCTGTACCTGGCCCGGCTGCACGTGGGCGAGCCGGCACCGGCAGTGCTGAACCTGACCATCTACGGGCGCACCTTGCTGCTCAAACTGGTGCTGGTGGGACTGCTGGTGTTGCTAGGCACCGGTGTGGTTGTCATGGGCCGCCGTCTGCGGCAGACCGGGACCGGCCCCACCCCGGGCCGGCTGATTCTGGCCGAAGCCGTCATGGCGGCCGCCGTGTTGTTGTCGGCCGGGCTCCTGGCCGAAAAAACCCCCGGATGGGTGGAATACCTGCAACTGGTGGCGCCACCGTCCATGGCCGCCACCGACGGCCCACTGTCGGTCCGGGAGCAGTTGCTGGGGCACCAGGTGCTGCTGACCGTGCACCCGCTGGTGATTGGGCAGGACAACACATTTGATGTAACGGTGGAAGGCTTGACCCCCGAAAAGGTCGAAGCTGAACTGGTAATGGTCGACATGGGACACGGGACGACCCTGGCGCTGCAACCCACTGGTGACAAGAGCCGCTGGCAGGCCACCGTGCCGCTGCCGGACATGGCCGGCCGCTGGGCGGTCAGGGTGAAGGTAAGCGCCGGCGGCCAGTCGGAAAGCACCTATTTCTACTTCAAGGTAGCCGAACCGAACCCGGCCTGAGACCGGCGTTTGCAATAGAAGGAGGCCTGAGCTCATGCTGCGTTCCCTGCTGGCCCAACTGATTTTGCTGGTTTGCCTGTGTCTGGCCGGCACCACTGCCGCCGCACACGGGATGGAAATGGCGGCCAAGGTCCTGGTCCGGACCGGCGGCGGAGTGGCCGTGAGCCTGTATGATGCCAACGGTGCGCCGGTGAGTGGCGCCGATGTACGTCTGAATCCCGGCGGCAAGCTGGCGGCTGCCGCCGATGGGTATACCGGTACCCTCAGCCTGCCGTCCACCGGCCAGGTGAAGCTGGAGGTGCGCTACGGCGACGAGCAGTGGAACAGTCTGCTGGAACTGAAAGACGGCGCTCTGGTCCGTCCCTCCGAGGCAGTCCTGCTGACGCCGGCGGAGTCTACCCTGGACCACGGCGGCTGGGTATGGTTGCTGGTGCCGGCCCTGGTGGTGGTGGCGGCCGGCGCCTGGACCCTGCGCGGCCGGCGACCGCCGGCCGGTACTGCCGCCACCCGCATGCTGGCCCTGGCCCTTTTGCTAACAGCAACCACCACGTTGGCGGGCTGTGGGGCGAAAAAGCCCGAAGGGCTGGATGTGGTCACCAGGGTGAGCGGACAGCAGGTGGAGGTGACCGTTACCACCACCAACAAGTGGGCCATTGGCAAGGACGGCCATGCTCACCTGTATCTGGACGGTAACCCGGCGCCGGTAACCATTATGGAAGCACGCTATACGTACCCGAAACTGGCTCCGGGGAAGCATTCCATCCGGGTGGAACTGACCGGCCATGACCACAAGCCCCTGGGGGTCGAGAAAACGGTGACCGTCGAGGTGGATTAGGCATGTGGCCAATCCAGGTGCTGGTGCCCATGGTGGCGGTTGGTGTGGGCTTTCATCTGGCGGTGGCCGGGGCCCTGTTCAGCCTGATGTTCGGTGCGGCACTGCTGCACCGGGCCCAGGAACGGGGCCGGTCAGCGGCGTTTTTTCGCCGGGTGCTGGTGGCCCTGAACCAGTCGCCGGATACCGCCACGGCCCTGGATACGGCACTTGGTTTGACGATGGCACAACTCCGGCTGCAGCAAGGCTGGGTGGTACTGCGCACCGGCGGCCGGGGCGACGCCGGCGGCCTGTGGCAATTGGCTGCGGCCCGCGGCTTTCCTGACTGGGCGTGCCACGGCGTACGCGCCCAGGAATATGCTATTGACCGCTGCCTGTGCCTGCGGGAGGTAGCCAGGCCGGAACTGGTCTCCCAGGTGCATCACCTGGCCTGCGTGCGCCAGTCCTGGGAAGCGGGCCGGCCCACCGGCTGGCATGCCACGATTCCCCTGGGCGCCAACGGGCAGATCCACGGTCTGATGATCCTGGTGACCCCGAACCACCGCCCCCTGCGCCCGGTCGACCAGCAACTGCTGGTTACTCTGGGCGAACAGGTGGGGCTGGCCCTGGACCGGGCCCGGCTCTACGATGAACTGCGCCTGCAGGAACGGGCCCGGGCCGCCCTGCTACAGGAACTGCTGGGAGCACAGGAACAGGAGCGGCGGCGCATTGCCCGCGAATTGCACGACGAGGTCGGCCAAATGCTAACAGCGGTGGTGGTGAACGTGGACATGGCGGCCCGGGCACTGCCCGAGCCGGCCCTGACTGCCGAACGTCTGGGCAACGTGCGCGAGATGGTGCACTTTAGCCTGCGGGAGATCCGCAAGATCATCCACGACCTGCGCCCGACCCTGCTGGACGACCTGGGTCTGCAGGCCGCTCTGCACTGGCTGACCAAACACATCCTTGAGCCCGCCGGGCTGCAGGTGGAATTACAGACAGAAGGGTTGGAAAACCGGCTGCCGCCTGCCCTGGAGACGGCTGTATTCCGCCTGGTGCAGGAGGCAGCCAACAATACGGTGAAACATGCCCGGGCCAGTTCAGTGCGCATCGAGGTCACCCGCCGGGGCGCCCGCCTGCACGTGCAGGTCGCCGATGACGGCATTGGCCTGCCGCCGGAGCAGCGCAAGCGGTTCCCCGGCGGCGGCAGTGGTCTGGCCGGGCTGCGCGAGCGGGTGATCCTGGCCGGCGGCCAGCTTGAACTGCATTCGGCTCCTTCCCGGGGCACCCGGGTCCTGGCCGAATTTCCGCTCGAAACCGAGGGGTGAGTGTGATGCCGATTCGGGTATTTGTGGTGGACGATCATGCCATGATGCGCGCCGGCACCCGCCTGGTGCTTGAGCAGGAGCCGGACATAACGCTGGTGGGGGAAGCCGCCACCGCCGCCGCCGCCTGGGAGGGCGTTGCCACCTGGCAGCCCGACCTGGTGGTGATGGATATCGGCTTACCCGACGAAAGTGGGATTCAACTGACCCGCAAGGTCAAGGCCAGGTTTCCGCAGATCCGTGTGCTGGGTCTGACTGTCCATGACGACGAAGGCTATGTGCTGGAGCTGCTCAAGGCGGGCGCCGACGGTTATATTGTCAAGAGCAGCGCCGCCGCCGACCTGGTCAGTGCCATCCGCCAGGTGATGGAGGGCCACGCAGTGCTGGATCCGACCATCACCCGGGCCGTCATCAGCGGCTATGTGACCAAACCCCCGGCGCCGGCGCCTCCGGAGGAGAGCCCGCTGACGGCGCGGGAAAAGGAGGTCCTGGTGCTGGTCGCCCAGGGCCTGACCAACGCCGAGATCGCCCGCCGCCTGTATATCAGTGTGAAGACGGTGGAGACCCACCGGGCCCACATCATGGAAAAGCTCGGTGCCCATGACCGCACTGACCTGGTCAAGTACGCCATCCGCACCGGGCTGATTGAACTGTAGCGGCGCTATTCGTCCTGGCCCAGCAGCCAGCGCTGCAGGTGCTCCAGCCGCACCGGGGCAATGCGCAGGTCCAGATCCTTGCCCACCACCACCCGGGCCTGCTCCGGTACCCGGAACACAATAAACGTTTCCCCACCCACGTTCACCTGGCGGAAATGCTCCAGGTCCTGGGGCTGCACGGCCAGGGTAATGGTGCCGGCCTGCATCTTCAGCTTGGCCGGGTCCTCCCCGAACAGGGAATCATACCCCGGCTTGTAGCCACTGTCACCGAAGGCGGCCTGCCACTTCATGCGGAACCCGGCCCGGTCGATGCCGTGTCCCACCGCTTTTTCCAGACTCTCGGCCACCGCTTCCACCGGCAGTCCTTCGGCCGCCAGTGGCAGCAATTGTTTCCCCATCGTCTGGAAGATGTCGTGGGGCACATCACCATCCACATTCTGCTCGGTGATCAGCTTGACCAGCGCCCGGCCCTCCCGTTTGGGAGGATGGCGCAGGGTGGCCTCCATGGCACGGAACCAACTGCCGCTGCCGCTACCGGCGTACACCAGCAGGTCGGCCGACTCCCGCCCCTGGTCATCCAGGCAGGGAAAGAAAGCCGCCCGGGAGACGCCGGCCTTTTTGATCACGTTGGCGAGTTGCTGGGTCTGGAACATGCCGCGGGCTTCGTCAAAAAAGGCCTCCTCCCGATCTTCGAGGTCGCACAGAGTGGCGAAGACAAACTCCACCGGCGCCGCACCCAGCTCCGGCACCACGTGGAACTTCAGGATCCCCAGCAGGTGGTTCTTGATGGTGCCGGCCACCAGGACCTTGTAGGCCAGGGCGTTGCCCAGGGGAATCATGGCCCGGGGCTGGGGGTCGCGCAGATCACGCAAGGCCTCCAGCAGTTCGACGGCCGGCCGGTTCATGGTGCGGTCCACGGCGCCACCGGCCACCTTGTCGACCGGCAGCACTTCACCCACGTAATGGGCGGGAAAGTTCACCTCACCAGGTGCACCGGCCAGGGCCTGGTGCAGGTGTCCGGCAAACAGCTCACGCACCTTGGGGTCCAGGTTCTCCCATTCGGCTGCATCGGCGTGTGCCAGCAGCTTGCGGTCTTCATCCTTCTTCAGATGGGCCAGGTAAGCGTGCGTGATCTTCAGCGCGCCTTCCTCGGCCCACATCTGCATCCTGGCCAGCATCTGGCTTTGCATCCTCCTGACAAAAATCCCCGGGCCGCAGGCAGCGGTCCGGGGACGAAATCCGACGGGTGTCAGGCCTGAAAGGCCGCAGGAACAGAACGGAGGACCCGGTCACCGTCGGCATAGACGGCCAGCATCGCCCGGGCACTGCGGAACACCGCTTCGACCGGACGGTCCAGGTCGAGCTGGGCATAGAACCACAGGGGCATATCGACGTAGGCGATCTCCTCAACGGGGGCGCCAGTGGCAATCCGCCCGCGCACCAGGGCAGTGAGATCGGCAACGCCGCTCTGCGGGACAACTACGGGACTCATAGCGGCGAATTCCTCCCGATTTGAGACATCACAATTTTAAATTATAGCACTGAATGCACCAGGGCGCAAGAGGACAATTTCTACGATTCCATATCCAGAGGACCCGCTCCCCGGTTCAGCCGCACCGACGGCAAGGTGACCGTCACCCGGGTGCCGCGACCGGATTCGGACTCCAGGCTGACTACACCCTGGTGTGCGTCCACGAGCGCCCTGACGATGGACAGCCCCAGACCGGTACCGCTCGTCTGGCGCACCACCTGTTCCCGGCCGCGGACAAACTTTTCAAATGCCCGCTGCTGTAACTCCGGGTTCATCCCGATCCCAGTATCCGTCACCACCAGTTCCAGACTGTCCCCGGTTTCCCGCACCGCCACCTGCACCAGCCGGTCGTAGTCGCCCCAGACCGCCGGCAGCGGCTGCTCCGGCAGGGCCAGTTCGAAATCAAGCCCCTTCTCGGCGGCCGACAGCGCCAACGTTTCGGTGGCCTGGCGAACAGCATCGACCAGACTGACCTCACGCCACTGCAGATCCATACGCCGGGACTGGATGCGCTCAATGTCCAGCAGGTCGCCGATCAGCCGGGCCAGGCGGTCGGTGTTACGCCTGACCACCTCCAGCAGTTCACGCTGCTGATCCGCCACCGAGCCGGCCACCCCGCCCAGGATCATGTCCACATACCCCAAAGGCGGCCCATCATCTCTGCCCCGCTGCGGACCGGCGTGGCATGCCATTTTAGTACCAGTTCGCCGGACCCGGTCTGCACCCAGAGGGTCCCGTGCGCCTCGGCCTCCGGGTCGGTCTCCAGCCGCCGGACTAACGTCCGGAATTCGCCCGCATCCTTGGTCAGCCGGCCAGCCAGCCCGGCTGCAATCCCCGCTGGGCCTGCACACTGAAGGTATCGAAACCGGCATCGGCCACCAGCAGGGCCCCGGCCGGGCTGCCAAACAAGTCCATATATTCTGCCAGCACCACCTGAGCCACCCCGGGCAGGTCAATGGTGGTACCAAGCTTTTCGGCCAGGCTGTTCAGCCGCAGCAGCCGCGCCTCCCGCTGCTTCAGCTCCAGGTTGTGGCTGCGCAACTCCGCCTGCTGGGCAACCAGCATCTCGTTTTGCTGATGCAACTGCTCCTGCTGGGCGTGCAACTCCTCTTTCTGCGCCTCCAGGGTCTGGCTGGTGGCGTTCATGGCCGCTGCCACCCGGCTCAATTCATCGGCATGAGGGCTGTGCACCACCAGGCCGGCCTCCCCATGGGCGATGGCCTCAGCCCCTTTGACCAGCGCATCCACCGAACGGGTGAGCCCGCGGGCAAACACCCAGACGCCCGCCAATGCCACCCCGCCGGCCAGCACGGTACCGCCCCAGAACAACCACTGGGCCAGCCGCACCGCCTGAGCCAAATCCCGGTTGTAGTCCCGCCAGGCGTTTTCCTGGGCGCCGGCAAACTCCCCGCCCACCGTCTTGATGCGTTCCAGGAGATCCTGGCCCATACCACTGATGAGCATCCGACCGGCCTCCGGGCTGCCGGCCCGCCGCAGATTGATTTCCGGGATTGCCACCTCACGTTCCCAGTTGCCCACCAGTTCACCGATCTGGATCAAACGGGCCTGCTGAGCGGCATCACTGCCCACCAGGGCACGCAGGGCCGTCACCTGCGTAAACAGGGTCGCACGGGCATCGTAATAGGGAGACAGGAATCGTTCCTGGCCGGTCAGTACATAACCGCGCAAAGACGCCTTCATCTCTGCCACGGCCCCAATGATCTGCTGGACGGCGATCATGCTCTCGCGGGTCTGATCAGCAGCGGCCTGGGCATACTCCTGGCGCCGCACCCCTGCCTGCAGGGCCACGGCCAGCCCGGTGAGCACGGCCAGCCCGGTGAGCACGGCCAGCAACAGCACCACCAGCCCCAAAACCCGGCCGCGGATGCCCCACTTTAACTGAGGAGTCGAACCCCGCAAACCCCATTCCTCCCCCCGAGATCTGCCCGTTTAACCTCCGGTGTTGGGGCTTCGGTTATCACTATTCGTTTATCGCCAACCCACCCACCCCCGCGGCCATCGTTCCTATGGCGTCACGTTGGCGACTGAGTCGGCAGGGTTGTGCAGGGGACAGCGAGAATGTAAGAATGTAAGGTTATGAAATCCTTTATATCCCCCACAGTACGCACGCGGGCAACCCCCGCCAGAGGAGGTCGTCTTCTTGCCCCTCCGTATTTTAATGGCTGTTGATGGCTCTGAACACAGCGCCGCCGTGGCTCAGCAGGTCGGTCGCCTGTGCAAGCAGATTCCCGGGGCCAAGGTCACCATTCTGCACGTGGCACACCCCTCCCCTCCGAATGTTGATGTGGATATCCCCTTTGACATTATGGTCCGGCGCACAGCCGATCCCATCTTCCAGAACGTGCGCGAAGTGCTGGGACTGAACCCCGAACAGATCCGCGAAGAGGTCGGCGTGGCCCAGGACCCGGCCGAGGAGATCCTCGCCCTGGCCAAGGCAGAAAGGTTTGACTTTATCGCCCTGGGCGCCCGCGGCACCAGCGGCTGGCGGGAGGCACTGCTGGGCAGCGTGGCTCACCGGGTTGTTTATAACGCCCCGTGCCCGGTCCTGCTGGTGCACTAGGACTGGCAGAAAAAGAGCCGCCTGCGGGTAACAACCCGGGGCGGCTCAGGTTTTTTATTTCATGCCGGGGGGGCTGCCGACCTCAGATCTGAAACCGACCAACCTGGTTCTGCAGGATCCCGGCCACGCCCATCAGATTGCGGGCCGCTGACGCGATCTCTTCCATGGAGGCGTTGATTTCCTCCACTGAAGCCGAGACTTCTTCTGCCGAGGCTGCATTTTGTTCAGAGATGACGGCAATGCTCGACATGGACATGCGCACCTGGTCCGAGCCGGCGGCCATGTCTTCGGTTGCCGCCACGATCCCCAACAGTACAATCAGGCGTCCCCGACCATTTCCAGCCCCACCGGCCCGCCCACCCGCTCGCAGAATTTCATGATGACCGGCTTGGCCAGGGCTACGAAGGTTTTTTCCTGCAGGATCGTGGCCGATGCCAGCCCTTCTGCCACCACCACCAGGTCGCACCCGGCGGCAAACTGGGCTTTGGCCCAACTGACTGTGTAGGCCAGAGTCTTTTCCATCAGGGTGGCGTGGTAGCGCTGGCGTAGTTCAGGGTCCAGCAGCATCTGTACATATTTGCGGGTGCCCATCAGCAGCCCGGGCAGCGAAAACGGACCGATCACCGCCCCCACAACGATTCGGTCGCCCTTAAACTGGCGGGCCAGGGCCGTGGCGGCATCCAGGGTGCAGCGCAGGTATGGTTGCGCCGTGGCGTCCGGCACGGCCAGCCGGGGGATGTCTTCAAACTTCTGGATCACCATGCGGTCCACCGTCGGTGGGCCGTCCTCATGAAAGTTCAGGCCGGTCCCCCACGGGATGGTGTCCTGCACAATGTGGGGAAAGGCAAAGACCGCATCATGGTCAAACTGTTCGATCAGCCGGGTCTGGCCTTCCGCCAGCCGCCGGGGCATGCGGAAGAATCACGCCCCACCCCGTCGGCCCCGAAACGTTCGCGCAGTTGCGGGTCCACCAGGAAGGCGCCCCGCCGGCCATAACGGCGATGTGGCGATGGCCCTGCTTCACCAGGCTCTGCTTCAGCAGCACCTGGCCCGGTCCAGCGAGGCACGATTGTCGGCAAACTGGGTGGCCAACTGTGACGCCGTCTGGTCCAGGGCATCCTGAATCGAGTCCACGCTGGTGACGATTTCGTGACTCATGTTCTGGGTGCGGGCGGCCAGCTTGCCCACCTCGTGGGCCACCACCCCGAACCCGGCTCCGGCCCACCGCTCAGAGCCGGAAGCGGCTCATCTCCTCTTGCAGGTTCCGGGCCACTTTAGTGAGGCTCTGGGCTGAGGCGTTGATGTCCTGCATGGAACTGTTCATCTGGCCCAGAGAGGCCGTGACCTCCTCCGCCGCCGCTGCGTTCTGCTCGGAAACAACGGCAATCCCGACAATGGAGTTGACGACTTCGTCCGAACCGGCCGCCATCTCCTCAGTGGCGGCGGTGTTCTCTTCGGTGACCGCAGCCACTGAATGGACGGACTGAACCATTTCCCGGCTCGAAGCGGCAATCTGCTGAGCTGCACTGCTGATGGCACTGACCTCCTGTGATGCCCGTTCGGCTTCGGTCAGGATTTTCTGTAAGGCCTGACCGGCGTCGGCGGCCAGGCGTGAGCCGTCCTCCACCTCGGCCCGCCCCTGTTCCATGGCTTGCACGGCTTCGGCGGTCTGCTGCTGGATGTTGCGGATCAGGTCGGCGATCTCTTTGGCGGAGTTCCCGGCCAGTTCTGCCAGCTTTCGCACTTCATCGGCCACCACGGCAAACCCCTTGCCGTGTTCACCCGCCCGCGCCGCCTCAATAGCAGCGTTCAGGGCCAGGAGGTTGGTCTGGGCGGCAATGCCGGTGATCACCTGGGTGATTTCCCCGACCTGCTCGGACAGCCGGCCCAGTTCCCGGATGCGCCCGGCGGACGCCAGCACCGTTTCCCGTATGCGGCCGATGCCCGCCACCGTCCGGTTTACCACCTGACTGCTGTTGCGGGCCGTGTCGGATGCCTGCTGGGCAGATGCCGCCACGTTGTTGGCCCGTGCGGCTACATCCTCAATGGCGGAAACCATCTGATGCACAACCCCGGCAGTATCCTGGGCACCCCGGGACTGCTCCTGGGCGCCAATGGCGATCTGGGCGATGGCCGAGCGGAACTGCTCAACCACTTCGTTGACCTGGCCAACCGACTTGGACTGCACCGTCGCCCCCTGGGCCACCTGTTGCACCGACTGCGTCACACCCTGAACCATCTGCGCCACCTGGCGGGTGACCCCTGTCAGTTGCTC
Source organism: Clostridia bacterium (assembly GCA_036676195.1). Taxonomy (GTDB): domain Bacteria; phylum Bacillota; class Sulfobacillia; order Symbiobacteriales; family ZC4RG38; genus JAKFDK01. Next base: position 31,173 of record JAKFDK010000058.1, on the reverse strand, counting down.
AGTCGCGGCGGCCACCGTGCGGGCTGAACCTGCCACCCCCTGGGCCAGATCCCGCAAGTTCTTGACCATCTGATTGAAAGCCCGGGCCATCTGGCCAACCTCATCCCGGCTGCGGATCTGCAGCGCGGCCACACTCAGGTCGCCCATGCTGACGCGCCCCATGGTCGCGGCAATTTCCTTCACCGTCAGGGAAATCCCGCTGCTGAGCAGCAGGGCCAGCACCAGGGCCGCCAGCAGGGCCACAGCGGCGGCACCGACCAGGGTCCACCTGGTCGTGGCGGCTTCCGCCTCCAGGCGGCGAACGTCGGCCTCGGCCAGTTCGAATTGGAACGCCGAAAATTCGTTGGCCGTAACGGCAACGGCATCAGCCGCCTTCTGGCCCACACCGAGCAGGGTATGTGCGCCGTAAGTATCACCGCGGTTCGTGCGGCTGAGGATCTCATCCTGGACCTGGTCCAGCGCCCCAACCTGCTGCCGGAGTTGGCCCAACAACTCCTTGCCCCGGGGATGGGTCAGCAGAGGGACCACCTGGCCCAGAGTGTCAGTCAGGCTTTGCCTGGCTACATGGTACCTCTGCTCGTCCGTTTTGCTGCTCGTCAGCAGGTACCCGCGCAGACTGGCCAGGCGTTTTTCAACATTGGTCGTCACCTCGCCGCTCAGGCGCAGCAATTCGGAGCGCCGGGAGATGACCGCCTGGTAATCCGCCGTCAGGCTCGTCAGGTTCACATAGGCCAGAACCGATACAGTAGCCAGCAGTGCGGCTATGACCCCGAAGGCCAGCAACAGCTTGGCCCGCAGGGGAAAGCGAACTCGATCCTCTGCCGCAGCGGGCGGCCGGGAGGGCGGCGGCGATATTCCTCGCTGTGTGGACTCATCGGGCGGATCAGACCAGGTCAGCTCGGCGCGGAGCGGCGCCGGACGCGTCATGCTGGAGTCCTCCTCTCAGGTGGGCCGGTATCCGGGACGGCTTTCGCACATACGCATACGTAAACGGTACACTTAGGGTTCGAATGATTAACTAGAAAAAGTGATTCACCCCCACCGGGGCCCCGGCGGGGGTGAATCTGTATACACAATGGCCCTGCCACTAAGTCCTTGTGGTACACTGGTGCACCGCCACCCGGGTGTCCCCTTGGGATATTTGTCCATGGGTTCCAGAACGGTTAGCGGTGAATGTGTACCGGCGTGCCCACCGGGACCTTCTCGTACAGTTCCGCGATGTCCGGGTTCCGCATGCGCACACAGCCCTTGCTCACCCGGCGCCCGATCAGAGCTGGGCTGTTGGTACCGTGAATGCCATAACCGGGTTTGTTGAGGCCAAGCCAGTGAAAGCCGTAGACCGGGTCACGGACCCGCTTCTTTTCCACAATCTTGAACTCGCCTACCGGAGTAGGGCTGGACGGTTTCCCGATGGCGACCGGGTACTTCTTCACCACCTGGCTGTCCCGCCGCAGAGTCAGGGTCCGTTCGCTCAGGTCCACTTCAATGCGGTAGGGCACGGCTGACCGCCTCCCATCCACCAGCGTATGCCAGGGGTAGAGCGGTCACCGCCTTCAGAGCTTTTCCACCCGCACTGCACACACCTTGTACTCGGGGATCTTGGCGTAGGGGTCCAGGGCGTCGTTGGTGAGCAGGTTCACCGCCGCTTCGGCAAAGTGAAAGTTCATGAATACCGTGCCCGGCCGACTGCGCCCGGTCACCAGCGCCGGCACCTGCACTTCGCCCCGGCGGCTGACCACCCGCACCGGCTGCCCGGAACTGACACCCAGTGCGGCGGCATCGTCCGGGTGCACCTCCACCGCCGGGGCCGGGCAGATGGCGTTGAGCCCTTCGGCTCGCCGGCTCAGTACCCCGCCGTGCCAGTGGTACAGCACCCGTCCGGTGGTGAGCACCAGTGGGAATTGCGCATCCGGCAACTCGGCCGGATCCAGATAGGCCACCGGGTGCAGCTTGCCCCGGCCGCGGGGGAAGCCGCCGGCGAACAGGTAGCGGGTGCCGGGGTGGTCTGCCGTCGGGCATGGCCACTGGAGGCCGCCGGCCTCGATACGTGCGTAGGTCATACCTGCATAGGCCGGTACGGCCTGGCGGATTTCAGCAAAGATGGCCTCGGCACTGTCATAATGCCAGGGCTGGCCCAGTCGCCCGGCCAGATCGCTCAGAATCGCCCAGTCGCAGCGGGCTGCCCCCGGCGGCGGCAGCACCGGCCGGACCCGTTGCACCCGCCGCTCAGTGTTGGTGAAGGTGCCTTCCTTTTCCGCCCACGACCAGGCCGGCAATACCACGTGCGCCAGTTCAGCAGTCTCGTTCAGAAAGATATCCTGGACCACCAGAAAATCGAGGCCGGCCAGTGCCGGGCGGGCATGGTTCAGGTTCGGGTCGGTCAGGGCCGGGTTTTCCCCCATCACGTACAGGGCCCGCACCTGCCCGGCATGGGCGGCGTTGATTACTTCGGTGTTGGTCAGCCCCTTGTGCCTGGGCAGGTGCACCCCCCACAGGCGGTCAAAACGCTGGAGCGTGTCTTCGGCGGCCGCCGGGAGATAGCCGGGCATCAAGTTGGGCAGGCAGCCCATGTCGCCGGCGCCCTGCACGTTGTTCTGGCCCCGCAGCGGGTTCAGGCCGGTGCCGGGGCGCCCGATCTGACCACAGAGCAGGGCCAGGTTGCAGAGGGTGAGCGAGGCGTCGGTACCGGTGCGGTGCTGGCTGACGCCCATGCCCCAGAAGATCCCGGCTGCCGCGCTGGTGGCATAAAGGCGGGCCGCCTGCTCCAGATCCGCTGCCGGCACACCGCTGATCTCTTCTACCACCTCCGGGGTAAACGGCAACACCGCCTCGGCCAGTTCTTCAAAGCCCTCGGTCAGGTCTGCGACAAACTCCGGGTGCCACAGCCCGTCGCGGATGATGACATGGGCCATGCCGTTGAATACCGCCACATCGGTCCCCGGGCGTTGCCGCAGCCAGACGGTGGCAAACCGGGTCAGTTCAATCTCCCGCGGCTCCACCAGAATCAGTTTGGCCCCCCGGGCAACCGCTGCCTTCATTTCCAGGGCGATGACCGGATGGTTTTCGGTGGTGTTGGAGCCGGTGACCAGCAGGCAGTCAATGTCTGACCGCAATTCAGCAATGGAGTTGGACATGGCGGTGGAGCCAATGGCCATGTTCACAGCGGTCACGCTGGAGGCGTGGCACAGGCGCGAGCAATGATCGACATTGTGGGTGCCAATGACTGTACGCATGAACTTCTGAAACAGGTAATTTTCCTCGTTGGTGCACTTGGCCGAGGAAAAGCCGGCGATGGCCTGCGGCCCGTATTGCGCCCGGGTTTCGGCCAGGCGCCGGGCCACCAGATCCAGGGCCTCGGCCCAGGTAGCCGGCTCCAGTACGCCGCCCCGGCGGATCAGGGGCTGGGTGAGCCGGTCCGGACTGGTGACATAGTCAAAACCGAACCGGCCCTTGACGCAGAGATTGCCGCGGTTGGCCGGTGCATCCAGCGGGGAGGTGACCCGGCTGATGCGGTCCCCCAGGGTATGAACCTCCAGGGTGCAGCCAACCCCACAATACGAGCAGGTAGTGGTGACCCGTGCCTCGCGGATCATTTCGGCTGCACCCCCGTTTGCGGCGTCCACCGCAGCGCCGGCGGCGCCCACTGGCCGGCCTGGCCGGCCGTATGGTTGGGCAGCGGCAGCAGGGCCCCGGTCGGGCAGACACCCACGCAATTCCCGCAGAATACACAGGGGCTGTCGGGCAGAAGTCCGGTGCCGCCGGTGCCAACGGTGGCGTGGGCGCCCCGGCCCACCACGCTGATGGCAAAGGTATACTGCACGCCGGAGCCGCAGACGGCGGTGCAGCGCCGGCAGAGGATGCACTTGCTGTAGTCCCGGACAAAAAACGGATTGTCCGGCTCGGCGGGCGGTGCTGCCTCTGGCGGCGGGCCGGCGGGCGGTGCCGCCACCAGGCTGAACCGGCCGGGGTCTGCCCCGTAGTAATCGGCGTAGGCCTGAATCTCGGGGGCCAGGGTCAGGTCGGCCTGGGACAGCAGCAGTTCAAACACCAGCCGGCGGCTGCGACGCACCCGCTCCGAGTCCGTGTCAACGACCATGCCGGGCTCGGCTGGCCGGGAGCAGGACGGTACCAGGGTGCGGGCCCCCTGCAGTTCCACCACGCAGGCCCGGCAGTTGCTCCCGGTGGGGAAGTGCGGGTGCCAGCAGACGGTGGGGGTGTGAATTCCGGCGGCCAGCGCCGCCTCCCGCAGCGTGGCCCCGGCGGGGACTGTCACCGTCGCGCCGTCTATAGTGAGGGTAATCGGTTCAGCGGCCACCGGCATCACCTCCCCCGGGCAGCCCGAACTGGCGGATCAGACTCTGGATCGGCCAGGCGGCTGTCTGCCCCAGCCCGCAGATGCTGGCATCGCCCATCACGGCGGCGAGGTCGGCCAGCAGTTCCGTCTCGGCCTCGGCCCCGGCCCCACCGCCCCCGGCGCACAGCCGGTCTACCAGTTCCCGCTGGCGGGCCGTTCCCAGGCGGCAGGGGGTGCATTGGCCGCAGGATTCCTCGGCAAAGAAGCGGGCCAGCCGCCGGGCCAGTGCCCAGAGGTCGACGGTGTCGTTCAGCACCAGCACGGCCCCGGAACCCAGGGTGGCACCGGCCTGACGCAGGGCTTCGAGTGTAAGCGGGGTGTCCATTTGGCCGGGTGTCAGGAACATGCCGGCCGCTCCGCCGACCAGCACCGCCTGCAAACGCCCGGTGATCCCGCCGGCGCACTCTTCCAGCAGCCTGCGCAGGGGCGTACCCAGCGGCGCCTCGTATACCCCCGGGCGCCGCACATGCCCACTCACGGAAAACAGTTTGGGCGGCGCCTGGGCAAACGCCGCCGGCCCGTGGCACAGAATGGCGGGCACGCAGGCCAGGGTCTCGGCGTTGTGAACGACGGTGGGGCAGCCGAACAGACCCCGATCAGTGGGAAAGGGCGGTTTAACCCTGGGCTCACCCCGGTATCCTTCAATGGAGGCGAACAGGGCCGTTTCCTCGCCGCAGATATAGGCACCGGCCCCCCGGCGGATCTCCACGTCGAAGGTAAACCCGGTGCCGCCGATGCCCTCCCCCACCCAGCCGGACTGGCGGGCTGCCGCCACGGCCGCCGCCAGCCGGCGCGCCGCCAGGTCGTATTCCCCGCGCACGTAGGCGTAGCCCCGGGTGGCTCCCACGCTGAAGGCGGCCACCAGCATGCCCTCCAGCACGAGCCAGGGGTCATCCTCCAGCAGCTTGCGGTTGGTGTAGGTACCGGGCTCCGACTCGTCGGCATTCAGCACCACGTACTTCTGACCCCCGGCGGCCCGGGCACAGGCGGCCCACTTGGCTCCGGCCGGAAAGGCCGCTCCGCCGCGCCCGGTCAGGCCGCTGGCGGTAACGGCCCGGATAACCTCGTCCGGGGCCATGGCCAGGGCACGGGTCAGGGCCGGCAGGCCGCCGGCGGGCGGTGTCTGGGGGTCCGGGCGGCCACAGCGGTGCAACAGTTGCGGCTGGTGGCCGGGCAGCCAGCCATGGTGCCCGGGCGCCATTTCCGGCCACTTCTCCGGACTGCCCGCACCGGCCGGGGCCGGGCCGACCGGGGTCTGATTCACCAGCAGGCAGGGGCCGCGGTCGCAGGCCCCCAGGCAGGACACCGTTTTCAGGGTAAACCGGCCGTCGGGTGTAGTTTCGCCGGGGCGGATCCCCAGCGTCTGCGTCAGGTGGCGCAGCAGGGCCCCGCCGCGACCGTCCAGACTGCAGGCGATGTCATCGCAGACCCGGAGCACATAGGTTCCCGCCGGCTCCGTGGCCAGGAGTTCGTAAAAGGTGGCCAGACCGGTCAGATCGGCAACCGGAAAGCCGGTCCGCCCGCTCACGTACGCCAGCACCTCCGGGCTGAGCCAGCCCACGGCCGCCTGCACCCCCTGCAGCATGGGCAGAGCCCGGGTGCGGGCCGGGCGGGGGCCGAACGGGGCCAGGACACCGTCCAGTATTACCCGCACCGGTTCAGGCGGTGCTGGCAAGGGGCCGCGACCGGAGCGTTTGCCCTGCTTCATGGCGAACACCTCCGCTTCAAACTGCGTGATACAGGTAAGGTAATTTGGTGGCTGCCCCCGACAATCCTGGTGAAGGGTTGATTTGGCGGGCAACGTCCAAAGAAATAAACCGCATTTCTGTATACCCGTGCAAGAAACCAGTGCAAAAACCTTTATGAGATGTTCATCTGCCCGACACCAAGCGCATCCACTTCTGGCTAGAATAGATGGTGAGGAAAGGAGCTGGTCCAGGTGCTCCGCCGGTTGGCATCGGCCGTATTCGTGCTCCTGTTCGTGTCCCGGCTCCTGGCCGGGGTGGCGGAATGGCTGCCTGCCGACTGGTATCACGCTGCCTCTATTCCGCATTCATGGCACGACTGATTACTGGTGAAGAGCGCAGACCCCCGGAAGATTGGCTTCCGGGGGTCTGCATATGCATTCTGGTCGTCTGGCCAGCTACCCGGCAGCGGACCCGCTCTCCGGTTTCGGGCCGTCCTCACCCTGCCTGGTCACAGCGGTTGCCGTTGCCGGCTCGGCCTGTCCCGGGGTCTTTCTGGCTCCGGGCTCGCGCCGGCGCTCCCGCGGCTGGCTCAAATCGATCACCAGTCCAGGCCAGAGGAGACTGCCTTTGGGAACATATGCCACATCAAACCGCTCGCGGTATCCCGTCTCCACCGTCAGGCCGACCCCGCCCAGAAGTTGGAGCAGATTGATCCAGGCCGCTGAGCTGCCGGCATACCGGTTGACCGGCACTGCGGTCAGGTCATCGGGGGAAGCAACCTGGATCACCAGCAGTTTGGTGCCTTTGATCAGCTTGGGGTGAACCTTTTCCACTTTCCTGGTTGTCTGGCCGGCCAACTGGGCCACCCGGGTCAGCCGCCTTTCCGCCACTGCCAACAATTGGAGGTGGGCTGGGGCATGCAGCCACCCAGCGGAGCGGTGTGCCCCCCCCTTGACCACTTCGGTTTCCGGGTCGTACCCAATGACATCCCCGATCGAGGCGTTGAGCAGGGCATCAAGTGCACCCTTGCCCAGAACTTCCTCTTTCACAGTAGCCGCAACCTGGGTAACCTGATCAGCCAGGGTCGGATTCGCCTTGCTCTCCTCAGAAGCCATGTGACATACCACCCTTCATTCAACATTAAAGACATATATAGGAATCGCCTGAACTAATACTATCATGTCTTATTCATCCAAACAAGACTATTTTTGTCAGGTCCATTGCCAGTAGATGGGCGGAGTGAGCAAGCCAGGGAATCCGTTGTGGCACCGGATCCGGGTAGAGTCTTACGGGATACGTCCAGAGAGAAGCAGGACATGTCTGGAGAGAAACGGAACATGCGCACCAGGATCGGGATTGTTTCGACGCGTAGGTGTACCAGTTCGGCAGAACCCGTGACCCAGGGGTGCGCAAGCCCTACGGCCGCCTGTTCGCCGCCCCCCGGGTATATACATCCCCGACGGCGGCTGGCCGGCCATTCCGAAGTGGCCGGGATGCCCGGGGGGAAATGCTGGGTGTCAGGAGCGAGCCGGGACAAAGCCAGGCGCCCCTTCGGCTGGTGGCCGCAGGGCGCCTGGCTATAGGGCTACCGGGTTCGGGGCAATGGCAGATCACCGGTCCGGGCGGTTCAGAGTGAGTCCGCATATGAGCGGGATATGTTCAGTAGGTGCTCCAAGTCAGGCGGTATATGTTCAGCAGGTACCCCAAGTCAGGCACGATGTGTCCAGCAGGTACCCCGAGCCAGGCCGGATATGTCCAGCAGGTACCCCGATATGGTGTTGAGGATGTTGGCCAGGTTCTGAGGGCAGAGACGCCGTTCGGAGCAGTGCGGGGTAGCGGGGACGCCTTCCGTGCGTTGCGCTCAGCAGAAATCGGCCCGTTTCTGCACACTGGCAGGAGCGGGCCGATGCTTTCTGTCGCCTGTGAAGAACATCACTTTGCGGCCCGTAACTAATGGTGCGCTTCTCCGTAACGGTGCCACCGGCGAATGTTGCTCTGAATGAAAAAAGGCCCCGGCTGATGCTGTCGGGCCTCTTTGCAAACACTGGCAGGCGGCTGATGGCGCAATAACCATGTTGACATAGGTGCCAAGTCGCCGCCCCGCCGCAATTCCCCTCCAATTTCCAGACCGGTCTGTGGGTACAAGCGGAACTGAGCGGCGAATCGCTTGAAATCGGGGCCGATCCGATCAATAAACCTCCGATTTTCGCTCTATCCCGGCCAGAACGCCCCTCGGCAACCGAAAAACATCGAACTCCGGGGCCGACCATCCCCCTCACCCACGTGGTTCGCCTGCAATTTCCGTGCGGCCCGAATTACACTCTGGGAAAAGAGCGGGGAATCCAGGAGTTTCCATATGGGGGGTCGACCAGGTTACAGAAACCCGCTATGGAGGTGCCAGTGCGAACACTACCGCCCATGTCTGCCCTGGTCTCGCTTAGCAACTGGCGCTACGTCTCCACCAATGGTCTTGAATGCTCCATGCAGCGACGAGAATTGGTTAGGCCCAAGTGTTGACCGGAAGCGGCAAGGTTTCCGCCCGATCGCTTACCGGCAAACCCGGCACATTGCCGACACAAGCCCACATACGCGCAAAAACGGGACATAACAACCAGGTTGTCCCGGGCTTGCACCCGGGCGCTGTGGATCATGCTGAGCGGCAGGGCTCAGCGTTATGGTGGGGCAAAATCCTTGATCTCGCGGGCGTCCGGGGCCCTGGGCCACAAAAGTGCGGCCTCCATACCAGAGGCCGCAGTGGGCCGCGACCTTGTTTGCTCCCCGCGAGCGACCCCTGAACAGCCCAGTAATGCAACGCACACCACAGTTCCCAACGCAACGGCGAATCGGCGATGCACCTGCTCGCCTCCCAGGTTAGATACGTGCTGGTGGCGGCGTCGATGTACCCGTCCGCAGAGTCGGTCCCACTCTTCCACGCAGAAAAACTGGAGTACGCCCGCGCACTCGGAAATACCTCGTCCACGCACCCCCACCAAAAGGCGGGCCATCGGGTGGGGGCAGTCATCGCAAGTGAGTGTTTGCAGGAATCATCCATATGTATGTTGGAAAAAGACTATCCTGGAGATGATAGGGGCCCCTCACTGGTCGTGGCAAGGAGAGTTGACCAGCTATGATCCCACCCCTGGTCGTGACCAAGTACACGCTTCCCCCGGAGCGATCACGACAGGTTACTCGCGAGCGACTCATGGAACGTCTGTTAGCCGGCCTGGGCCGCAAATGCACCCTGATCTCGGCTCCAGCCGGTTTTGGCAAGTCTACCGTAGCGGCAGACCTGGCACGTCGCACTGGCTGGCCCACGGCCTGGGTAAGCCTGGATGTGAGCGACAACGACCCGTCGCGCTGGGGCGCCTACATTACCACGGCCATTCGCCAGGCCGGTTTGCCCGTCATGCCCCGCGCGGAGCAGCCACCCCTCCATGAGCTGATTGCGACCGTGATTAACGCAGTCGCTGCTGCCGGCTCCCCCCTCCTTCTGGTGCTGGACGATTATCACGTCATCCAGGCGGGCGAGGTCCATGAGGCCGTAGCGCTCCTGCTTAGTCTGATGCCACCGCAATTCCATCTGGTGATTACGACCCGGACCCGCCCCCCGCTGCCCCTGGCCCGGCTGAAAGCGCAGGGCGCTCTCACGGAGATTACCGGCGCAGACCTGCGGTTTAGCCCTGAGGAGACGGGTACTTTTCTGCGGGAGGTCATGGGACTGGACCTGCCCGACGATGGCATCTCCATGCTGGCCGCTCGTACGGAAGGCTGGGTGGCGGGGCTCCAACTGGCGGCCCTCTCACTCCACGCCGCTTCAGATTGGCTGGCGGCCATCCGGAGCTTCAACGGGCGCAACCCGGACCTGCTGGAGTACCTGGTTGATGAGGTTATCCGCCACCAACCTGAACCGATGCAGGCGTTTCTGCTTCAGACTGCGATCCTCGGCCGGCTGACCGGCCCCTTGTGCGAGGTCGTGACCGGCCAGACTGAGGGCCATCGGACGTTGCAGACTCTGGAACAGGCCAACCTGTTCATCTTTCCGCTCGACCCGGAACGGCGCTGGTTCCGGTACCACCCGCTGTTCGCCGAGTTCCTGCTCGCCCGCTTGCGCGACCAGGTCGGGGCCGAAGGCGTAACCGAATTGCACCGCCGTGCGGCGGCCTGGTTCCACCAGGATGGGCAGATCGACGCCGCCATCGACCACCTGCTCGAGGCAGGTGCACATTCTGAGGCGGCGGACTTGCTGGAGGAAGGGTTCGCAGCCTGGGGCGCCCGAGCGGCACCCGCGGCGATCCACCGCTGCGTGACCCGGCTGCCGAAGTGGGTCGTCCGGGAGCGGCCGCGGGTGGCGATTATGGCCGCCTGGGCACTGATCGCCAACGGCGAGGTGCAGGCGGAACCCGTCTTCAACGTGGCGCTGGACTACCTGGACATGGCCACGCGGGCGCTAAAGAAGGCGGAGGAACTGGGTGCAGACATTCGGGAGGCCCGGGGAGTGCTGGCTGCGGTGCGTATTGCGATGGCACCCTGGGCTCCTTTACGCCTGGGTCCGACCGGGATCAAGATGGATGCTGCTCGGGCTGTGGAAGTGGCCAAAACCGCTCGGCAACTCTTGCCGGGGGAAAGCCTTTTCTGGCGCTCGGTCGTCAGTAACAGCCTGGGCGCCGTCTTTCAGCGGGCCAGCCATTTCTCCGGAGCCGCTCAGGCATTCGGCGAGGCTGCCCGATTGGGCGCCCGCAGCGGAAGCCTTGTCGCTGCTCTGACAGCGATGCACCGTCAGGCCCAGTTGCTAGTAGCCCTTGGGCAGCCAGGGCGCGCAGACGAGACGTACAGGGAAGCCCTGCGGCTGGCAGCGGAGCAGGGCGCCGAGGCGTTACCTACCCTGGCACCAGCCTACCTGGGCATCGGTCAGCTCCAGTATGAATGGAATCATCTGGAGGAAGCGACCCGCAACCTGGAGGAAGCCCTTCGCCGCTACACGGCCAGCGGGCGTGCGGCGCCTGAGGCACTGCTCGCCCTCGCCCGATTGCGCCAGGCAACGGGCGACCTTGAATCGGCCCGGGCGCTGGTTGAGCAGGCAGGAAACCTGCTGTACACACAGCCGAAACGCAGGGCGGCCGCCTCGCCGGTCTGGCCCGACGGTGTCCGCGTCCTCTTGGCGCAGGGTGATGTGGCCAGCGCACGCCGGTGGGTTCAGGCCGCCAGGGTTGAAACCGACCCGCAGCCAGACCTCTGGCGAGCCCCTGAGTACTTCGCGTTGGCAAGGGTGCTAGTCGCTGAAGGTCGGCCCGAACCGTCCCTGCCTCTACTTCGATCCTTATGGGAGATGGCGATTTCTACCGGCTGCCGGGGTATAGAGGCCGAGTGCCGGGTGATCGAAGCCCTGGCGCTCAACGCCTGTAACAGTATCCGGGAGGCCCGCACCACCCTGCGGGCAGCGCTTGATCTGACTGCTCCAGACGAGCTTGTTCGGCTCTATGCAGACAGCGGCAAGCAGGTCTTCGCACTGCTCAGGCAGATCGGCACTGCACTCCGGCAAGGTCCGAACGAAAACAGATCACTGCCAGGATACGTGGACAGCCTGCTGACGGTACTGCCGAACGATGCCCATGAAGCGGGCCACGGTACCGCAGGGGCGCCCGTGACGGTAGGTCTGGTCGAACCTCTCACCGAGCGCGAGCAGGAAATACTCTCCCTGATTGCTACAGGCTGCTCCAACCAGGTCGTGGCGCGGAAACTCTTCATGGGTGTGAGCACCGTGAAATGGCACTTGCTGAATATTTACGGCAAGCTGCAAGTCCGCAACCGCACGGCTGCGGTTGCAAGGGCCCGATCGCTCGGGCTACTCTGACAGTCGCCCCCACCTGAGAACCCGCCTTTTGGCGGGGCCACCGCGTGGGTCCCTGCCACTACACTGATCCTGTATGAAGCAGAGAAAACAGCACAAGGAGGAGAATCGAGATGCTGCGTATGCGGTTTGCGAGCGTGTATACAAATGATGAGGACCGGGCGATCGATTTCTATGTGAACAAGCTAGGATTCCAGTTGATGATCGACAACCCCACCGAATTCGGCAGTCGGTTTCTCGCGTTCATGCCGCCCGGGGGTGGCACCTGGCTGGTCATGAGCAAACCGATCCCGGGCATACCCGTTCAGGTGGGCGGTTTCGCCCACATTGCCTGGGAAAGCGACGACGTGGAGGCTGACTACGAGCGGCTAAGGGCCAAAGGTGTCGAGTTTACCCAGGCCCCGACCCGGCGTTTTTGGGGAGGCGTGGAGGCGCAGTTCCGGGACCCGGACGGCAACATCTACCTGCTACAGCAAGACAACGCATAGGAACTGGACAAACGGCGCCCGACAACAAGGGGCAGGCGGCGCTTCCGGCTACAGTTCGCTCCTCGGCTGCACCCCCTCAGGTTTCATGCCCCCGGCTCCCACACGCTCCCCGCGCTCACAAGCGGCCCGCCAACCTCGTAGAAGGTAGCGGGCCGTTCGGCTTTTCCCCCAAAGAAAACGAGCGCCATGCCAGTGGATTGAATCGAACTCAGTGTTTATGATTTCCGTTTGAGTCATTGGGATGAACCACAGGGCGCCCTGAGCGCCCCGAATCGGAAACGAGGAGGCGGAGCCGGTGCGGCGAGTGTCGCTCCTGCTGATCGTCTGCCTGCTGGTACAGGCAGTGGCCGTGCCGCAGACCATGGGCGGACCCGGGCAACAGAGCCCCGCAAAGCCATTGCCGCTGCCGAACCAGCAGGCCGGTATGATTCTTTCCGGGCTGCTGGATGCCCTGCAGGAAACCACAGACGCCATGCAGCCTGAGGCCGCAGCCAGTGATACCCTGGCCGGCTGGGTGTATGTGCTGGAGCTGGAGCAGCAGCGCCTGGCAGTTGCCACCGAAGCCATCGCTGCCGAACTGACTGCCTTCGGCCGCTACCTGGCGCAGGCCGGGTTCCCTGCCACCGTCCGCGCCCGGCACGCACAGGCGGCCCGGCAGGTGCAGGCGCGCCTGGCCGAACTGAACAGGCAACTGGACACCCTGATCCGGGAGCCAACCCCGGCCAACTTCCGGCCGCTGGCGGACACGCTGGCCGCCGGGCGTCCGGCCCCGGTGGTGCCCGATCTGGAGGCACTGCCCTTCGGCCCGGTCCGGGCGGCGCTGCCGGTGATCATGGCCGTGCCGCCTCTGGCGCCGGAGCGACCGCTGCCGGTATCCACCGGTGCACCGGAGTGGGCTGACCAGGCGCTCGACCTGGCTCCGGAAGCGGCGACCCCCGAAGCGATGGCCGCCCTGGAGGCAGCAGTGGCCCAGGCAGGCACCCGCCCGGCTGATCTGGCCGCCTGGGTGGCCGGGCGGGTCACGCCAGACTGGTATCCCGCCCGGCAGCAGGACCCGGCCCAGGTCCTGGCCAGCGGCCGGGCCAACGATGCCGATGCTGCCGCCCTGCTGGTCACCCTGCTGCGCCTGGCCGGCGTGCCGGCCCGCTACGGCACCGGCTTTGTCAGCCTGAAGCCGGCCAACTGGGCCGCACTCCTGGGCCTGGAAAACGGTGAGGCCGCCAAGCAGTTCCTGGCGGCGGCCGGGATTCCCCTGCAGGTGCAGATTGGGCCACAGCGCGAGGTGCTGGAACTGACCCTGCCCCACGTGTGGGTGGAGTACTGGGACAGCGGCCGCTGGCATGCCGCCGAACCGCTCTGGCGGCAGCAGCCGCCGGCCGAGGTACGCTGGATACCCGACCTGGACCTGCGCCAGTACATTCTGTATGTGCGGGACCGTTCCCCGCTGGATGCAACCCTGCCGCGCCGCGGCGGCCAGGAGGCAACCAGCCAGCCCCGGGACCCACCCCAGCCGCTGCTGCTGCCGGCCCGCGCCGCCCACGCCGCCGCCGCCCTGCCGGCCGGCTGGGCCGGTAACGTAAGGGTGGAACTGCCGGGCCTGCAGGCGCAGATCCCCCTGTCTCAGGCCAGTACCGGCGCCCTGCAACTGGCGTTTGAGCCTGCCACCGCCGACGACGACGCCGTCCTGCAGCGCTGGTGGGGAAGCTGGGTGCCATCGTACCTGGTCACCTACCGACCGGTGCTGCGCCTGGGCACACAGGAACTGGGCCGGGGCGACCCGGTGCCCGGCGGCAGCCCGGTGCCGCTGCAGGTGGCGGTGCAGGCCGGTACCTGGCAGGAGCAGGTCAGGCATACCCTGACCGCCGGCGCCGCCTACGGCCTGCTGGTGACCGGCACTGCTACCCCGGCCGCGGCGGCTCGGAGCCAGGTGCAATCGGCCCTGGGCGCTGCCGGGCTGACGGCCGGCGGACCCACCGGCGCCACGCTGGCCGCCCTGGCCTGGCAGTACCAGGCGCAGGTGGAAGATAGCGCCCGGCGCCTGGCGGCGACCACCGGCATCCCGGCGGTGCAGGGGCCGCGCATCACCGTTTCGGCCTTTGCGTTTGAAACCTACTGGCTGCTGGGCATTCCCTACCTCTCCGAACTGCGGGGAGTGGGGCTGCACGCCGCCCGGGTGGCGGTTTCCCCGGTTCACCCCGACGGCGACGAATTTGCCGAGCGCATCTACACCATCCTGATGGCGGCCGAGGCCGCCTACCAGGAAGGGCAGACGACGCGCGAACTCTACGGCGTGCCCGGCCAGAGCACCGTTTCCCTGCTCCAGGCGGCGGCGGACCGGAATGCCACGATTCACTGGGTCTGCCGGGCCAACGGCGATGATGCGCTGCCGCCGTTGGACGCCGACGCCGGCACCCGGACGCATGTAAGGGAAGCCTTCGACCAGGGCCTGTTTGTGGTGGCGCCTTCATGGCGTACCGGACCGGTGGGTATATCCTGATCGACCCGAACACCGGCGCCAGCGGCTACTACCTGGGCAACGGCACCAACGGCCTGCTGGGCGAGCAGGAGACCCTGCTCCGGCCGGTGTTCACCGGCCAGGGCCTGGCGCAGGGGGGCATTCTGGGTCCCGGCTTCCTGCGCTGGCTGATCCGGACGCCGGAGGTCAGCCAGCCGGCGCCGCTGGTGCCGGAAGTGGCCCAGTTCAAGGGTACCGCCGTGACACCCTGGGACCTGCGGGAGCCGGACGGCCTGCCCTGCGCCGACGCTGCCCGGTTCCTGATGGAAGCCACCGGCGAAATCGCGCCGGCTGATGAGGGGTGCGAGGCACTGCGGGCCCTGCTGCGGGGCCTTAGCCAGGGGCTGGCCGACGGCGGCTACTTCGGCCTGGAAGGGGACATGGCCGAATGGTCGGGCATCCCCGCCAGCCTGACCGGCCTGGCCCGGTTCGTGAAGGACGCTGACTACCGCACGCAGTTCCTGGCCGAGGTCCGCCAGGCGGTGGCGCAGCTCTGGGTGGAGCGAGCCGAGCTTGCCGCCGGCCTGGTGGAGGCGGTGGGTACCACCTTGAAGGAGAAGTCGCCCTTCAGCGAGGAGGATTCCCGCTTTGTGCCCTGGACCCTGGGGTACAGCGTGGGCTGGGTGGCCGGCCTGGTCATGGAAGCCAGCGCCAACCTGGGTCCACCCCTGACCGTAGGCGGCGCCGTGATCGCCCTGGGTGGCCTGCTGGCGGTGGGCGTCACCTCCGGGCTGGTGAAGTTCTTCCGCCTGGTGCGGGATCTGCCCGGGGCCAGGGGCGGCGGCCTCACGGTTCACGTGGTGGCGCTGGCCCGGCGGTTTGCGGCCGAGGAGCGGGGCTCGCTGTACCTGGGTGCCCTGCTGGCCCGCGACATCGAGGACCTGCGTCTGCACACCCGCTTCGTGGCTGAAGCCGCCCGCCTGGGGGGAGACACTGCGCTTCTGGCCGAGATTCGTGCAGAGGTGTGGGATGTGTACTGGCGGGGGCTGAATGAAGCCAGAAAGCGGGCCGAGGCCCCCGAAGCATCCTGGCTGGACAAGCAGAATCTGGAGCGGTTCGTGGTCGGTCTGCGGGCCGCCACCGGGAAGGCGACTGTACCTGAGACCATGGCCGATGAGATAGCCAGGCGGCAGTTGCAGGTGCTGGGCATGTCCGAGCGGGAATATCACCTGCTGCGCACCATGCCGGCGGAAGCCCTGGCCGATGAGCACGTGGCCGGCATTCGCTCCATCAGGCTATTGATTCCGATTCCCAGGGCGCCGGGAACGTATATGATAAAGGCCATGAAAGCAGAAATCGCTTATGCTATTGTCACTGGCGGAACATTGCCCAATGGGAGAGCAGCGACTTCGGCGTACTTTGGCCATGTCACTTTTAGTCCCTTCGTACCCGGCGCACACACCTCACTGGAGTTCCGGGAACGGCTGGTACTGGATTCCGTGGCACCGCATGGATACGGTGATGAGGACGACCTGATCGCCCTTTTCTCCTCGCCGGTTGAGAAGCTCAACGACTTGGAAACGCAACTGGACATACCGTTTCACCCGCGGTTTGGCGGCTCAAACTACCAGTTTGATTTCCCATCGTCCGGGAATGGCTTGATCGCGTTTTTCGGACCTGCCACTATTCCGGAGTGGTTGGTGGCAATTATTGGTGGCCTAGAAATGCCTGCTGGCACCAGGGCTATCTTCGTTGACAGCCGTGGATTGGTCCACGATGTGTATGAACTACAGGGATTCGATCACAGAAAGGGGTGGGTCAGACTTGGGCCTTGAGGAGTATGATCATAGAACCCCCTGCTTCAGGCGCTTTATATGTGCATTTGGATATACGTACCGCCGACTTTCGCAGGATCAGCGGCGATTCTATATCGGCACTGACGATCCTGAAGCGGCCCGAGCAGCCAACTTGGTAGTTGGTAGCCCGCCTGGTTTTTGGGGAACAACCTTTGAAGGATACATTTCCTGGGAGCAGACAGAGCGCATGCTGGTACAATTCCTTTTCGTGCTGGTGTCCGCCACCGAATTTCCCGTTATTGGCGAGTCGAAGGATGCCTATTTTGCCTATACCGAAGATTACATCGTCGCGGGGGCGTTTGGTTTTGCAGGCATTGAAAGGGGCTGGTATGAAAAGCCAGTGCCAAAATCAGAAGCCCAGATCAGGGAGGAAATTCACGAATACCAACTCGTGGATGGCAGGTGGACACGGGTCAAGTGAGTGACCGTCGGCCAGCCACGGCAGGTCATGCGGACATTCCCTACGGCGTTACCGGCCAGAGCAGGGTTTCCCCGCTCCAGCCAACGGCCAGTGCTGGTAGCCGGGCCAACGCCCCTGGCGACAAGGATCACCTGTTCGTGCACTTGCTCCACAAACCGGACCAGATCCGGCCCCAGGTTGGTGAAATCACAGCAGGGGTATTTCCGCTACCGACCGTGATCAGTGCCACGTGAATCAGACCTGCCGGGAGCGGCGGATGCCCTTCCGGTTCGGACGCCCCCGGCCACCATGTGTGGGATTACGGTACTCCGTTACAGGGCTATCCGGCGGTCTGATTCAGTGCCATCCGACCCCTTCGACTATGTTAGCGCCGCCACCCCTTGCATCTTTCATCTGCAGGCATGAACGGCCCCCCACTTCGCGGTAATACGGAAGAGTGATAATTTGGTCCCCCGCACCGGAAGGTATGCTATAATTCATTAAGAAGGCAACCGCCTCAGGTATGCACCTCTCGAGGACGCGGGGATGATCGGGTGTAATCATTCGGGTAGCGCACACTCGGCTGCCACCCTGCATTCGAGCACCTATGGCTGTGCAAAAACCCCCGGAGGTGCTCGAAAACCTGCAGGGCGCATCCCGAGCGACTTCCACCAAATAGCTACTGTACGCGAAATTCGATTTCGGGCTCTCTGACCCGAGGTTCTCGAAATCGTGCCCCACAGCCCGCATGGCTGTAGGCCCCCACATGCCCGCAGTGGAAACACCCTTAATTCCCCTTGGGGAATTGAAACAGAGAAACCTTATAATTTATAAAAGGTTTCTTTCACAGTGGAAACACCCTTAATTCCCCTTGGGGAATTGAAACGTCGATACCCTCGCTCTTGGCGAGTTTTGCCAGTGCATGTGGAAACACCCTTAATTCCCCTTGGGGAATTGAAACCTCTGATCTGCTCAATCACGTGGCTCCCTCTCCTTTCCGAGGTGGAAACACCCTTAATTCCCCTTGGGGAATTGAAACTATCCCAAATGCACAGCGCACAGCAGTTTACCGTCGAACGTGGAAACACCCTTAATTCCCCTTGGGGAATTGAAACCCCTCAACCGTAACCAGACCAAAGCGCGCCTTCGCCGTGACGTGGAAACACCCTTAATTCCCCTTGGGGAATTGAAACTACGAATCTGCTCTTGGGTCACTTCCACTAGTTCCCGGGTGGAAATATCCTTAATTCCACTTCTGTAGGGGCTGCCTGACGGACCACATCATACAGACGCGGAGGGGTGCCTGGCTGCTGGCCAAGGCACCCCCGTGTTGTCCTGCACAACTTTTGGCCCCCTGGTGCCCCAAGCCAGCGAATTCTCAAGACGGTCCTCACCGACATGACCGTCATCTGGTCTATGTTCTGGGTAATCAAAGAAAGACACTGTTGCAAATTTGCAGCCAGAACAGGCGCACGGCAGGAATGTCCGACGATTCAGCGGAATCTGTCCGTATCCTACCTGAGGTGTAGCTGAGCAGGCGAACCAGACAATTTGTGGTGAGGTGCAGTGCGATGTCTGACGACTGGGCACCTGGTTTCGACTACTTTCAGCGCAAGACAGAGCGGTTCTGGGACAAGCGCTTTGACGGGGATGAGGCGTACATAGAGGCATACATTACAGATCTACTGCCGGCGGAACTGGACTACGCCAAACGGAAGGGCTCCATAACGATTCCTTCTGTATGGCGTTCGGGAGAGGGCCGCCTGGTTCTTACTGTGGGCTACTCGTGGGAGCCGCTGCTTCAGAGTCTGTGCGTCTATAAGCCCATCGAGGTTGTGTTGATCCTGAGTGACAACTATGGCAATTCGCGCGCTGAAGACAAGCAGATCACCTTCGAGTGGGCTGCGAAACGCCTGGCTGAACGCAAGTTGATTCCCGCCGTCCCACAAATCTCGTCCATTATTATACAAACGATCTCCAGCACGGGAGACGTCTTCCACCAGCTACAGGAGTACTTTCAAAACCAGCAGGATCTGGACAGCACGCTGATCGACATCACGGGTGGCAAGAAGAGCACCGTCGCGGGGTGCTACCTGTTTGCGGCAACCTACTCCTCGCTTGGTGTTACTTATGTTGACTTCGATGAGTTTAACCTCGAGCGCGGCCGTCCTTATGGGTTTACGTGCCGGATCAATGCCGTAGAGAATCCGTATCAGACGTTTCAATTGCGCCAGTGGGAACACATCGAAGAGGCTTACAAGAAGCATGGATTCCGGTCTGCCAAGGAGCAACTGGAGGCCGTGAAGAGTGCCCTGGAAGGACTCGGCGAGCGCTTTAGATCCGAGTCAGATGCCGTCACCCACCTCCAGCACGCCCTGGACATGTATGAAGCGTGGGACAATGGCGACTACCATACGGCATACCAGCGGCACAGTCGGTTGCCAGACAATCCAGTTCCCGATGCAGTTCGGGTGTTGGGTCCAGATTGGCCATCGCCCCCTTCGAACACCGGCAGACAGGCTCCCAAGATAAAGACAATCGGCGACGAGCTCCTCCGCAACGTAAAGCTCTACCTCGGCGAAAAGGGAAACGATCTCAAATCCTCACTCTATCTCCGTCCCCAGCAACTGATGGCCTATGCGTGGGACGAGATCGCCAAGGTCGGCCGGCTCATTGCGCTCCGGGAGGACTACCGCTCTGCGCTCCTGAGAGCCGCCGGCCTCTGCGATACCCTGCTCAGAGCGCGCATCGTTGGTTTGTGGGCAAAGGAACGCATCGGGCTCAAGGAATTGCGTGGCAACGGTCCGACGCAAACCAGGAGCCAACTGAGCGACCCAAAGCGTGAGCAGGAGGCCGTAGTAGGACTCTCTCAGATCTCAGAGACTTACGACTTCCTTGTCGGCAGGTCCAACCATATCAAGAACCATCGCCACAAGGTCCAGGTCGTCTGGGCCTCAGATAACGAGCCTCTAAGAATGCGGGATTGGGCAACACATAATAACCAGACCAGTTGCGAACCACCAGACACGCCTTGTCTCGACTTACGCCGCCAGCGCGCCGACATAACCGGGGTGGTAGGGGGCCACTGGCAACCATTGGATTTCTCAACGTTGATCGGTCTTCGAAACAAGGCCATCCATACCTGCCTCTCAGTGAATCGATCACTGGCTGCCGCCGCCTTTCATGTGACCCTGGCGAACGTCTGCGACTTTGCCGAGCAATGGGCGCCGCTAAGCGGGCTGAGCACCCATGACCATATAGAAACTGGGGTTCCTGAGTTTGATGACCTGTGCCGCACATGCGGAATTAAGCTGCGCCCTCGCACATCCAAGCCGAGGCCCGGGGAGTGAACGATAAATGGTCCGCTACCTTGCGGCAGCAGAGGTTGATCAGATTCAGGAGTGGCTGTTTCGCTCCTCACGCCTGAGAGAAGTCATCGGCGGCAGCCACATGCTCTCCTACTTTTGCACGGAGATCGCACCGGCTCTGATCACCGCCAGGTATCCGAACAACGCGGTCGAGCTGGTGATCGCCGACGGCGGCGCGTTTCGTATCGTGGGCAACGACCCCGCGGCGCTCGACCGCCTGATGGCGGACCTGGCCGAAAGCTATCGGCGCTGGACTGGCGGTCGCATCAGTTGGACCGAGCCAGTGCCAATTCCAGACGAACCCCGGTGCTTCGCCGAGACAGGGGCCAAGGTTACACGCCTGCTTTGGCAAGCCAAGCGAGCGGGTGAGCCTCCGACTTCGCCGGTCCAGCTGCCATATACGGCCATCTGCACATCCTGCGGGCAGGATGTGGCCGTGGCATTCCAGTCAGTGCATGGCGAGCCTGCCCAGTATCTGTGCGGTGCATGCATCGCCAAACGGCACCACACGACCCGGGAACGGGCCAGCTTCCTGGACAGCTTCCGTGACGCGGTCCGCAAAGCCGTTCAGGAAACAGGCGGGCCTGAGCCCCGGCTGGACTCCCCCCAAGACGGCAGGTGGCCAGAAGCGGTGGGCAAGCTCGACCCAACTGGCCGCCAGTACATCGCATATCTGGTCGCAGACGGCAACGACATGGGCGTATGGTTCAGCCGGTGCAACAGCCCGGAACAAATGACACAACTCTCGCGCGGATTGTCAGAAGCACTCCGTGCAAGTCTGGCTGAGCCGACCGCCATTCTGCTGGCGCAACTGGCGCAGCGGGGAGAGCAAGGCCTGCTTCCGATCGTACCGCTGATCCTTGGCGGTGACGACCTGTTCGCCCTCCTCCCTGCCCCCTGGGCGGTGGACTGCGCAGCTCGGTTCTGTCGCGCCTACGAGAGGCGGATGGCTGAACTGTTGCGCAAGCTGGACCTGACCAGGGAAGAAGAGGCAGCGCCAACGATCACCGCCGCTGTGGTAGTCTGCAAGGCCACCTATCCATTCCGGCTAGCCCACCGGGCGGGTGAACTCCTGCTGCGTCGCACCAAGCGGCTACGCAGGCGTGAAGCAGTCAATGGTCGCAACTCCTTCTCGGCGGTGGATTTCCTGGTGGTGACCGGCAGCGCCCAGGTCACCGAGGCCGATCTGGCACCGAGCGGCGAGTACCGGCCCACTATCAAGCCATACCCGGTTAGCCCACACTACCCGGACGAGTTTGGATTGCCGCTGGACGCGCTGATTCAGGCGCGAGTGCGACTGGGCACGGTGCCTGCCAGGCGGCTTGAACAACTGCGCGAGCTGTATGCCCGATCCTTGCCAACAACCAGGTGTGAGGAAGCGCAGTGGAAGCACCGGCTGGAGAGTCTGCTGAAGCGATTCGATGAGGACTCCAAAACGGCGGTGACGGCGGCGCTGGGCGTCCTGGGGTCCGTGAAGGAGCCTGGTTATTTGCGCCAGTGTGTCCGAGGCACGGAGCCCGCATATATGGCACACGGCATGCCGGACCTGATCGAAGCCTGGGACTACGCGTGTCCGCTGGAAAATAACCCTGCTGGGGGGACGCCGGCGTGACGCTGCAACTTACGTTCAGGGTCGAGCTGGAATCGGACTACCACATTGGCGCCGGACACGGCAACGGTCCGCTCATAGACTCCGCCCTGTTCCGGGAACACGACGGGTCGCCGGCCATCCGCGGCACCACCCTGGCCGGGCTGCTGCGGGATGGTTTCGAGCGGCTGTTCAACCTGCCCCTGTTGGCAACCAGGGCCGCCCTCTGCCCACCAGGCGGTATAGGGTGCAGCGGGAAGTCGCCCTGTCTGCGCTGCCGGCTGTTCGGGTCGCCAGCCCACCCCAAGGAATGGCACTTCTCCTCCGCCCGGCCTCTGGGGGCACCAGGTGGCAAAAGCGACGAACATGCCTGGAACGCGGGCCAGCATGCCCAGGTCACGCACCACGTCCGCATCAACCCCCGAACCAGGCGCGCCGAGGAGAGCCACCTGTTCGCACAGGAAGAAGGCAGTGCCGCGCTCTCCTTCCGCTTCACCATCACCTGTCACCGTTCAGACGCCGCAGCCTGGGACGAGGCAGCCGCCCTGGTTGCCTCGGCCCGCACGGTCCGGCATTTGGGAGCCGGCAGGCACCGGGGGCGGGGACTGTGCCGGATCTCGCTGGCAGAGGTGAACGGCGCCGCTCCCAATGCGCAGGCCGATCTGCTTCAGCGGTTCGAACAGGTATACTTGCGCTGCAATGCGACGGCAACAGCGATCGGACCTGCGGAACAGGCGCCGATCTTCTCTGTTGTGGCCCCCGCATCCACTCCTGAATCGCCTGCCCAACCGGTACGTGTCCAGGTCATCCTCAACGCGATGGAGCCTGTTATCATTGCCCGCCGCATGGAGGCCGGGAACCAGTATGAAACTCAGCCGAGCATTCCCGGCTCTGCCCTGATCGGCGGCCTGGCCCGCCTTGCCCAGAGGCGCTGCGAAATGCATGACCGCAACTCGCCATCCTATGCCCGTTTCCTTGATGTGTTCCGACGCGGGGCCGTACGGTTCCCCTTTCTCTATCCGGCGATTCGGTCCACACGTGCCCCCGACCGACTGGTACCGGCAATTCCGGCTCCCCAGGACCTGCTCACGTGTAAGGCGTTTCCCGGCTTCAAACGCCGCCGGATGGACGACCGCCACGGCGTCTGGAGCCCGGGCATAGACGGATCGGCAGTGCCGGAACAGTGCCCGGTCTGCCGCCGCCTCGGTGCTGACGTACCGCTGGAAGTAATGGATGGATTCCAACCCGTTTTCCAGCAAACGGACTCGGCACTGCCAGACACGGTCGATCTACGGCGGCGGTCGGAAATGCACCTGCGCCTCGACCCCTCTACCGGGCGGGCCGCTGAGGGCGACCTGTACACATACGTAGCACTGGCAGCCGGTGGGTTCTTTGCCGGCGAACTGGTGTGCCGATCGGAGCAAGACTGGGCAGATCTGCTGCTGCTTCTGGGCTGTGACCCCAACGCCGGCGAGGCGGCAGTCGAGGTCAGAGTGGGTAAGGCAACCACGCGCGGTTACGGGCGCGCCTTACTTCACCTGGCCCGCATATCCAACGACAAGCCCCATCTTTGGTATGCCGCGGCACTCGCTTCCCGTGTACAGTCTGCCGACCAGCCGATCACGCTTCTGCTGCTGACCGACACGATCATGGTTGACACCTGGGGACGCTTCCACCAGACGATCGATGCAGCAGCGCTGTCTGACCTGCTGGGCTTCCGGGCCACAATCGACTGGGTGTCGGTCTCGTCGCGAGTGGTGGATGGATTCTACGGCCACACCGGCCTGCCGCGCTGGCGCGACGTTGCCCTGAGCGCCGGCTCCGCGGTAACCTTGCGCATCGTGGACGATGCAGACGGTGCGGCCGTCCGGTCCCGTCTTTCGGCGCTGGAAACAGAAGGCGTCGGTCTCCGCAGACAAGAAGGGTTTGGACAGGTCGCCTTCAACCATCCGATCTACACCGGTTGTGCAGGCATTCAGGAGTACGTGGAGATTCCAGAGGTGCTGAGAAGTCATGTGCAGCGTGAGCAGGCGGTGGCCGGCCTGCCCGACGACCGGCTCATTGCAAGACTGCCCTTTGAAATCGAACTCCAGAAACTGCAGGACCGTGCCGTGGTGAAACCCGGGTCCAGCAACTGGCACGGCTTCGGCAAGTGGCTGTTAGCTCATGCAGGGTTACCCTGGCCGGAAATTGAGCGGCAGGCTGCAGCATTTGGCTTACCTCAGAGCCTGGATGGTGAGCTGGAAACTAGATCCAAGGCCACGGCTCTGCGCAGCGACGACCTGAAACCGGTTCTGGACATCATCAAGAACATGGCGTCGGCCACGAACGGCTTTGACCACATGACCGCCAATCAACTGCGCCACTATGTGGAACGCCTCGCTCAGTTCGTGATCGAATCCAGCCGGAAGGGCGAGTGATCACATGCCGCATTTCATCTTCTCCGGCGTATTGCAAGCCAGAACAGCCGTGCATGTGGGGTCGGGCGAGCCGAACGAAGCGATTGATGCGCCGTTCCGGCGCGATGCCCGCGGCCGGTGCGTCATTCCTGGAACGGCGATCGCGGGCGCCCTGCGGGCGGCGGCAACCCGGCTGGCCCCCCGCATCGGGGGCGGCGCCTGCGTGGCGCTCCAGGCGGGGACCGTCCAGGACGCTCCCTGTGGCTGCCTGGTTTGCCGGGTATTCGGTGACCTTCGCCCCATGGATCAGGCACTGGCCTCGCGTCTTACGGTAGAGAACGCCTACCCGGTGGCAGCGGCTGCTGCGGACATGGCTCAGGGATTCGAACCACCCGGCACGCTGGTGCGCGACTTCGTGGGCATCGATCGCGTCGACCGGACCGCGGCCCGGAAGGCGAGAGCCAAGTTTGAGAAGGAGCTTCTGCCCAATGGGACCTGTTTTGGGCTGCGTATGGAACTGACCGTTGCAGAAGATGAGCCAGAAGCGGAGGAACTCGCTGCCGTCGTACTGGCAGAGTGGCAGGCTGGCCGTTCATGGCTGGGCGGCGGTGCAGCCCGCGGCCTGGGCGCATTCGACCTGCTCCAACTGGAGTGCCGGAAACTGCCCTGGGACAGTGAAGACGGGATCATGGCCCTGCTGCGCAGCGACGACGTGTGGGACGCCGGCACGCCAATATCCGGTTGGATGGATAAACGCCTGGAATCCGCCCGAACCCGCACGGCCACCTGCCGGGAAGTACCGCCGCATGCGGCCCGGGGGTATCTCTCTGTGGACCTGCACCTGGAGGCTGACGGAGCGTTTCTGCCCGGCCATGAGGCGACTGCGGCCATGACCGGGTTTGACCATGCGCCGATCAGTGAGCCGGGCACCGGCCGCCTGGTGCTGCCGGGCGCCAGCCTGCGGGGAGCCCTGCGCACCCAGGCAGAGCGAATCGCCCGAACGCTTGCCGCCCATGAAGTCGGCGACAAGCAGCGTTTTGCCGCCCGGTGCCCTGCCTGCTCCCCTTTGGCCGGGAGCGACGAACCGCTTGCCAGTTGCGATGCACGCCTGACCGATGCGGATAAAGCCGCGCCGCCGGGAGCACAAGAGACTGAGGTGAGTGAGAGCCATCTGTGCCTCGCATGCCGGCTGTTCGGCAGCGTCCGGCTCGGCAGCCGGCTCTTGATCGAGGACGGCTACCTGGCGCAAGCGGACAAACCGAAGCTCAAGCCCTTTGACTTTGTGGCGCTGGACCGCTTCACCGGCGGCTCCCGGGACACGGCCAAGTTTGATGCGCTGGCACTGTGGAAACCCCGTTTTCATGTGCGGCTTCACCTGGCGGATCCCCGACCGTGGGAGCTGGGCTGGCTGCTCCTGGTCCTCCGTGACCTGTCGGAAGGCTTCATTCCGCTGGGATTTGGGCGGTCCAAAGGCTTTGGCCGCGTGCATGCCGCGGCCTTCGAACTGCGCCTGGGGGCAATCGAGCCGGCGGATATCGATAGCGCCCCGCCACTTGCTCCCACCACCGAGCGCAGCGGTCTGTATCAGGTGTGGCGCTTGAATCACCTGCCCACCCGGCCGCAGACCGATCGGGCCGCTGGCGAGCCCGACTGGTATGAACTGGCGGCCAACTGGGTCACCGCCTGGGTCGCGGCGGTCACCAGCCTGCCAGAATGGCCGGCCCACCTTGCGCCGAAACGGGACAGCTACTTCGGCACCAATCTTGAGCTGCTCTACCCCCTGGAGGTGACCACCGATGGCAAGCCAGGCCGTTAACGAGCGGTCCGAAGCCCTTCTGGCTGATGCGCGGAAGGTGGGGCCGGCGGACCTGACCATCTGCGGAGGCTCCGTGGCTGCAGATGATCTGGCCCCCTGGCTGAGAGACTGGCGCCTGACCGGCCGGAACATGGACTGGACCCTGTGGGAGTGGTATGACGATATCGAACTCTCCTGCGGCAACCACACGCCTGAGCGCACGGATTTGCTGGAACGTGCCCGCATGTTCGGGCTGGGCGGCGACCTCGCCCTGCGCCGGGATGGCGACCGGGTGTACTGGCACTTTATCGGTCCGGCCGAAGCAACGCCCCCGGATGGCATCTCGTTTTGGTCCAGGAATCCCGACGCCTGGTTTTGGGAAAGCGATGGCTCAGCCCTGCTCTGGGGCCTGACTGGTGAGGCCGGACAGCGGCGCGAGGCGCGGGTCGCCGGGGCACGGCTGACGTACCCGCAGATGGGCAGGGCACGGACCAGCGTACGGTTCAAAGCATATTCCGCCGGCGGACAGGTCGCCTTTGTCTGGTGGCAGCAGTTGGAGGGGCATGATCATGCGCGGTGAAATCGTTGACATCCCTGCGGGCAAGCCATACGGCTTCATGGAGTGCACCGGGGTGCAAGGCCAGGTCTTTGTCTATCTGGACAAGGTTAAACAGGCAGGCCTTGAGCCCAGGGTCGGGCTGGAACTGGATGTGGAGATTAAAGAGTCCCCCAGGGGTCCGCGGGTTGTTCGCGTGCACCGTGTGACTGGCGCACCGGCAGTCAGTCCCAGGCAGCCGTCCAGCGTCCCAGCGGAAGGGCGCACCGAATCAGACTACCGATTTCGGAACCCTTACAACTTTGTCAGTTACCTGGATGAGGCCACTGCTGAAACACCAGCGCCGTCAGACTCGCCCATGGCCCGAGCGCTGCAAAAGGCCGGGCTTGGCGTCACCGCATCACAGGCAGCCAACGTGATGGGCCGGTGTGAACCCCCGCCCCACGACCGCTTTCTGGCACTGAGCGGTGAGATCGCCTGCACGCTCACGACCAGGGCCCCTCTGTTCGTATCCGATTCGGAAGGGGTCGGCGGTGACAAGCACAAGAGCTACCGGTTTTTCTCGGTGAACGGCCAGGAGGCCATCCCGGGCAGCAGCCTGCGCGGCATGGTCCGGAGTGCCTTCGAGGCCGCTACCAACTCCTGCTTTTGCGTCTTTGACGGCGAGCGAACCCTCAGCCGTCGGATGACGCCTCAGGAGAGTCTGCCGCTGGTCCCGGCACGGGTAGAAAAAGTCGATGGCGATCTGGCCGTGCGTCTGTTGCCGGGTGCGGCCGCCAACCATACACCAGATGACGGGCAGGACGTCCAGAAGGCTGCCTGGGTCAAACGCTATCAGCCAATACGTAGCAGTGCGGCACCAACCGCAGCCCCTGGACAGGCCACCACCGGCTACGGCAATCGTACCGCGTTGCTTACCGGGGAGCACGGCAAGCGCTACTACGCCGTGATGGAACTATGCACCCACTCCAGCAAGCGCAAGATCTGTTTCTACAACGTGGTCTCGCTCCATGAATCAGACGACGGAGTCGTGTTGAAGAGCAATCAGATCGGAGCGTGGGGCTGGCTCTGCATCAACAACCAGAACATCGAGACGAAGCACGACGAGCGCTTCTTTTTTGCCGAGGCGAACTTGCCACTGATTCCCCTGACCCGCGCCGTACTTGATCATTACCAGTCCTTGGTGGCCGAAGCACAGGAGCGCCTCGCACCCCAGATTAGCGAACGCCAGCCGTCAGACCCGGCAGCACCCGATCACGCAAAGAAGCGACCTGCGTTCAGCCGGCACGTTCTTCAAGCGTGGAGTGAGTTGAAAGAAGGCGACCTGGTCTACGTGAAGCTGGCGTCTGGTCGGCAGGACGAGGTGGAACTGGTGGCGCCGGTCATGGTGCCACGCACCAGGTATTCCCAACCAATCGGTGCGCTGCTGCCCGAGCACCTCCGCCCCTGCCGCCATTACGATCAGCTCTGCCCGGCCTGCCGGACCTTCGGCTGGGTACTCCCGGGTGACCCGGAGCCCGGACCTGGCACGCACGCGCACCGAACGGCCTACGCCGGGAGGATCGCCTTCACCCACGCCACACTGCAGCAACGAGGCGGGACGCCGATGGGGCCGACCAGGCTGGCCGTCCTCTCCGCGCCGAAACCGACCACCGTCTCGTTCTACCTGAAACGAAAGGGCAAGGCAGGCGTGGAGCCGCCGGACTCATCCGGCTACACGCCACAGAACCAGTTGCGCGGCCGCAAGTTCTACCTCCACCACAGGACGGTGGCCCGGCATGAGTACGAGCGCAGCAATAACATTGCGGATGACCAGAACCGCACTGTGCGTGGCGCACTGCCGGCTGGTTCACAGTTCAGCTTCACCGTCACCTTCGAAAACCTGGCACCGGCGGAACTGGGTGCACTCCTCTGGTCCCTGGAAGCTGGCGGCGGATGGCACAAATTGGGGTATGCCCGGCCCCTTGGCTTCGGCAGCGTCCAGGTATCGGTGGACTCTTTGCGAGTCCTGAACGCCAGGGCACGCTACAGCGCTTGGGGCAGCGGCGGAATGAGTTCTGCGGCAAAGGAGGTCCGAGCAGCGTGGGCAGGGGCATTCCAGGAAGCCATGGCAGAGCAATACGGTGCGCCATTCGCCGACCTGGCCAACATTCGTGACCTGGAAGCCCTGCTGAAACCGCCCGCCTCGTCCTCACTGCCCGTCCACTATCCACGCAGTTCGATAGAGCCCAGTGCGGACGGCAAAAACTTCGAGTGGTTCATGGCCAATAAGCGGCTAAAAAACAGCTTCACTCTCGGCACTCCTACCGCTGATTCCGGGCTGCCGATTCTCACTAGGGACCGCCGCTAAAGCACAAAGCCAAGGAAAGAACCGTCGGCGGCGAAATAGCCACTGATGACTCATCCTAGAGTGTCTCATGAACACAACACCGACCGTCGCAATTCGTTATCTATACGTATTGTCCTTGTATGCATTGATCGGAAATGTCGGATTACCTCATATTGGCTGCGCTTCGATCGAGGTGATTGGCAGGCCGTCGGTGGCAGCAAATGGCGCCTACTACTCGTGGGGGATGGAACGGCCGACATGGAACCCCGCCAAGGTAATTCCGCTCCCGGCGGGCGCCAGGGCTGTCTGTAATGCCTTGTCCAGCAAGTCCCCTGGTGAGGGCGGTACGCTCGTTCGCCAAGTCAATAGGCTGCCCGGCGCTCCGAATTGGGGGCATTCCGTCCCCTTCGGCCCCGTTCATGGGCTGACCGGCCCCCTTGCATCATTCATCTGCCCGGCACCGGGAGCGAACCTGTACCGCTCCCAGACATCGCACCACGGACGTGTGATAGTTTGGTCCCCCGCACCGAAAGGTGTGCTATAATTCATTAAGAAGGTCAATGCCCCAGGTCCACCGCCCTTGAAAACACTAGCAATACCGGGTGCAATCATTCGGGAAGCGCACAGTCAGCTGCCACCCTGCATTCGAGCACCTATGGCTGTGCAAAAACCCCTGGAGATGCTCGAAAACCTGCAGGGCGCATCCCGAGCGACTTCCACCAAATAGCTACTGTACGCGAAATTCGATTTCGGGCTCTATGACCCGAGGTTCTCGAAATCGTGCCCCACAGCCCGCATGGCTGTAGGCCCCCACATGGCCGCAGTGGAAACATCCTTAATTCCCCTTGGGGAATTGAAACAGCAGCGCCATGGCACCGATGCTGTCGAGGTCGGGACGTGGAAACATCCTTAATTCCCCTTGGGGAATTGAAACGCTGGGCCACGGTCTCAGCCTCCTTTGCGCTTAGGCCAAGTGGAAACATCCTTAATTCCCCTTGGGGAATTGAAACATGGGAACCTCCTCGTGTTTGAGTCCTTCGGCTACGAAAAGTGGAAACATCCTTAATTCCCCTTGGGGAATTGAAACGACTGATTCCGCTGCTGTCTCAAATCCGACAAATCTGTTGTGGAAACATCCTTAATTCCCCTTGGGGAATTGAAACACGTCGCCCTCCTCGACGATCCTCGTCTTTACCAGTGGTGGAAACATCCTTAATTCCCCTTGGGGAATTGAAACTTAGCGTCCACGTAGATGTAAAGCTGATCTAACTCCGTGGAAACATCCTTAATTCCCCTTGGGGAATTGAAACCGCCATAGGTGGCACTGCCTCCAACTGGGTCAGTAGGTGGAAACATCCTTAATTCCCCTTGGGGAATTGAAACTGATCTGCGCACGTTTTTTACCGGCCTCGTCACCTGCCTGGTGGAAACATCCTTAATTCCCCTTGGGGAATTGAAACTTCTCGCTCAGCGCCCGAACCTGGTTGCTGGCGGCCTTGTGGAAACATCCTTAATTCCCCTTGGGGAATTGAAACGTTCCAGCCGTGGCGGGGTGAGGATCGAAATGCCGGCGACGTGGAAACATCCTTAATTCCCCTTGGGGAATTGAAACTCCTCACGTTGACGCTTGTGCTCCCTAATCTCGTCTTGTGGAAACATCCTTAATTCCCCTTGGGGAATTGAAACTAGTCGCCCTGGTCGCCATCCCTCTTGCCATCAGGCAGTGGAAACATCCTTAATTCCCCTTGGGGAATTGAAACACCCTGAGCCCCTGATGTTCGGCCACATCCCTGCTGTCGCGTGGAAACATCCTTAATTCCCCTTGGGGAATTGAAACTCAGTCCCGACTCCCCAACAAGCCATTACAGCAGCCAAGTGGAAACATCCTTAATTCCCCTTGGGGAATTGAAACAGCCGCCGTTGTCCCAGCTAGAGTCCCAACCCGTGGTGTAAATTCGGTGGACCGATAATAAATCGGCCACTTGGACATCCTTAGCGTGATCAGCTTCCAGACCGAACACGCTAAGGAGGATTATTCCAAGTGGCCAT
>JAKFDK010000057.1:0-5983 GCA_036676195.1 Clostridia bacterium | reverse complement strand
TTTGCCTCGGGCTTCCTTCAGATTCCGCCTCGCGACGGACACCCTTGCCTCTGGCTAATGGGTCGGACTGCCTGACCCATGCCGGACTTTCACCGGATAAGATGACGCCCATGCCGGGCGTACGGGCTAGAGGGGAGCACCTGCCGGTGCTCCCCTCTAGCCGTGCCTGGTGATGGCTAGCGACCGGACAGATCCAGCAGCCGGGTGATTACAACGGCAGCCTGCGCCCGGGTGGCGCCAGCGGCGCATGCTGTACCTCCTCGAGGCTTCTTCCCGCAAGTATCTTCCGCTGATTCCGCCCTTTCTCCTGCACCCGGAACACTGGTCTGGCTTGACAACTTGTCCAAACCGGTTTAAGGTAAAAGTAGATCAAACATCAAAGAACATCAAAGTCAAGTCAAGGGAGGCAGGAAGCATGGGAACGGCAGCCATGGATCTTTCCGCACAGATTGCCGCCGTGGCCGAACAGGTGGGACGCCACGTGGTACGGGTGGAAGCCGGTGACGGTCGGGGGGCCGGCCTGGGATCAGGGATTCTGCTGGGCGGGTCGGGGGAGATCGTCACCAACGCCCACGTGGTACATGGCCGCAGCCCTATTCGCATCACTTTCCATGATGGTGTGACCCGTTCGGCCGTGGTGGAAGCCGCTGACCCCCTTTATGATCTGGCCCTGGTCCGCACCCACAGCCCGGTGGATACGGAAATTCGGTTTGCCCGGGAGACCGACCTGAAGCCAGGGCACCTGGTGGTGGCGGTGGGCAATCCCTTTGGCTTCTCGTGGACCGTGACCCTGGGGGTGGTCAGCGCCGTGGACCGGATGCTGGGTCCGCTCGACGGGCTGATTCAGACAGATACAGCCATTAACCCCGGTAACTCCGGCGGCGCCCTGATTAACCTGCAGGGCGAGGTGGTGGGCATTCCCACGGCCGTGCTGGCCCAGGGGCAGAACCTTGGCTTCGCCATCCCGGCCTGGCAGGCCGAACTGGCCCTGGAGCAGTTCCGCCGCCATGGCCGCGCCGTTCATCCCTGGCTGGGCATTGCCGGGCAGAATGAGGTGGTGGACCCGGTGATCGCCCGGGCCCTGGACCTGCCCGCCAGCCGGGGGGTGGCCGTGGCCGAAGCGGATCCCGGCGGTCCCGCTGCCCGGGCCGGTCTGCGACCGCTGGACGTGATCACCGCCGCCAACGGTATCCCCACTCCGACTATGGCCGACCTGCGCAAGCTGGTGCGGCGTACTCCCGTTGGCCACCGCCTGGTGCTGGATGTGCTGCGCCGGGGCGACCTGGAGCAGGTGGCCGTACAGGTGGCTGAGCTGCCCCGGCAGACGGCAGGCCGTTAAGTGCCGCCCCCCGGCCCCCGGCCATATGCTGGGGCTGGGGGGTTG
This sequence comes from Clostridia bacterium, assembly GCA_036676195.1. Taxonomy (GTDB): domain Bacteria; phylum Bacillota; class Sulfobacillia; order Symbiobacteriales; family ZC4RG38; genus JAKFDK01. The sequence goes on along the minus strand of JAKFDK010000057.1, from coordinate 4,599 downwards.
TGATGACAACAGTGGGTGGAACCGGCGCCCCCGGCGCTCAGCCGGGGCGGGTGCAACTGCTCAGCGTGACCTGTGTGCGCGGGACCTTTGATATTGTTTTCCTGCCGCAGGTGGTGGGGATTCCCCAGCCGTCGAACTTTGTGTTGCGCAGCCCGGGGGCGCAGGAGGTCTTTCTGACCGGGATTACGCCCGAACTGGCAGCGAATATCCGCGGCCGGGAAGTGACCGCCTGTGGGTTCCTGGCCCGCTTCTTTGGTTCCGGGCCGTTCGCGCAGCAGTCGGTGCTGGGGTTGATCCCTTTCTTTCTGGTCTGAGTCGGCGGCATTCGCTCGGAGCATCGGCCCGCCGGTTTCCATAACCTGATACAGGGTGATACGGGTGTCCCTTCGACCACCGCCGCCGCCGCCGCCAACGGCGCTGGAACTCCTGCTCCCCCTCCTGTTGACGGGAGAGGTGACCCAGGAAGCCTTGATCCCGATTCTAATTGCTATCCTGCAAGGTCGGCTTCGTTAGCTCCGGTGTACCCAAACGGCCCCGGCGGCTACCGGTTGTAACCGGTAGCCGCCGGGGCCTCTGACTGTGACTGGAGGGGCGGAGGATCTGCGCCAGGTTTCGTGCTGGCCAGTCAAAGCCGCCGACACACCAGGCAAGATCTATGCTGTTGGATGCGGCGGAGTCTGAGAAGGCCGCTGCTCAACTGTTTGCAGCGTTGGCCGCTGACTGTGCCAGCGAAGATTTGCGGAAGAAACTGCTGAGTCACGTGCAGACCATCTCTGATCATCAGCGCCGTTTTGCGAAGCTCCAGGAAGAGAAGATGGGAACCCGCAATCCTGTGTGATCTGAACACGGGCCGGCATATTAGCCGGCCCGTTGGTCTACGTTCCCGAGATTGTTGCTAAGTTCTGCGGCAGGATATTCGTATTCGATAACGGAATTCGATAACGGATGGTGATACTATGCTTCGGGATTTCTTCCTTGGGTTCGTCAAGGTTCACATTCTTTACCACGCCCAGCATGAACCGGCATATGGCCTCGCCCTCATGGAAGAACTACGCCACCACGGATATGATCTGAGCCCCGGGACCCTATACCCAATGCTTCACGGAATGGAGAAAGCAGGTTACCTTCGGCGAGAAGATCGCATCGTTGAGGGCAAGATTCGCAAGTACTATCACCTCACCGACCAGGGAACTGCCGCCCTGAAAGAGGCGAAAGTCAAGATCCGGGAACTGGTCGACGAAGTACTGGAGAATTGACCATGCTCAAGCCTCATCAAGGGGAAATTGGTATGGCAAACGCTGCGTTGTACTTTCTGCAAGATGTGTGGCTGGAACGTCCCCATAAGCATCAAGTTCAGTTCGTTCTTCAGGGGCTGACTGCGGTGATTCCCAGTACCGGAATCACTTGTTTAGTCGGCCCGAGTGGATCGGGCAAGAGCACCTTGCTAAGGTTACTGAATCGGCTGGAAGATCCTACTCGGGGCACGGTCTTGTTTCGAGGCAAGGAATTGGCCTCATGGAATGTCCTGGATTTGCGGAGGCGAGTCAGTCTGGTCGGGCAGTCTCCCATCATGTTGCCGGGAACCGTGCACGACAACCTGGAGGCAGGCCTTCGGCTCCGGGGCCAAAAACTGCAAGATCCCATCCGCTGGCTGGACGCGTTCGGGCTTGGCGCAGACCTGCTTGGCAAAGATGCCCGAGAACTATCCGGAGGCGAAAAGCAACGGGTGTCACTCGTTCGGGCGCTCATTACCGAACCTGAGGTTCTGCTGTTAGATGAAGTCACGGCCTCCCTTGACCCGGGCAGCACTTGCCTGGTGGAAACACGACTGGCTCAGATGGATTGCCCGATCATCTGGGTCTCACACGACATGGCACAGGTGCGGCGGGTAGCCCACCACGTACTGCCATTCGAGTCAGGAAGGGTGAGGGAGTTGGTACGGCTGTGACCGCTCTTTCGCTGGTGTTTACTATGGTCTTCGTCCTGATTGTGGCCGCTATCTCAATGTGGCAACGACTCGAACTTGAGAGGGACATTCTCATCGGTACGATCCGCGCCGCACTGCAGTTACTCGTCGTGGGTTACGTACTGCTCTGGGTCTTCCAGACTGACTCGTGGCCAGCGATTCTGGGGATCGTACTGGTTATGCTTGTGGTTGCAGCTCAGAATGCTTCAAGAAAGGGGGGGAAACTTCCGCAGATCCGCTGGTGGACCTTCGTAGCCATCGCTTTGGCAGAGGTAGTGACGGTCGGATTAATGCTGTCACTGAAGATCATTCCGCCCACAGCGCAGTATGTGATACCTGTGAGTGGGATGGTGATCGGGAACGCCATGGTCAACGCGAGCCTGTTGCTTAACCGCATGACCTCGGAAATGGCCTCCCGCACAGGAGAAGTTGAAGTGTGGCTGTCTCTTGGGGCAACTCCACGTCATGCTGCTGGCGCCATCCTGCGAGCTTCGGTCAAGGCTTCCATGATTCCCAGCGTCGATGCCCTCAAGACAGTCGGGCTAGTCCAACTTCCGGGGATGATGACCGGGCAGATCCTCGCCGGAACCAACCCGGTGGAGGCCGTGAAGTATCAGATTCTCATCATGTACTCCTTGGCGTCGGCGGCAGCCGTATGCAGCATCACCCTGGGCGTATTCTGTCTGCCCCTCTTCTTTAACCGGAATGCCCAACTTGTAAGCCAGAGCGAGAAGCTTGGAGAGCTGACATAACCACAGAACCAACGTGGGGGAACTCGTTTTTGAGGGGAACAACAGGTCACACAATGCGGCACGAGGAAATCAGGCGGAAGTGGATGGATCGTGAAACATTCCTGGACTTTCTGGGGGCCACGAAATGAGTTGGCCATTCACATCGGGTATCCAGCGGGCCGGCTGGCGCAGGTTGATCGTCGCGGGCGCCTGCTTTTCCACGTCCAGTTCACCCTTGCGCCGCTTCTGCACAAGATCGGCAATGTAGCGCCCCGGCAACACAACCCCTGCGCTCCCCTCCATCTCCAGAAGCGGGAGTTGCACCTGCAGAGTTGTGATCAGTAAAAGAAAGAGGCCACCCAGGCGATTGACACCCTCCTGGCGGCCAAAGACGGGACCTTCGAATAAACCTACAGACCGAGCCCGGAGTTGATAGCTTCCGGCCCAAAGTAAGTCCTGAAACCCGCTTGTAGACTGGTGGGCGCGGCAGGTTTCGAACCTGCGACCCCCTGCTTGTAAGGCATGCTCCGGCCGTTCTGTCTGGTATTAGGTAGTCCTGTATCGTGCTTGGCTGTAAGAGCTAACGTTCCAGCCAATATCGGCCCGTGTCACCCTGGTCCACCCCGGTTCCTGACACGGTTCCTGACGACGTTTTCTGGGTATGGTGGGGTGAAAGGCGCCATGCTCCAGAGTTTCCGAAGTCGTTGTCCATGTCGTTGGTCCCGAACCAGGTGGGTGCCCAAGCCATCCAGGTGCAGTGCACTCAACCCGAGGACTGATTCCGCTTATTTCGAGGGGGGCGCCCCAGCACAACTTGGGTCCCGGCAGCCCTGCCAAAGCCACCTTGCGGGCGCCGCCTGACCGCAGATCAGTCAGCTATGTTCCCGCGTCGAGACGCAGTTGGTTCGCTTCCACGACCATAACCCGGCCCCCTGTCGGCGCCGACAGTAATTGAGTCGGTCACGGAGGTCGAGTTCGGCCCGCCCCGGCCGGGCGACCGCATGTACAATGGGCCGGCGCAGGCGTAAGAGCTGAGACTGCTGTCAAGGCCGGTTGAAAAGTACGCCATTCTGGCCGGTTGAAATCTCCCCCACCCACCACCGGTTGGCTTGGCATCACCTCCCAAATAGACCTACGTTGGCGGAACTGAGTCGCGGGTGGAGGCGGGGAAGGGCGCAGCGAACAGACCCGCTCGTTTTTTCTCTCGGAGCCGGAAGGACTCACCGCGGATGTTTACTACCACGGAGTGGTGCAGGAGCCGGTCAAGGATGGCGGTGGCGATTACCGTGTCACCGAACACCTGACCCCAGTCTCCGAAGCCCTTGTTGGACGTGAGCAGGATACTGCCACGGGTGTAGCGCGCACTCACCAACTGGAACAACAACGTAGCCTCCGTCTGGGACAGAGAAAGATAGCCGAGTTCATCGATAATTAACACTTTCGGCCCCAAGTACACCCGCATTCGGCGCTCCAGCCGGTTCTCCGCATAGGCCCGGCGCAGGTCCTGGACCAGGTCGTGGGCCGTCACGAAGTACACGCCCAACCCCTGGTCGATTGCCTGTACGCCCAGGGCAACTGCCAAGTGGGTTTTGCCCACCCCTGGCGGACCCAGGAAGATAACATTGCTGGCGCTGGCCGCAAAGCTGAGGGTTGCCAGCTCCCGGATCTGCCGCTCGTCGATGGAGGGCTGGAAGCTGAAGTCAAACTGGGCCAGGGTCTTGTGGAAGGGCAGGTGCGCCAGACGGGTTCGGGCCTTGAGGTAACGCTCCCGGCGTGCTGCCACTTCGGCTTCCAGCAGATCTTGAAGAAAGTCCACGTAGGGCAGCTCCTTGCCGGCCGCAGCCTCCAGGCGGCTGTCGAGGACGGCGGCGGCTTGTGTCAGTCCCAAGGCGTTCAGGCTAT
>JAKFDK010000056.1:0-121433 GCA_036676195.1 Clostridia bacterium | reverse complement strand
GGGCCGGCGGCGACATGCGGCGGGCCGGCGGTGGCCGCGAGCGCAGCGGCGAGGCGGGCGGCGGCAAATTCCGGGCCGGTGGTGGGTTACCGGACCGCCCCGCTGGGGGCGGTGCTGACCACCCCGGGCAGTACGGTGCACAAAGACGTGAGCGCCTCCCGCCAGGGCTATCTGCCGGTGCTGCACCGGGACCTGTGCGTGGACTGTTCCATCTGTGATCTGGTCTGCCCGGACTACTGTTTTGTGTGGGAGCCCACCGGCCAGACGGTGCAAGGCCACCCCGCCCTGCGCCTGGTCGGCATAGACTTCCAGTACTGCAAGGGCTGTATGCACTGTGTACAGGAATGCCCCACCGGCGCCCTCACCAAGGAGCGCGAGGTGGGCGACCTGGCCACCCGCCTGCGGGTGCCGCTGGCGCTGGATCAGGCCGGAGTCCCGGCCGGGGCCGCCATCCTGTCGCAGAGCGGCTGGGGTGCCTGGGGCACGCCGGCAGAAGAAAGGAGCTAAAGCCAAGTGGCCATTGAAGAAAGCGACCTGAAGGCGATGACCCGGCCGGCCGAGCAGACGGTGGGCTTCAAGACCGGCAACGAAATGGCCGCCCTGGCCGCCAGCCATGTGAACTATCACCTGATGGGCTATTACCCCATCACGCCATCCACGGAAATTGCCGAGATTCTGGACGAACTGAAGGCCGAAGGCGGGCACGACATTGTCATGGTCCCGGCCGATGGTGAGCACGGCGCCGCCGGCATCTGCTACGGGGCATCCACCGGCGGCGGCCGGGTGTTCAACGCCACCTCGGCCAACGGCTACCTGTACGCCCTGGAGCAAATGCCGGTGCAGGCGGGCACCCGCATGCCGGCGGTGCTGAACCTGGTGACGCGCACCGTTTCCGGCCCGCTGGACATCCGCGGCGACCATTCCGACCTGTATTTTTCACTCAACACCGGCTGGATCGTGCTGCTGGCCCGGGACCCGCAGGCAGTGTACGACATGAACATCATCGCGGTGCGGCTGGGCGAGCACCCTGAGATACGCCTGCCGGTGCTGGTAGCCTACGACGGCTTCTTTACCAGCCACCAGAAGCGACGGGTGCAGCATTTTGCCGAGCGTGGCCCGGTGCAGGCATTTCTGGGTACCCCGCCGGAATTCCCCCATGCCCTGGACCCCAGCCGGCCGGTCACTATTGGCCCCTATATGAATGATCCGGACCTGATCAACAACAAGTACCAGCAGCACCTGGCCATGGAGGCCGCCCGCCGCGTGCTGCCGGAACTGATGCAGGAGTGGGGCGCACTGACCGGCCGCCACCACCCGGTGCTGGACACCTACCGCATGGAAGACGCCGACGTGGCTCTCTTCCTATTAAATAGCGCCGCTGAAACCGCCAAGGAAGTGGCGGATGAATTAAGAGAGCAGGGCCTGCCGGTGGGAGTGATCAGCCCCAACGTGCTGCGGCCGTTCCCGGCGGCCGCGATCCGTGACGCGCTGCGCCATGTGAAAGTGGTGCTGGTGGGCGACCGGGCCGACTCCTTCGGCTCCGGCGGTGGCAACATGACCCATGAGGTCAAGGCCGCCCTCAAGGACGACCCGCTCAATACCACCCTGGTGCTGTCACGCATTTACGGCCTGGGCGGCAAGGAATTTGACCCGGCCGATGCCCGCTGTTTCTTTGTGGAGGCGATGACGGCGGCAGAGGAAGGCCAGGTGGCCACCCCCTTTGATTACCACCGGGTGACCACTGGCGAGGGTGCGCCCGGTCTGCCCCCTGGCCTGCCGCCTCTGGACCGGGAAGCCTTGCGGGCCCCACTGGTGCAGGTGCAGGCAGACCCGGCCGGCGGCCCCCTGCAGGTGAAGGCCCCGCCGCTGTGGGCCCTGCAGAACCGGCCGCGGCGCATTGCCCCCGGCCACGGCGCCTGTCCCGGCTGCGGGATCTTCCCTTCGGTGGACCAGTTCTTCAAGGGTCTGTCCGGCGACGTGGTGGTGCTGTACCAGACCGGCTGCGCCATGGTGGTGACCACCGGCTACCCGTACACCTCGCACCGGGTCACCTACCTGCACAACCTGTTCCAGAACGGGGCCGCCACCCTCTCTGGCCTGGTGGAGATGTTCCATGAGCGCAAGCGCCGGGGCGAACTGCCCCTGGGCGAGGAGATCACCTTTGTGATGGTCACCGGTGACGGCGGCATGGACATTGGCATGGGCCCGGCCATTGGCACGGCCCTGCGCGGCCACCGGCTGATCATTCTGGAGTATGACAACGAAGGCTATATGAACACCGGCAGCCAGCTTTCGTACAGCACGCCACTGGGGCACATGACCTCCACCAGCCATGTGGGGTCGAAGCAGGGCGGCAAGTGGTTTCACCACAAGGACACGGTGCAGATCATGGCGGCCTGTAACATGCCCTACGTGTTCACCGGCATCCAGGGCTTTGCCCAGGACATGGTGCGCAAGGCGGCCAAGGCGCAGTGGTACGCCACCCATGTCGGGCCGGTTTACGGCAAGCTGCTGATTCACTGCCCGCTGAACTGGAAGTCGCCGGAGGAGTTGGGCACCGAGATCGTCCAGGCGGCGGTGAACTCCTGCTTTTTCCCGCTGTACGAGATCGAGAAGGGCCAGACCCGCCTCACCCACGACCCCGAGGCCCTGGGCCAGAAGGTGCCGGTGGCCGAGTGGGTCCGCTATATGGGCAAGACCCGCCATCTGCTCAAGCCCGAGTACCGGGACCAGCTTGACGCCCTGCAGACAGAAGTCGACCGCCGCTGGCAGCGGCTCAAGGCCATGCACGAGCACCCGCTGCTCTGATCACCGGGGGGAGGAATCGCCAGATGTACCGCATTGTCAAGAAGCGTGCCTTGACGCCGGTGACGGCGCTGTACGTGATTGATGCCCCGCTGGTGGCGCGGGCGGCGCGGCCGGGCCAGTTTGTGATTGTACGGGTGGGCGACACCGGGGAGCGCATTCCGGTTACCATCACGGATTTTGACCGCGAGATGGGTACCGTGACCATTGTGGTGCAGGAGGTTGGCAAGACCACCCGCTGGCTGGCCCAGCACGGGGAGGGCGACGCCCTGCACGATTTTGCCGGCCCGCTGGGTTCGCCGGTGGCCCTGCCGGACCAGGGTCGGGTGGCTCTGGTGGGCGGCGGCTTCGGCACCGCCGCCATCCTGACCATCGCCAGGGAGCTGGCCAGACGGCCCGGGGTGCAGACAGACGCCATTGTGGGCGCCCGCACCGGGGAACTGCTGATTCTCAGCGCGGAGGTCGGGGCGGTGGTGGACCGCTTCCTGCCCTGTACCGACGACGGCTCGCTGGGCTACAAGGGGCTGGTCACCGGCCTGCTTGAGCAGAAGATCCAGACCGACGGCTACGACCTGGTCCTGGCGATCGGGCCGATGCCGATGATGCGGGCGGTGGCCGAGGTGACCCGGCCTTATGACATTCACACCCTGGCCTCGATGGACCCGATCATGCTCGACGGCAGCGGCATGTGCGGGGCCTGCCGGGTGCGGGTGGGCGGCGACAACTTCTTTGCCTGCGTGGACGGGCCGTTCTTTGACGCCCACAGGGTGGACTTTGCCGAGGTCGCCCGGCGGACCAAGGTGTACCACAACGAAGAACGCCAGGCCCTGGAGCGGTTCGTGGCCGAAACCTCGGCCAACCGCACCACTGTAGCCTGATTCCGGAAGGGGACAACGAACTGCCATGGCGATGATCGACCGCGACAAGCAAGGGATGCCGACCCTGGCGGCGGCGCTGCGGGTGGCGCACTTTGACGAGGTGCCACTGGGCTACTCGCTGGATGTGGCCATGCACGAGGCGACCCGCTGCCTGCAGTGCCCGGACCCCCTGTGTGAGCGGGGGTGTCCGGTACAGGTGCCGGTGCGGGATTTCATCGGCCTGCTGGCCGATGGCCGGGTGGAGGACTCGATCCGGCGCATGAAGGAGATTAACCGCCTGCCCGCCATCTGCGGCCGGGTCTGCCCGCAGGAGGAGCAGTGTGAGATTCAGTGTGTGCTGAACCGCACCGGTCGCCACCCGGTGGCCATTGGCCGCCTGGAACGGTTCGTGGCCGACTGGGAGCGGGCCAACGGCTGGGTGCAGACTGATCTGCCACCCCGGCGGGAGGCGAGGATTGCCGTGGTTGGCGCCGGACCGGCCGGCCTGACCTGTGCCGGCGACCTGGCGGCGCTGGGCTATCCGGTGACGGTGTTTGAAGCCCTGCATGCCGCCGGCGGCGTGCTCATGTACGGCATTCCCGAGTTCCGTCTGCCCAAGGCGATTGTGGCGGCCGATGTGCAGCGGCTGGAAGCCATGGGGGTAGAGTTCCGCTATAACGTGCTGGTGGGCCGGACCTTTACGGTGGACGACCTGCTGGACCACATGGGCTACAGTGCTGTCTTCATTGCCACCGGCGCCGGGCTGCCCCGTTTTATGCAGATCCCCGGCGAAAATCTGGGCGGCATCTATTCGGCTAACGAGTTCCTGACCCGGGTGAACCTGCTGCGGGCTTACCGCTTCCCTGAGTACGACACGCCGCTGCGCATCGGGAAGCGGGTGGCGGTGATCGGGGCGGGCAACACCGCCATGGATGCCGTCCGTACCGCCCTGCGGGTGGGGGCGGAGCAGGCGATGATTGTATACCGCCGCACCGAGCATGAAATGACCGCCCGCGCCGAGGAGTACGAGCATGCGGTGGAGGAGGGCATTCAGTTCCACTGGCTGACCAACCCGGTGCGCATGCTGGGCGGGGACGACGGCTGGGTGAACGGGCTGGAGTGTGTGCGCATGGAGCTGGGCGCGCCGGACGAATCCGGCCGCCGCACTCCGGTGGCGGTGGCGGGATCGGAGTTTGTGCTGCCGGTGGATACGGTGATTCTGGCCCTGGGTACGACCCCGAATCCGATTCTGCTGCGGGCCACGCCGGGGCTGCAGACCGACCGGCGGGGCTGCGTGGTGGCTGATGCCGAGACGGGTGCCACCAGCCGGCCGGGGGTGTTCGCCGGCGGCGATGTGGTGACCGGCGCCGCCACCGTGATTCTGGCGATGGGCGCCGGGCAGAAGGCGGCCCGCGCGATTCATGAGTACGTGCAGGAGCGGGGGCGGGCGGAGGCCACCCTGACGGCCGCACTGTAGCGGATGATTCGGCATAACGACAGCCCCCGGGTTTTGGCCCGGGGGCTGCGCATTTTGGTCACTCATACCAACGAGAACGAGTACAACGCCTTTGTGAACAACAAGAAGAACGAGGCGCTGAAGGACCGCATCATCCTGATGATGGTGACGGCGCCACCGAGCGGGGTGGGCGGACCCGTGCCGGTGCCGGTAGGACAGGCTGTCTAATAGTACGTAGATATTAGCTGCGATAAAAATTAGCTATAAAAGTTGTTGGGCCAAATAATCAGCAGGAACATGGCTGGCATCCTTGAAGTAAAAACTATGCATAGGCTTACCTATTTATTAGGGTAATTTTGCACTAATGGATGTCGATGGGGGTGCTAACTGTTTCTAGTATGTGATGCAGCAGCGGCATCTAGCCAACGCCCACGGGAATCGTCTGCCCTTCATCCAGAATTCCCTTACCCGCTAAAAGGAGGGTCGCCCGAATGATCGTAGACCGAAGGTATCGGTCGCGCTTGAGGCAAAGGGGTCTTTCTGTCGTCATTGCGCTGCTGATGGCATTACAGGGAGTATTCCCTGCCGCTGCCCTGGCTACGCAACCGCAGGTGCAGTTAAGCGTGCCGGAAGTGACCCAGGGGGGCTATACTACGCCCCTGGAGATCAAGGCTACAGGTTTTGCACCGGGAAGTATTACGGAGCCGGTTACGGTCATGCTCTACGATGACGCGCAGACACCACCGGAGGCGGTGTCAGGCGCTGTCACTGTGGCAACTTTGTTGTACGGTGCCAACGACCAACCGGAAGTTTCCTTTGACCTGGTCAAGGGTGATCTTACGGCTGGTTCCTATCATTTTGAAATCATGGCACCGGGGATGAACCCGGTCATGGTGCCGTTCAAGGTTCTCGCACCGCCGCCGCCGTCTGCAGGGACACTAACCCTTGCGCCGGCAACGGTGTACGAAGGGTATAGTTACCAGCGCCTTTTCGCCAGTGGATTCGCGGGTTTGGACCCTGATGGTACCATCAGGGTGGAGGTTTTCCGCCGATCAGATGATACCCGAGTGGACAATATATCCACCGGCGGCTTTATTCTCATGGGCGATGAGGGTGAGGTTGAAGTTAACCTTGGCCCCGACCTGCCTGTCGGTGGGTATCAGCTCAAGTTCAATCAGGCGGGCATGAATGAGCATACGGTTAATTTTGATGTCGTCAAGGCGCCCGGCCTGACGGTGACGACTCCGGGCACGCTGGTGGAGGGTTACAGCAAGACCCTCATCAAAGTCACCGGTTTTGTGAATCCGGACGCCATCATCGATGGCAGCGATGTGAACGTGTCGCTTGACCGCGATGGCGTGTCCATGGACCAGTACCTTGACGGCAACAGCAAGAATGCGTTCTCGGACGAACAGAACAACAACGTCAAGACGGTCAGCATTGAGGTGGTTCCCGGCCTGACGGCCGGCACTTACAAGCTGACCATTACCCGCTGGAACCAGCCTGAGCAAACGGGCACTCTGGTGGTGGAGCAGGCTCCGCCCGAAGACCCACCCCAGCCGGAAGACCCACCCGCGGCGGGTGCATTAAGCCTGGACATGCCCGGCAAGGTCTACGAGGGCTATATCGGCGAGATCCACCTGACTGCCAAGGGCTTTAATGGCCTGACCACCGGCGCCGAGGCCGGTCAGGTTACGGTGCTGCTATATCATTCGGACGGTACCCAGACGGTTGCGGGGGTAACGGCCTCTGGCTACCCCGTGCTCGACCCGCAGAAGGGTCCGGTGGTGAATACCACTGTCAATGGTGAGCTACCGGCCGGCGGCTACGTGCTGAAGTTTTGGCAGCCGGGCATGGCTGAGCACACGGCCCAGTTCACCGTGTTCTCCCTGCCAGGTCTGGCGGTCAACCCGAATCAGTTGCACGCCGATTATGACCTGACGGAAATGAAAGTGACGGGGTTTGCAGACGTAGAAACCCTGAGCCTTGGCGATCTTTCGATTCACCTGGACAAGGATGGCGCCCAGGAATCGATGGATGGTTACCTTGACGTTACCGTGGCCAGCATCTTCGATGACGCGCAGAACGGCAACGTCAGGACCCTTACCTTCGACGTTGAATCTGGCCTGCCGGTGGGGAACTATCACCTGACCATTTCCCGCACCGGCGGTCTGACCCAGCAGGGTCAGTTCACGGTGGCGCAGGTCCAGGAGTTCATGAGCCTGAGTCCGAACCAGGTGACGGCCGGGACCCAGGAGACTATTCGTGTCTCCGGGTTCACGAGTGCCGACCTCGCTGAGGGCTTCACCGTGCTGCTATATAAGGAAGGCAACCTGTGGCAGGACGGCATTCCGGCGCAGAGTATCCAGGTTGGAAATGGTGAGATCACCTTCAGCCTGAGCGAAACTGTGCCGCCCGACACTTACCAGGTGGAGGTCAAGCCGGCCAAACGGCTGGCGCAGACCGCCGACCTGACGGTGAATGCCGCCACCGGCGGCGGCGAGCCGGTGGAATTGAATCTCAGCAAGACCCAGGCAAAGCCCGGTGATCAGGTCACGGTCAGCGGCATTGCCAACGTGAGCAACGACGACTCGGTGCAGGTGCTGCTCTACGGCACCGCGGGTGAAATCGTGGTCGGCGACTACCAGGTCACCGATGCTTCGGTCGTGTTCTCTGTACCGCAGGTATCTGCGGGCGATTACGGGGTGAAGGTGCGCCTGTCTGGCGGCGAAGAGCAGGAGGCCGCCAGCAAGCTGCAGGTGGTGTTGCCGCAGACTCAGCCTTCAGTCACCCTGGACCCGGCGGAGGTATCCAGGGGTTACGCTGGTCTGGTTTTTGCCAGCGGCTTTGCCCCGGAGGCCATGGGCAACGATGCAACGGTGACAGCATGGCTGTACGCCGGCGGCGACATGGTCGAGCAGGGTACCGCTGATGCCGGCATTGTCGTATCGAATGAACAAGTGCCGGTCGGCGTCAACTTCAAGGTCAAGTCCAACCTTGATCCCGGCGATTACCAGGTGAAGTTCCGCTTCACCAATGGTTCAGAATGGACGTCACCGTTCTTGGTGAATAACCCGCCCACTCTGAACCTGACCCAGGTCACGTACAATTACCAGAAGATCGCCATGGAGGCCCGTGGCCTGGCGCATCAGGATCTGCTGACCAACGACAATATCTCGGCTGCTCTCCTGAAGGTGGATACCTTCGGGGAGTATGAGGTATATAACGGGATTTCCGGCATCCAGGTGGAGCCGGATGGCGACGGGAAGGTCGTGAAATTCCAGGTCGAGCCCCTCTCCGGCCCCGGCATATATAAGGTAACGTTCCGCACGCCGGGTCAGGTCGTGCAGGAGGCGTCGTTCGAAGTTCTGGACGGCTTCCTGAACCAAGGTCCGACCGTGCACCCGACCACGGCCAAGGCCGGTGACGAGGTCACCGTCGGCAGCATTGCCGACGTATCGGTGAGTGACGAAGTCACAGTCGAGCTGTTCGCCGAAGGGGATAGCACGGGACCTGCCTTCACGGCGAATAATCTGACAGTCGCCGAAGTGGACGGCGACATGTCCGTGAAGTTCACCGTGCCGGATGCACAGACCCTGCCTCCGGGGACGTACCTGGTGAAGGTACGCCTGGGTGATAACACGAAGCAGACGGCAGCAGCCACGCTGACGGTGGAAGCCGACACCTCCGGCGGTGGGCAATCCCCCGTCGCGCTGGCGCCGAGCGAGCTGACCGAGGGCTTCATGGACCAGGTGCGGGCCATGGGCTTTGCCTCGGGGAGCCTCGCTCAGCCGGTAACGGTACTGCTATACGGCGTACCGGACGGCATTGTTGCCGACAGCGTTACCGTAAAGCTTTATAACGACAGCCAGGAGTGGGCGCCGGAAGTGTCCTTCCGGGCCAAGGATAACCTGCCGAGCGGCGATTACCAGGTTATCTTCAAGTCTTCGGGCCTGGCGGACCAGACGGCCAACCTGCGGGTCAACCCCCCGCTGGCGCTGAGCCGGACTCAGGTGGTTCAGGACTTCCTTTACTCGACTGAGATGGAAGCCTGGAACTTTGCCCACCCGAACGATGTCGACAACACCATCGAGGTGGTGCTGTACGACAGCATGGGCGAAGTCACAGACGGAATCGTGTCCGGCACGGTACAGGCATTCCTGTACAACAACGTGCAACGTGCCCGCTTCCAGATTCGCAGCGGCCTGAACGAGGGCTGGTACCAGCTCGGGTTCAGGGCAAAAGACTGGCCGGAGCAAAAGGCCCGGTTCGAGGTCACGGGCGGGAATCAGACGCCGACCGGGTTGCAGATTAACCCGACGGATGTCACCGCCGGGTACGATACGCCGTTGACGCTTACCCTGCGCGGCCTGAATGAGCCGGTGGCGGTAAACGACAATGTGAGCGTGTACCTGAACGGTCCGAAGGAGTCTCTGGACAAGGTGAATCGGTCGTGGACCGATCGATTGGTCCAGCAGGATACGATGGGCAGCAAATACGTAGCGGTGCAGATCAACGAACAGCTCGCTCCCGGCGCGTACGACATCACGGTACAAAGGTCGGGGCAGCCCGAGCAGAAAACCGTGTTCAAGGTCGCGGGCCAGCAGGAGCCGTCGCAGATCAAACTGGAGCCACAGCAGTTACCCTATCCCCTGACACAGGACACCGAGGTGATGGCCAGAGGGTTTGCCAATCCGGACGCCCTGGACAGCTCTGTGACGGTGTTGCTGTACGGTGGTGGCCCGGACCACACGCAGTTCGATTATATTGCCGGTACGCCGGTATCGGAACTGCTCTACGGCAAGCGTGTGGTCAGGTTTACAGTCGACGCCGATATCCCCCAGGGCATGTATGATGTGGTGTTCCAGCCCGCCAATTCTGAGGCGGAGGGCGAACATGCCCAGTTGCAGGTGGGTACCACTGGTGGTGGCCAGCAGCATCAGCTTATGGTCAACCCGAATCAACTGGCACCTGATTATGGTAATCAAACCATCAAGGTCAGTGGCTTCTTGGACCAGAGCGCCATTGACACCACGGTTAGCGTCATGCTGTATGGCCCGGATGACGTGTCGGCCAACAGTTCGATTAGCAACGTCACCTATGTCCCGGATACGGGCGAAGGCAAGTCTGTGACGTTCATGCTCTATGCGGGCCTGCCCAGCGGCCAGTATGAGATCATCGTCCAGCCGGGTGCCCCGGAAGCCACTCCGGAACAGGGTCAGTTAACCATCGGCTCACCCGGTGGTGGGCAGCCCGGCCCCGGCGGTCTGTTCATCGACCCGGCATCTAAAGATGAAGGCTACGAAGGTCAAATCACTGTCACCGCCGTTGGCTTTGCCAACCAGGAGGCGTTCGAACAGAACACCACAACGGTGGAATTGCGGCAGTACGATCAACTGGTGCCGGATTCAGTGGTCCCCGGCAGCGTGGAGGTTTCGACGGGCGAGCATGGCAAGGTCATTACCTTCAAACTGGTGAACGGCCTGCACAAGGGCCGCTACCAGGTTGTCTTCCGGGGCAGCAACGATGTCAAGGAAAGCAAAGGCTTCGAGATCAAGGGCATCGTCAACGTGGTCATCACCGTCAAGGATGCCGGTGACAAACCTGCTCAGGGGCACCTGCAGATCCGGCCCAAGGACGCCCGGCCGGATGAGTGGGACAAGACGATCCAGGAGGACACCGACTCACAGGGTGTGGCGCGGCTGTCGCTGGACCCCGGCGTAACCTATATCCTGGTCGATGTGGGCTATAAAGACGGTGTGTTCCAGTTGGGCGAGGAGTTCACCGTCCTGCCCGGTGAGCAACTGAACCTCGCAGTTTCACTGGCCACCAACGTCGAGGCGACGGTCTACGACGCAAACGGTGACCTTGTGGTCCACAAGCACGTTGCGATCCTGCCCGATGACGGCAGCGGTCATCCCGTTCAGGATTTCAGCCGGATGGCTTCTGGCGAAACCAACGACCAGGGTGTGCTGAAGCTGAAGCTCAAGCCGGGCCACTACCATGTGGTCGGCATGGGTGACGAGACCGGCCACACCACCACCGACATCCCCTTCGAGGTCACTGAGGCCGACGGCTTCACCGGCGAACTGCGGATGCCGGCGGCCAATGTGAAGGTATTCCTGCTCAGTACGGGTACTAACGGACCCCGCGGGGTGCCAATGGCCACGGTCCACCTGCGCCCGGCCGTTGTCACCGAGGGTGACTATAGCCAGGACAAGTGGGGCATCACCGATACTGACGGTATGGCTGGCTTCCAGTTGCCGGCCGGCACCAACTGGATTGTGGTAGAGGTCGACTCCGGCAACGGCCCCGTCCGCCAGGACCTGACCTTTACTGTACCGGCCGACGGGGATCCGGCTCTGGACATCACCATCAGCATGGACAGCAACGTCGCTCTGACGCTACTGAACGAGGATGGCGACGCCCTGGCCGACTCCTTCGTGAACATCAAGGCCGATAACAACGGCGAACCGGACTACTACAGCCCCGGGAAGGAATTCTTCGGGCAGACTGACGAGAACGGTCTGGTGAATCTGAACCTCAAGCCGGGGACTTACTGGGTGGTTGAAATCAACAACCCCGACCGGCACATCAGGACCAAGCTTTCCTTTACCGTCACCGACACCGGCTACACGGGCACCCTGCAACTGGCCAGCACCAACGTCCGGATTACGGTGACCAACGGCACCGTCCCGGTGGAGCGGGCCATGATCCAGATCCGCCCGGCCGGTGCCAGTCCCGACGACTGGCAGAATTCGATCGGGGTGCAGACGGACACAGCGGGCGTAGCCCGATTGAACCTGCCCCCCGGCGACTACGTCATCTGGGATGTGGGGACGTCTGAAGGCGTAACCATGGTCAAGCGTCCGTTCAGTGTACCCACGACTGGCATGGCGGAACCGATCGAGATCAGTCTTGCCACCAACCTGCGGTCGGAAGTGCGAGACGAAGAAGGCGACCTGATGGTCGATTCGTGGGTGACCATCAAGCCTGATAACGGCAGTGGCAAACCGGAAAATACCTGGGATCACGTGGTGGGCGGCGGGACCGGATTGAACGGGATCCTCAGCCTGAACCTCGAACCGGGTAACTACCATGTGGTGGAAATCGGTAACCGCTACCGCCACATTGCCACCGACATTCCCTTTACCGTGGACGCGGCCACCGGCTACACCGGTGTGTTGCAGGTCCCGTCGGCCAACGTGAAGATCACGGTGGTCAAAAACGGGAACCCCGTGGGCTGGGCGATGCTGCAGATCCGGCCGGCCAATGCCCGTCCGGAAGAATGGGACAAGTCGGTCTGGGTGAACACCGACAGCAGCGGTGTGGCCCGGCTGAATCTGACCGCCGGCGCCCGGTATATCCTGGTGGATATCGGTACGCCGGACGGGGTGGTGCCGATCAAGAAGGAGTTCACCGTCCCGAAGCTGGATCTGGTCATTTCCCTGGCCACCAATGTCCAGGCCACCATCCTGGACGAAGCAGGCAACCCAATGCCCTTCTCGTGGGTGCAGGTCAAGCCCGACAAGGACGGTCAGCCCGACGAGGGCTGGGAGCGTGCGGTCGGCGCCGGCACCAACGCCGTGGGCGTACTGAATCTGAACCTGGATGCCGGCACCTATTGGGTGACGGAAATCGGCAACCCACAGCGGTATGTCCGGACCAAGCTCAGCTTCACGGTCAATGCCGACACCGGGTTCCAGGGCAACCTGCAGTTGCCGACCCCGAACGTGCAGATTTCCGTGACCAAGAGCGGCAATCCGGTGGGCCGGGCCATGCTCCAGGTCCGTCCGGCCGATGCCCGTCCCGATGAATGGCAGAAGTCAGTAATGGCGCAGACCGATGCCAACGGTGTCGCCCGGCTGGACCTGACGGCCGGTACCCGGTATCTGCTCTGGGATATCGGCACCCCGGAGGGTGTCACCCAGGTCAAGCGGGAATTCACAACCCCGGCCGTCGGTCAGCCGACCCTGGCCCTGAATGTCTCCCTGGACACCAACGTGCAGGCGCCGGTCCGTGATGAGGCCGGCAACCTGATGACCTACGCCTGGGTGACCATCAAGCCCGATGACGGCACCGGTCAGGCAGAGAATAACTGGGATCATGTGGTGGGCGGCGGCACCGGTGCCAACGGTGTGCTGAACCTCAACCTGAGCCCCGGCCGGTACCATGTGGTGGAAATCGGCAACCCGAACAAGCACATTCGGACCGACATTCCCTTCACGGTCACCGAGGGTGATGTCTACAACACCACCCTGCAAGTGCCCGCAGCCAACGTGGTCATTACGGTGACCGGCGAAGGCAACGCGGCGGTCAGCCGGGCCTGGCTCCAGGTGCGGCCGGCCAGTGCCCGCCCGGATGAATGGGACAAGTCCGTCTGGGCCGAAACGGATAATACCGGCGTCGCCAAGTTAAACCTGACCGCCGGCGCCAGGTACGTGCTGATCGATGTGGGTACCCGCGACGGCGTGACCCCGGTGCGCAAGGAGTTCACAGTTCCGGCCGCCGGTCAGCCGGCGCTGGACCTGCCGGTCTCCCTGGCCACCAACGTCCGTGCCGTTGTGAAGGATGAAGCCGGCAACCGGATGCTCCGCGCGTGGGTAACCATCAAGCCCGACGACGGCGACGGGAATCCGGAAAGCGGCTGGGAGCATGTGATCGGTGCCGGCACCAGCGAGGCTGGCGGCGTCCTGAGCCTGAACCTCAGCCCCGGTGTCTACCATGTGATCGAGATCGGCAACCCGCAGCAGCATATCCGCACCGACATCAAGTTCGAGGTGACGGACAACGGCTACACGGATGACCTCCAGGTACCCTCGGCCAACGTGGTCATTACGGTCACCGGCCAGAACGGTGCGGAGCTGAGCCGGGCCTGGCTGCAGGTTCGTCCGGCCGACGCTCGCCCCGACGAATGGCAGAAGGCCATCTGGGCCGAAACCGACGGCAACGGCGTGGCCAAGCTGCGCCTCACCGACGGCGTTCGCTACGTGCTGGTGGACATCGGTTCGCCGGCCGGTGTGACCCCGATCCGGCGTGAGTTCACGGCCCCGGAGCCGGATATGCGGGTCTCCCTGGCCAACAACGTACAACTGACGCTGACAGCCGAAGACGGCGTGACGACCCTGGGCGACGCCTGGGTGACCATCAAGCCCGACGATGGGAACGGTAAGCCGCAGGCCGATTGGGCGCAGGCTGTCTCCGGCCGTACCAACGGCAGCGGTCTGCTGAGCCTGAGCCTGGCGGCCGGCGACTTCCACGTGGTGGAAATCGGCACCCAGCAGCGGCACATCCGCACAGATATCCCCTTCACCGTGGATGCCCTCACCGGCTTCACGGGGACCAAGTCCCTCCCGAGCCCGAATGTGAACGTGATGGTGACTGACGCCAACGGCCAGGCCCTGGGCCACGCCAATGTACAGGTACGGCCTGCCGACGCCCGTCCCGACGAGCACGACAAGGCGATCTGGGCTGAAACCGATGATACCGGTGTGGCCAGGCTGACGCTGACGGCCGCTACCGAGTACGTGCTGGTCGATGTGGGTGCGCCGGATGGCATTCACCCGCAGATGCAGGCATTCACTGCTCCGGCCAACGGCGCTCCGGTGCTCACCATCGACGTCGCCCTGGCCAACAACGTGACCCTGACCCTGCTTGATCAGGACGGCATTACCCCGATCGCCAACGCCCGGCTGCGCATCCGGCCCAAGGCTGAGGAGGGGAATCAGGTTGCCGACTGGGGCCGGTCTCTGCACGGGACCACCGACGGCTCCGGCGTGCTGACCATGAGCATGCCTCCCGCCACCTATGAGGTGGTTGAGGTCGCCACGAACAACCGGCGCATCAAGACCCTCCTTGAATTCACAGTAGATGCCGACACCGGCTTCAACGGCAGTGTGCAGTTGCCCGCGGCTAACACCACCGGTGTGGTCAGGGACCCCGTGGCTGATGTGGTAATTCCGTATGCCCGGGTAGCCGTGGCCCCGCTCGGCACTGACGCCAACGACTTCCGACTGGTCACGTGGTTCGAAGCCGATGTGAACGGCCGGGTCGAGATGGTCCTGTCGGAAGGTGACTACCAGATTCTGGACGTTGATACCAACGACGGCTGGTACCACCTGGAGACACCTGTCCTCTTCACCGTACCAACGAACGGAACCGATATCGATATCCCACTGTCTGGGCTGTTTGGGCCTTAACCTGACACCGGACAGGGGCGACGGCCCTGGGGCGGCACTTGCCCGCCCCGGGGCGCTCCCCCTGCTGAGGGAACCGCCGGCGCGGTTCCTTCAGCGCCGGTGGAGCCCAAGAGCGGTTACCGACGAGGTTCTGTACCGTTCTCACTACGGATGACAGGAGGCTCTCTGGATGAGCATTGGAACCAGTTTCAGACGTCTTGGAGCTTACGCCAAATTACTCAGCATTCTGCTGGCCGTTACACTGGTCCTGGGCGGGTTTCCCCCGGTCAGGGCCCTGGCGGCGGCTTCGGTGTCACTTTCGCCCAGTTCGACCTCGCTGGGCTATTCTACCGCCATTAACGTTACGGCGACCGGAACGGGGACTGACTGGGTCAGTAATGGCACGAACGTAACGCTGTTGAGCGGGGATACCCCCATCAATGTTGTCTCTGGCGTCACCGTGGACGCCAACGCTCAGACAGTCGGGTTTTCCATTGCCACCGGGCTCGGCCAGGGCACCTACACCGTGCGGATCTCTTCCGCCGACGGTGCGGTGGAGACGCCCTTCACGGTCACGGGGAGCCCGAGTGTGACCCTGAGCCAGAGCAGCATTTCACTGAACTATAGCAGTGCCGTCAGCCTGACGGCCACCGGCACTAACACACACTTCGTCAGTGGGCAAACGACTGTTTCACTGCGGGACGGCTCGGGCACTGCCGCCGGGACCGTGTCTTCAGTCAGCGTCAACGAAAATGCCCAGACTGTCAGCTTTAACATTGCCACCGGCCTGGCGAAGGGGACTTATACCGTCCGCATTGTCACCGGCGGCGAAACCGTTAGCACGACCTTTACGGTCAAGGACGCCGCCAGCATCACCAGCCTGAGTCCGAGTGCGACCTCGCTCGGTTACTCGGCCTTCACCATGGCGGCTATTGGCACCAACACCACCTTCATCTCCGGGCAGACGACGGTGTCGCTGCTCAGCGGCACCACCACCGTCGGCACCGTTTCCGGCGTGACGGTGGCGGATCAGACCCATGTCAGCTTCACCGTGGGTGCCGGCCTCGGCGCCGGCGATTACACGGTACGCTTTGTCTCCGGCGCCGAAACGGTGGAAAAGACCTTTACCATCACGGGCGCACCCAGCATTGAGCTGAGCACCACCGAGGTGGCCCAGGACTATACCGCCGCCGTTGCGGTCACCGTAACGGGCACCAACACCCACTTTAATGAAGCCCAGCCCACCATTACCCTGGTGGACGGCAGCGGGAATACCGGCACCATTTCCGGTACCTCGGTCACGGACAAGGACACGCTGTCGTTCAACATCGGTACCGGCCTGACGGCGGGGAGTTACACCCTGAAGATCGTCACCGGCGCTGAGAGCGTGCAGACGACCTTCACCGTAACTGCTGCCGCCACGGTTACCCTGAGCCCGGCAGAGGTTTCTCAGGGTTATACCGATGCGTTTACCATTACAGCCAGCGGCACCAACACCCACTTTAAGGCCGACACGCCCACCGTAACCCTGGTGGACGGCAGCGGCAATTCCGTTGGGACCATTTCGGCGGTCAGCGCCAGCACCAACGGCAGCCTGACCTTCAGCCTGGGCACCGGCCTCTCGGCCGGGCCGTACACAGCCAAAATCGTCACCGGCGTTGAGACTGTGCAGACCAGCTTCACCGTCCGGGACGAGCCCAGTATCAGCCTGACTCCGGCCGATGTGGCGGTGGGCTACACCCAGGCGTTTACGGTTACCGTTGCCGGTACCAACACCCACTTCACCAACGGGCAGCCCTCTGTTTCCCTGCTGGACGGCAGCGGGAGCGCGGCCGCCACGGTCTCGTCGGTGAACGCCACCGGCGATACGGCCCTCAGCTTCAGCATCCCCACGGGCCTGGACGCAGGCACGTACACGCTGAAAATCGTCACCGGCGTGGAGACGGTGCAGACCAGCTTTACCGTCACGGCGGCGGCGGCAGCCACCCCGAGTCCGACGACGGTGACAGCCGGTTACAGCAACACCACCATCAGCATTACCGGACAGCGCAGCCACTTCAGCCAGGGGCAGACGAACGTGGCCGTGCTCGACAGCACCAGCACGGACACGGGCAAGGCCACGTCTGTGACCGTAACCGATGCCGGTACTCTCAGCTTCACCCTGGCTTCCGGGCTGAGTGCCGACACCTATACGGTGCGGATCACCACCGGCGGGGAGCGGATTGATGCCACCCTGACGGTGTCAGCCGATGCCACCATCAGCATCTCCCCCAGTACCCTGGCGTCCGGTTACACCGCCACCAGCATCAATGTGACCGGCTCCGGTACGTCCTTCCTGACCAACGCTTCCGTGAAAGTGCTGAACAGCAGCGATGTGGAACAGAGCGGTTATGTCCTGACCACCAGCGCCAGCACGAACACAGCGCTTTCTTTCTCCCTGAAGGCAGGGCTTTCCGCCGGTACGTATACCGTCAAGGTCTCGTACGGAAGCCCCAGCACCGATAAGACGGCTACCCTGACTATTTCCGCCGACTCCACCGCCCCGACGCTGACCTTCACCAGCCCGACGGCGGGCAAGTGGTACGCGCCGGGCGGCAGTGTAACCGTGTCGGTCGATGTGACCGACGACGCCGCCGGCATCAGCTCCAGCCCGACCATTACTGCCACGTTGGGTGGCACGGCGGTGACCGGGCTTTCCTACACCCGCACCAGTGACCTGGTCGGCAAGGTGACGGGTACCGTCACCGTACCGCTCGATGCGGCCAAGGGAGCCAACGACCTGGTCGTGCAGTTGGCTGACCGCTCGAACAACCAGGGCAGCGCCACCGTCAGCATCAACGTGGATACGGACGGTCCCACGCTCACGTATTCCACTCCCGCCGACCGGGCCTGGACCAAGCCGGGGGCGCTGGTGGCCGTGGCCATGACCGCGGTCGACAGCGATTCCGGCCTGCCCAGCAGCGGCACGGTGACAGTCACGGTGGGTGGCACCGCAGCCACGAATACCCTGGCGTACACCCGCACCACCGGATCCACCACCAGCGGCTCCATTGCCGGTACCGTGACGATTCCCACCGGCGCCGCCAGCGGCGATAACGACCTGGTGATCAGCCTGGCCAACGCCGTCGGCAAGGCGGGGACCGGCACGCGCACCCTCCAGGTGGACAAGACTGCTCCCACCCTGACCTTCTCGTCCTCCCCCAGCGGCTGGTATGTGGTGGGCGGGCAGATTCAAAACGTGAGCATCAACGTCACGGACAATGAATCCGGCCTGCCAGCCAGCGGGGCGGTGACGGCCACCCTGGGCGGCGTGTCGGTCACCACCCACACCCTCGCCTTCACCCGGTCCACTTCCAGTACCGGTACGATCCAAGGTGATGTGACCGTACCGAGCGGCGTACCCGCCGGTGCCAACAACCTGGTCGTGAGCTTCTCGGATCAGGCCGGGAACAGCGGTTCGGGCACGCAGAGTGTGAACATTGACTCCACCGGGCCGTCTGTCTCCTTCACCTCGCCCACCGCCGGCACGGCCTACGGGCCGGGGCAAACCGTTTCGGTGTCGGCCACGGTGACCGATCTCCAGTCCGGCCTGGCCACCAATGCCGTCGTTACGGCTACCCTGGGCGGCACCAGTGTCTCGGGCCTGAGCTTCAGCCGCACCGATTCCACCACCGGCACGGTCAGCGGCACGATCACGGTGCCCAGCGGCCTGACGGAAGGCTCCCATAGCCTCATCGTGCAAATTTCGGATCAGGCCGGCAACCAGGGTACGGGCAGCGTCAGCATCAGCGTTGACGCGACGGCGCCCACCCTGACCTACACGGCCCCCACAGCGGGTACCCCGTACAAGAACGGCGCGACCATTACCGTCAGCCTGAATGTATCTGATAACGCTTCCGGTGTGGCCAACGGGGCGACCCCCACCGTCACCCTGGGCGGCCAGTCCGTTTCGGCACACACCCTGTCGTTCAGCAGCAGCACCAACAAGGTGACGGGTGAGGTCACCGTCCCCAGCGGCCTGACCGCCGGTGCCAATGACCTGGTGGTGCGCATGTCTGACCGGGCCGGGATTCCGGGCTCGGCCACCCGCAGCATCAACATTGACAACACTGCACCCACGCTTAGCTTCACCTCCACGCCCACTGGCTGGTACCGGACCGGGCAGCAGATCACGGTCAACATCACCGTGACCGATAATATTGCGTTGCCCGCCAGCGCCACAGTGTCGACAGCCACGATCGGTGGCGTCGCCGTCAGTGCGCAGAGCCTCACTTACACCCGCTCCACCAGCACAACGGGTCAGATCGTTGGCACCGTCACGGTCCCCACCGGCGTGACGCCCGGGGCCCGGGATCTGGTGGTCACTCTGTCTGATCAGGCGGGGATTGCGGGCACCGGTACACAGAGCGTGAACGTGGATGGGGTCGCCCCGGCGCTCACCTTTGTCACCCCAGATGCAGGCACCTACTACAAGACTGGTTCCACCGTGACCGTTGAAGTGAGCGTTGATGACGGAACCGGGTCGGGGGTTGCCAATGGGGCCACCGTGACCGCTGCCCTCGACGGTCAGAACGTCACGGGTCTGTCCTACAGCTCAGCCGCCGGGAAGATCACCGGCAGTGTGACCGTTCCCGCCGGTCTGACGGATGGGGCCAACGACCTGGTGGTGCAGGTGACCGACACTGCCGGCAACCAGGGCTCGGCCACCCGCAGCATCAACATTGACAACACCGCACCCACGCTGACCATGGATCAGCCGGTGGCCGACGCCGCCGCCAGGCCGGGCGGCACGGTGGCGGTATCCGTCAGCGTCAACGATGCGGGCACCGGCGTTGCGAACGGCGCCACGGTAACCGCCACGGTAAACGGGACCGCCGCCGCGAACACCCTCAGCTACACCGCCGCCGACGGCCGGATTTCCGGTAATGTGACGATTCCGGCCAACCAGTCCGACGGCACCGCCATCCTTGCGGTGAAGATTTCCGATCAGCTTGGGCATGAAGGCTCCGCCACCCAGGACCTGACCATTACCTCGGTCGGGCCGGCGCTTACCTTCGTCTCTCCGGCGGCGGGCGCCCGGTACAAGACCGGTGCGCAGTTCAACGTGGAGATCGACGTGACGGATACGCAGTCCATCGCCGACGGCACCACGGTGACCGCCACCCTGGGCGGGCAGTCGCTGAGCGGCCTGACCTATACCAGCAGCAGCGGCACCTCCGGTCAGGTGACGGGTACCGTAACGGTACCGGCCGGACTGACCCAGGGGGTCAACCAGTTGGTGGTGACCCTGGCGAATATCCTCGGCAACGCCAACGCCGATTCCCCGCAAGTGATCTACGTGGACGACCTGGCCCCCGCATTTAGCTTTACCTCGCCCACCACGGCTACCTGGTATCAGCCAGGGGCGACGGTTCCGGTCAGTATAACGGTGACAGACGCCGCCGGCGGCCTGCCCGGCTCAGGGGCGACCCTCACCGTGACGCTGGCCGGCGATGCACTCACCACCCATACGCTGAAATTCACCCGTACCGACAACCACAACGGTACAATCGCCGGCAACGTGACCCTGCCGGACAGCGGCCTGACCACCGGGGACGTTTCCCTGGCCGTCGGCCTGTCTGACCAGGTCGGGAACGCCGGCAGCCAGCCGCAGACCGTCAAGGTTGACGCTGTGGCGCCTGTCTGGCCCGCCGCTCCGACCGCAGCCGATTCCACCACTTCCAGTGTGACAGTGTCGTGGCAGGCGGCCACCGATGACGTGGGCATCGACCATTACGAAGTGTATCGGGGCACCACGAAGTTCGGTGAGTCCCTGTCCGAGTCCACGACCACGGCCACTGTTACCGGCCTGAATGCAGGCGTGGGCTATACCTTTACGGTCAAGGCCTACGACGCAGCCGGTAACGTCAGCACTTCCCTGCCGCTGAGCGCATCGACCAAGGCTCAGAGCACCGGCGGCGGCGGTGGCAGCCCCGGCGGGGGCGAGGTGATTGTAACGCCGCCCACCAGCACCACGGACGACCAGGAGGAGCCCCCCGCCGAGGAGCCCCCTGCAGAGGAGACCCCCAAGACCCCGGTGGATGACGGCAAGGGCCCCGGCACTGTCCTTGAGGGCAACGTGCCGGTGAGCGTGAACACCGAAAAGCAGGCCGACGGCACCGTCGCCCTGACCAAGACCGTGGACGAGTCCCAGATTGATCTGACGGCCATCAAGGACGACCTGAGGATCGACCTGACGGCAGCCACCGCACCCGCCGGCAGCGGCGAGGCGAACCAGACGGCCGAAGTGGCCAAGAAGGCTGCCGAAGTGCCGGTGGGCGTCCTGGAAAAGCTGGCTGGAACGGGCAAGGAAGTGATCATTGACGCCGGCGTGGCCAAGCTGGATATTCCGCCGGCAGCCCTGATCGATCTGCCCGAAGTGAAGCAGGCGGCGGCCCGCGGCGCCAAGGCCAGCGTCAAGATCAGCGTTGAGGCCGTTGACCTGGCCAAGGTTGAGGCTCGGGCGGCAGAGACGGGCGCCAGCACCACCATCATTGCCATCCGGGATTCGGTGACCAGGGCCAAGGACTCGGGCCTGAAGCCTGCCGGCAAGGTGCTGATGCTGTCGGCGGAAGTGGTGACGAAGGGGGCCGGTACGTCGAGCACGTCCACGGCTGTCACCAACTTCAGCCAGAAGCTAACGGTTCGGATTCCGTTTGATTCAGCCACCAATCCGGAACACCTGGGTGTTTACCGGCTGAACCGCAAGACCGGCCAGTGGGAGTTCCGCGGCGGCCGGGTGAACGTGGCCGGGAAGTTCGTCAGCGTGGAACTCGACGGCTTCAGCGAGTACGCGGTGATGGAGTACAACAAGACGTTCGCCGACGTGCCGGAAGGCCACTGGGCCAAGGCGGGCATTGAAATGATGGCCGCCCGCCATGTGGCCAAGGGCACCAGCGTCACCCAGTTCTCGCCGCAGGGCGATGTCACCCGGGCCCAGTTCGCCAGCCTGATCGTGCGGGCGCTGGGACTGAAGCCGTACGACGGCTTCATGGGCAGCTTTAATGACGTGAAGCCGGGCGAATGGTACTTCGCCGAGGTGGAGACGGCCGCCCAGGCCGGCCTCATCTCCGGTTACCAGGGTACCTTCCGCCCGAACGACCGCATCACTCGCCAGGAAATGGCTGTGATCATGGGCCGGGTGCTGGATCTGCGGGGCCACCAGTCGACGCTGAGTGGCATCCAGATCACCGCACTGCTTGGTGACTACGCCGACCGACCGCAGATTGCCGAATGGGCAGGTCCGGCGGTAGCCCGCTCCGTGAAGCTGGGGCTGATGAAGGGCCGCTCGGCCACTTCTTACAGCCCGCAGGCCAACGCTTCCCGTGCCGAGGCCGTGGTGGTACTCCAGCGCCTGCTGAAGGCGATTGGCGACATCTAAACACGGCGCCCCCGAACCCCACCTGCCCTGGCGGCAGGTGGGGTTCGCCCTTTTCCGGCGTGTCCTGTTCCGTGCCGTCGCCACGTAGCCTGTGATAGCAAGGGCGAGGGAGGGGGCATGGGGGTGACGGGGCCACCGCGCCGGGAAACCCTGCTTCGGGTGCTGGATTATATACGGCGCTGCGCAGAGGGGCGAAGGAAACATGGGGATTCCCGAACCGGACGGGCTGAACCGGAACCGGCCCGTCCGGGTGGCCATGTACCTGCGGGTGAGCACTGCTGACCAGGGGCGGCGCGGCTTCAGTATTCCCGAGCAGCGCCGCGCCTGCCTGGAAAAAGCCGCTGCCCTGGCTCGGGCCAGGGCGGCGACGACCGGCGGCGGCGCTGAACTGGAGACGGCAGAGTTCGTGGATACCGCCGGGGGGGATCTGCTGGAGCGCCCCGAGCTGGAGCAGGCGCGCCGGTATGTGGCGGCAGCGCGCCCGGACTACTTTGTGTGCCTGGACCCCGACCGCTTCAGCCGGGCCACCCACCAGGCGATTCTGGTGGCCAACGAAATTGAAGCGGCCGGGACCCGCCTGGAATTCGTGCAGCATGACTACCAGGCCACCTCCGAAGGGCGACTGTTCTTCACTCTCCGGGTGGCCATTGCCGAATATGAAAAGGCCAAAATCATCGAGCGGACCAGCCGCGGCAAACGGGGTAAGCTGGCGGCCGGGGGCATTCCGCACCGGATTCATGTGTATGGGTACGATCACCGGCCCGGAGCCCCCGGGGATCAAGCGCTGGTGCCCAACCCGGCCGAAGCCGCCTGGGTGGAGCAGATGTTCACCTGGGTGGCGGCGGAGCGGCTGGGCAGCCAGGCGGTGGCGGAGCGGTTGAACCGCCTGCGGGTACCGGCCAAGAACGGGGGGGTGTGGCACCGGGGGGTGGTGGCCGGCATCTTGCGGAACCCGATTTATGTCGGACAGCTCCGGCTGAACCGCTACGACTTTCGTGGCCTGGGCGGACAACTGCAGTTGCCGCCGGCGCGGCGCAGCCGGAAAATCACACCACGGCTGCGCCCGGCGGCGGAGTGGGTGACGGTGGCCGTACCGGCCATCCTTCCCCGGGCCTTGTTTGCCCAGGCCCAGGCGGTGTTGCAGCAGGTGAAGCGGCAGGGCGGCACTCGCCTGCACCCGGGCCGACGTGGGCATTTGCTTAGCGGCCTTGCCACCTGCGGCCTGTGCGGTGGGCCGATGCACTACGTATGGAACAACCGGCTGTCCTGTTATTTGCTGCGCTGTGCCAACCGCTATCCATCGCCCCGGCGCGCCGCCGGGCCGCCCCCGGCAGCTTGCCGCCAGCCGCACCAGCGGGCCGATCGGGTCGAGCAGCACGTGTGGGCCACGATACAGAGGTGGCTGCTGGATCCGGAACTGCTGCAGGCCGAACGGGAGCGGCAGTGGGGAGACGCGGGGCTGGCGCAGGGCGGGCCGGAGCAGGAACGGACCCGCCTGCAACAGCAAATGACGCTGGCCAAGGCTGCCCAGGCCCGGGTGCTGGGCCTGGTGGGCAAGGGCGTGGTACACCCGGAGGTGGCTGCCGCCCAACTGGCCGAAAGCTCCCGTCACGTGGCGGCGCTGGAACAGGAGTATGCCCGGCTGCCGGCGGCGGCGGCGGTGGCAGACGTGGCACTGGCCCCCGCACCGGCACCCGTGCATGGATGCTGGCAGCGGTGGCTGGCCGAACTGGACCTGCCGCAGCGCCAGACGGTGGTGCGCATGCTGCTGCGGGCGGTGCGGGTCCTGCCGGGGGCTGTAGCGGAGGTCGTTCCGACTCGCGAGTAACGGAAGACATGAATCAGCCCGGCCCCGGCACTATCGGTGCCGGGCCTCTTGTGTTGCTGGCACTGGCCTTGGCGGGCTCTGGCATGGTGGCAGGCAGCCCTGAACTCCCGGACGGGCTTTTTATCATAAGCTTTCAGCAAGAACAAACTATATGAAGATAAAAATGTACAAAAGGAATCCGACTAGGGTGTCGAAATGAACCCCGAAACAGGGCCAGGCTGCACGCGTCACTGCCGGCGGCCGGGGCGCCGGCGTGTGACCGGAGCAGCAACCGCCAGAAAGAGGGTAGTTTTCGTGGCAAATTTGCAGGACAAGATCGCGCTGGTGACAGGCGCCGGGCCGAACATCGGTCGGGCCATCGCCGGCAAACTGGCCGCCGCCGGCGCGCTGGTGTTGTGCAACGATATCAGGCCGGAACTGGCACAGGCATCCGCTCAAGCCATTCGGGATCAGGGTGGCCGCGCCGTGGCGGCTCCCGCCAATATTGCGGATCCCGAACAGGTGGAGGCGCTTGTCCGCAGAGCCGAGGCAGATTTCGGTGGGATCGATATTCTGGTGAACAACGCCGCCCTCACCGTTCCCAAGGGCCTGTTGACCATCAGTTTCGAGGAATGGAATACGGTATTGAACGTCGTTCTTACCGGTACCTTTGCCACCAGCCGCGCCGTTGCTACCTCCCTGATTGCCCGCGGCAAGGGCGGCGCCATCGTCAACATTGCCTCTACGTCCGGCCACCGCGGCCGGGCCAACGCCATCGCCTACACCACGGCCAAGGCCGGTATCCTCAACTTAACCCGTTCCATGGCGGTGGAACTGGCGCGTTATGGGATTCGGGTCAATTCGGTATCACCTACCAAAACGGGCAATTCCGTGGGCGCCATCGAGGCGGCCGGCGCCCGGTCCTTTGGCGAGATTCCCCTGGGCCGTCTGGGACGCCCGGAGGATCAGGCCAACGCCGTCCTGTTTCTGGTTTCAGACGAGGCCGGCTTTATCACGGGAGAAGACCTGCGGGTCGACGGCGGCTCCCTGGCCACCTGGGGAACCCGCTCCCACCCGGGCCCCGGTGCACCCACTCTCCAATAACGGGTACCAGGAGGACAGCCATGTGCGCGCTGATCGGAGTAGACACAGGCGGAACGTTTACGGACATGGTGCTGCTGGACGACCAGGGGCGGTTGTGGTTCGATAAGGCATTCTCCACGCCGGCTGCGCCGGACCAGGGGATTCTGAACGTGCTGGGCGACATGGCCGCCGCGGGGGCCGCCGACCGGGAGACGGCACGTGCAGGCCTCCTGGGCCGAACGGAGCGGTTTGCCCATGGCACCACCGTTGCTACCAACGCCCTGATCGAACGCAAGGGTGCCCGGGTGGGCCTGATCACCACCACCGGGTTCGAGGATACCCTGGCCATTGCCCGGGGACCGATTGGCCGCACCGGTGGCTTACCGCACACCCTGGCGATGGACTTCATCCATACGGAAAGCCCGCTGCCGTTAGTTCCCAAACGCTGGATTGTTGGCGTGCATGAGCGGGTCACGGTGCACGGTGAGGTGCTGGTACCGCTGCAGCAGGCCGAGGTGGAACAGGCCCTTTCCTACCTGCTGGCAGAGGGGATCGAAAGCCTGGCTGTCTCCCTGATCTGGTCGTTTCGGAGTGCAGCCCATGAACAGATGATCCGGGAGGTGGCCCGCCGGCTGGCACCCGACCTGCCGGTGAGCCTTTCCAGTGACATCGCGCCCCGCATGGGCGAGTTTGAGCGCACGGTGACCACGGCTATTAACGCTTACATCGGCCCGGTGACGGACCGCTACATCTGCCGTCTACAAGCGCAACTGGCCGACAGCGGCCTGCGCCGGCAGGTGCAGGTGATGACATCCTCCGGTGGGCTGACCCTGCCGGAGCGGGTCCAGCGTCAGGCGGTGTCGGTGGTGAACTCCGGGCCCATCGGCGGTCTGGTGGCCGCCCGCCATGTGGGGCATCTGCTGGGATACGAAAATGTGATCACCGCCGACATGGGCGGCACCAGCTTCGACGTTGGCCTGATTGTGCAGGGGCGGTTTGAAGAACAGGAGCGGCCGTTCCTGGACCAGGGGTTGCCGGTGCTGGTGCCCGCCGTCAAGGTGGTCACGGTGGGCGCCGGTGGTGGCAGCATTGCTTCTGCCGACGGCTACCGGCTCAAGGTGGGTCCCCGAAGCGCCGGTGCGGTGCCCGGACCGGCGTGTTATGCCCAGGGAGGGGAATACCCGACGGTGACCGATGCGCTGGTGGCCATGGGGATCATCGACCCGGAGACCTTCTTCGGCGGACCGGCGCCGCCTGGACAAGGGGCTGGCCCTGCAGGCGATTGAGCGGCACGTGGCCGCGCCCCTCGGGCTCTCGGTGATCAACGCTGCCGCCGGCATCTACGAAGTGGTCACGGCCCGCATGAGTGATCTGATTCGCAAGGTCACCGTTGAAAGCGGGTACGATCCGCGGAACTTCTGCCTGTTTTCATACGGCGGCGCGGGTGGTGCGCACTGTGCCGTCATCGCCCGGCAACTGGCCATTGAGCGGGTCATCATCCCCTATACGGCCCCGGTCTTTTCGGCCTTCGGCATCGCCCTTTCCGATTTTCTCTTTTCGTACGCCAAATCCGACCCGATGCGCCTGGAAGCAAATCAAGAGTGCATGGATACCTTTAACCGCACCTTTGCCGAACTTGAGGAGCGTGCCCAGGAGGACATGCGGGATTCCGGGGTGGCGCGCCATGACGTGCATCTGGTGCATCAGATCGAAATCCGCTACCAGGGACAGATGAACGAGGTGACGCTGGTCTGGGCAGGCGGCCGGTTAACGGCTGACACCGTTTCCGCCCTGCGGCACCAGTTTGAAACTTACTACCAGATGAAATATGGACAGGGTACGACCAGGTCTGAA
The DNA here is from genome assembly GCA_036676195.1 of Clostridia bacterium. Classification (GTDB taxonomy): domain Bacteria; phylum Bacillota; class Sulfobacillia; order Symbiobacteriales; family ZC4RG38; genus JAKFDK01. The sequence goes on along the minus strand of JAKFDK010000056.1, from coordinate 93,973 downwards.
TCGCCCCTGGAAGTGATCGGGTTTCGGGTGCAGGCACTGAAACCCACCGCGAAACCGGCCCTGGCGCCGTTGGCCGATACGGGGTGGGCAGCGCGAGTGGAACACGCGCAAAAGGCGATCCGGCCTGTTTACATGCATGGACAGGGGTGGCTGGAGGCAGCCGTCTATGATTTTGCACGCTGGCGCCCCGGTCTGACGATCCAGGGGCCGGCAGTGGTGGAGCGGCACGATACAACTGTTTGGGTTGCGCCTGGCTGCACCGCCGGCCTGGATCCCTATGGTAACATCGAAATCCGGACGGGGAGGGGATGCAAGTGACGGTGCCCCCGCCGGCCTTTGATCCGATTACCTTTGAGGTCATCAAGCACCGGCTCTGGCAGATCAATGACGAGCAAGCCATTGCCATCAAAACCATCTCGGCTTCGCCGATCGTGGTGGAAGGGAACGACTTCAATAACGGTCTGTTCACCGCTGAGGGCGATCTGGTCACCGCCGGCATTGGTTCGCTGGTACATGTGGGCTATGGGTCCCACCATCAAGACCATCATGCGCCTGGCCAGTGCCATTCACGACGGCGACGTGTTCCTGACCAACGATCCCTACCTGGGCGCCCTGCACCACAATGATGTGGTCATTGCCAGCCCGCTCTGGCGTGCCGGTCGCATCGTGATGTGGATCGCCAACATCCTGCACCACCCCGACAGTCTCTTCCAGGAGCCGCCCCGGTATTTCCTCAAGATTATGGAACGGGGGGAACTGGTCCGCGAGGTTGAGCACACCTTTGTGACCAATTCACGCCTGCCCGATATGGTAGCGCTGGACCTGCGGGCCCAGCTTGGCGCCATTCATGCCGCCAAGCAACGGCTGCACGCCTTGTTTGACGAGTATGGCGAGGAAACGATCACCGGTGTGATGCGGCAATCTATCGACTATGCGGAGCAGCAGGTGCGGCGGCGGATCGCGGAACTACCCGACGGCACCTGGTCGGCACAAGCCTTCATGGACGGCGATCGCGTCGGTTCGGACCGCATCCACCGGGTACAGGTGCGCTTGACCAAACGGGGCGATACCCTGGCTTTTGATTATGAAGGCAGTGATCCGCAGGTGGACGCGGCCGTGAATTGCACCTATCACGCCTGTGTGGCCGGGACGGCGGTGCCCTTGTACACCTTCCTCTGCGGCGGTGAAATCGATTGGAACGACGGGCTCCTGCGCTGCCTGCAGGTACATGCCCCGGAAGGTACCGTGGTGAATGCCCGCTTTCCTGCCCCCGTGAGCATCTGCACCATTGGCTTTCGCTGGCTGGTGACCGTGACGGCCGCCAATGCCGTGGCGCAGTTGTTTGCCGCATCCCCGCCCCATGGCGACCGGGCCTGCTCTTCGTGGATTGTGTCCAGCAACTGCAATAACCTCTTTGGGTACACAGCCACCGGGAAACGGGTCGGTGCTTTGCTTTCGGATCACCGGGCCGGTGGTGCCGCTGCCCGCTCTTTTGCCGATGGGTTCAGCCACGCCGGGCAAATCACGTCTTTCTCCAGCAATCTCGGGAACGTGGAGAGTACGGAATGGAAGCTGCCTGTTCTGTACATCTTCCGCCGCCAGATGCCCGACTCCGGTGGCCCCGGTCAGTACCGGGGCGGACTCACGGCCATAGCGGCAGTGATTCCATACGGAGTCAACGAACTGGTGCTCAAGTCGACCAATACGGCCGGAACGGACCAGTCGAACGCCAGCGGTCTGTGCGGCGGCTTTCCCGGTGCCGGTTCACAGGTCACGGTGGTGCGGGGCAGCCAGGTGAGGGCGCTGTTGCGCCAGGGGATGTCCTTCGGGACTTACGCCGACTTCCAGGGGACCGTAGAGTACCTGCCGTCCAAGGCCGAGGGGATCCTGACTGCCGACGATGTGCTGTTGTTTTATGCACCGGGCGGCGGCGGCTATGGCGATCCCCTGGAACGCGATCCGGCGCGGGTGGCGGAGGATGTCGCCAACGGCTGGGTAACCCCTGAACGGGCGGAACAAAACTACGGGGTTTTGCTGGGGGTGGGGCGGGTAGACGCGGCCGGCACGGCCAACCTGCGTGCCCGGTTGCGCGGCCGGCGCGCCGAGGGAGTCGTGCTGCCATTTACGGACACCGATCAGCCCCTGCATGCAGCAGGTGCTGCCGGCGACCCGCCCTTCCCCGTCAGTGCTACGCTGGAGGTGGCCACGGTCGGTGGCAAGCGGCAACTGCGCTGCCGGCGCTGCGGACATGCCGGTACGTTTCGGCAGCGGCTGTTGCCTCTGCAAGCGGCCAACCCCTGGGTGGCTGTACGCTGGCACGGGGAGAGCCCGAACTTTCGATTGGAAGAGCGCAGTTGTCCTGACTGCGGTGTGTTGTTTGCGGTGAATGAAGTCAGGATCCCGGCGGGCGACCAGTAAAACGTTTCGTTGACGCCCTGCGGTCTTCGGGGTTCGTGGACAAGCTGTATGCCTTCGGAGGCGGACCGGTGGGGGCGCACTTCGGTCCAGAACGCGAAGAAAGCACCGCCCGCCAGATCCGCGAACTGACCGGCCTGCCGGTGATCATGGTGAACATGGCCGTTACCGAGGCCCTGGCTGCCATGACGGCGGTGCTCTTGGTGGCGGGCTGCGGCCAGACCAGCCCGGCGGGGGAAAAGTCAGCGGCGGTTCCCCCGGAGCCCATCGCGGTGAATGTGGTCAGTTGCTGTATCAGTGGCACGGAAATCGGCATGTGGGTGGCTTACGACCAGGGGCTTTTCCAAAAACACGGTATCACGCCCAAGTGGAGCCTTTTGGCGCCCCCCACCGGGGTGCAGGCATTGCTGGCGGGTGACGTGCAGATCGGTACGGCGCCGGGGAGCGCCATCAGTGCTTACGCCGGCGGCAACAAAGACCTGGTGTTTGTGGCCGGCAACGTGAGCAAACCGGTCTTCCGCATCATGGCCCCCAAAACCTTGGGTGCCCCGGAGAATCTGCGCGGCAAGAGCCTGGGCGTATCGGGCAAGTACGCTCCGCCGGCCGTGGCGGCGATGAACTATCTGGAGAAACAACACGGGATGAAACCCGATGTGGACTACAAGGTGGTGACGTTCAAGCAGATCAGCGATGTGCTGGCTGCCCTTGATAAGGGGCTGATCGACGCCGGCGTCCTGTCCAATCCCTTGCACCTGCAGGCAGAGAAGCGGGGGTTTCAGGTTCTGGTTGACCTATCGGGGACGTTCGATGAGGCCAACGCCTATATCCTGACCACGCGCACCTTTACCCAGAAAAATCCTGAGGCGGTGCGGCGGTTCCTGCAAGCCTACGCCGCTGGCATCGGGCTGGCCCGCACGAACCAGGAAGTAGCCATTGCCAGTATCCAGAAGCACACCAACGGGATGAGTGCCGAGGATGCCCGGCTCACGTACGAGGAATACATCCGGTTGCTGGATATCAACATGACCGCTGATGCGCTCCGGCCCTATCAGATTTATACCGACGCTCCTTCGGCGAAGGATGTGAATCCGTTTGATGTCATGGACTTCAGTTTCCTGAAGGAGTTGGACAAGTCGGGCTTCCTGAAGGAGCATGGCTTTACCCTCCGAATCCCGGACGGGGGACGTTAGCCCCTGTGTAGGGGTGTTTGCATCATCCTGATCAAGGTGCCCTACAACCTGCGGGTGGATGACGAGGTGCGCATCTACGAGAAGCTGCTGCGTGAGGGCGGCGCGCACGACATTCACGTGGCGCCGCACACCTTGCGGGTGGCCAGCATCTTTGCCATTCTGAGCCGGTTGGAGCCATCCAAGAAGGCCGGTATGAGCCTGCTGAAGAAGCTCAAGCTGTACAACGGCGAACAGGTGGACGATTACGCCGGCAAGGACGTCAGGGAATTGCAGGAGGAAACGGTGCGTGAGGGTATGGTCGGCATTTCCCCACGCTACATCATCAACCGCCTGTCGGCAGCCCTGGTGCGCGAGGGCATGACCTGCATCGGTCCGCTGGACGCCCTGCGGGCCCTGAAGGAAGGGTTCGAGCAGCACACGGGCATCACAAAAGAAGAACGCGAACAGTACCTCAACTTCATCTATATGGCACGGCAGGAGTACGACGAAATCGCCAAAAATGAAGTGCAGCGCGCGTTCATCTACTCCTTTGAAGAACAGGCTCGGGCTGCGTGGGAGACCTATTTAGACAACGTGCAGGCATATTAGCCGATGGGAAAACGAGTCCAAATGATGACTTCTCGTTCTGGCAGCGCGGGCCCGGGCTGTGTCGCTAACTGCGCCAGTGCGTTCTCCGGGGGTACTCCTGCGCGCCACGCCGCCAGCACTGGCTCCCAGCGGGCGAGGTAGGCGGCACGGGTGGCTGCCTGAGGCCGCCTGGATCCTATACATCCGATCCCCAGGTGCTTCCTCTTTTTCCACACGAGGGAGTCGCTGCATCCGACCAGAGAGGCCACATAACCGTCTGTAGCGTCCGGGTCAGACATCATGCGGCGCAACATCAGATCTGGGGGCCAGATTACCTTGCGCCGCGCTGGGAACGGAGGATCAGGCCCCTGTGCCGGCACAGGAGCTGGCCGTTCCGGTGATGACCACGCTGCATGAGGTTGGGCGACTGCGGTCTGAGCCGGATACGGTGACGTCACCACGACGCGGTCAACGGCGGCCATCAGAAGCTGCCGAAGTACATGCGGATCACTTGTTTCCAGTTTCTTATACTGGTGCCAAAGCTCCATCACACGTCGGTACCCTTCCCTGCCTGTGACATGTTGCATCGTTTCAGCCCGTAGTCGTTCGACGGCGCGTAGCGCATCATGTTCCCGAGTCTTGATATCGGCCAGTTCCTCGTCTAACTGCTCATCGGTTACTCGCCCCAGGCGATGTTGATCGTGATAATACCGACGTTTATCCTTGAGTTCGGCGAGTGCCCGTTCGAGTTGCATGAGTTGAGCTTTTGGCCTGGCCGCTGGACTGGCGTGATAAGCAGGGGGAGTAGCAGCCAAGGGTTGCAAACCTTGGCGTACACGTGAAATCACGGCGGACTCAAGCTGCTCGGCCGGGATGGCGGGAGCCTGACAGGTACCGCTTTCCCGGCGACGATGGCAAATATAATAGACGTATTCCGGCCGCCCTGAAGCTGCCACGCGCCCGCCATTGAGCCGTGAGCCACATTGGCAATACGCAAGCCCTGATAGCAGGTACCTTCCGTGCCGGGGCTTGCCACGCGCGAGGCGGCGCCTGCACATTTCCTGAACCCGCTGCCAGAGATCCCGGTCTACCAGCGGCGGACATGGCAGGGCGATATGCTCCGTTACTGGGCGCTGTACCAACTTCTGCTGTCCGCCGGCCGAACGGCGGTGATAGGTCCGGTAATACTGCAGTTCCCCGCAATAGGCGGTGTTGCGCAGCAGAACCTTTATCGTGCTATTCCGCCACTCCGGGCGGCACCCCTCGTATCGTTGCCGCAGGGCCTCCAGCCGGTCACGCCACCGGTCGTCGTTCTGGGCCAGATCGGTGAGTCGCTGCTGCCGCAGGCCCCACCGGTACCACCACTGAGGCGCAGGTACCTGAAGCGTGTTATTCAGGTGGGCAGTAATGGCAGACAGGCCCCAGCCCTCTGCCCGCAGGCGGAAGACTTCCTGCACGACCGGAGTCGTTGCCGGGTGAGGTGCGATCTCATTCCGCCCAACTCGCTGGTATCCAAAGGGGATCTTTCCACACGTCCATAAACCCTGCAAAGCCTTTTGCCGCATGGCTGTACGGACGTTGCGACTGATTTCGGTGCGACCATGCTGCGCCCGGTCGGCATGAATCAGAAAGATCAGCTCTGGATCCCGTGCGGCCCTGTACCCATCCTGAAGTGATGCCAGGTCAATGCCCATGTCGTCCCATAAACGGCGTTTCAGACTCAGCAGGCCCAGAGTGTCACGTCCCAGTCTTGAAATGGCCTTCATGGCGACAAGCTCAAATTTGCCGGCTGCCGCATCGGCCAACAGCCGTTTGACCGAAGGGCGTTCCAGGACTAATGCCCCTGTGAGTTCGTCCTCATATACGTACCCGGAGTCGATCCAGATGTCCCCTGCCCCCTGGTGGCGGCGAATTTCCTCCCGGATGTATGACAATTGGGCGGCGGGGGATTCCTCTTGCTCAATACTGGTCGTGGAAACCCGCAGCAGGGCGGCCACACGGATGGGCGGAGCCATTGACCAACCCCCCCTGAAACGTTGGTTTTCCAGACCGGGTGAGGGAACTCCTCACCCGGTTCTGTATGTTCAGTTGGCCCCCACCATTCCAGAAGGGTATGTGGATCACTACCCAGCTCGAGTGTCCAGCGGCACCAGTTCCCGATCAGTCGGTTACCCTTGGTTTCATTAGGTATCATCGTAAAATACAAGATTTATCGACAGTCTCTGTCAGGTGTGAAGGCGAGCTATTATGGAACAAAGTATCTGTCAGGGCTTGCCCGTGTATTGAAATGTATGTACCATAAGGATATTGATCAATAGATAAAATTTCTTAGTCAGGGAGGCGGGGCTGTGTGGAGGTCACACTGGAATATATCCAAACCTTGGCAGCTCACCGCCAATGGAATATTATTAAGGCCCTCGCAGAGTCCCGGGACTGGCCCGAGGAGCCGGGCAGCGTACCGCTGTTCCTGGGCATGGCTTGGTATGAATCCTGGACCACCGAACAGGGATTGGGTTTCGACCGGGCGCTCGACCACGTCGAGCGTTGTTACCGTTCCTGGCCTGCACCCGTTGAATTAGCGGCCACGCAGCTAACCGAGGTGTCGTTGCGGGCAGAGGCCGGAGACGTGGTTAAGGCCATGCAACTGTTACAAACTGAGCCTTTATCCGGTAGCCGTGAGTATGAGTGGCATGTTTTGCAGAGTTGGGCTGCATGCCACCGGCAACTGCGCCAGTGGGATGAGGCATTGCCTGCGTTTGAACGTGCCATTCAGGTGGCTGGAGACAATCGGCTTCGGCACTGGCAATCCACGCTGGACCGAGCTATGACCTTGGTGGAAGCCGGAAATCTGCATGACGCCTGTCATATTTGGGAATTGGCCGACCCCCCTGAGCGCTTCCGAGGAATGTACCATCTCCTGGGAGCGGAGATCCACGCAAAACGCGCAAATCCAAAGAGGGCATTGCGCGAGGGGGCGTTGGCCCTGATGAGTCTACAACTTTCCGACCGACTCAACACAGGGATGGCAACTGTTGAGTATCGGGCTCGGGCTCACCTTGCGATGGCGTTGGCACACGCATCAATGGGCGAGACGCATAAGGCACTTCGCCGCTGCTGGTTAGTGGGGGGGCTCCAGCCACTTGGTTGCCCACCCTCCATACTATGGGAGGCTAACGATCTCGGCAGAAGACTAAAGTTGCAGGGGGGGTGTAAAGACAATGAAAAACCTGAAGGCAGGGATCTTGGTTGGGCTCATTAGCTTAATTGGATGGATGGTTGCGACTGCCACTATGGGAGCGGGCTGCACATACCCACTGCCCCCTTGCTAAGAACCGCCATCAAGAGGACCAGAGCCTTATTGCTCTGGTCCTTTTGATTTACCTTTTGGTCGTTCAGGCACGTTTAACTCTGGACGCTCTGCGATAAGGACCAGCAACTTCTGCACGTAATCCGGGTCTAAGCCCAGTGCCTCAACAGTTTCAGCTACTTCTAACACCTTGGGAGGCAAGTCGTAAACTGGCAGTCCGCCGGGATCCCCGGTAAATACCGTTGTTGGTACCCCGGTCAGTATGCTAATCGTTCGAAGCATGTAGGGGGTGATCTGAGCTCGACCGGCCAACATCAATTTTACGCTAGCCTGGCTGATCCGCGTAGCGGATACCAGAGCATCCATTCCATACTCCGGGCCCCAATTCATCTCCAGGTCGCTTAGCACCCAGTTTACTCGTTCATGTAGCCCCATATCATCCCACCGGGTCAATTCCTCCGCACTCCGGGTCGCCAACCGGGCGGCTAGATATTCCTGTGGGGAATTGGTCAGAAAGTATACCATCGGGACTTCTAAAGCTGTTGCCAGATCTCGCAAATTCTCCGAACTGAGATCCTTTTGTTTCCCATTAATCAGCCGGGAAATAATGCCCTGGCTAATCCCCGAGAGTTCAGCTGTCTGCGCCTGTGTGAGATTCAGTGCGGTCATCCGCAGCCTAATTCGATCGCCAATATGCGCCAATGTTGACTGAACCTCCCTCTGGCTGGCCTCAGGGGCATTAGACCCAACGATAAAAAATATTCATTTTGTAAGCTGATATCGATTCAGTATACCCTTGACCACTTATTGTAACAAGAGCGTGCGCCCATGCGCTAAGTCGGTACGCTACGCCCACCGCTGCCCGCATAGGGTGTCTCCGGAGGTGACGCGAATTGGGGCGGAGATCGCAACTGATACCGTTCAAGGTCACCGTGATCGTTCCAGAGCCAGGCCAGCAAACTCAGGCGGCCGAGCGCCAGTTTCACGCAACGGCGTGGCAGCTTGCTCAGGAGACTTTGGCGAAACAGACGGCGGAAGCGGGCGGGGCTTGCCCGACTGGCTTGTGTGGCGTTCAGGCAGAGGTGGGAAGAATAGCCCAGGCCTGATCTCAGCCGACTCTGTGATACGGCGCCCGCATCCGAGGACCCAGCATCTCAGACGCCTGCCACACCACAACCAGCAGGCAGACAGTGCTTATGACCAGCACTAACCGGTGCGCCAGACCAGCGGCGGGCAGCAGAGACAGCAGATTCATGCCGGCGTGAGCAATGATGGATGCCTCGACCCGGCCGGTGATCTCTAACACGAGGATAAACACGAGGGCAGCCCCCAGCGTGTACACCGAAGCCAGCGGGTGTGCCAGCCAGAACATGGATGCCGACAAAATATAGGCCCAGGCTCGCCCGTAGCGCTGGACCATGGCCGGGAACAGGATGCTCCGGTGGAGCACCTCCTCCATGATCGGTGTTGTCACCACCACGAAGACCAGTCGGGTCAACTCAGAGTACGGTGTAATTGCCGCCGTGGTGGTTGGTTGAGGGAACTGCAGGCCCGCGCTGCTCATGATCCAGGTGGCCAGATATTGCACCAGACCGCCGACGGCCACGGCAGTCGGCACGGCGCCACAGGCAAGCAGCGGCCACAGCCGGCTGTGCCACAGGCTGGGCTCTGCCACACCGAATAGGGTACGGCAACGGTAACAGATCAGAACAATGGCCCCGGTGGTGACGGTCCAACCAACCCGGGGGATCACATATGCAGTCAGGTCTGACCCGTATTGGAGGCCACTTAGTGCCTGGGTAACCCAGCGTCCCAGCAAATGGACACCAACAGCGATCAGGATCGGTGCTATGTACCAGACTAAGCGGCGCAACGTGTTACCCTCCAAACGTGGAGCAAAGCTACCTGGGACAAACACCTGGGGGCCCCGGTTACTGACATCCCAGAGGTGTGCGTTCCATGCCAGGTTGTATGGTGCGGGACGGGCGGCCGCCACACGTGTTTGGAAGCCACTATGATCATCTCTAGTCTAGCAATATCATATGCAAATTACAATATTGGGTTCTACATAACGATGTCTTTGTGGCTTGCTGACAGGCAGGGAAAACGTTGTTGTGGGAGCGATGAGCCTGTTGGCCAGTACGCTCAGGCCTATTGCACAAAGCAAAAGCTCATCGACCCCATTACCGAAGAGGAGATCGATCCGGACGAAAAAGCCATGCGGGCCATTGAAGAGCAGATCGGCGTCACCGAAAACGCCAAGAAGGCTTTCCGGGAAGAGATCCTGATCCGGATCAGCGCGTTGGCCCGCCGTGGCCAGAAGTTCGATTATACCTCCCACGAACGGCTACGGGAGGCCATTGAAAAGAAGCTGTTTGCCGACCTGAAGAACGTGGTCAAGATGCTCACCAGCACCAAGGCCCCTGACCCGGAGCAGCAGAAGCGGGTGAGCGAGGTGGTGGACCGGCTGGTCGAGCAGCACGGGTACTGCCGCCAGTGCGCCAGTGAACTGCTGCGCTATGTGGGCACGCTGCTGAGCCGCTGACCTGATTCGGGTCGAAACGAATGCTACCCGGTGAATGGGCGGGTTTGCCCACTGCACCGGGTAGCATTTGCTTGCCGCGCTCTTCCGCCGGCAGCGTGTTTCCTTGCCTTGGTGATATCGGTCACACCGCCGGTACTGGTGGGGATTTAGACTCATTGATAAGCGTTATCAAGGAGGCGTCGGCCATGGAGATCATTTACCTGGACAATGCCGCCACGTCCCACCCCAAGCCGTCGACGGTGTACCAGGCGGTGGATGAGGCCCTGCGGGCCGGGGGTAATCCGGGACGCGGCGGTCACCGGCTGGCTGTGGCAGCCGGCCGGCGGGTATTGGGCGCCCGCCTGGCGCTGGCCGAACTGTTTGGCGTCAGCGACCCCGGTCGCCTGCTGTTCACTGCCAACGCCACCGATGCGCTGAACCTGGCCATCAAGGGCCTGTTGCGGCCGGGTGATCACTGCATTACCACTACAGTTGAGCATAACGCCCTGCGGCGCCCGTTGGCAGCACTGGCCCGGACCGGAGTGGAAGTGACCTGGCTTGAACCCGGCCCGGACGGCCGGTTAGACCCGGCTGCCATACAGGCAGCTCTGCGGCCCCATACCAAAATGGTGGCCCTGGCCCACGGCAGCAACGTGATCGGTGCACTGCAACCGCTGGCCGATGTGGCCGAGATCACCCGCCGGGCCGGAGTTCTGCTGCTGCTCGACGCCGCCCAGACGGCCGGCAGCGTGCCGCTGCAGCCCGAGCATGACGGTATTGATCTGCTGGCCACGGCCGGGCACAAGGGACTGCTGGGCCCCCAGGGCACCGGAGTTCTGTATGTGCGGCCAGGGTTGGTCCTGCGGCCGCTGCGGGAGGGCGGCACAGGGGGGAATTCCACCCCGGCCGACATGCCCGACGTGTGGCCGGAGGCGTTTGAAAGCGGCACCGCCAACGCTCCCGGACTGGCCGGACTGGCGGCGGGCGTGAACTTTCTGCTGCAAACCGGGGTGGCGGAAGTCCGCCGCCGAGAGGTGCAACTGGCCGGGGCTTTGCTGGCCGGACTGCGGGCAATTCCCGGTGTGACCGTATACGGACCCGCCGATCCCGATCAGCGCACCGCCGTGGTCAGCTTTACCATCGCCGGCCAGGACCCGGCCGAGGTCGAGGAACGCCTTGACGATGAATACGGGATTCTGGGCCGGTCCGGCCTGCACTGCAACCCGGGAGCCCACCAACTGCTCGGTACCTTCCCGGACGGCACCATGCGCCTGAGTCCGGGTTTCCATAGCAGCGAAGCGGATGTGGAGCGGGCCGTGCAGGCGGTTGCAGCCATCGCCAGGAGGTAAGGAAAATGTCTGCCCAAACTCGTTCGATGCCAGCGGTATTTGACAAGTATATGCTGCCGAAGGTGGCATTCACGCTGATTACCTTTGCCTCCATGGCAGGGGCAACCCTGACGGCGCTGCGGCTTGGGGTCACATCGTGGTCGCCCATCGTTCTGCGCTGGACCCTGGAATGGACTCTGGCGGCCCTGTGGGGCTCCCTGCTCTGGCGGGCGGCCTACCTGGCCCCGTCGGTCAAGATCCGGCCGATGAAGGGCGCCCTGGATTATGCCCAGGCCATGCTCGATTTACACCGGCGCTGGGAACAGGTCCTTGGCACCATTGTGCTGGTGTGCGGGCTGGGCACCTTCTGGTACTACAAGGCAGCACTGGCTGTCCCGACGGTCACGGTCGGCCTTGGCATTGCCGCACTGGTGGCGGGCACGCTGGCCCTGTCCAGGCGATTGGGCGGCTGCCCGGACCCGAAGCGGGCCGACGTCAGCACCGTTGCGGCTCTGGTTGCCTACGGCGCGCTGGTGGCCGTATTGGCCACCACCGATGTGACCCTGCAGCACCCAGCCCTGATCTGGCCGCTGGCCCTGAACCGGACCCTGCACCTGCTGGCCTTCTCGGCCTGGCTGGGCGGCGCCCTGTGGAATATCTTCATTGCGGTACCCGCCGGGATGGCACGGGTATCAATGGACACCGTGATTCTGGCCAACTTCCAGTTGGAGCGCTTTCGGGTCGTCGTACGCACCGTCTTCCCGACGATTGTGTTTACCGGGCTGGTACAGGCCTGGGCCATGTTCGGCTGGACCTGGCTGCCGCTGTACACGACCGTATGGGGCTATCTGGTGCTGTTCAAGCTTAGTCTGCTCGTGCTGTTGATCGGTGTCTTCATTGCCTGCCCGATGTGGGCGGCTTGCTCCCCCATTCGCGGGGTGTGCAACCTGGACGATTTCGCCGATTCATAAAGTGCGGTGTTTTTCCGGGGATATCACTGGCTCGGGGTGACGGCCGTCACGGCAACAGACCGCCGGCGGATATACCATGATGCCAGTGCCAAGTCCCGGGGAGGAAATCACCGTGTTTATAGAGGCGTTGTCAGCGGCCCGCTTTGCGTCGGACCGTCCGATACCGCAGTTGTTGTTCGACAGCTCCGACGTACGCGTGGTCGTGTTCGGGTTCAAGGCCGGGCAGGTGATGGAGCCCCACACCAGTACTTCAACGGTGTTGCTGCAGGTGTTGACCGGCCAGGGCCGGATTGGGATCGGGGACGATGATCAGGTCGCCGCTCCCGGGCAAGTAGTCATCTGCCCGCCGAACGTGTTGCACTTTATGTCGGCGGAAACGGATATGACGGTGCTGGCGGTCATTACGCCGGGGCTGTAAAGGAAAAACGCAAGGGGTGTTTGATCCATGGCTGCTCCGACTCCGGAAACCACCGTCAGCGAAGTCCTCAAGCAGTGGCCCGCCGCAGCTCCGATCATTAACCGCTATGGTCTGGATATGTGCTGCGGGGGTGGGTTGGCGCTGAAGACTGCCTGCGCTGCCTCGGGCGCCGACCTGTCTGCCCTGCTGGCCGAGCTGGAGGCGATTGCGGGTGGCAAGTAAGCCCGGCGTACGGGTGGCTGTAGATCTGGACGCGACGGATCGCCGCCTGCTGAACGCCTGTCAGGGCGACTTTCCGCTGCAGAGCCGCCCGTTCCGGGAGTTGGGCCGGCGGCTGGGGCTGGCCGAGGAGGAGGTCCTGGCCCGCCTTGGCCGCCTGCTCAACGAAGGCCAGCTCAGCCGCTTCGGCCCGGTGATCAATCCCCGCCGTATGGGCGGTGAAAGCTCGCTGGTGGCCATGGCTGTGCCCGCCGACCGGCTGGACGAAGTGATCGAGACGGTCAATGGTTTTCCGCAGGTCTCGCATAATTACGAGCGGGATCATGAAATCATGAATATGTGGTTTGTCGTTTCCGCCGGTACTCCTGGCGAAGTCACGGCCGTGTTGGAGCAGATCGAACAGGCCACCGGGCTGAAGACCTATAACTGCCCCATGATCGAGGAGTACTGGATTGGGCTGAAGTTCTCCCTGGAGTCCGATGCAGGGGAGGAGGTGGCCCAGTGAGTGCTCTGAGCGAGGCTGACCACAAACTGCTGGTGGCCATTCAGGCGGGCCTGCCCCTGGTGGCAGAACCCTACCGGGAACTTGCCGGGCAGTTGGGCATGACCGAGGAAGAGGTCCTGACCCGGCTGCAGGCGTTTTTAGATCAGGGTGTGATCCGGCGGCTGGGTGCGGTGCCCAACCACTACGCCCTGGGCATCCGGGCCAACGGGATGTGCGTGTGGGACGTGCCCGACGACGAGATTTCCGCCGTGGGGCATCGTCTGGGGGCGCACCCGGAGGTAACCCACTGTTACCAGCGACCGCGGCATCGGCCCCTGTGGCCCTACAATCTGTTTGCCATGCTGCACGGGACAAGCCGGGAGGATGTGCGCGCCAAGGCGGCGGCACTGGTTCGGGAGATGGGGCTGGAGAAATACCCCCACACCATCCTGTTCAGCACGCGCCTGCTGAAAAAGACCGGTGTTCGGTTGCAGGAAGCCCGCACCGGCAACGACTGACCTGCCCGCCACCGCCGCGGACCCGTGCCGGGCGGTGGCTTTGTTATTGCAGCCTACGGGGAGGGTCTTGTGCGTCATGCGCACCTACCTGGTGTTCCACAGCACAACCGAGACCCTGCGGGTTGAACAGATCCTGGCCCAGGCCGGACTGACCTGCCGGGTAGTGCAAAAGCCGGCGGGCATCCGCCTGGACTGCGGCCTGGCTGTACGCATTGCCCCGGACGCCCGGGAGCAGGCCGAGGCCGTGCTGAAGCAGGCCGGGATCACCCCCCGCGGGGTCTACGAACTGGCCGGTGCCAAATAGGCGCCGGGAGAGCCCCCGACCGCAGCGGCCATGCCGGCGCTGCGGTCGGGGGCTTATGCGCACGGTAGCCGCGGTTGCGGTACAATTAAACGAACAACCACCCTTCAACCGGGAGGAGCGTGCGGTCGTTGAGCAGTACCCCGGCCATTCGCCTGACGGACTTGCGTCGGAACTACGGAGATTTTGAAGCGGTCAAGGGCCTGAACTTGCAGGTCAAGCCGGGTGAAGTATTCGCCTTTTTGGGTGCCAACGGCGCCGGCAAGACCACCACCATGAAAATGATGGTCGGGCTACTGCCGCCGACGTCCGGTCAGGTGGAGATCGCCGGCCACAATGTCTGGCAGGCGCCCGCCGCGGCCAAGCGCGCCATAGGCTATGTGCCGGATACGCCGATCCTGCACGAACTCCTGACTGCTCGGGAATTTCTGTGGTTTATGGCTGACCTGTATGGCATGACCCGGGCCGAAGGCAAGGCCAGGACGGCCGAAATGCTGGAGTTTGTCAAGCTCACAGCCGCAGCCGACAAGCTGATTCGCGACTTTTCGCTGGGCATGAAGCGGAAAATGGCCATTGCCACCGCGCTCCTGCACCGGCCCAAGGTGCTGATGCTCGACGAGGTGACCAATGGCCTGGACGCTCGGGCCGCCCGCGAGGTCAAGGACTTTATTGCCGACTGGGCCCGTCAGGGCGCCACCGTTTTTCTGACCACGCATATTCTCAGCATTGCCGAGGAACTGGCCCACCGGATCGGACTGATTCACCAGGGGCGGCTGCTGTGTGTGGGCAGCCTGCGGGAACTGTCTGAACTGGCCGGGCGGCCCGGGGCCAACCTGGAGGAGGTTTTCCTTACCCTGACCGGCGACCGGCTGCCTGAGCGCGAGGAGGCGGTGGGATGAGCCGGGTGCTGCGCACCGCCTGGTCGGTGGCCTGGTACGGCTGGCTGGCGATCTATAACCGGACCTTCCGTTTTTCCCGAGTCAAGGCGGCCCTGATCTGGCAGGTGCTTCAGATTGGGTTTCTGATTTTTGTGGCTCGCCGGGTCCGCCCCATGGGTGACGCGTCCGGACTGGAAGGTCTGCTGGTGCTCATGTCCGTCCAGATGGGCTGGTTCGGTCTGATGACCGGCTTCTCCCGCGGTCAGTTTCAGTTGTTCCAGGGGCTGCTGGTACCGCTGTTCCAGATCACCCCTGCCCGGCCGCTGGCTTTTTTCATCGGCCGGGTGATTGAACATGTGCCCATGCGCATTTGGAGCACCCTGCTGTGGGCCTGGGCCTACTCGGCCGCCGTGCCGGGGGCCGGGCGCTGGGGTGCACTGCTGGCCCTGCTGGCCACGGGCGCGCTGGTGGGGGTGCTGGCCAATCTGGCCGGACTGCTGCTGGTGGCGCTCTGGGCCCGGGTGTCGGCGCGCACCATGCGCAATGGCTCCGTTTTCTTTGGCATTCTGACCATGGCCATGGCCACCTGGGCAGTGATCTTCCTTTCCGGCGGCGGCAACGTCAGCGACCTGGCCCTGCAGATGCGGGCCTGGCGGACAGCTTTTGGCGGCGCCGTTGCCGTGATCGGGGGTGTGCCGGGGCTGCTGCTGCTGGGGGCGCTGGTGGTGCGCCCGGACTGGGTGGAAGACCTGTACCGGGTTGGCCTGGTCCGGGTGATCGAACTGGGCGAGCGCGACGAGACCCGCCCCGGTCGGTCGGTCTGGCTGCCCTGGCCGGCCGGCGCGACCCGGGCGGTGCTGTCCAAAGAGTGGATCCAGTGGAGCCGCTCCCGGATTACCCGCATTCAGACGTTGATCTGGGTCTTTGGCACGGTGGGTGTTTATGTGGCCGGCCGGGCCATGGCCGGCCAGCCCCTGCCCCGGGTTGTACAGTATGTGAGCGCCCTGAGCCTGCTGGCCTGGGGCCTGGCTTTCAGCCACTGGGTGGTGCGGGTATTTGAAGGGGAAAAGGCCGCGATCATCCTGTACCGCCTGGCGGGCACGCCGGCCGGCCGGCTGCTGTGGGCCAAGTTCCTGAGCGTATTCGTGCCGTCGGCGGCGGCGGTGGCCCTTTCCACCCTGATCGGCGGCCTGGGGGCCGGGCTGAGCGGAGCGGACCTGTTCACCGTGGTGGCCTGGGGGCTGGCCGCTCTGGCGGCGGGGACCATTGGCGGATTTGGCGCCGCCGCCGCCACGGCGGGGGAGGAACCGCCGGAGCCCGAGGTAATGGCCGCGCCGGCCGGCGGCAGCGGGGTGCAGAGCAATGACATGAACGCCTGGTACGTGCTGGCCCGGATCGGCGGCCTGTTGGTACCGATCTTTCTGGTGGTGTGGACCGGGGCCGGACAGCCCTGGCTCCCCTTCAAGCTGCCCCTGGGCGCGCTGGTGGGCGTGGATGTGGCCTTGCCGGTTGCCGCTCTGGCCGGTGGCTACTGGCTGATGGTGAAAGGTTGGGAGGCCCATGTCGGATGAGGTGCAGGCATCGCTGGCTGAGGCGCAGGCATTACTGGCAGCCGGCCGCAGCCACGGGGCCCTGGCGCTGCTGCGGCGGCTGCGGTCGGCCCATCCGGAGGATGTGGACGTGCAACTGAAGTGCGCCGCGGTGGCCGCGGCGGCCGGGCACAAGGAACTGGCCCGCTCTGCGCTGCTGGATGCCGTGGGACTGTGGCGCCCGCCGGAGGGGCCTGACCCGCTGCGCTTTCTGGCGGTGGTGGAGGCGGGGGTTCCGCCTCTGGCCTGGCATGCCGACCCGGTGGACTGGCGCATTGGCCAGGGCTTGCTGACGGCCTGGCGGCTGGAGCCAGACCGGCCGGAGGTGGCCGCCGCCCTGGGCCGTTTCCTGTCGTACCTGGATGCGGAACCGCACGGGCTGTGGCGTGCACCGCCGGCCTACCAGGTGCTGAACTCGGTGGTGGGCACGGTGAATGACCCGCGCACCCGCTGGCGCTGGCTGCTGGCCTGTCTGGAAGATCTGGACTTTGCCCTGTTCGAATGGCCGGCCGGGCTGCAGCCATCGCAGACCCTGCCCGCCGGGGCCACCCCGGCCGACGCCCTGGCGGTGGTTCGCCGGGCCCTGGCCGTTGGCGCCGAGCTGGTTGCCGGGCCTGGGCTGACCCGGGAACTGCGGGAGGTGCTGGACCGCCTGCGGGATTACGAAGAGGATCTGCTCACCCTGGAACCGGCCCCGGACCGGGGATCGCCGGCGTTTTAGGGGCTGCGGCTACCCTCTGGCCAAGTCGCCCTGATCCGGCGCCATTGCCGGTTGCCAATTCCGCAGGCCCGGGCGCAAAATCAGCAGGGCGACCGGACCAAGGACGAGGGCAGCGCCGTTGAGAATGATGGCGCCGGTGGCGCCCAGGAGTTCACCGGTGTAGCCAACCAGAAGGAATGCGACCGGCTACAGGCCTAAGCTGACCATGAACCAGATGCTGAGCACCCGGGCGCGCATGGTGGGTGGGGCGAGCACTTCCAGCAGGCCGCCGGCACTGCTCATGACCACGGGCGCCCCAAAGCTGCCGAAGAACATGGCCGTGAGCGAGAGCCACATCCAGGGTGAAATCGCCACCAGCACGATCCAGGCTCCGGACCAGGCCACAGCGACGCTCAGCACCAGGCCGACCCGGCGCATGCGCCGCACCAGCGGCAGGAAGGCGGCGCCGCTGACCAGCGCGCCCGCGCCGCTTGCACCCATCAGCAGGCCGAAGGATTCGGCGCCGCTGTGCAGATTGCGGCTGACGAGGGCAGGGAGCAGTTGGCCGATGGTAAACAGGAAAAAGGTCAGGAGTCCGGTGAAGAGCAACAGATCCAGGATCCGTGGCTGTGCGGCAACGTACCGGAACCCTTCCCGCAACCCGCCCTGCCGACCCTCACCGGCGGGGCTCTTTACCTGCTGGGCGCGCAGAACCAGGAGGCTGCCGACCACGGCCAGAAAGCTGGCGCCGTTGAGCCAGAAGGCGGGCACCGCGCCCAGGGTGCCCATGACCCAACCGGCCAGCGGGGGGCCGGCCACGACTGATCTGAATAATGATCGTTCCGAGGATCATGGCCTGCTGCACCTGACCCATGCCGGCAAGGTCACCGACGAAAGCCTGTGAGGCGGGCATCTCCAGTCCGGCAAGGAGCAGGTTTACCTGGCCGACCGCTATATCACGTTTTGCCAGGCGCACATCCAGCACCAACTCACCGAAGTGGCGGCCCATCGGGAGATGGTCAGGGCCGGCCTGATTCCTACAGACATGGCAGAGGCCCAGATTGAAGTGATGGAGCACGCACGGGATCAGTGGGAATTGGAGCGTGCCTGGGCCGACAAGTTGCGGGCCAATGCCCTCGGCGAAGAGGCCCGGGCGGCGCCGGAGCAATCGGACCTGGTCGCAGCCCTGGACCTGTTACGGGCGGTCATTCAGGATGATCCCGCGCTGCCGGTCGTAGAGAAGAGCGAGCATTTGGCCGCGGTGGACGAACTGAAGCGACAGGTGATCAGGCGCAAGCCGGTCAGGGTCGGTGGTCAGGGGCACCCTGGCGGCGTTGGCCGAGACGCTGACGGCGCCGGCGGCGCAGGAGCACTGTGCACGGGCGCAGGAGCACTGTGCACGGGCGCAGGAACTGGCGGACAGGCTCGTGTAAAGGAATTGCTTGTCCAACCGTCTAATGGAATCTTCACGCCTTGCACTGCGTAAGGGGTGGAGCCTGATGAGCGTACTGGTTCGTCCGCTGGGGCAGGACGAATTCTACCAGCTTACCAACTATGGTGGATTCTTTGGATCCCGCGCCAATTTCTGGATGATCCCAGTCGACGCGGGCCAGGCCTATTGGCTGGTGAACACGGGCTGGTTTGAGAACTACCCACCCGACGAACACGTCCTTGTCAAAACACTTGCAGCCCTGGTGCCCCGGGGCCGTCTGGCCGGGATTATCCTCATGGGTGGCGACGACGACCAGGTGGGCAACCTCTGCTCCCTGTACGGCATCCGGGTGCCGGATGGTCGCGGGTGTGATTTTCAGGTCCATGCGCCTGAGACCGAGGTGGACCGGATCACCCGTGCTGTGATGAAACAGGCTGACGCCATGGCGGTGCCACCCGCGGCCAGGCAGTTCCCGCCGGTTTCCCCGATCCAGGTGCAGGACCTGTCCCCGAAACGGGTGGGACCCTTCACCCTGTACCCCATACCGGCGCAGGGCGGTGCAAGGCCGTCGCTCGTGGTCGAATGGGGGCGCAAGGCGCGCTTTCACGGCGGCGACTTGAACCGGAAGAGAACCCTGGCCCGGGCGCTGACCAGGGTGGCGGCCGCCAATCAGGACCCGGGTGTGGAGTGGATTCTTTCGACCCATCACGATCCTGTTGACATGACCCGGAGTCAGGCGAGTCAGGGGGCGTGATGAGGATGGCCAGCGTGAATCGTCATGCCGGGCCGCCCATGGTGGCGCCTGAGCCGGCTGACCCGTTCTTTGAACAGCAGCTTCATATCAGGATGATCAGCCTGACCGCTGCCGTGCTCGGGGCGGCAGCCAGCATTTACGTCTGGCGGGTCTGGCGGCCCGGTACAGCGGGGATTCTTACCCAGTTCGCTGTTGTGGTGGCTGCCCTGACCGTGTTGCTGGGCAGCTTTGCCCAGGCCCTTTACAACAAGGGACGGTGGGGAGGCAAGGAACTGCCGTACGCGGCAGGGTGGATCCTGTTCTGGACGGCTGTGGCGGTGCGTTTTCCGGAGAACCTGATCAGGGGCTTTGCGGCGGTCGCAGCAACGGCGGGCCTGGTGTACCTGCTGGCCAGGTCAGGCGCCCACTGGCTCCTGCACCCCAAAGGGCACCGGTGGCTGTGGGGATTGATTCCGGCGGCAGTCCTTCTGCTTGCCCCCCTGGCCACTTTGGTCTGGTCGGATGCCCGGCCGGAGGGGGAAGACGTTTGGCGGGAACTGTTGTTCTGGTGCGGGCCCCTGCCACTTGCCGCCTTTTGCCTGGTGCTGGCCTGGCACATTCGGTCCCCGCGCCACGCCACTGGTCAGACTGAGGCCAGGGCGCCCCGGCCCTGGTTCATCGGGGCGTTCTTCGTCATGTTCGAAGTGGCCTGGCTGGTTCTGTGGGTCACCCTGCTCGCCGGGCGCTCACAGCACGCGATCGGGTCGCACTGGCCGACGCTCGTTGCCCAGGTGGTCGCACTGGGCGTCAGCGGGCGCTCCCTGTGGCGTCTGGGGCAACGGCGCATGCGCATCCTGGTCGGGCTGTCGCTGGTGCCGCCGTCGGCCCTGGTTCTGGAGTATTACGGGCCGGCTGCCTGGCGGCTGCTGGTCGGCTTTCCTGGGCAATACCCCAATGTGGCCTTCTTACTGGGTCTGCTGGGGGCGGCGGTGACAAGTCTGATCTTCTACCTTTCCAGGTCGTCGCCGGCTGGTGGTGGTATCCCGGCCGCCCGGATTCCCGCTTCCGACGAACCTGATGTCGCCTATGTGGTGATCCACGGCATGGCCCAGCAGAAGCGCTACCAGACCCTGGACGCCCTGGCCAACGGTTTTCGCAGCATGGATCCCGGCCAGAACCAGCAGGTCAGGAAAGCCCGCCTGGAGACCTTGCCGCCGGAATACGCGAACGATGCGTTTGGTTACTGCCTCATGGTTAACGGCCGCCCGGTCCACACCTTTGAGATTTACTGGGCGCCCATCGCACAGGGCGCCCAGACGTGGAGAGCGGTGGCCGTCTGGGCCGTCACCAGCCTGATCGGATGGTTCAGTTCAGTCTTGCGGTTCGGGCGCCAGAACCGGGACAATCAGGCCCGGCGTGACGTGATGAAAAAACAGGCCGTGCTGGCAACCTGGGTGGCGGCCTTTCTGGCCATTGGCGTTGTTGCCGGCTGGGGTGTTTGGGCGACCTACCGTTACGCCATGGCGCAGTACTCCACCGAACCCCTCACCCAGCCAGTGGCCTCGCTGCTTCTGCTTGGATGCCTGGTGCTGGCCGGGGTGAATTCGCTGCGGTACCTGGTGGGCACCTTGTCCACCCTGCTGAACGTGGGGGAAACGCAACTCTCTCCGCCGGATGACCCGGTGCTGCTCACCCCGGCGGACCGGGGGCGCCGCGAGACGCTCCTGCGCTTTACCCTGCAGGTAGGGTCGACGGTTTTCTGGACGGTGACCTATACCATTTCCTATCAGGTGCTGGTCCACGTCCTGCACAGGGGGAAACTGGTACCTTTCGTCTATTCCGCCGGCCTGCTCACGTTTGCCCTGTGGGGACTCCGGAAATTCCTGGCCGAAATCCTCGGGGACGTTCCGACCTACTTTACATACGATGAGTTCACTGCCCAGTTCAAAGTGCGGCAGAAGATCCAGGACAAGGCCACCCAGATCTTGCTGGCCGCGCTCCGCGAGCACAAGCAAGTGGTGTTTGTGGCCCATAGCCTGGGCTCGGGTGTTGCCCGCGACGTGGTCCGCCAGTTGTGGCTGCACCACCCCAACCAGTTCAGCCGGCTCCACGCGCTCGTCACCATCGGGTGCCCGTGGCGGAAGTTCCGCAACATTCTGGAGCGGTCCGAGCCAGGCACCAATGGTGATTCACCGCTGAACAGTCACTATAATGAGTTTATCTTCCGGGCGCCGCCGGGATGGGAACGGCCCGCCTCCTCGCAGGCGATCCCGGCGGCGCTGCCGTCGTCTGCCCCCCCGCCCGGCTGGCAGACGATCACCAAGGATGCCGCCGGCATGGCCCAGCCGCCTTCCCTTTCCTTCGCGGCCCTCCCCTGGTACAACTTCTGGATCCTGACGGACGTATTTGCCGACCCCCTGCGGGACTGTTTCCCCGTGCTGTACGAGCTGCAGATCCCCTGGGGCTTCCGCAATCTGTACTGGTCGCATTCGGATTACTGGAAGTCCCGGCTGTTCTTTCAGGCGCTGGTGGAGATGCTGGAGCCTGGTACTGGTCAGGGTAAGCCGCCCGTTGCGAAAGCAGTCGCGGATCAGGTGGCCCTACCTGGCGGGAAGTCCGGCGAGCGCCACATACCGCTCCAGCAGATCCAGGAATGATGGGTCATACGCTTCATCAACGTGGAAGCCGAAAGATCGAACCCCGGTGGTTCCCGCCACCTGCCTGCTGCCCACCGAAGCGCCCCCGATGCTGGGCAAGCCGCCGCCACAGCGTCGTTTTGGACCCGTCGGAAACCGCGTGGGTGCCAACGCGTACCACCCGTGGGGTTTGTCCATCCTCTCTGAATTCACCTGGTTCAAATTACATAGGTGTCCTGCCTGGGGCTCGGAGATCAGCCTGCATGAGTAGTAGCTGCCCAGGGCAAAAGGAGGGCGGCCGGTCAGTGCGCTTCGGGAACGTTGGGACGGGTGCGCCCGAGGTTGCACCACCTTTGCGTTGATATTGATTCTCATCTCGCCCTTCACCGGATGCAAATGTTGGCTAACGAGGACGTTGAATCGCCGACCTGAACAGCCCTCGCCTTGCACCTGGAAAGCACAATCGACCCTTTTCCCTCCAAACCCTTGACTTTCCACTGCGCGTCCGTTATTCTCCCTTAAGACGATAATGATTATCATTACCGACGAAGGGTGAGTCCTGTCATGCATTCACGGTCACACAGGCGTCTGAACGGATTTCGTTCCGGACGCATCCTCGCTTTCATCATGGCTATCGCCAGCCTCCTGCTCCTCCCGGCCTGCAGTTCCCAGACCTCATCAGGGGTCTCCCAACCCGCCGAAAAGCCGGCAGGCAGCACGCAGGAGAAAGCCACACCCACACCCACGGCCACAGCCACAGCCACGGTCGCAGCCAAGGCGGATTCGGCCAACGAGGTGCGGGTGATCGAGCACGCCATGGGCAAGACCGACATCAAGGGCACGCCCAGGCGAATCGTGACGCTGACCCAGGATGCAACCGACGGCGTGCTTGCGCTTGGCTTTACGCCTGTGGGCGCCGTTGAGGCCTGGAACGGCACCCCCTGGTACGACTTTCTGAAGGATAAGCTTGCCGGTGTGAAGCCGGTGGGCCAGGAAACCCAGCCGAACCTGGAGACCATCGCCGGCCTGCAGCCTGACCTGATCATCGGCACCAAGATGCGGCATGAGAAAATCTACGAGGAACTGAGCGCCATCGCCCCCACGGTCTTTACCGAGACTGTCGGCATGACCTGGAAGGATAACTTTCAGCTCTATGGCAAGGTCCTGAACCCCGCCAAGGGAACCGAGCTCCTCTCCGCCTGGGACAAGCGGGTAGCCGACTTCAAGCAGCAGATGGGTGATAAGTCAAAGACGACCGTCTCCCTGGTTCGTTTCCGTTCCAACCAGGTCCGGATTTATGTTACCGGCTTCCCCGGCAAGGTATTGGAAGAGGTGGGGCTCTCCCGTCCGGAGTCTCAGCAGAAGGAGAAACATAAAACCCAGGTCATCAACCTGACCAAGGAACAGATCCCCCTGATGGACGCCGATATCCTGTTCTACATGACCTCCAACTGGGAAGGTAAGAAGGAGGGCAGCCTCGCCCAGCATGAGTGGATGGACCACCCGCTGTGGAAGAACCTCGGGGTGGCAAAAGCCAACAAGCTCTACGAAGTGGATGAGGTGGACTGGAACCTGACCGGTGGCATCCAGGGGGCCAATCGGATGCTGGATGATCTCCATCAGATTTTCCTGAACAAGTAACGGACTGTGTGCCCGTGATACAGGGGGAGCGCCGGGGATCGGTGCTCCTCTTGTATCCGGCTGATTGGAATGGGAGGATGGCAGGCATGAATCGCTTGCTCCGCACCCCTGCCCTGAGGGGGGCGGGTCTGGCACTGGGGACGGCTCTGGTGGTTTTCTGTCTCCTGCTGAGTGTGCGCTACGGACTGACCAATACAACCTGGCAAACGGTCTACGCGGCGTACACCAGCCCGGAGAATGTCACGGAACACCTGGTGATCCGCACAACCCGTGTGCCGCGGGCGCTTCTGGCCGCCGTCGTGGGCAGCAGCCTGGGCATCGCCGGGGCAGTCGCCCAGGTGCTGACCCGGAACCCGCTGGCATCGCCGGGGACTTTCGGGATCAACGCCGGGGCCGCCTTCTTTGTGGTCCTGGCCATTGCGTTCATGCCCGCCAGGAGTATGACCACCATGACGAGCTTTGCGTTTCTGGGGGCGGCCATCGCCGCCGGGCTTGTCTACCTGCTGGGCTCTCTGGGCAGCCTCTCCCCATTGCAGGTGACCCTGGCCGGAGCGGCAACGGCGGCGCTCTTCTTTACCATGACGCAGGGGTTGATTGCCGGGCACGAGGCGAGGCTGAACGACGCCCTGTACTGGATGGCCGGTTCGGTGGCCGGGCGGGAACCTGCCCACCTCTTGGCGGTGCTGCCCTTCCTGGCCGCCGGCTGGGCAGTTGCCTGGGCGCTGGGACGCTCGCTGACCGCTCTGCTGATGGGGGAGGACGTGGCCCGCGGGCTGGGACAGCGCACGGCCCTGGTGAAGGCCCTGGCCGCGCTGGTGATCGTCGTTCTGGCCGGCGGCTCTGTGGCCCTGGCCGGACCGATCAGCCTGGTGGGACTGGTGGCGCCCCATGTCGCCCGCTATCTGGTAGGGATTGATCAGCGCTGGGCGATTCCGTACGCGGCCCTGGCCGGCGCCACCCTGCTGCTCCTGGCCGACGTTGGGGCGCGCTTTTTCGTTGCGCACCAGGAAGTGCCGGTGGGTGTGGTAACGGCGCTGATCGGCGCGCCTTTCTTTGTTTACCTCGCCCGGAGAGGAGTAGCCGAGTCATGAAGGGTTATACCGTTGTTCGCAGCACCTGGCTTCCTGTTTCCTTCCTGCTGCGCCGGCGGGCCATCATGACCGTCCTGAGTCTGCTGGTACTCTGCCTGCTCGTCCTGATTCTGAGCGCCGGCGCCGGCGCCATGTACATCAGCCCGGCGGATGTGGTCAGGGCGGTTCTGGGTCAGGGCTTGAAACAGCACGAACTGGTGGTTGTTTCTTTCCGACTGCCCCGCATCATCACCAGTTGGCTGGTCGGCAGCAGTCTGGCAGTTTCGGGGGCCGTGCTCCAGGGCCTGATCCGCAACCCCCTGGCCTCTCCGGATCTCATTGGCACCACCGGCGGTGCTGCGGTGGCAGCCGTCGCCTTCCTTTACTTCTTCCCCGGGGCCAGCATTCACTGGCTGCCGCCGGCGGCGTTCGCCGGCGCGGCACTTACGAGTGTGCTGGTGTACACGCTGGCCTGGAAGTCCGGTATTTCCCCAGCCCGGCTGGTGCTGGTCGGCCTTGGGATCATGGCTGGAGCAAATGGCCTGACGACGCTCTTTATGGTGCTCAGTTCCGTGGTGTCCGCCGCCCAGTTTTCACTGTGGCTGGTGGGGAGCGTTTATGCCAGCTCCTGGAACAACGTGCTGGCACTCCTGCCCTGGGTGGCACTGCTGATGCCCGCTGCCTGGGCGTATTCCCGGGACCTGAATGCCAGGCAGTTGGGGCGGGATGTGGCCATGGCGGTGGGGAGCCCGGTGGAGGCGCGGACCCTTCTCCTGATCCTGATCAGTGCAGGTCTGACGGGTGGGGCAGTGGCAACGGCCGGCGGCATTGGTTTTGTCGGCTTGATGGCGCCACACCTGTCCCGCATGCTGGTGGGTCCCGCCCATGACCAACTGCTGCCGGTGGCAGCTCTGGTTGGCGGGCTGCTGGTGATGATCGCCGACCTGACCGGGCGAACCCTTTTTGCTCCCCTGGATTTGGCGGCCGGGATTTTCACCGCCGCCGCCGGGGTGCCGTTTTTCGTTTATCTGCTGTACCGGCGCCGGAACGTGTAGAGAGAGGAGGAGGGTGCGCACATGCAGACCCTGGCGACACGGAATCTGACGCTCACCTACGGGGATGCCCTGATCATAGACTCCTTGAGCCTGGAGATTCCCCGCGGACAGGTGACGGCGCTGGTCGGGCGAAACGGATGCGGGAAGTCCACGCTGCTGCGGGCCATCGCCCGCCTGCTCCGGCCGGCCGGGGGAGCGGTCCTGCTGAACGGGCAGGACATCGCCGGCCGGCCGACCCGGGAACTGGCCCGGAAGCTGGCAGTTCTTCCCCAGGGTCCGACGGCCCCGGAGGGAATTACGGTTATTGAGTTGGTTAAGCAGGGGCGCTATCCGCATCAGCGCTGGCTACAGAACTGGTCGCAGCAGGATGAGCAGAAGGTGATGTGGGCTCTGGAACAGACGAAACTGACCCCCCTGGCGGACCGGCCGGTCGATTCCCTTTCCGGCGGTCAGCGCCAGCGGGCCTGGATTGCCATGGTCCTGGCCCAGGATACCGAGATCATCCTGTTTGACGAGCCGACCACCTATCTGGATATGAACCACCAGATCGAAGTGCTGGATCTTCTTTACGAGCTAAATGCCGGGAGCCGGCGCACCATCGTGATGGTACTGCACGATGTGAATCTGGCTTGCCGCTATGCGCATCACATGGTGGCACTCCACGACCGGCAGGTCTGGGCCCAGGGAAGACCCGAGCAGATCGTCGACGCCGACATGGTCCAGACGGTGTTTGGCATCCGGTGTCATATCAGTGTGGATCCGCTGTTTGGTACACCGCTCTGCGTGCCTTACGGCCGGGGTAGAATGGTCGGACACGCAATGGCCGGTTCAGCCAGTTGATCTTTTAAACCAACAGGGGGTCTCAGACCGCATCAGGTCTGAGACCCCCTGTTCGGTCCCCCCTCTTGCCAAGGGATCTGCCTGGTGCTATAGTGTGCTATAGTCATATATCACTATAGCAGATTGCGATGGCGACTCGCTGTGGGCCGGGCCGGGCAAGCAAAAGGAGAGGGATGCAAATGGCGGCCATTGTGGCGCAGAACCTGACCAAACGCTATCCGGGTGGCAAGGGGATTCAGGACATCAGCTTCGCGGTTGAGCCCGGCGAGTTGTTCGGTTTCCTGGGCCCCAACGGTGCGGGCAAGAGCACCACGATCCGCACCATGATGGGCTTCCTTTCGCCCGGCGGCGGCAGCGCCAGCGTCCTCGGACATGACGTGGCGTCCGACAGCCTGGCAGTGCGGCGGGTGGCGGGCTACCTGCCCAGTGACCCGACGCTTTACGATGGTCTGACCGGCGAGCAGAATATTGCTTTTGCCCTGAAGGTCCGGGGACAGGCGGGCCAGTTGGCCCGGGCGCAGGAACTGGCCCGGCGGCTGGAGGCAGACCTGCAGCGGCCTGTCCGTACCCTCTCCCGGGGTCAGAAGCAAAAAGTGGCCATTATCAACGCCCTGGCGCACGACCCCCAAGTGTTGATTCTGGACGAACCCACCACCGGCCTGGACCCCCTGGCCCAGGAGACTTTCCACGCCCTGCTCCGGGAAGAGACGGCCAGGGGCAAGACGGTCTTCATGTCCTCGCATATCCTCTCCGAGGTGGAATCTATGTGCGGGCAGGTGGCAATCATCCGTGCCGGTAAGATCGCCATGCAGGGTACAGTGGCAGCACTGAAGAAGCAACGGGTCAAGCGGGTCACGGTGGAATTTCGGGACACCGCACCGAACCTGGGCGATTTGCCGGGGGTGACGGAACTGAAGGTGCACGGCCCGCGGGCGCAGTTTACCTTCCACGGCACCCTGGACCCGCTGGTGGCGGCGCTGGCGGCGCAGCCGGTGGTCGACCTGACGCTGCAGGACCCCTCCCTTGAGGAGATTTTTATGGCCTTTTATGCAGACCGGGAGGTGGCGGCCAAATGATCATCACACGGCAGTTTCTGCGGCTGCAGCGGACGGCCTTGCTGATCTGGGGTACGCTGCTGGTATTGATGGTGCTGGCCGTCACGGGGACGGCCCCGGCGGTGACGGCAGAGGGCGGCTTTGAACGGCTGCTGCAGTCCCTGGGGCCTGTGCTGCAACAGATGGCGGGCGGCGATATCGCCCGGTTTGCCAGCCCCATCGACTTGTTTATCACCCTGAAGCTGCTGGGCTTCCTGCCGGCCATCGTGGGCGTGTACGTGGTGCTGGCCACGGGCGCGGTGGTGGCCCGGGAGCACGCCCGGGGCACGCTGGACTTTCTGCTGTCGCTGCCGGTGGACCGGGGCACGGTGCTGCGCCAGCGCTTCCTGGGCGTAGGGGTGGGGGTGGCGCTGCTGTATGTGTCCATGTGGCTCTGCCTGGTGGGCGGGCTGCAGGCGGCGGGCGTCACGGGGTCTTACGGGCGGTATGCCGCCGCCTTTCTGGCGGCTTATGCCGTGAACATGGCCCAGGGCAGCGTGGTGCTGCTGCTCAGCGTGGCCCTGCGGGAGTATGTGCAGGTGGTACGCTGGGGTCTGGCCCTGGTGCTGGGTTCCTTCCTGCTCGCCCTGGCGATGCAGGCGGCGGGCGTACTGGCAGCCCTGCGTTACCTGTTGCTGGTTGGTCTGGCCGACCCGTTCCCGGTAGTGGCCGAAGGGCGCTTCCCCTGGGCGGCGGTGCTGGCGGGAGCGACCGGGGTGGCCCTGGGGCTCGGGTGGGGCGGGCGTCTGTTTGCCCGCAGGGAATTGCAATAGGAGGTGCGTTCCGATGCTCCTGCGTCAGTACCTGCGCCGGGAGGCGGGCGGCCTTCTGGGCTGGAGCCTGTCCATTCCGGCCCTGGTTTTCCCCGTGGTTGGCCTGTATCGGGTGATGGTGAATAACGGCAGTCTGACAGAATTGACCCACATGATCGAACAACTGCCGGCGCCGCTAAAAGCCATGATGGGCGGCAATCTGCAGTTCAGCATACTGGACGCCTGGCTACAGGCCCAGGTCTTCGGATTTCTGGTGCCGCTGGTACTGGCCGTTTACACGGCGCTGGCGGCCCTGGGCGTCCTGACCCGGGAAACCGACGACCGCACCATGGATTTTCTGCTGGCCCTGCCGGTGCGCCGGTCGAGCATCATCCTGAGCCGGCTGGGCGGTCTGGCCCTGAACCTGGCGGTCCTGCACGGGGTGCTGCTCGTGTCCGTGAGCGGGGCGGTGGCTCTGATCCGGGAAGCGCCTGACTGGCCGGGGTATGCCCTGATTCTGTTCAATCAGTATCTGATCTACGTGGCCCTGGCGGCGCTCCTGGTACTGGTGACGGTCTTTGTGGATGACTTCCAGAAGGGGCTCATGGCTACCCTGGGGGTGTCGCTGTCCATGTTCTTGCTGCCCCATATCATCACCCCGGGTTCCCCCCTGGACAGCGTGACGCGGCTGAGCCTGTTCCACTACTACCAGCCCGGCGAGGTGCTGGCCCACGGTGCACTGCCGTGGTCCGACGTGCTGCTGCTGCTGGCGGTACTGGTGGTGTGCGCCGGCGGGGCCGTCTGGCTGTTTAACCGCAAACAACTGTCTGCATAAAGGAAGGCACGCATGTGGTTTAACATCGACCCATCCAGTGGCTTACCTATTTACCGCCAACTGGTGGAGCAGGTGAACCAGGGGGTGGCCGGTGGCCTGCTCAAGCCAGGCGACCGGCTGCCCTCGGTGCGCGACCTGGCGTTGGAACTGACCATCAACCCCCATACGGTGGCGAAGGCCTACCAGGAGCTGGAGCGGGAAGGCGTTGTGGAGATGCCCCGGGGCAAGGGGGTCTTCATCGCTGCAGGCCGGGCGGTGGCGGTGCCCGCGCGGGAAGAGCGGGAGCGCATGCTGGCCGATGCCGTTGACCGCCTGGCGGCAGAGGCGTACCGCCTGCGCCTGGACCCTGCGGACGTGCTGGAGCTGGTGCGCCGCCGCTTTGCCATGATGAACCGGCCGAACCGGGAGGAGAACCCCGATGATCAACGCGATTGAGGTGCTCGGGCTGACCAGGCGCTACCGGTCGGTACAGGCCCTGCAGGGCGTGGACCTGCAGGTCCCCCAGGGATCGGTCACAGCGCTTCTGGGGCTGAACGGCGCCGGCAAGACGACGCTGATCCGCTGTCTGATGGGCCTGGTGCGGCCGGATGCGGGTCAGGGGCGAATCCTGGGATATCCCCTGGGGGGAAGCGGCTATCCGCCGCCCGAGTTGAAAGCCCGGGTTGGCTACGTGGGGGAACGGCCGGCGCTCTGGGAGTCGATGACGGCGGCGGAGCTGCTGGACTTTGTCCGCCATGTGCACAGCCGTTGGGACCAGGCGGTGGTGGACCGCTATCTCAGCCTGTTCGGCCTGCCTCTGGCCCGGCGCATCCGCACTTACTCCACGGGCATGCGCTCACAACTGGCGCTGATTCTGGCGATGGGCGGCAACCCGGACCTGCTGATCCTGGACGAACCCACGCTGGGTCTGGACCCCTATCACCGCAACCAGTACCTGCAGGTGCTGCTGGGCGACGCCGTGGATGCCGAGCGAACGGTCTTTCTGAGCACCCATGATTTGCACCAGATCGAGCGGGTGGCGGACCATGTGGTGATTCTGCACCAGGGACGGGTGGCGGTCGCGGCGCCCCTGGACCGGCTCAAGGAGCAGGTCAAGCGGGTGCGGGTCGCCTTCGGCGGGGCAGCGGCTGCCGGTGAAGCAGCGGGCGGGGCGCCCGGGCAGAGCCTCGCGGCAGTGCCGGGTGTACAGGACGTGCGCCACGAGGGCTCCGGGCGGTATCTGCTGACGGTGTACGGAGACCCGGAAACGGTGGCCAGTACGCTGCGGGCCAGGCCCGAAGTGGCGGGCCTGCAGGTATACGATCTCAGCCTGGAGGATATCTTCCTGGCCTTTGCGGCACCCCGTGTCTGAGCACCGGCAGACCACGCCGGCCTGACGGCGGCGCTGCATCCGATCTTTCTACGGCTCAGTCGCCTGACCGGCGGCGGCCCGCCGGCGGGCCCGGAAGCGGCGGACTTTCATCAGGTTGCCGCAGAGCTTTTCGTCACAGAACCGTTTGGCACGGTTGCGGGTGTCGTCGTAAAAGACCCAGCAGCAGTCGGGGTTTTCGCAGATTCGGACACGGGCGCCTTCTCCCTCCACCAGCGTCCCGGCCAACGAAGCGGCAATTTCGGCCCGTACCTGGGGCCAGTCCTGCCGCAGCGGAACGAGATCCAGCCGGTACCCCGGCGCGGTTATCGCCACCTGGCGAACCACCGGCCCGCCCGCCAGCACCTCATTCAACTCCTGCAGGTCGGCCGGGGCGAGGGCGGTTCCGGCGGCGAGGGCTTCGGCCATCCGGCGCAGCAGGGTGCGAAGCTGCTTCAGCGTTGCGGTCTCAGCCGGGTCGGGCGGCATCGGCGCGCCGAGTTTCCAGCCCGTCAGGAATTCCGCCAGCCAGGCCGGCTTGTCCAGGCGGTCTTCCCTCCGGCCACTGCCGCGCCAGTCGTGCCAGTCACTGTTAAGGAAGTCGGTCCAGAGCAGGTCCAACGCGTAACTCCTCCAATAATATTGACCACAGGCAGACCCTGTGGTAACGTGAGATTCGTAACCTGTGTACAGCAAGTTAGATAGTTACAGACGAGTCCGGACGATTTTGATTCTATTGTAAGGCGTGGCGGTACCGGATACCAGTTCTATCACGGGGAGGCGGTAAGCAGTGAACCGAGGCTGGATGGACCTGTTACGGCTACAAAGAGACGCCAGTTGGGACAAGGAAGACTGGTTTCCGCCCCTGGCGGCGGCCCTCGCCGGCGTGGGGCCGGCTGAGGCGGCCTGGCTGCCGCCGGGCGGCGGGAATACGATCTGGCAGACCGTGAATCACCTGAACTACTACAACGAACGGTTGCTTTGCCGCCTGACCGGCGCGTCCTTCGGGCCGGAGCTGCCAGACAACGATGCGACCTTCAGCGACCCCGGCGATCCTACCGATGTCGCCGGCTGGGCGGCGACGCTGGAGCGGACGCATCGGATCGCCGCCGGACTCGGCCAGGTGCTGGCAGGGTGTTGTGAGGCCGGCCCCGACCAGCCGCTGTCACCGGTTGCATCCGCCGCACTGGGGGAGCAGTTGCCACACGTGATCCTGCATGACGCCTACCACACGGGGCAGATCGTTCTGATTCGTAAACAGCAGGGCTCCTGGCCGGCGCAACGGGGGTAAAGCGGCGGGGGCAGCTCTCCCAGTCCGTTGACAGTGACCGGCCTGATCGATATTCTGGATGAAGAACCATAAACTGTGGCCACATGGGCGGAGGTACTCCATCGATGAGCAACTGGCAGACCGTTCGCTAACTGCATAGGGGCGACTCCGACGGGGTCGCAACAGTTAGGCCGGTCCTGCCATCGGTGGCGCCTTTGTCTGGCGCCTGCCTGGCACTTGTCTGCATCTGCCAGTACAAGACCACGGGGATACGACCGGAAGCCACACTGCGGGAGTATCGCGGCGCGATCCTGGTGGTCTCCCACGACCGCTGGTTCCTCGATCAGGTCGCCACCCGCACGCTGGAACTGGCCGGTGGTCTGTCCGGTATCTGCTTCAGCGGGTGGCAACTCGGGTCCTGGCGCTGGAGCACGGCCGGCTGGAATGGTTTCCAGGCGGCTACCGGGAGTGGCTGGACCGCCGCAAAGCTCCGGCACCGGCCGGCCCGGACGGCGCCGGGGGCGGCGGAACTGTACGCCCAGTTTCTCCGGGTCAGCGGGAACTACAGGCACTGCGCCCACGTTGGGGACGGTGATGCAGGGTATTGGCCTCTTACACACGCCAGGGCCGACCGGTATGGTCGGCCCTGGTGTCATTGACTGCGGGTGGGGGGATTACCAATACCAGGGAGCGAATTACCGGTGGGGTGAAACGTTTTATGTTGTTCAAGCGTCCATCAAGGGGAAAGTTCGGCGGCTGCCCTGCTGCCGCATTACCGGGGGAGATACAACGAAAAGGGGTGCCGGGTGGCGTGGGTAGAAGAACAGGCTTGCTGGCGTTGCTGACCATGATGCTGTTCCTGTGGCCGGCGGTAGCCGGTGCGGCCGGCGCTGCCGACGGTGTGCGTCTGACGGCCACCGTGGGATTCGACGGTCGGGTGAAGCCTGCGGCATGGGTGCCTCTGGTTGTCGAGATTGAAAACAACGGCCAGGAACTGCAGGGCGAACTCGTCTGGGACCACACGCCTCAGTACGGACCGCCGGCGCCTTACCAAATTCGGCAGTCGCTGCCGGTGGCACTGCCCGCCGGCGGGAAGAAGCGCTTCATGGTCTACGCCCCCACTGACCATAGCGGGCAGGGCCCCGTGGTGCGACTATTGGTGGCGGGGCAAGAAATAGCCCAACAAAAGCTTACCTTTCAATATAGCGGCGATGTCCTGGTGGGCCTGCTCGGGCCGGACCGGGAAGACGTGGCCACCCTGGCGGCGCTGCGCCTGCCCAACGGCCGCAGCGTGCAACTGGTGAAGCTGGATGGCGCCGCCGTACCAGATCGGACCCAGGCCCTGCAGAGCCTGGACATGCTCGTGGTCAGCAACTTCTCGGCTGCCGAGCTGACAGCGGCCCAGCGTCAGGCTGTACAGGACTGGGTAAGGGAAGGCGGCCTGCTGGTACTGGTCGGCGGGCCGGAGGCCCGCAAGACGTTGACCCCGTGGCAGCCCTGGCTGCCGATCCAATCCGAGGGCCAGGTCAGGGCCAGTCTGGCTCCCCTGGGCGCCTGGGTGGAGACGCCCCTGGCGGCCGAAACCGAGGTTTCCCGGGCTCGGATCACCGGTGCCCGTGTGCTGGCCGCGGCCGGCGACATCCCACTGGCTGCCATCTGGGACCACGGCGCCGGTGCTGTAGCCTACCTGGCCTATGATCCCACCCTGCAGCCGGTCCACGGTTGGGCCGGCAGTACCCGGCTCTGGGAGCGGCTCCTGCTCTCCACCCCCATTGGCGCACAGTGGGAAAAGGGTGATCGGGGCATGAACCGGTGGCAAAATCTCGCCCAGGCGGCCCAGCAGTTGCCGGTTGGCAGCATGCCGTCCCTGCGTGGGCTGGCCACCAGCCTGCTGGTGTATGTGCTGGTGCTGGGGCCGGTGAACTTCCTGGTGCTGCGGCGCCTGCGGCGGGCGGAGTGGGCCTGGGTGACCATTCCGGTGCTGGTCCTGCTGTTTTCCGGCGGCACCTGGCTGCAGTCCCGCTCCAGCGCCGCGGCGAAGACGCTGGCCCACCAGGTATCGGTGGTGGAACTCGACCATACCGACACGGCCCGGGTGCGCACCATACTGGGTGTGTTCCTGCCCGCCCAGGTCGATGCACGGGTCGAGTTCGACCGGCAAATGCCGCTGGAGGCGACGATCCCCTACGCTGGCTCCTACCGGTCCGGCGGCGGGGAGAACCTGCCGGTAGGGGTGGAAATCGGCGGCGGCGGCACTGGCCCGGTGCGCCTGCATCCGCTGGGCCTGTGGACCATGCGGGCCATTGGCAGCCAGGCCACCGTGCCCAGTCCCGGCCAGTTGGAGACTGTCCTTACCCTGGGCGAGAACGGCCTGACGGGCACCGTGACCAATCAGACCGACCTGCCGCTCAAGGGCGTGGCAGTCATCTATGGTACCGGATCGGCGCTGGTGGGTGAACTGGCGCCCGGCCAGAGTGCACAGGTCAGCCTGGACTTGCTCAACAACCAGCCGCAAGAATTTGGCCCCAACGCCCTGCATATGGCCCTGCGCCGGGCTTACCAGCCGAATGGGTGGCAGGGTGGCAACATGAGCGATGAAGAGGCCGAGCTCTTCCGCCGCATGAACCTGGCCGAAGCCTTGAACCAGGTTACCGTTGACCCGGGCCGACCGCTGGTGATCGGCTGGGCCGACTGGGCGCCCGGCGGCGTGAGTATTAACGGGGTGAAGTTTCAGCCCTACCTGACGGCGGCGGTCATTCAGCCGGGGCAGGTGGCGGTAGGCAAGGGCAACTTTACTCTGCCGGCCGGCGTGCTGCAGGGGCGGCTGGTGGCGTGGGACGGGCAGGGCTATGTGGGCGGCCCGGACAACTGGAGCCTGCCCATGGAGGGTACGGCCACGGTGGACTTCGACCTGCCGGTGGCGGCTGCGGCGGTGCAGGCCATGGATCTGCACGTGCCGCTGTTCAAGGGGCCGCAGCGGCCCGGTGACCTGCGGGTGGAACTGTGGGACTGGCAGGCCGGCACCTGGCGGGAGTTTGCCTTCGACGGCCGCCTGGCCACGGTGGCGGAGCCGCAGCGGTTTGTGAATGCCACCCGCAAGGTGCGGGCCCGCATTGGCCGCAACGGCCAGGAGCCCTTCCCCACCGGCATTCCCAGCCTGGCGCTGACGGGGAGGGTAAACTGACATGATTCGCATTAACGGGCTGACCAAGCAGTACAAAAACACCTTCGCCTTGCAGGGCCTGGACCTGCATGTGCCGCGGGGCGCCATCTTCGGGTTAATCGGCCATAACGGTGCCGGCAAGTCTACCACCCTGCGCATCCTGGCCGGTCTGCTTTCTGCCTCCGGGGGCGCGGCCTTTATGGGCGATGTGGACGTGCTGCGGGACCCTGACCAGGCGCGCGGCATGGTGGGTTACATGCCGGACCACTTTGGTGTATACGAGGGCCTGAACTGCCATGAGTATCTGGAGTTTTATGCCGCCGCCAACCGGGTGCCCCGGGCCCAGCGCGCCAGGGTGGCCGACGACCTGCTGCAACTGGTCGGGCTGTTCCACAAGCGCGATGAGTGGGTCATGGGGCTGTCCCTGGGCATGAAGCAGCGCCTGGGCCTGGCCCGGGCCCTGGTCCACGATCCGCAGGTGCTCCTGTTGGATGAGCCGGCTTCCGGACTTGACCCGCGGGCCCGGGCAGAATTGCGGGAACTGCTGCAGGAACTGAGCCGGATGGGCAAGACGGTGATCATCTCCTCGCACATTCTGCCCGAACTGGCTGAGATGTGCACGCACGCTGGCATCATTTCCGGCGGCAAGATGATGGCAGCCGGCCCCCTGGACCAACTGGGGGGGCTGGGGCAGGGCGCCGTACTCGAAATTGAAGTGCTCGGGGAAGCCGAACCGTATCTACCGGTGCTGGCCGATTGTCTGGACGTAACGGCGGTGGAGGCGGGGGCCAACCGGCTGACGGCCCGCTTTACCGGCGACCAGGCGGCCCAGGTGGCCTTGCTGCAGAGTCTGGTGGGGGCGGGCGTGCCGGTGCTCTCGTTGGTGCGGCGCCAGGATAGCCTGGAGGAACTGTTCCTCCGGCATACTGAGGAGGTGCCCGTATGACCGCCATTCTTATGAAGGAATTACGCGGCCGCATGCGCGGCTGGACGGCGCCAGTGCTGCTGACCGCCTATGTGACACTGCTGGCCTTTATCAGCCTGGCGATGCTCGGGCTGTTGGACGACCAACGTGTCGTGTACGGCCCGCAGATGGCTTCCATGGGTGTGAATGTGTTTGGGATTCTGAGCATTCTGCAGACCGCCCTGGTCATGCTCATTGCCCCGGCCCTCACCGCTGGTGCCATCGCCGGTGAAAAAGACCGCCAGACCTTTGATCTGCTGCTGAGCACCCGGCTGAGCGCCTTTAGCATTGTGGCTGGCAAGCTGGTGACCAGCCTGGCCTTCGTGATCCTGTTGATTCTGGCCTCGGTGCCGCTGCTGAGCCTGGTCTTCCTGTTCGGCGGCGTTCCCGCCGGGCTGGTCGTGCGGACCATTGCTGTGCAGATGGTGACGGCGCTGATCATGGGGGCGGGCGGCCTGTTCTTTTCCACCATCGTACGGCGCACCACCGCCGCCACCGCCCTCGGCATTGTCCTGGCGGTGGTGATGGGACTGGGCACGGTGCTGTTCGGGGCGCTGTCCCCGGCCATCGGCGCCCAGCGGATCCCCCGTAACGAGGCGCCGCCCGGCACGATTCTGGTCACTGACGGACCGATGGGGATGTCGATCCGCGAGGTCAAGCTGGAAAACGGCGGTACCCAGGCCCTGCTGCCTGCCGCCATGTACCTGAATCCAGGGGTGGCCATTGTCTCGGCCGCCGGCGTGGTGGGCGTTTCCGGTGGGATCATCCCCGGCGAACTGGTGCAGGAACTGAACAAGGCCACCTGGGCGCCGGCCTGGGCGGTCTACCTGGTGGGCGGTACGGGGCTGGCGGCCTTGTTCTTCTGCGGCGCCTGGTGGCGGCTGGACCCGCGGCCCCGTGGCCGTGTGTTCGGTGGCCTGCAGCGCCGGCGGGCGGCCTGATGGACAGGCGGAACGATCTACCGGCGCTGCCGACGTTACTGGCGCCCTGGCGGCAGCGCCTGCTGACAGCCTTACTGATGCGGTACTGCACGCTGGCCCTGGTAATCTGGGCGGCCGCCGCCGCCGTGGCGCTGCTGGTGGCCCGTTACCGCTGGCTGCCTGCGGCCCCTGGCCTGGCCCTGATACCAGGGGTGCCCCTGCTGCTGGGCGCCGGCCTGTTCGCCTTTTGGCGCCGACCTGGCCTGGCCGCAGCTTCCCGGTCGGCTGACCGGGCCCTGGGCCTGCAGGACCGCCTGGCCACGGCCTGGGACTATGCCAACCAAACGGGGCCGCTGGTGGCGGCCCTGCAGCGGGACGCCGTCGGCCGTGCTGCCGGGCACCGGCCGGCCGATTATCTGCCGCTGCCCTGGAACCGGCGCCTGCTGGCGGCGGCGGCGGCCCTGGCCGTGGCTGCCGCTGTTCTGGCTTATTTGCCACCAAGCGAGCGGGTGCGGCGGCAACAGGCTGCGGCAAAGGCCATTGCGGCGGCGCAGGCGCAACTGGAGCAGGTGCAGCAGGCGGCGGCAGCGCCGCTCAGCCCCGAGGCGCAGGCGCGGCTGGCTGAGGCTCTGCAGCGCCTGGACCGGGAACTGGCCGCGGCCCTGCGCCAGGGTGACGCACAGAAGATGGAACAAATGGCGCAAAAGGCACTGGACCGGGCACAACAGGAACTGGCCGCGCTGGCCGGGTCCCAGGCCGCCGGTGCCATGGCTGCCCTTGGCGGCGCCGGCAGCGCATTGGCGGAGAACGCCATGACCCAGCCGCTGGCCCAGGCGCTGCAGAGCCAGGACCCGGAAGCCATGGCCCGGGCGGCTGAACAGTTGGCGGCGCAACTCGATGAATTGACGCCGGCGCAACGCGAGGCGCTGGCCCGGCAGATGCAACTGGCGGCCGTCGCTGCCGCTGCCGACGGTGCGCTGGCCCAAAGCCTGCAGGCGGCCGGGCTCGGTCTGGCCGGGGGCGATGCGGCCGCGGCCGGTGCAGCGCTGCGGCAGGCCGGGCAGCAAATGGCCGCCGATGCTCGGGCGGTGGCCACTGCTGCCGCCATGACCGGCGCCGCCGGCCGGCTGGAGCAAATGGCCCGCCAGGTGGCGGCGGCCGCCCGGGGCCAGGAAGGCCGGCAGGTGGTGGGTCAGGGTCAGGGTCAGGGTCAGGGTCAGGGTCAGGGTCAGGGTCAGGGCCAGGGTCAGGGTCAGGGTCAGGGTCAGGGCACCGGCGGCGGTCTGGGCGGCGGCAGCCGGGGCGGTCCGGGCCGTGGCGAGGCGGCGGGGGGGTTCGAGCAGATCACCATAGCCGGTACCCCGGGCCAGGGTCCGAGTGAACAGGAGCAAGGTCCCCGGGGCCAGGCCACGCCGGGGCGGCGGGTGAACTTTCAGGAAGTGCTGCCCGACTTCGCCCAGGCCGCCCGCGACCATCTGGAGAACAGCCCCATCCCCGACGACCTGCGCAGCACCGTGCAGAACTACTTTAACGCCCTTGAGGAGGCGCAATAGATGGCAGCAGAGACCACCGACGCCATCAGCCTGGTGGAAACAGTGCAACGCATGGAGGCCCAGGTGGCCCGGGCCATCGTCGGCCAGCAGCAGGTTGTGCGCGACGTCATGATCGCCCTGGTATCCGGGGGTCACGCCCTGCTGGAAGGCGTACCGGGCCTGGGCAAGACGCTGCTGGTCCGTACCCTGTCGCAGGTGCTCGGCCTGTCCTTTAGCCGCATCCAATTCACGCCTGACCTGATGCCCGCCGATATCACCGGCACCAATATCATCAGCGAGGAGTCCGGTACCCGCCAGTTCAAGTTTCAGGCCGGCCCGATCTTTGCCAGCCTGGTGCTGGCCGACGAGATCAACCGGGCCACGCCCAAGACCCAGTCCGCCCTGCTCGAAGCCATGCAGGAACGGACCGTTACCGTGGGCGACCAAACCCGGCAACTGCCCCGGCCCTTTTTTGTGCTCGCCACCCAGAACCCCCTGGAGCAGGAGGGCACTTACCCCCTGCCCGAGGCGCAACTGGACCGCTTCTTCTTCAAGGTGCTGGTCCCGTTTCCCGCCGCCACCGAGTTGCGGCAAATTCTGGACCTGACCCTGCATCCGCAGCCGCCGCAGGTGGAGCCGGTGCCCGAGGCGGCCCGGGTCCTGGCCCGGCCGGAATTGACCCGGCAGGTGCCCATTGCCGAACACCTGCGGGAGCAGGCCGTACGGATGGTGGTGCTCAGCCAGCCGGACCAGGCCGGTGCCCCGGCGGAGGTGAAGCGCTATCTGCGCTTTGGCGCCGGCGTGCGCGCCCTGCAGTCGCTGGTGCAGGCGGCCCAGGTCAGGGCCTTGCTTGAGGGGCGCTTTAACGTCAGCAGCGACGACCTGGCCGCCGTGGCCGCCCCGGCCCTGCGTCACCGGCTGGGGCTCAACTTCGAGGCCCAGGCCGACGGCATCAGCGCCGATACAGTGGTGGCGGCGATCACGGCGGCGGCGGTGCAGGCATGAGCGCCAGTGCCGGGCAACTGGGCCTGACCCCGGACCTGCTGGAGCGGCTGCGGGCCCTGGGCCTGCAGGGGCGCCGGATGCAGCCCGGCGCCGGGGCGGGCCGGCGGCGCAGCGTGCGTGCCGGGTCTTCGGTGGAACTGATGGACTACCGCAACTACGTTCCCGGCGACGACTTCCGCCGCCTGGACTGGAACGTATACGCCCGCCTGGAAAAGCTGTTTCTGCGTATCTACCGGGCCGAGGAGAATCTGCGGGTACGGATTCTGCTGGACAACTCCCGGTCCATGGACCATGACCACAAGTGGCTGCTGGCCCGCAGCCTGGCCGGGGCCCTGGCGTACGTGGCCCTGGTGCGCTACGACCGGGTCGAGGCGGCCACCTGCGGCGGCGGCCGCGTGCAGTCCACGCCGCCCGTCACCGGCGAGGCCGGGGCCGAACGGATCTGGCGTTTCCTGGCTGACCTGCCCGCCACCGCCACCGGCGACCTGAACCAGGGCCTGGCCGAAGCGGGCCTGCGCTCCCGGGAGCCAGGCCTGAGCATTGTCCTGACCGACGGCCTGTACCCCGGCGGCTGCACGCCGGGCCTGACCCGCCTGCTGGCGGCCGGGCATGACGTGGTGCTGGCGCAGGTGCTGGCGCCGACTGAACTGGACCCCGACCTGGAAGGGGACTGGCGCCTGGTCGATGTCGAGGCGGCCGCCGGGCCGGCCGAGGTGACGGTGGCCCCAGCCACGGTGGCGGCGTACCGGCAGCGGCTGGCCGCGTACCTGGCGGAACTGGAAGGCTTCTGCCGCCGCCGGGGGGCGGTGTACCTGCGGCTGCCCGCCAACCTGGACCTGGCTACGGCGGTCATGACCCTTTGCCGGCAAGCCGGTGTAATCGCTTAGGGGGGAGGGCGCAGCATGGGTTTTTTGCTTCCGGCGGCGCTCGGCTTCCTGGCACTGATTCCGGGCATTATCGCCCTGTACTTTCTGCGCCTGCAGCGCCAGGAGCGGATCATCACCAGCACCTGGCTGTGGCAGCAGGCCGATCTGGACCAGCGGGCCAACCGCCCCTGGCAGCGGCTGCGCTTCAGTTGGCTGCTGGTGCTCCAGGTCCTGGCTGCCCTGGCGCTGGCCCTGGCGGTGGCGCACCCGTTCCGGTTCATTACCGCCGGTAGCGGCGGCAACCTGGTGGTGCTGCTCGATGGCACCGCCGCCATGCAGGCCTCCGACGGCCGCTGGCAGCAGGCCACAAGGGCGGCGGGGCAACTGATCGACGACCTTGCCCCCGGCGACCGCCTGAGCCTGGTGTTACTTACCCGCGCCCCGGAAGTACTGGTGGCTGCCGCCACCGACCGCGGCGCCTTGCGCCAGGCCCTGGACCGGGCGCAACCCGGCGCCGGCGATGCCGACCTGGCCGCCGGCCTGGACTTGGCCCTGTCACTGGTTCAGGGCCGCCCGGCCCCGGAGATTGTGGTGATTGGCACCGGGCATTACCTGAACACCGCCGAACTGCCGCGGGTGCCGGTACCGGTGCGTTACATTCCCGTGGGTTCCCCGCAGCCAAACCTGGCCGTCACTGCCTTCAGTTCCCGGCCGGGGGACGGCGGGCGCACTGCCCTCACCCAGGTGGCCAATTTCGGACCCGAACCGGCTCCGGCGGCGGTCCAGTTCTGGGCCGATGGCGCCCTGCTGGCGGTGGCGGAGCAGACCCTGAACCCGGGCGAGACCCGGGCCTTTACCTGGCCGGTTCCGGCCACAGCCCGACTGCTGGAGGTCCGCCTGCCGGGGGCCGACGCCCTGGGGCTCGATAACCGGGCCTGGCACATGCCAGGCGGGGCAGTGCGCGGGCGGGTGCTGCTGGTCACCCGGGGCAACCCCTTCCTGGCCCGCGCCCTGCAGGCAGTGAGTGGCACCGAGGTGACCGTGGTCACCCCGGAGCAGTATCCGGCAACCGCCTTTGACCTGACCGTGCTCGACGGCTGGGAGCCGCCAACGCCGCCAACCGGCAGCGTGATCCGGCTGGCCCCGCCCGCCGGTGACCTGGTCGCCGTCACGGCGCCGGTGGCCGTAGCGGCCCACACGCCCCTGCTGGAGCATGTGGACGCCGGCCAGGTGCACGTGGCCCAGGCCCGGCAACTGGTGCCCTCGCCGGATGCCCGGGTCCTTTGGCAGGCCGGCGACCTGCCCCTGCTCTGGAGCGAGGGCCGCCAGGTTACGCTGGCCTTCGATGTGCGGGACAGCGACCTGCCCCTGCAGCCCGCCTTCCCGATCCTGATCCAGAACCTGCTGCAGCACCTGCTGCCGCCGTCGCCGGTAGATCCGGCCCAGGTGCGGCCGGGCCAGCCGGTCACGGTCCGGCCCTGGCCCGGCACCCAGGCCATGCGGATTGTCAGGCCGGACGGTACCCGCCAGGAATGGCCGGCCGACCGGCTGGAAGGGCTGCCCTTCACTGCCACCGACCAGCCCGGGCTGTATGAGGTAGAGGAGGTGCTGGCCGACCGCACCCGCCGCTCGACCTTTGCCGTGAACGTTTTTTCCAATCTGGCCTCTGACCTGACCCCGGCCGACCGGCTGAACCTGCCGGCGGGCGCGGCGCCCACCCCGGCCGAGCCGCGGCGGGTGCCTCTGGACCTGTGGCCGTACCTGGCAGCCCTGGCCCTGGGGGCAGTAGGCCTCGAATGGTGGGTGTATCGCCGTGGGCATGCGTTTTGACCGCCCCTGGTTGCTGCTGCTGTTGCTGGTGCCGGCCTGGCCGCTGCTGCTGCCGGCCCTGCGCCGGCTCGGCAGCCGCATTGGCCTGCACTGGGCGGGCAAGTCCGCCACCGCCGCGGCCTCCGGCCGCACTGACTGCGCCGGTCACACCGGCCGCCGGATTCCGACTGCCTATACTGCCCTGCGGGTCATCATCGTCACCCTGCTGATTCTGGCCCTGGCCGGGGCGCACCTGATCTTCACTGCCCCGCACCAGGCGGTGGTGTTCGTGGCCGACCTCAGCGCCTCCACGGCGATTGTACGCACCGAACAGGAGGATTACGTGCGTAAGGCCCTGGAGGCCCGCCGGCCCGGCGATGTGGCCGGTGTGGTGGCGGTGGGGCAGGACGTGCAGGTCGAGGTGCCGCCCTCGGCCTCGCCCCGGTTCGAACGGTTCGGATCGGTGGTCGGCCAGGACCATACCGACCTGGAGCGTGGCCTGCGGCTGGCGGCGGCCCTGCTCCCGCCCGGCTATCGGCCCCGGATCGTTGTGGTGACCGATGGCCGCGAAACCCAGGGCAACGTCCTGGCCGAGGCAACCCGGCTGCGCCAGCGCGGCATTACTGTCGATGTGGTGCCGCTGCAAATCCCGCAGGGGCCGGAGGTACTGGTGCGCTACCTGGATGCCCCTACGCACTTGCGGGCCGGCGAGGATCTGACCATGAAGGTCACCCTGCAGGCGGGGGCGGCCACCCGCGGCATTCTGCGTGTTTACGATGAGCGCACCCTGGTGGAGACCCGGCCGGTGGAGCTGCCCGCCGGTGACCGCACCCTGGAAATCACCCTGGGCAGCCCCGCCCCTGGCCACCACCGGCTGCGGGTCACCCTGGAAGCCGAACAGGATACCCTCGCGCAGAACAACCAGGCCGGCGCCCTGGTGCAAGTGCAGGGGCCGCCGGAGGTACTGGTGGCCGAAGGCTACCCCGGCGCCGGCGCCAACATGGCGGCGGCCCTGAACGCCACCGGTGTGACAGTGACTGTCCGCCCGGCCAGCGCCCTGCCGGAGCACGCCGCCGCCTTTGCCCGCTACGCCGCCGTGGTGCTGGCCGATGCACCCGCCCTGACCCTGGGTGCGCAGACCCAGCGTGCCCTCAGCTCCTACGTGCGGGAGGGGGGCGGCGGTCTGGTCGCCCTGGGCGGGCAGCATAGCTTTGGCATGGGCGGCTACGCCGGTACCCCGCTGGAGGCGCTGCTGCCGGTGAAAATGGATGTTCCCCAGCGCAAGGAGATTCCGGCGGTGGCACTGGCCTTGCTGATCGAAAACCTGGAGGGCGACTGGAAGACCAACATCGGCAAGGAAGCCGGCAAGGCCGTGGTCAGCCTGCTCGGCCCCAAGGACCAGGTGGCGGTGAACGATATCACCGCCGGCTGGGCGGTACCGCTCCAGCACGTAACCGACAAGGACAAAATTAACCAGGCCATCGATGCCATGAGCCCCGGCGACCCGCCGCATTACATTGATTACCTGCGGGAAGCACACCGGGTGCTGAAGGCGGCCGACGCCAAAACCAAACACATCATCGCCGTGTTCGACGGCGACGCCCAGGCCGCCGGCATGGGCGAGTACCGGGCGGCGGTGGAAGCGATCGCCGCCGACGGCATCACCCTTTCGACCATCCACGTGAACCCGATGCGGCCCGAGGAGTTCATTTTGCTGCAGAACATGGCGCGCTGGGGCGGCGGCCGCTATTACCTGGGTACCGACTTTAACCATGTGCCGGAGATTCTGCTGAAGGAGGCCCAGGCCACCGCCCGCTCCGCCGTGGTGGAGCTGGACTTCGGCCCCGTGGCCCTGGGCAGCCACCCGCTGCTGCAGGGGCTGAACGAGTTCCCG
Organism: Clostridia bacterium; assembly: GCA_036676195.1. Taxonomy (GTDB): domain Bacteria; phylum Bacillota; class Sulfobacillia; order Symbiobacteriales; family ZC4RG38; genus JAKFDK01. The sequence continues at coordinate 49,705 of JAKFDK010000056.1, read as the reverse complement.
GTGCTGCACGGCTACGTGGGCACCACCGCCAAACCGGTGGCCCGGGTGGTGTTGCAGAGCCCGCTGGGCGACCCGGTGCTGGCCGCCTGGCAAATCGGCATGGGTCGGGCGGTGGCCTGGACCACCGACACCGCCGGCCTCTGGACCGGCGACTTCCTGAACTGGCCTGGTGCTGCCCGCTTCCTGAGCAACCTGGTCGGATGGACCCTGCCGGCGGCGGGCGGCGGGGACCTGGAACTGCACACCGAGATCCGCGGGTCGGTTGCCCGGGTTCAGGCCCGGCTGGGGCCGGGTGCCCTGGCCGCCCTGAACCGGGACAGCGCCGCCACCAGTTGGCCGGGTTCGCTGGCGGCAGTGGCCCTGCGGCCCGACGGCACGCCGTCTGTCACCACCCTGGCAGCTACCGGCCCCGGCCAGTACGAGGGCGATGTGCCCGTACCCCAGGTGGGCCCCTACATGCTCATGCTCAGCGCCGTCAATGGCAAGGAGAGCGTACGGGTCGGCTCGGCCGGCCTGCTGGTGCCCTACTCGCCGGAATTTGCCGCCGCCGGCAGCGATGAACCCCTGCTGCGGCAGGTGGCCCGGGCTGCCGCCGGGCAGGTGAAGGATCTCACCGCCCCGGCTGCCGCCTTTGCTCCAGACCTGCCCCGGGCACCGGGGGCCATTCCCCTGGCCCAGGGGCTGCTCATCGCCGCCCTGCTGCTCTGGCCGGTCGACATTGCCATGCGCCGCCTGGCGCTCACGGCGCGGGACCTGCGCAATCTGGTATCGGCCCGGCGTCAGCGCCAGGCCACCCCGGCCCCGGAAACGGCCGCGGCGGCCAACATCGCCGCCTGGGCCAGGGAACAAAAGCAGCGGCAGCGGGGGGCAGTGGCGGCCTCCGTCTCGCCGGCCCCTGGCCCGCCGGACGCCGCTCCGCCGCCACCGATCCCGGAACCGGCCCCCGCGGCAGCCGCGGCCGAGCCGGACGATGCCGGCCTGTTCACCGCGCGGCTGCTGGCTGCCCGGCGCAAGCAACGCAAGCCATAAGGAAAGTCATCACCAACGCCACCACGAAAGCAGGTGTACCCAAGTGGTCAGACTCCCGGCCTGGTTCGTTGCCATCCTACTACTGTCCACGGTCGCCGTGGGCTGCACCGGCGGTGAACCAAAGCCACCGGCACCCGACACGGCCGCCGCAACTCCGGCCGCCCACCCCCTGACGCCCCACTTCATCAAGGCTCTGGAGGAACTGCGAGCCATGAACCAGCAGGGTCGTGCCGATGATTTTGCCCAGGCTGAGGGGCATTTCCAGAAGTTCCGGACTTCCTACAATCAGGTAGCTGCAGCCATCGATGAAAAAGATGCAAAACTGAAGATTCACATCGACCAGGGCATTGAAGAACTGGTTCACGAGTTCAGGAAGGAAAAGCCCAGGGCCTTCGAACTGGACGAAGAGAACATGAAGCTGTCGCAGCTCCTGGAAAAGGGCGGCGCCCTGGTTGGCGTTACCGTCCCGGCGGAACTGGTGCTGCGCCAGCCCCAGGGTGAAATCCCCTTCAAGCAAGAACAGACGATCCAGGTGGAGCTGGACGACTACGGCATCGAGCCGAAACGGATTGAGGTCCCGGTGGACACCAAGCTGACCCTGAAGATCAGGAACGTCGGCCAGCATGTGCACGAACTGGCTGTAGACCATTACGCCCTGGAGGTCGAAGACATCCAGCCCGGAGCCACCGCCGAATTAACCTTCGTGACCCTCGACAAGGGCGAGTTTGAACTGGCCTGCTTCCTGCCCGGCCATTACGAGGCCGGCATGCTGGCCGAATTCGGGGTCAAATAGCCGCAATGGCCGGCCCGGCACCAGGCCGGGCCGGCCATTGCGCAGCCGGCGTACCGCGCCTGAGTAAGTTGCATGATACAGGCAGAACGGAGGGGAACGGCGATGCGTGTGACCCGCCTGATCGCCGGGGGGGTGGTGCTGGGGCTCTGCCTGAGCCTGTTGGCGGCCCCGGTCGGTGCCCGCCCCGCCTGATCTACAATGGCAGAAAAGCGCCAGCCGCCGCCTCCCCCGCTGATGCCGCGGCCGACTTGCCGATCCGCGCCGCCTACATGGGCAATAACCGCTTCAGCGGGCAGCGGCGCCCGCTTTGCAGCAGCAGCGCGGCAGACCGTCCTGCCCTGACCAGGCTGGCTGTCATGCTGGCGGGTGCGGTGCCGCTGCACGACCCGGACCTCGGCCCGTTCCCGATCCCGGCAATGGGTGGAACCAGCCCGGTGCTGCATCTGGTGGACTGGCACGGCCAGGACATGGCGGTCACCCTGGCCTGGCGGTGTGCGGGCACTACGCCGCAGGGCCTTCCCCAGTGCGAGCGGGAGCCGGAGGCGGTGCTGATTGACGGCGCCCCAGTACGCTCCAGCGGTCTGGCCCGCTACCTGAGCGACCGGGACTACACCGCCGACATGCTGCCCGTCGACTTGCCCTCGGGGACTATTCCCTGGGCGTGGATGAGACCTGTCCACTGCGGCTGGAGCTGTACTGCTGTGTACGAATGGTGATTCATGTGAGTCCATCCGTGCTGCGCCAGTCGATCATCTTGCCGCCAACCGTGGTAGACTAGGGAGAACGATCCAGACGTTCCTTGATGACAGAAAGGTGGCAGTTTATGCCCGAAGATTTTGCGGCACTGGGTATCCGCCCCGAATTGGTGACCGCATTAAAACGCAACGGACTCAAAGAGCCAACCCCGATTCAAGCACAAACCATACCGGTGCTGCTCAAGGGCCAGGATGTGATTGCGCAGGCGCAGACCGGCACCGGCAAGACCCTGGCCTTCTTGCTGCCCATCATGCAGCGGATCGACGTAAATCAACCGGCCGTACAGGCGCTGATCCTCACCCCGACGCGGGAACTGGCCATCCAGATCACGGTCGAGGCAAAAAAGCTGGCACCGGCGGTGGGCGCCAACGTCCTGGCCACTTACGGGGGCCAGGATGTCGAGAGCCAGATCAAGAAACTGCGCGGCGCCACCCATGTTGTCATCGCCACGCCGGGGCGGCTGCTCGATCACCTGCGACGGGGGACAGTCCACCTGAAACAGGTCTCCATGCTGGTGCTGGACGAAGCGGACCAGATGCTCCACATGGGTTTTCTGCCCGAGGTGGAGCAGGTGATTCACCAGGCCGCGCCGGCCCGGTGCACCATGCTGTTTTCGGCGACCATGCCGGCGCAGATCCGCGCCCTGGCCCGCCGGTACATGCGGACGCCGGTGGAGATACAAATCCAAACCAGGCGGGTCACGCTAGATGAGATTCAGCAGACCGTGGTGTTGACCACTGACCGGGGCAAGCAGGACGCCCTGTGCCAGCAACTCGACGGGTGCAACCCCTACCTGGCGGTCATCTTCTGCCGGACCAAGATCCGCGCCGACATTCTGCTGGATGCCCTGACCACCCGCGGGTACAACGCCGACGTGCTGCACGGCGATCTTTCGCAGGCCAAGCGTGAACAGGTGATGAAGCGGTTCCGGGAGGCCAAAACGCAGTTCCTGGTCGCCACCGATGTCGCCGCCCGCGGCATTGACGTGGAGGGCGTCACGCATGTGTTCAATTACGATATCCCCCACGATGTGGAGAGCTACATCCACCGGATCGGCCGGACCGGGCGGGCGGGTCAGACCGGCGTTGCCATCACTTTTGCCACTCCCCGGGACCAGGAGTTTCTGCGGTTAATCGAGCAGGGGGTGCAGGGCACGCTGGCGCGGGTGAATCTCAGGGGGGAAAGGACCGCGCAGCCGGCCCCGGCAGAGCAGCGTGTGCGGACGCCCCGGCCGCCCGTGGGAGCACGCCGGGGGTTGGCCAAAGCCGGCGCCAACCGGGGAGCCGTCCCGGTGGGAAAGGGCCGTGTTCGCCGGGGTGCCGTTCAAGATTCGACCAGGCCGGAAGGGAACGGATCGGGACGACCACGGCGTGGGCGGTAGCGGAGTTGGCTTGTGTTTGGAGCCTGATACCAGGAACCCCCTCCTGGCATCAGGCCTCTTTTTTCCCCCCGATCAACAGTCAACCGATTGACAGTGCCCGCCTCAGGCAGTAAAATCTCCAATAACAAATGTACCAAATCCGACCGGAATAACGGTATATACGGAGGTTATCCAACACCATGAGCGGACGCGGCTTTACCCTCTGGTTCACAGGTCTGTCCGGGGCCGGCAAGTCCACACTGGCCGGCGCTGTCTCCACCGAGCTGCGCAAGCGTGGGGTGGGCATCGAGATCCTCGACGGTGACGAAGTGCGGGAAAATCTCTCCAAGGGGCTGGGCTTCTCCCGTGAAGACCGCGACACCAATGTCCGCCGCATTGGCTACGTGGCCAAGCTGCTCACCCGCAACGGCGTGGGCGTCATCACCGCCGCCATCTCCCCCTACCGGAACACCCGCGACGACCTGCGCCAGGAAATCGGCAACTTCGTAGAGATCTACGTGAAGGCATCCCTCGACGAATGCATCCGCCGCGACGTCAAGGGCCTGTACAAGAAGGCCCTGGCCGGGCAAATCCCCCAGTTTACCGGGGTTTCCGACCCGTACGAGGAGCCGCTCAGCCCGGAGCTGGTGGTGGAAACCGAGCACGAAACAATCGAGCAGAGCGCTGCCCGCATCGTCGGCCGGCTCCAGGAGCTGGGCTACCTGGGGCAGACCACCCATGCTTAGTCCGGAGGAAGTCCGTCAACAGGCGGCGCGGTTGCAGGACGAAAAGCCGGAAACTGTGCTGGAATGGGCCATGCGCACCTTCCCGGGCCGGGCCGGACTCACCTGCAGCTTCAGCGGCGCCGGAGTGGTGCTGGCTCATATGATCAGCCGCATCGACCCCACGGTGCCGGTCATCTTCCTGGACACGGGGTTTCACTTCCCCGAAACTTATGCCTTCAAAGACCAGTTTACCGCCCAATATCCGATCAACCTGGTGGAATTCAAGCCGCTGACCGACTGCGGCCCCCTGTATGAAACCGACACCGATGCCTGCTGCAATATCCGCAAGGTCGAGCCCATGCAGCGGGCCGTCGCCGGACTGGACGCCTGGATCACCGCCCTGCGCCGGGACCAGTCTGACACCCGCAGCAGCATCGACGTGCTGGAGTACCATATCGTAGACGACCGGCCGGTAGTCAAGGTTCTGCCCCTGGCTCACTGGACCCGCAAGGAAGTCTGGGACTATATCCTCGGCAACGGTATCCCCTACCACCCGCTCCTGGACCAGGGATACAGCAGCATCGGCTGCCAGCCCTGCACCCGCCCGACCAGGCCGGGAGAAGACGAACGGGCAGGGCGGTGGGCCGGCCAGGGTAAGACGGAGTGCGGTCTGCACACCTTTACCCGCAAACAGTAAGGGGTAATCATATGCGCAAGGCCTTACCGCTACTCCTGCTGCTCTGCCTGGTCAGCCTGGCAGCCTGCAGCCGGTCCGGGGGCGGCCCGGCAGCCGGGGAACCGGTAAAGCTGCGGATCGGATATTTCGCCGCCCCCACCCACGCCCAGGCCGTGATCGGGCTGACCACCGACACCTACCAGCGGGCGCTGGGCGACGGGATCAAGCTGGAGGCCACCGTTTTCAGTGCCGGTCCGGCCGTGATCGAAGCCATGTTCGCCGGTGAACTCGACCTGGCCTATGTCGGCCCGAGCCCAGCGGTGAACGGGTATGTCAAGTCCAGGGGCCAGGCATTCCGGGTGGTGGCCGGAGCCGCCGACGGCGGCGCCGTACTGGTTACCCGGCCGGGGCTGCAGGTGCGCCAGGCGGCCGACCTGGACGGCAAGCGGGTGGCCACCCCGCAACTGGGCAACACCCAGGACGTGGCCCTGCGCCACTTCCTGCGCAGTGGCAACCGCCAGCCTACCGACAAGGGCGGCACCGTGCAGATCATGCCCATCGCCAACCCGGAGATCGTGACCCTGTTCAACCGGGGGGAACTGGACGCCGCCTGGGTACCGGAACCCTGGGGGGCACGCCTGGTCCAGGCCGGCGGCGTCATCGCTATTGATGAGCGGGACCTGTGGCCGGACGGCAAGTTTGCCACCACCGTGATCATCGCCAGTAACCGCATGCTGCAGGAATACCCGGAAATCGTCAGGGCCTTTCTGGGCGCCCATGTGGACATGACCCGGTGGATCGCTGCCCATCCCGACGAAGCCCGCCCCCGTCTGAACGACGGCCTGGCGCAGTTGATGGGCCGGCCGCTGCCCCCCGAGGTGCTGGCCGATGCCCTCAGCCGGGTGAGTTTTGGCCATCAGGTGCCCACCCAGTCGATCCTCACCGCCGCCGGACGGGCCTACGACCTGGGCTTTCTGGGCAAACAGCGGCCCGATCTGAGCGGTCTGTTTGACCTGAGGCTTCTGGAACAGGCTCTGCAGGCCGGGGGCCGTGAATCCGTCCATGAACAGACGACCGGCACGTAACGACCGGCGCGTAAAGGAGAGGAACCGATGGGTGTCTGGGGTCGGCGCGCCGTGTTCCTGGTGGTGCTGGTGGGGGTCTGGTCTGCCCTGCACCGGGCCGGGTTCTGGCCGGATTACGTCTTTCCTTCGCCCCTGGCGGTGGGGCAGAGCCTGCTGGACGGGCTGACCAGCGGCGAAATCCTGCGGGCCACTGCGGCCAGCCTGCGCCGCATTGCCCTTGGCTTCGGACTTTCGGTGCTGGCCGGAGTCGCCCTGGGCCTGATCAGCAGCCGTTTTGCCTGGGTGGGTGACACCCTGGGCTATCTCACGACTGGCTTTCAGGCTCTGCCCAGCATCTGCTGGTTTCCCCTGGCCATCCTCTGGGTCGGCCTGAATGAACGGGCCATCCTGTTCGTCACTGTGGCCGGTGCCCTGTTCGCTGTGGCCGCCGGGGTGGAAGCAGGGGTGAAGAGCATCCCGCCCCTGTACCTGCGGGCAGCCGAAAACATGGGGGCACGGGGAATAGTTCTGTACACCCGGGTGATCATGCCCGCCGCCCTGCCCGCCGTGCTGGCCGGGTTGCGCCAGGGCTGGTCCTTTGCCTGGCGGTCGCTGATGGCGGCCGAACTGCTCTCGGTCAACATGGGCCTGGGGCACCTGCTTTCCGTCGGCCGGGAACTGAACGACGTCGCCCAGATGGTGGCCGTTGTGCTGGTCATCCTGGGCGTGGGCCTGGCGATGGACGGACTGCTCTTCACCCGGGTGGAGACGGCGGTCCGCCGGCGCTGGGGCCTGATCCGCAGCACCTGATACTGGAGGGCCGCACATGGCTGTCGAAATTCGCCACGTCAGCAAATCCTTTGATTCCCATAAGGCTGGCACAGCCACCATGGCCCTGCAGGATGTCTCCCTGACGGTGCAGGACGGGGAATTTGTGGCGCTGCTCGGCCCATCCGGCTGCGGCAAGTCCACGCTGCTGAATGTGATTGCCGGGCTCACCCGGCCCGACTCCGGCGAGGTCCTGGTCGGGGGCTGCCCCGTGGAGGGTACCGGTCAGGACCGGCTGATGCTGTTCCAGGAGGCGGCCCTGTTCCCCTGGCTGACGGTGCTGCAGAACGCGGAATTCGGCCTGCGGTTGCAGAACCGTAGCAAGGCCGAAATCCGGGAGCGGGCGCTGCACTACCTGCAGACCGTGCACCTGGGCCGCTTCATTCACAGCCGGCCGCACGAACTCTCCGGCGGCATGCGTCAGCGGGCGGCCATTGCCCGTACCCTGGCCATGGACCCGCAGATGCTGCTGATGGATGAACCCTTCGCCGCCCTGGATGAGCAAACCCGCCAGGTCCTGCAGAACGAGGTAGTGTCCCTCTGGCAGGGCACCGGCAAGACCGTGTTCTTTGTCACCCATAACATCCGTGAGGCCATCTTCCTGGCCGACCGGGTGATGGTGTTCGCCACCCGGCCCGGCCGCATCAAGGCTGAATTCCGGGTCCGCACCTCCCGGCCGCGCTCGGTGGGGAACCCCTACCTGGCCGAAATGGAGGCCGAGATCCTGGGCATTCTGCGGGAAGAAATCGAGAAGGTGGCCCAGGAAGAGATGGACGGCGGCTATAAGCTGAAGCTGCCGGTTCTGAAACAAGACCCCACGCAGGAAATGGGCAGCAACATTTAACGCATAACTGAGAGGGAGGTCCCGTTTTTATGAGCCTGATTGCACCGCACGGCGGCGTTCTGGTTAACCGTATCCTGACCGGCGAGGCCCGTACCGCCGCCCTGGCCAAGGCCGAAGGGCTGTCGGCCATTACCCTGAGCCCCTGGTCCGTTTCCGACCTGGAACTGATTGCCACCGGCGGCTTCAGCCCTCTGACCGGTTTCATGGGCAAGGCTGATTACACCCGGGTTGTCCGGGAAATGCACCTGGCGGGCGGCCTGCCCTGGTCGGTACCGGTGACCCTGCCGGTGGAATCTGCCGCCGGCCTGGGCGACGAGGTCGCCCTGAAGGGGCCGGACGGCACTATCCTGGGTATTTTGGAGATATCTGAGGCCTTCACCTATGACAAGGAGGAGGAGGCCCGGCTTGTCTACCGCACTACCGACGAGGCCCATCCCGGCGTACGCAAGCTCAACGCCCAGGGCAACACCCTGCTGGGCGGTAACATCTGGCTGCTGAACCGCACTGCCCCCAACTTCCCGGAACTGGCCTACGATCCGGCCGACACTCGCCGGATCTTTGCCGAGCGCGGCTGGCGCACGATTGTGGGCTTCCAGACCCGCAACCCGGTGCACCGGGCCCACGAATACATTCAGAAGTGCGCCCTGGAGAGCGTGGACGGCCTGTTCCTCAACCCCCTGGTCGGTCAGACCAAGGATGACGACGTCCCGGCTACGGTGCGGGTCGAGAGCTACCATGCGCTGCTGGCGGGTTATTACCCCCCGAACCGCGTGCTGCTGGGCGCCTATGCGGCCGCCATGCGCTACGCCGGGCCGCGGGAAGCCATCTTCCACGCCCTGGTGCGCAAGAACCACGGCTGCAGCCACTTCATCGTCGGCCGTGACCACGCCGGCGTGGGCAACTATTATGGCACTTATGATGCGCAGAAGATCTTCAGCGAGTTCGCCCCTGGCGAACTGGGCATTCAGCCGATCTTCTTTGAGCATACCTTCTTCTGCCGCACCTGCGGCTCCATGGCCTCGCCCAAGACCTGCCCCCATGGCGCTGAGTCTCATGTAACCCTTTCCGGCACCAAGGTGCGGGAACTACTGCGGGCCGGCCAACTGCCGCCGCCTGAGTTCAGCCGGCCGGAGGTCGCCCGGATCCTGGCCGACGGCATGCGGGTAGTGGCCGCCGACTAAGCGGAATTGCCGCTCAGATTACACGAAATAAGCCATGCGGGCCTGCCGGTTTTTTACAACCGGCAGGCCCGCATGGTGTTATTTAGACCGCTCGGGCCGCCGCCAGGGCCTGCTCCAGGTCGGCAATCAGGTCTGCCGGGTCTTCCAGGCCCACGGAAAAGCGCACCAGCCCGTCGTCGATCCCCCGCGCCGCCCGTTCCGCCGCGGGGATGCTGGCGTGGGAGTGGTAGGCGGGCACCGAAATAATGCTCTCCACCGCCCCCAGGCTCACCCCCAGCAGGGGCAGGTGCAGGGCGGCCAGAAAAGGCCGCAGCAGGGCCGAGTCGGCCAGCCGGAGCGACAGCACCGCACCGAAGCCGCCCAGGCGTACCGCCAGTTCATGCCCCGGATGCGCCGGCAGGCCGGGGTAGTATACCGCCTGCACCTCCGGCCGCTCCTGAAGCCAGCGGGCCACCGCCCTGGCGGTCTCCTGCTGACGGGCCATTCGCACCCCCAGGGTCTTCAGGCCGCGGCTGAGCAAAAAGCAGTCCTGCGGCCCCAGCACGTTGCCAGTGCCGTTCTGAATCAGATACAGGTCCGCCCCCAGGGCGTCGTCTCGGGTCACGGCGGCCCCGGCCACCAGGTCACTGTGACCGCCCAGGTACTTGGTGGCGCTGTGAATCACCACGTCGGCCCCGTACTCCAGCGGCCGGCACAGGTAGGGGCTCAGGAAGGTATTGTCCACCGCCAGCCGGGCGCCGGCACCGTGGGCGATCTCAGCCATGGCCTGCAGATCGGTCACGCCCAGGAAGGGGTTGGAGACCGTCTCCACCAGCAGCAGGCGGGTGTTCGGCCGCAGGGCGGCCCGTACCGCCGCCGGGTCGGTGGTGTCGGCAAAGGAGGCGGTGATCCCCAGCCGGTTCAAAATCCGGGTGAGCAGCCGGTAGGTGCCGCCGTAGCAGTCAGCGGTCACCACCACATGGTCCCCGGCCGATAGCAGCATCAGCACCGCCGTGGTGGCGGCCATGCCAGAGGCAAAGGCAAAACCGCGGGCGCCGCCCTCCAGGGTGGCCAGCGCCTGCTCCACCGCCGCCCGGGTCGGATTGCCGGAACGGGCATAATCATATTGGCCGGGGGTGTCCAGACCGGGCTGGTTAAAGGTTGAGGTCTGGTAAATCGGCACCCCGGCCGCCCCGGTGGCCGGGTCCAGTTCGTTGCCGGGGTGAATCAGGCGGGTGTCCAGGCGCACGGTCAGTCCCCTCCTTCGGCCAGGGCCTGGGCAAGGTCAGCCTGCAGGTCGGCCGCATGCTCAATTCCCACCGACAGCCGCAGCAGCCGGTCGTCCACGCCCAGCCGCCGCCGCTCGCTTTCCGGCACATCGGCATGGGTCTGGCTCCAGGGGTAGGTAATCAGCGTTTCCACCCCGCCCAGGCTTTCGGCGAACAGAATCACGCGCACACGGGCCAGTACCTGTGGCACCAGGGCGGCATCCCGCACCCGGAAGGCCAGCATGGCCCCGGGGCCGGTGGCCTGGCGCCGCAGACAGTCATAACCGGGATCATTCGCCAGGCCGGGGAAATACACCTGGGTTACGGCCGGGTGCTGCTGCAGCCAGTGGGCCAGGGCAATGGCGTTCTCCTGTGACTGGCGCATGCGCAGGCCCAGGGTCTTGATGCCCCGCAGCACCAGCCAGGCATCCTGCGGACCCAGAATGCCGCCGGTGGCATTCTGCAGAAAGGCCACGCGCTCGGCCAGTTCCGGCGTGCGGGCCACCACAGCACCTGCCACCACGTCGTTGTGTCCGGCCAGATACTTGGAGACGCTGTGCACCACCAGGTCCGCCCCCAGGGTCAGGGGCTGCTGCAGGTAAGGCGTCAGGAAGGTATTGTCCACCACATACAGAAGCCGGTGCTGCCGGGCCACCTCGCCCAGCGCCCGCAGGTCGGCCACCTTCAGCAGCGGGTTGGTGGGCGTTTCCACCAGCAGCATACGGGTATTGGGGCCAATGGCAGCGGCCGTGGCGGCCGTATCGCTGGTATCCACAAAGGTGTGGCCCAGGCCCAGGTGGTTGAACACCTGCGTCAGCAGGCGGTGGGTACCGCCGTAGAGGTCTTCGGTCACCACCACGTGATCCCCGGGCCGCAACAGGTGCAGTACGGTGGTCAGGGCCGCCATTCCCGATGCGAAGGCGGCGGCGCCGGCGCCTGCCTCCAGTGCGGCCAGCGCTGCCTCCAACGCCGAACGGGTAGGGTTTTTGGTCCGGGAATAGTCATATCCAGTCGTCTGGCCCAGGCCAGGGTGCTGGAAGGTTGCGCACTGATAAATGGGGGTGGAGACGGCACCGGTACGCGGGTCCTGTCCCACACCGGCGTGAACGAGTCTGGTTTCGGGATGCATGCATCTCAGCTCCTTGCAGGAGGGACGGCGGGTCAGCAACAGCAGACGCCATACCTGATATTTACCGGGAAACCTGGTCAAAGTCAACATGCAGTACCACTATTGCAGTACAATATTCCTCAGATGGTTGCAAGCCACCTATAACTGTGCTATAAATAAGGTACGGTAGAGGTGCTGCTGTGCTAAACCAGAAAGTACCAACCTGCGTGGCCCTGGCAAATCCATCATGTAGGGATTGCTTCTATAGGATTCCTTTGCTAGATTGGAAACAACAAGTTCATAGTGCTCCGCATCTTATCCAGAGCAGGCTGAGGGACTGGCCCGATGAAGCCCGGCAACCGGCGGCGTAGCCGCTGCGCGGTGCCAATTCCTGCGGTGCTGCCATCTGGCACCGGGAGATGAGGGCGGAAGGGTCAGGCTTTGCCTGTAGTCACCCCTTCTCGCTCGGGAAGGGGAATTCGCGTTTTATGGCAAGATTACTCCATCGTTTGAGCCGGCGTGAGTTTACGGTGACCGTTGAAATAGACCCGCCCAAGGGTCCCGACCCCTCCGCCGTGCTGGCCCTGGTCCGCCGCTTCGGCGAGCGGGTCGATGCCGTGAACGTGGCCGACTGCCCCATGGCCAGCGTGCGGATGAGCCCCATCACCCTGGCCCACCTGATTCAGCGGGACCAGCAGGTGGAATGCATCTTCCACCTGACCACCCGGGACCGCAACCTGATCGGCCTGCAGGCCGAGTTGCTGGGGGCGGCCGGCCTGGGCGTAAGCAATATCCTGTGCCTGCGGGGCGACAACCCGGACCGGGGCGACCAGCCCGACGCCACCGGGGTGTTCCAGGTGGATGCCAGCGGCCTGATCGCCCTGGCCACTGCCCTGAATAGCGGGCGCACCCTGGGCGGGCGGGAGATCACGATCCCCACCCGGTTTGCCGTGGGCTGCGCCGCCAACCCGGCCAATCCGGACGCCCACGCCGAGGTGGACCGCCTGCTGGCCAAGATCGCCGCCGGTGCCCATTTCGCCCAGACCCAGCCGGTGTATGACGTAGACGACGTGTTTCGCTTTCAGGAGGCGCTGGCTGCCCGCGGGCTGGCCGACTTCCCGGTTCTGTATGGCATTCTGCCGCTTAAGAGCTACAAGAATGCGCTGTACATGGCAACCAAGGTGCCTGGTGTGCGTGTTCCCGCCGCAGTGGTGGCGCGCATGGAGCACGGCGACCGCGACGAGGGCATCCGCATCGCCGGTGAAGTCATCCGACGCATCGCCCGGCACGTGCATGGCGTGCACCTGTTCCCCATGAACTCCCCCCGGGTCGTCATCGGGGTGCTGGACATTTTGGAGGAACTGGGTCTGCGTCGCAGCCACCCGGCCCTGGCCCTGACCCCGCCGGCAGCACCGCCGCACGAGGCATCGGCATGAGCGCCGGCCCCCGGCCCCGGCCGGAAGCCGCCGACCCACGGGACCTGGCCCTGGACCGGGCCACCGTGCTGCGTTATCTTGGCTACAAGCCGGGGATCACGCAGATGACCTCCCGGGCCGAGGCTGAAGTAACGGCCGGCCTGGCTCAGGTTGGCGGGCTGCTGGCGCCACAGGCGGCGCTGGTGGATTGCGCCGTGGTCACCGGGCGTGCCCCGGGGGCGGTGTGCACCGCCGCCGGGCACGAGTGGCAGAGCCATGCCCTGGCCCGGCTGCTGCATGGGGCCGAGGTGGTCACCGTTGTGGCCGCCACCGTGGGCGCCGGGGTAGATGAGGCCATCCGCGCCGCCTTCGCCGGGGGTGAGTATGCCCTGGCCACGGTGCTGGACGCCGCCGGTTCGGCGGCAGTGCAGGCATGGGCCGCCCTGCTGCGCTCCCGGCTGACCGGCCGCGCCGCTGCTTGGGAGCTGACCCCGACAGAACTGTACAGCCCCGGCTACGGCGACTGGAACATCAACGATCTGCACCCGCTGCTCGGCCTCACCGAGGCCGCCCGCATCGGCATCACGGCCACACCGGCCGGCTACCTGCTGCCGCAGAAAACCGTGGTAGGGGTGTTCGGCTGGGTGCCCGCCGCCGGGGACCGGCGTGCACCGGTGGGGTGCCGGGTCTGCACCCTGCGGGACTGCACATACCGAACTGCTGAAGGGGAAGGCTGACAAGATGAATCTCAGGGATCTGCTGGGCAAGGAGGTCCTGGTGTTTGACGGCGCCATGGGCACGCAGATGCAGGCCCGCGGCCTGGTGGCCGGCGGCTGTCCGGAATTGTGGAACCTGGAACGCCCTGACGCCATTGCCGCCATTCACCGTGATTATGTGGAGGCTGGCGCCCAGATTCTGGAGACCAATACCTTCGGTGCCCTGCCCTGCCGGCTGGCCCACTACGGCCTGGAACACCGGACCCGCGACCTGAACGCGGCGGCCGTGCGCATTGCCCGGGAAGCAGCGGCCGGCCGGGCGCTGGTGGCGGCGTCGGTGGGTCCCACCGGCCTGCTCATTGAGCCCCTGGGCGAAACGACCTTCACCGAGGCCTACCAGAATTACGCCGCCCAGGCCGACGCCCTGCGGGCAGCGCAGCCGGACTTCATTATTATAGAAACCATCGCTGATCTGAACGAAATGCGGGCCGCTCTGATGGCCTGCCGGGAGCATGCCCCTGGCATCCCCCTCATCGCCCAGATGACGATCGACGCCAACGGACGTGCCTTCACCGGCACCGATCCGCAGACGGCTGCCGTGGTGCTGCAGGCCCTGGGTGCGGCCGTCATCGGCCTGAACTGCTCCGTGGGCCCGGACCAGTTGGTGGAGGCGGTCCGGCAAATGGCAGCGGTGGCCCGGGTGCCGGTGAGCGTGCAGCCCAACGCCGGTTTGCCCGAGCTGCAGGCCGATGGCACCACCCGTTTCCCCACCGGTCCGGACGAATTCGCCGCCTACATGCCCAAACTGGTTGCAGCCGGTGCGGCGCTGGTCGGTGGCTGCTGCGGCACCACCCCCGAGCACATCCGCCGTGTCCGGGCGGCGGTGCAGGGTCTGAAGCCCGCCGCCTCCGGTGAACTGGCCGGGGCCACGGCCTTCAGCAGCCGTACCCGGTCTGTTTTCCTGCTCGACCAGCACCTGCCGGTGGTGATCGGTGAACGCATCAACCCCACCGGCCGCAAGCTGCTGGCGGCCGACATCCGCGACGGCCTTTTTGAGCGGGTACGCAGTGAGGCCAGGACCCAGGTGGCGGCCGGGGCGACCATGCTCGACATCAATGTGGGCGTACCTGGCATCGACGAGGCCGCGGCCATGGCCCGGGCGGTGGCCACGGTACAGGAAGTGACCCACGTCCCCCTGTGCATCGACTCCCCCGGACCCGACGTGCTGGCCGCCGGACTGCAGGCTTGCGTGGGCAAGGCCCTGGTCAACTCCTTTTCCGGCGAGCCGGAGCGGCTGGAAAAGGTACTGCCCCTGGCCAAACGCTGGGGCGCCGGGGTGCTTGGCCTGACCCTGGACGAGCACGGCATTCCCAGCGGCGCCCGCCAGCGGCTGGCTGTGGCCCGGCGGCTGGTGGATGCGGCGGTGGCGGCTGGGATCCACCGCAGCGATATTGTGATTGATGTCCTCACCCTCACCGCCGGGGCGCAGCAGGCCGAGGCCAGGGAGACCCTGCGGGCCGTGCGTCTGGTCAAGGAGGAGCTGGGGGTGTCCACTTCCCTGGGCGTTTCGAACATTTCCTTCGGGCTGCCCAATCGGCAGTGGCTGAACGGCGTGTTCCTGACCATGGCTCTGGCCGAAGGGCTGGACATGGCCATCATCAACCCCAACGAGGAGCGGATGATGGACGTCGTCCGCTCGGTCCGGCTCTTCCTCAACCGCGATCGGGACGCCCGGGAGTATGTCGCCCGCCTCGGCAGCAAGACCCTGGTCCACACCCTGGACGAGGCGGCCAAAAAGCTGAACGCCACCCCGGCGGCAACGCCGGTGGCACAGGTGCAGGCCCCGGTGCAGGCAGCCGCCGGCGCTGCCCCCGAAACCGGCCCGGCCGGCCTGAACGGGGCGGAGGCTGACCTGTACCGCTGCATTCTGGAGGGGGATAAGGACAGCATCCTCAGCCGGCTGGAGCCGACCCTGCAGAACGGCGCCGACCCGCTGGCGCTGCTCAACGCCGCCCTGATTCCCGCCATCGAGGAAGTGGGGCACCGGTTCGGCCAGGGGATCTACTTCCTGCCGCAACTCATGCTTTCCGCCACGGCCATGAAGAAGGCGTTCGACCGGCTCAAGCCGGAACTGGAAAAGGGCCAGACCGGCCAGAGCCATGTCGGCACGATCGTCATGGCCACCGTGCAGGGCGATATTCATGACATCGGCAAGAGCATCTGCGCCGTGTTGCTGGAAAACTACGGCTTCCGGGTGGTCGACCTGGGTCGGGACGTGAAAAGCGAAGAGGTGGTGCGGCAGGCGAGCGCGGAAAAGGCCGATCTGATCGGCCTGAGCGCCCTCATGACCACCACCATGCCGCAGATGCGGAAAGTGATCGAGCTGCTGCGGGAACAGGGCCAGGACATTCCGGTCCTGATCGGCGGTGCGGCCACCTCGGTACGCTACGCCGAAGAAATTGGTGCCGCCGGCCACGGCCGGGACGCTCAGGAAGCGGTGCAAGTTGCTCTCCGGGTGCTGGCAGCCAAAAAGCAGGTGCAGGCATAATGGCGGTCATCCGTGTGGCCGGGCAGGAGGTGCAGGTGGAGGATGGACTCCGCCTGCACCTTGCCTTAAATCAGCATGGTTTCTTTGTGGAAACCCCCTGCGGCGCCCGCGGCGCCTGCCGCAAGTGCCGGGTCAAGCTTGGCGGCCAGGTGCCCGAGCCCGCCCCGGCGGACCGGGAACATCTTAGTGCCGCCGAACTCGACCTGGGCTTTCGCCTGAGCTGCCAGCATACCTGTGGCGGCGAACTGCAGGTCAGCATCCTGCCCGCGGCGGTGCCTGACCCCGGGAAGGCCGCCATGGGCCGCCTGGACGGCACGGTGGCGGTGGATCCCTGGGCGGCGGCCCGCTACGGTCTGGCCCTGGACCTGGGCAGCACCACCATCGTCGCCGCCCTGCTCGACCTGACCGGCGGCGAGGAACTGGCCGCCGCCAGCACCCCCAACCCTCAGGCCATGCACGGCGCCGACCTGATGGCCCGCCTTAGCTACGCCGGGCAGGCCCCTGCCGGCGGGCGGGAAATGCAGGTGCTGGCGGTGCGGGCGGTCAACGAGCTGACTGAGCGGCTGTGCCGCCGGGCCGGGATCAGCCCTGCCGCTATCGGTACCGCCACGGCGGTGGGCAACACCGTCATGCATCACTTCTTCCTTGGCCTGCCTGTGCAGGGGCTGGCCGCCGCACCCTACGTGCCGGCGGTGACCGCTGCGCTGGAAACGCCGGCGGCGGCCATCGGGTTGAATATCGCCCCGGATGCGGTGGTGTACACCCTGCCCAATGTGGCCGGGTTTGTAGGCGCCGACGCCCTGGCGGCGGCGCTGGCCGCTGGCATCGACGAAACGGACCAGACCCTGGCGGTGGTGGATATTGGCACCAACGGCGAATGCCTGCTGCACCACCGAGGCACCGTGTATGCCGCCAGCGCCCCTGCCGGCCCGGCCTTCGAGGGCGGCGAAATCAGCCAGGGCATGCGGGCCAACCCCGGCGCCATCGACGCGGTGGACTTTGTCGGGCAGTCGCTGCGCCTTGGCATTATCAAGGGGGCCGCCCCCCGGGGCATCTGCGGCTCCGGGCTGCTCGACGCTGTGGCGGCCATGCTGCGGGCCGGCGTGCTCGACCGGCAGGGCACCCTGCGGCCCCGAGGGCCTCTGGGGCGGCTGGTGCAGGACGGCAGCTTCCGGCTGACCGACACCGTGCACCTGACCCAGCAGGATGTGCGCCAGCTTCAGCTCGCCAAGGGCGCCATCCGGGCCGGGCTGGACACGCTCCTGCAAGTGGCGGGCATCGGCCCGGCCGACCTGGACGGCATCCTGCTGGCCGGGGCCTTCGGCAACTACCTGCGGCGGGAGGCGGCCATTGCCATCGGCCTGCTGCCGCCGGTGCCTCTGGCCAGGGTCCAACCGGTGGGCAATGCCGCCGCCCAGGGCGCCAAGCTGGTGCTGCTGTCCCGGGCCGCCCGGCGGCGGGCCGAGGCGCTGGCGGGCCGCATTCGCCACCTGGACCTGGCCACTCACCCCGACTTCGAGGCGATCTTCATGGCCGCCCTCGACTTCCCGGCTCGCTGAGCTGCCACACGGAAGCCCCCTACGTCTACCGACGCAGGGGGCTTTATTTACCGCCGGTCCTGGTCGTATGGCCATTAACCGTTACTCGTCGCGTATATCGTGGGCGTTGACCTAATAGTTTCTTCAATAGACACGTGATGGTTGTACACGCTTGCCTGTAGTCAGTTTGGACCTCTCCACATATGCCTACACCTAAAGGACCCCAGGCATGTGAGAGCAGACCAAGTCTGGCGTGGTGCACCAATGCATAGTGCTAGCCCGCTAGGATTACATAAAGCTGGGAGATTGTAATTGAACTTACCCAGCTCAATCCCATCTAATTCGTCCATAGCTTCCTTAAGGTCCAATAGCCGCCCACGTCGCAGTAAGCTATTTCCTAGCCACAGCGCCGCCAAGCGGGAGGACTCGAGCCCTGCACAGACATGTAACCGGTAAGCTCCGCGGGCCAGATCCAGTTCGGATTGGGTGGCTCCTACCGTAGACAATTCTTCGAGAACCGAAAGGATGGATTCTGTGACGGACTTATAGTGAGCGACGTGTACTCGCGTCCACAATAGAAGGGTGGATAAATCGGTATACTCCCTAACCTGCCCATCGATTCGATAAATCCCGGCCACTCTACGCAACATGGTTTGCAGTCGAGCTCGTGAACCGACATTGAGAACTAGATTAAGTAAGGTAAGATAGGGGACCAACGGGTCCCGAGAACCTGGACCCGCCAAGCCCAAGGCGATGGTGGCGGCTGAATTGCTCTCGTCCAGCCACAGCACTTGCTGACCGTGTGGTATGGGGCCGCTCGTAGAGAAATGATCTGCGGAGCCTGGTAGTGGTTGAATTGCGGGTGGGAATGCATTAAGGGCAAACAATAACTTTGTATGGTCGATAGGTCCCGCAGCTGTCAATAAGCAAGGGAGTGTGAGGTAGTGTGTAGCATGGAATTCAACGATATCTTCAATAGATATGTTTTGAAGCCCCTCTCGAGTTCCAAAAGATGATCTACTTAGCGGGTGGTTGTCCCATAATTTCTGTTCGAGAGCTGTAAGGATACCCAGTGGACCCGTAGGTCCCGCTTGCATCAGTTCATTGTATAAGGTTACCCGCGTCGCTTCTATCTCCACTTGCTGCGGCGATAAAGGTGTAAAAATGTTAGCCAAATAATACAAGGCGGCGGTCCACCGGTTGGATGGCACGCGAACTTCGAAGCGTGTATGCTCTTTCTCTGTAGTAGCCTGTACGCTACCTCCGAGGTTCTCGATGACAGTTACCAATGACTTTTGGGTGTTAGGAATTGACTGGGACAAGACAAGATGTTCCACCATGTGGGCAATACCGGATTGGTGTGAAGGGTCGGAACGACTGCCCACCGGCACCCATATTACCAGACTTACAGTAGGAGTCGACAAATGCATACTTGCAATCTGAAGACCGTCTTCACGTATACTATATTCCATCTATCCCCACCTACTAAAACTGTGCTAATACTCCCCTTCGACGAGCCTTGCGATCACCCCACCGAAATAGGAACAGACCTACCGATAGATAAACTAGAGAGTTGACAGCGAGAGTGGCCAATTTGATCGTCCATAAGGCTCCGGTGGGCGGATTGGCTCCAAGAACCTCTTGAACCAGTTGGTTGCCATACGCTAATGGCAGCAATCGAACTAGCACAGCCAACAGCCCGTCGGAACCGCTATTGAATACACCGAGGACCAGAAGTAGACCTAAGTTAAGTAGCCCGCTCAATCCCGCTACCCGCTTATACACCAGGGTCAAGCCCGCCAGGGTATACCCGAAACCAGCCAACCCAACCAAGCTTAATCCCATTACAAGTACCGCGGGTATTAGCCCACGGGCCGGCTGTACTCCGGTTGCCAATACCATTACTCCCAGGACCAGAGCAACTTCCAGGCTACCGCGTAGCAGGACTGCTGTTAGCCGGGACAATAGGACTTTAGCCGGACTGGCTGGGGTGAGCATGAGTTGCTCAAGAGTGCCCTGCTCAGCCTCACTCTGGAGATTGGTACTTAGAGAGCCAACAACGACAGCTACGAAGTACCACATGACGAAGCCGGTCAAAGAACGAACCAGAGGACCGCCATTCATGTCTGCCCCTGCGATGAGACGGTTGGTCCAGTAGACCCCCAGGTATAGGACTGCCATGGTCACAATCGAAGCGAAGAAGTCTATTGGGTAGCGTGTAGATATTCGTAATCCGCGTACGAAATCAGCCCAGATCATGCGTGCTAGTTGCACTTCTGTGCCTCCCCCTGGTTTAGACCATCCGATTGATAGATTAACTTTAGGAAGGCTTCCTGCAGAGAAGTGGCCCGGCTGAAAGTCCGTATCGTCTTTCCAGCACGCCAGACATCCACAAAAAGCTGTTCAGGGGGCGGGCTCGCCCAGGGGGGGAGGGCTAGTTTGCACTCATCTGATTCGTCATTAATCCCAAGGGTTGGGTAGACGTCTAACAGTTTCAGTCTCTCCTGTTGAGATAAATGGCCAGAAATCGTTATTTCGGCAACCCGATGCTGGTTGAACCGGTGCAGGAGTTCATGCTTACCCTCACATAGTAGGAGTCTCCCCTGCTTAATGATGGCAATGCGGTCGCATAGGGCCTCTGCGACTTCCATTTGGTGCGTAGTCAAAAGTACACCCTTGCCCTCATGGTCAGCGATACGCCGAATCTCCTCCACCACTGCTGTACTGGAGGCGACATCTAATCCCAGGGTTGGCTCATCAAGTAATACAAGAGCTGGGTCATGGATTAGCGCAACCGCCACTGCAACTCGTTGTTGGGTACCCCGCGAGAGATCCTTAAGGGGCCTGTCCGCCACATCCGCTAGACCTAACCGATCAAACAAGTGTTTTGACCGCTTTGAGATAACTCGATTGGCCACAGCGCGCATTTGTCCGAAATAGCAAAGGTTTTCCTCGGGGGTAAGCTGCCAGTAGACGTTTCGAGCACCTTCCAAAACAGCACCTAACTGGTGAAGGGCGCGGTCTCTCTCGCGGTCTAAAGCATTCCCCGCCACGAGCACACGACCGCCATCTGGAGCAACAAGTCCACAGGCACACTTGACCACTGTAGTCTTACCAGCGCCGTTGGGTCCAAGAAAACCTACCACTTCCCCGGGGTTGACCACCAAGGAAACCCCGTCAACAGCCATAATTGAATTGCGGCTATTATGATACCGTTTGCGAAGCCCTTCAATATCAAGGACAGGCTGCACCAGTCTTGACCTCCTCGGGCGAAGCCGTTATGACGTAACGCTCCTTAACCAGTTCCGCAAGCGTCCCCAGGATATCATTGGCCAGCCGAGACGGTGGTACTGACGGGTACTGGTCACTCATGTGAGCCAAAATGTCGCGGACTGAGCCTTGTTGACGGATGAAGTTGATGATCTTAGAGGCGGTATGATTCACCAGAAACGGATTCTGATTCGATCCATATAAGAGGAAAGCCCCGTCGTTCTCCACACGGACCTTAGCATCAGGAACTAACTGGCATAGTGTGTCCATGTGCATTGCTGGATGGCCCATTTCAGACACCACATTGACCTCCTTTAGACTGCAACTCTTTATACGGGATTGGTCTCTCCATCCATGGGACACGGCATTGGTTCGCCAAACTGAAATTGTCTCGGATATCTTTGGCGTACTCTTGTACCAGAGGGTCTGTCCATGCTTCTGCCAATCTGCTCTTCCATACCAACATAAGTCCATCTGTTAGAGCGTTTCCAAATATGATCGGGAGCCAGGGTTGTGCCTGTAGATCTCCATTGGCACAAACTTCAAATTGTGGGTTAGGTAACCGCTGAATTAACTGCTTTATCCCAGGCGCCATTGTATCTGAGAAGGAAACACGTAGCCTTGTTGCATAGAGTTGACGAAGTTGCAATACCTGCTCTTTGAAAGACTCCTGTTGATCAACCGATAGCATGTCTTGATTTTGGTACGCTCGCCCAATGGGCAGGATGTAACCCGTGACTACTGCTTCGACGCCGGGGATTGTGCTCATTAAATCCAATAGAGCGGGGAATTCATCGATGTTGGCTTGGGTGGGTGAAAATGCAATATGCACAGATTTTCCCCGTTCGGTCAGCCGCTCGATGGCTTTCATAACTCTATTAAATGAACCGGGGCGGCCTCTGACATAATCGTGCGTCGCCTCGGTGGCTCCATCCACACTTACCTCGACCAAGCTAAAACACTGCGCCATCCGGTCTGCCATTTGATCTGACACCAGCCATCCATTGGAAATGGTGTTTACCGTGATTCCTGCTTCGCGCAAGGTTTTTGCACAATCAAAGTACGCTGGATGCAAGAGAGCATCCCCGCCAGACATACACATCGATAGAACTCCAGATTGAGCAATCTGCCGGGCAATATCCATAGCTTCTTGATAGCTGGTTTCTAATTTATCTGAGGACCCGGAGTTATTAAAGCAGTGAATGCATCGAAGCGTGCATCGGTATGTCAAATCCCATAGACCAAAGAGTGGAGCAGAGAAGCTCCTTGGCAACGCACCGCTTGCGCGGGCAGCGACGGGGTCAAAGTGAGGCAAAACAGGTCTGTATAGCGTCTGTTGATCGGGCGAACCTGAAGGATACAATGGATCACCTCCATAAACAATTTGGGAGCGGTGCAAGTCGGCTAATGGTTCTTGGCTACTCCCTGGTCAGGCTCAGCGAACTCGCAATGAGCACGTTATAGGAGTTAGCGTCGATCAGCCCATCCGGTTGATCAATGTCTGTAGAGAACAGCGGAATCAGGGACGGGGGCGTGTAAGGGCGTTCTTGGTTAGCTTGTGGCGTTCCGCCACTAGCCGAACATTTCATGACAGCACCTCCTTAGACTCCTGCCGCTCTCGCACCGCTACCCAAACTCCATTACCAAAACACTCTACGGATCGGGTTCCGCCCATGGAGACGCCTGTTCTGCCGGTACCTCTGTGTTTTGAGTACCCGTATCCTGACAGTGACAATTAGTGAGATCCCAAATATCTACAAGCTTGGTCCTTGTTAGTATGAAAGAGAATTTGGACGGTTCGATCATCTGGCCGTTCTTGTCATATAAAATAACAAGGTCAAGCAATTGGTTGAGTAGGCTACGGACCACTTCAGTCAACCGTCCATGATCTCGACCAGGCTGGATACTTACAGACAAAGGGTACCGGAAAACAAAATCACTTGGACTTGGTTCCTCTGGGCCGTGTTGATGCTGTCCTTCCAAGTTTTTGTCCCCTTTCTTACCAAGCAATAATGTCGTGTGGGATTAACTGTACCGGGATCCCTGTCGTCCGTTCAATTTCCTTGTAAAAACGGCCATTTAGATCTCGCAGCCAACCAAAACTTGGTGTAAACATGGAGGACGAGAGGCAAACAAGATCTGGGCGCCCCTGCGTGGCTGTAAACTCATTAATGCAGGCAATAATGTCGGAATTTACAAGGAGGTCGCCCATCATGATGCCGCCCCCCAGGAACTGGTTCTGAGGAATAACAAAGTGGATATCGGCCTCTAGACCTTTTCTGAAATCACTTTGGGACAGAACTTCTTTAAGTAATGGCTCCATAAGGCGGGTGGTAGTAACCAGTACCCGGCGAGCCCCAGACTCGCGGATGGTTTGCTTTAACAAGGTAAGAGTTTGGTGCCGAAAGCCTGAGGGGATAAATAGACCAA
This sequence comes from Clostridia bacterium, assembly GCA_036676195.1. Taxonomy (GTDB): domain Bacteria; phylum Bacillota; class Sulfobacillia; order Symbiobacteriales; family ZC4RG38; genus JAKFDK01. The sequence goes on along the minus strand of JAKFDK010000056.1, from coordinate 26,177 downwards.
ATGGTGCAAGGCTTGGATTACTGGGCCCATGTTCAGATCCATAGGGGTATCCATAGCGACTATAGTTATGGGTGTCCTCCATCCGCAACTGGACCGCATGACCGTTCCGTTCGACAGTGACGACAATATCGTCTACGCCGGAGCGTAAGGCGCTCCGCAACTGATCACGTCCATGAGGACGTGAAACAATATTTGTCCCATTAATTGCAAGTATTACGTCATCAACTCCAAAGCCAGCAGTTCTGGCAGGGGAATTTCGTCCCACTCCTACAACGCGTGGCCTATTGTGTGGAGCTGCTCGAAGAGATTCCTCAAATAGATAAGGATAAAAAAGTAAAGGTGCATCCATTTGGTGACGTAACGGGGCTAGCGCTTCAACGAGGTCAGTCCAGTACTGCTGGGTATCAAACCAGACAGCTGCCGCAGCGTTGTATCTGGTGTAGCCCGGCAATGAAACTCGTAACGACTCCGCCCCAGCGGCATCTCCATACAGCAAACATTCCTGAAGATAGGAATTTGGAACTGTCGGCCACGGAACGCAACTAATTGCAAATGGGATTTCATAATCGCGCAACCACTGTGGCGCCTTGATGGCAATGTCTGGCGTACGGTCACGCATAACATCTACCCGCATGGCTGGATCGGTAGTGTTGAGGGACAAAACCACATACACAGGTTTCAGTGTCGCCAGTTGTGCGATTATCGGCTCCGTCAGCCCCTTGCCGTTCGTTGTCAGGGTGATCCACCGGCAACTTTGACTTCGAACCAGTTTTAATATTTCCATAATATAAGGGTTATTAAAAGGTTCGTACCACTGTACCATCGTACGGAACAAATACTGGCCTGTTTCTTCATCGTAATAGCGGAGCCTCGTTAGAAGTTCGTCCTTTAGACTGTTACGTGGCATCATCGGAATGGTCCAACCAGGCGGGTTGCCCTTAACATAGCAAAACCTACAGGAAACGTTACATCCAGCGGCCAAGCTGTCCAGGAGCATATCAGGACTAAGTGGAGTTCCACTCGAGATAACCCAGTCTTCAAGATTGCGCAACCGAAAGCCGTTTACGTCCACTGCTTGCCCATCTTTTTCAAGAACTACCACCTGTAAAATGGTTTCAAGCATCGATTTTAATGCGTTGATCCTTGGTTCGGATAGCATCACTCCGCCCATGTCTCTATATGGTGGGTTTACTTGCATCTCAGGAAGCACCTCCTCGCCTTACTATTAGGAATTGAACACGGTAACCGCCTGCCGTAAGTGAGAATGACTGATCAGGCGGCGAAGTTAACAACGAGCATATGATGCTTGGTCAGAATAGCCCCACTTTAGATAACGGTGACAGGCAAGGAATGGTTCGACCTATATGGAAAAAATAGATTATGCGTCTTTGGATATATGGTGGAGGGCAGAAATAGCTACTCCTGGCTCGACCGTTACTGGAACCTCACCCGGCGTCTATCCGGCTAACGGAAACGTGCCTGACGGACGTCTTGTTACCTCTGCGGAGGTTCGTCAAGCGCAGTCCGCGCAGAGTGATGTATCCCACCACAGGGGACCATGGCAACGGCGCACCGATAGCGGCCAGGCAGCGATGCGGAACTTGACACACATATATGTCTTTCGTCATAATTCATTGAAGTTGCGCCGGTAGTCTGCGTTGGCAGAGGAATTTGAGGAATACGTGTACAAGCGGTTGGAAGAGCACCTGGTCAAGACCTTGCTGCCAAGCATCGTACAGTGCCCCGGAGAACAGACGTAAGCCTGCCTCTGGGGCACTGCCATGAATGTCACGCGGTGGGCACGGCCCCTGGGACTTCAACCATCACGCCGTGACGGGTCCATATCGGCGGTATCACCGCGCTGAGGATCTGACGGCCGAGCGGGCGGAGCACATCTCTCCACCCTAAAAAGGTTACGCAACGGGGGACGAACATGAAATACGGACAAGATCGGCGCCGGGCACGAGGGATTGGGCGCCGGGCGTATGCGGCACTGATTGCAGCCATGATTCTGGGTGTCTGGCTGGGAGCCCTGCCGGCCGGTGCCGCCGCGGCGGCACCCGGACCCGGCAAAGGCATCGTCAGCCTGTCGGCGGGCGGCGGGCATACCCTGGCCCTCCGGGAGGGCGGCACCGTCTGGGCGTGGGGCCGGAACGAGAGCGGGCAGGCCGGCGACGGGAGCACAGCGACACGATCGACCCCCGCACAGGTGGCGGGTCTGATCGGCGTGATCGCCGTCGCGGCCGGCGACGGCCACTCCGTGGCGCTGAAGGCGGACGGCACCGTCTGGGCCTGGGGCCGCAACGACAACGGCCAGTTAGGCGACGGGAGCACCGTAAACCGGTCGGCGCCTGTCCGGGTGGTGCTGGCCGACGGCAACGCCCTGACCGGCGTCAAGGCGCTGGCTGCGGGCGGGGACCACACCATCGTCATGAGGGCCAACGGCACCCTGATGGCCTGGGGCGATAACCAGTATGGCCAGTTGGGCGACGGCAGCGGCCAGGATCAGATCCATCCCGCGCAGGTGACGGTGGGCGGCGGCGCACTGAAAGGCGTCAAGGCCGTTGCGGCCGGCGACGGCCACTCCCTGGCACTCAAGGCGGATGGCACCGTCTGGGCCTGGGGCCGCAACGACCACGGGCAACTTGGCGACGGAACCACCACGAACCGCAGCCAGCCGGTTCAAGTGAGCGGGCTGGCCAATATCGCGGCCATTTCCGCCGGAGCGGACGGCGATCACGCCCTCGCTCTGCGGGGGGATGGCACGGTCTGGGCCTGGGGCAGCAACCCGTCCGGCCGGGTGGGCGACGGCTCCACCACCGACCGGCTCGTGCCGGTGCAGGTAAAACGGGCGGACGGCAATGCGCTGATAGGCGTGAAGGCCGTGGCCGCCGGCCGGAACCACTCCCTCGCACTGGTGGCCGACGGCACCGTCTGGGCCTGGGGGGAGAACGGATCCGGCCAGGCGGGGAGCGGTGATACAACGGACCAGGTGAATCCGCAGCAGGTGAGCGGGCTGGCCGCCGTGGCCGCCATCGCCGCCGGGGGGTAGTCTGCCTTCGCCTTTAAGGCCGACGGCACGCTCTGGGGCTGGGGCGAGAATGCCTACGGCCAACTGGGCATCGGCAGCACCGACCAACGGACGGCGCCGGTTCGCTCCCAGCTTCCCCGCACCACCGGTATCGTCCAGGTCGCCGCCGGCGAGTCCCACTCCATTGCCTTGCGGGCGGACGGCACCGTCTGGGCCTGGGGACAGAACAGCTATGGCCAGGTGGACAAAGCCCTCATCGATACCAGGACCATGACCCTTATGGACCAGCCCAATCCGGTCCAAATCGGCGGCCTTGCGCAGGTAACGGCCATTGCCGCCGGGGGCTCCCACGCCCTGGCCCGGAAGGCCAACGGCACCGCCTGGGCCTGGGGTAGCGACATGGATGGCCAACTGGGCGATGGCAGCGGGGGCGGGGCAACGCCCGTACAGGTGAGCGGTCTATCGTACGTGCTCGATGTGGCGGCGGGCGATCGCCATTCCCAGGCCCTGCTGGCCAACGGGTCTGCCTATGGCTGGGGGCGTGGCCAGTTCGGGCAAACGGGCAGCGGAACCGGCTACAACCGAGCCCTGGCCGGTGAAGTACATGTCCGGCGGCAGTGTCGGCGGGCTCGTGGCCATCTCCGCCGGCAAGGACCACACCCTGGTGCTGCGCTCTGACGGCGTGGCCCTGGCCTGGGGTTCGGAGGGACACTGGCAACTGGGCAACGACCAGATGGTGCGGACCCGCGAAATGGGATTGTACGATCATAGCTTCGGGGCCGTGGAAGTGACCGGGCTGACCTACGTTTCCGCCGTGGCGGCGGGCCACCGCCACTCGCTGGCGATGAAGGCAGACGGTACGCTCTGGGGCTGGGGCTATAATGACTACAGCCAGATCGGCAAACTCGGCGATGCCTCGACCCACGTGCAGCCATTGGCGGGTCAGATGACCGGGCTAACCCCCGCCCCCGTCCTGGCGGCCGGGGGATCCCACACCCTGTGGTTGCAGAACGGCGCGTCTGGGGGGGGAGGGGGCAACGGTTACGCCCAGTTGGGCGACGGCACCCAGACCAGCAGCAGCGAACCGGTTCCGGCTCTGGCGACGCCCGCCCCGGCCGCGGCCCCAACCTGGAACAGCCCGGCGACGGGCGACCTGCTGTCGGTGTCGGCCACCCTGTCTGCCACCGCCACCACCGGGGATGGCGGCAGTTGGACTGCTACCTTTGAGGCTCATGGCAGCAGCGGCTACGACAACCTGCTCGCCACCCTGACGGGCAGCGCGGCTGCTGCGGGCAGTCCGTCGTCTGCCACCTGGAACATTGACCTGGACCGGGGCACTTACTATCTACGGGCCAGGGCCGATGCCGGCGGCCAGGTTTCGGAGTGGACCGCGCTGGGTGCCATCCAGGTGGACCGGCCGCCCGCTGCCCCCACCGGCCTCAGCCCCGGCGGGGGCGGGTGGGCCGCCGGCTACCAACCCACGCTGACCTGGACCTTCGCTGACCCGGACAGCGGCGACAGCCAGAGCGCCTATCAGGTGGTCTTCAAGGCCGATGGCGTTACCGTTCACGATTCGGGCAAGGTGACCGGGACCGCGGGCAACTATACCCTGCCGTCGGGGATCATCACCGGCGCCACGGGCATCGCCTACACCTGGACCGTGCGCACCTGGGACCAGAACGACGTGGCGGGCGACTATGCCCCGGCAGCGTCTTTCCAGAGCGACACCCACGCCCCGGCGGCCAGGGCCTCGGCCCTGGCGGCGTACCAGAACAGCCGCAGCTTCACGATCCCGTGGACGTGGGAGCGGGAGGAGATCGGGGCGGGCGAGGCCGGGGTCTACCTTTACGTCTCAACCGACGACGGCAAGAATTGGCAGCGCGGGGGCGCTACCTTTGTCGCTTCGCCCATCGCCTATACTGCCACGCAAGACGGCGCCCACGCGTTCTACGTGGCGGGGGTGGACCTCGTCGGGAACGAAGACACATCTGTGGACGCCTTTACCAATGGAAAGGTCAACACCATCGTCGATACCGCGGCCTCTGAGGGCATCGTCAGCATTGCGCCCGGCCCGGGTACCGAGGCAGGCTTCACCAATACGAGCACGGTATCGCACCCTCTCGGCGGGCGCCGACGCGGCGCAGATGCGGCTCTCGGGCGACGGTGAGAGTTGGTCAGCGTGGGAGCCGTTCAGCACCACTCGGGAGTATACCCTGCCCGCGGGCGAGGGTGCCAGGACGGCTCACGTGCAGTTCCAGGATGCGGCCGGGAACGTCTCCGCTACGGTTACCGCCAGCATCATCGTGGATATGACGGCCCCGGCAGAACCCCTGCCCACCTACATAAACTTCCGGACGATCGACCTCTCATGGACTGCCGGCGATGGCGATGGTAGCGGCGTCGAAGGGGTGGAACCGTACTACTCCACCGACGGCGGCGCCACCTGGACGCAGTACTGGCAAGCGGTCCTGACCGAGCCGGTCTCTTTTAACGTCGGGGCGGACGGGAGCTTTGCCTTCAGCGCCCGGGCCGTGGACAAAGCGGGGCTCGGTAAGCCCGTCCCCGACGGGCCCGAGGACGTGGAGGCCACCACCATCCTGGATACCACGCCGCCCACAGGCACGATCACCATCAATGACGGGGCTGAGTTTACGGGCGGCGGCGAGGTCACCCTGTCGCTGACAGCCTCCCCCGACACCGTGGCGATGCAGTTCAATACGGGCGGTAGCCAGTGGTCGGAATGGGAGCTCTACGCCGCGGCCAGGGCCTGGAGTTTCGACGGCGGCAGCGGCGGCCGGGTCATTTATGTTCAGTTCAAGGACGCGGCCGGACATGTCACGCCCGTTACCGAAGCCATCTACGATACCATCACCCTGGACCTGATTTCGCCGCCAATACGGGCCGGGCAGATCAACTGGGATCAAACCAGCCGGACCTTCGAGATCCCCTGGGTCAACGAGGACTGGCGCCCAGAGGAAAGCAGCCCCGTCGCCAGCGTGAAGCTGTATTATTCCACTCACAACGGCGGGACGACCTGGTTCGACTGGGCGGCGTACGCCTCCACCCGGGACTACACCCTGTCCCAGGGAGAGGACGGGACCCGCACCGTTTACGCTCAGTTCCGGGAGGGGCGCGGGAACGAATCTGCTGCCGTCAGCGACAGCATCGACAACGGTGATAACACCTATACCGCCACCTTCAGCGCCGGCCTGGCGGGGCAGACGGTGCGCATCGCCGTGCTCGGCACCGACCTGGCCGGCAACCAGGGTGGCGGCACCCTGACCCAGACCCTGGTCGACGTAGACCAGGACAGCGAGGTGGACGCCAGCACGGTGCGCCTGACGATCCCGGCCGGGACGCTGGAGACGGCCCAGGTCACCGTCAAGTCGGTGCTGGCCGATAATCTCAGCGCCCTGCTGAACAGCACGGAGGGCGAGGCGGTTCAGGGCGCCACTGACGTCACGGCCACCCTGAACCCCGGCGGCAGCATTACCGTCACCTTCCTGATCTAGGCCGGCCTCGACTCGGCGCAGGTACGCAGTGTGCGTTACTTCCCCAGCAACGGCAACCCGGCTGAGGTCGAGAACATTACCGACTTGACCTACGATCCCGACACCGGCGCCGTCACCGTCACCGTCACCGTCAGCCACTTCTCCACCCGCGGTGTGGTGGTGGACGAGACCCTGCCCGAGTTCACTGTGGTGCCCGTCAACGGCAGTAACCCGGTGCGCAGCCGCACCGTCACCGTTACGGGCAACCACGATGGGACCGTGGCCGGCATCCAGGTCACGGGTGACGTCGAAGACGCTCCGGTTGCCGCCACGGTGGCGCCACCACCTGGACGGCCGAGGTGACCCTGACCGCCGGGGACGGCGACAAGAGCCTGACCGTCACCGCCGCCGATGCGGCAGCGAACACCGGCGTCCGGACGACGTCCGTCGGCCTGGACACCACGGCCCCGACCCTGGACGTGGAGGTGGCGGACGCAGGCCATGTGCCTGGTGCGACCCTGTACACCGGCAGCGTCACGCTGGGGGTGTCGGGTGCTGCCACTGATGCCGGCAGCGCCGCCCTCACGGTGAAGCAGAAGACAGGGTCTGCCGACCCGATCACCATCATCGACGGCGCCGGCGGCTCCTTCAACGCTACGCTGACGCTGGCGGAGAACGCGGACACCGAGGTGGTGATCACCGCCACCGACCCGGCCGGGAACGAAACCATCGAAACGATCCAGGTGTGGCGGGATACGGCGGCGCCGTCCATCGCCGCCACCCTGGGCGCCACTGTCACCAGTGCCGACAGCGTGACCTTCAGCGGCACCGTGCAGGACGGCGACCTGGACCGCCTGGAGACCCTGGCGTCGCTGGCGCTCACGGTGCACCGGGACGGAGAGCTGGTCGAAACCCGGGACCTGGGCGTCGGTGCTACCTTCGGCGGCAGTGTGGACCTGCCCGCCGATGGCGGCTACAGCCTCACCTTTGCCGCCGCCGACAGGGCCGGGAACGTGGCCGCGGCATCCTGGGCGGTGATCCGGGATACCGATGTGCTGGCCGTCAGCGTGGCGGTCAGCGATGACCGCATCAGCGCCGCCGACGCCGCCGCCGGGGATGGCATCACCGTGACCGTGACCACCGCCGTCGGCGCCGAGGTGGTCATGAAGCTGAACGGCACGGAGGTAGCCAGCGGCACGGCGGTGGATGTGGGCGGATCCGGTGTCCTGACGGCTACCGTAACGCTCAGCACGGACGGCGAGCATACCATCATCGCCGCGGCCACGGGCGCCAACGCCCGGACGGGGACCGGACAGGTGTCGGTGATTCGTGACACCGTAGCGCCCACCCTCACCGGCCCGGAGGACTTACCACCGCTGCCGCCGCCACCATCGCCGTATCTGCGGACGAGGCGGTGACCTTCACCGCCGGCAAGGGCGGCGCAACCGTGGCGACCAGCGCCGCGGCCGTCAGCACGGCCGACCTGAGCGTGCCGCTGGGGTTGGGCGCACAGTGACCGGCTGACGGTGAGCGGCAGCACCGCCCCCGGTGCCACTGTCGTGGTCAGCCGTGACAACGTTTGGGTGGCCCGGGGCAGCGCCGATACGGCCGGCCGGTTCAGCCTGCCGGTTCCGCTCACGGCCGGCGGCAACCGCCTGGTGGCGGTGGCGGAGGCGGACGGTCTGCAGCGGGCCGCCCGTGAAGTCACGGTCACCTATGCGCCGCCGCCGCCCGCTGCACCGGCGCCCGCGGCCCCGGCGCCCGCCCCGGAGGCCACGGTCCCCGAGGCCAGCCGCGAGCCGGCGGTACCGCCACCTTTGTCTGCGGGAAACCTGGCGGACATCGTCGGGCACTGGGCCGAGGCTGACATCCGCTCCCTGGTCACGGCGGGCATTGTCACCGGCTTTCCCGACCAGACCTTCCGCCCCGAGGACCCGGTCACCCGGGAGCAGTTCAGCGTACTGCTGGCCCGAGCCCTGGGGTTAACCGCTGACGCTGCCGGGCCACTGCCCTTCGCCGACGCCGCGGTGATCGGCGACCGGGCGACTGGGCGATCGGTCCGATCGCCGCCATGGTCCAGCAGGGGCTGGTGGGGGGGGGACGAGGACCAGACCTTCCGCCCGCAGGCCCTGATCACTCGGGGCGAAATGGCGGTTCTCGTCACCCGGGCGCTGGCCCATCTGGGGGTTGAGGTACCGGTCGCCGACACGGAGGCGCCCCCCGCCCTTGCCTTTACGGATCAGGAGCGCATCCCCGCCTGGTCCGCACCGGCGATCCGGACCGCAGCCGCGGCCGGACTGGTGGGCGGATTCCCCGATGGCACCTTCAGACCGGATCTGCCCGCCACCCGGGTCCAGAACCGGCTCCTTTCGGCGGCACCCATCCGGTAAACGCTGCCCCCATGCAGGTGCCCAGCCTGAGGGACCCATCCCGACCCACATACCCTGCCGGAAAGCCTGGAGTTCTTTGGACTCCAGGCTTTTCAACCATATGCCCGGCACGGGTGTTGGCTTGGTGCCCTTGTCAGTCGCAGCCAGCAAAACGGGGCCGAAAGGCCCCGGCGTCTCCATGAACGAGCGGATCAATGAAAAAATGCCATTAAACACAATAAAGAATACTTGACAAATGTTTCCAAGATATATTACCATAAAAATACATTCGGCGATTGGAGGTTGAGAACATGGGTCACCGTAGGACTGAAATCAATGGCTCGGAAATGTTCGTCGTTGGCCCGGTCGATGACATGGAAGACATGAAGTCGGACACAGAGCAATTGCTGGAGACATGCTCTGAGGATGAAATCGAGCAGATTCTGGAGCTAAATTCCTGACATATCTCAGCAGGAAGTTTGCAGTGCAAGCTGCAAACTTCCTGCTCTTTTGACCAAAGTAAGCCACTGGGAAACCACGGAAGGAGGAATCAAATGAACGTACCCGAACGAAGCATACCAACCGGCCAGGCTATCGCATTGGCCGAAAAGGAAATTCGTGAATTGGGCCTGACCTTCAGACTCAACCATTCGGGGAATTACCTGAGAACCTACCGCTGCTCCCTGTATGATCATCTAGGAACCGAAGTCAGCGTTGGAAATGGCAAGGGGAGAGGGAATCAATCAATCGCGAGTGCCCTTTTTGAAGCCTTAGAGCATTTCCTAACTAACCATAGAACACTTTATCAAATGTGTGACTATGATGAAATTTCAAACATGATAAGGTCTGACCTTCTCAGTACAGAGAGAGTTCTCGAGATGCTGTATCAACGCAGCCCTCGAGACCGAATTCCGTGTCGAATCTACAAGAGTTTATCGGACAGTAGGACCATTTACTATCCCATATTTCTTTCGGTGCCACACTATGTTCAAGCACCATACCCTGGAGATTTATTCAATTACAAAATGGTATCCAAATACTCCACAAATAATGGAACTGCGATCGGATTAACTGCAACAGAGGCCACGATACATGCTGTGAGCGAGTTGCTTGAACGCGATGCGTTATCTTGCTTTTTGTTAAGAACTTTTATACGTAAACAGCCTTCGCCAATTAGACTCCTAGATAAGAGGAGTTTACCCAAGAACAGTCACGTTCTAATTGAAAGGGCGGAAAGAGCGATTGGAAACCATATTACTCTGATAGACATTACCAGCGATTTTCGACTGCCAGCTTGCCTTGCCATAGTTCGGAGAGGGGACCAAGTAGTACCCTACGTTGGTTCAGGAGCGTCAATTTTGCCTTGGTATGCGGTTGAACGGGCTGTACTCGAGGTACTCCAAGCATTTCACTTGAAAGACCATTCATTAGATCGTAAGGATGCCTATATACTACGTAGATTCGGGTCCCTTGGTAGGTATAAAAAGTGTATAACACTAGAGTTTGATAACCACCAGTACGTGAACGCGCGATATGAAGACTTGCCTAAAGTTACGGACAAAACCTCTATGACTGATTACTTGGGTGCACTTGTTAATCTCGTGAAAGAAAATGGCTATTCTATCTATTGGACAACCAATTATAAGTCGGCGATTTCGGATATAACCTGTGTTCACAGTGTAATTCCTGGCCTCGAAAAATTCCATTTGATTAGAAGTGGGTTGGAAGTGTTGCCTTCTCGGCGCGGTATGAAATTGTTGGAATAGCCCTTAAGGGGGGCATCAGTGATGACGATAGTTTCCATTCAAGACTTGAGTCACGAGTATGTAACATACCAGAAGACTGAGGGATTCATTGGGTCACTAATGGATTTTATACATCGTAAAGTAGAACGGAAAGCCGCCCTTCGAAACCTACACTTGACAATTCGCGAGGGCGAAATGGTGGGACTACTGGGGCCTAACGGTGCTGGCAAAACGACGTTGATGAAAATCCTGGCTGGACTGATTCATCCGAGGCGGGGAGCAATCGAAGTGATGGGATACCAACCATACAAAAAGCCTCGGCAATACCTTCGTCGAATCGGACTGGTGTTGGGACAAAAAAGTCAGCTTATGTGGGACTTGCCTGCTTCCGATACCTTTGCCCTATTAAAAGAAGTTTATAAGGTAAGTGATCATGACTACCATGGCCGTCTCACATTCCTGTTGGGAACGCTTGGGGTCAGTGAGCGCTTGCATACGCCTGTACGCAAATTATCGCTCGGTGAGCGCATGAAGTTTGAGCTGATCGCCGCCCTGCTGCACCAGCCGGCCCTGCTATTACTGGATGAACCCACGATTGGGCTAGATATTGCTAGCCAAAGAGCCATTCACGCATTCCTGCGCGATGTGAATAAGAGGTTTCAAACGACAATCATTATGACGAGTCACTACGCAAGGGATATTGAGGCATTGGCAGACCGCCTGGTGATCTTGCGGCAAGGACATGTTCAATATGATGGCACCCTAAAGAACCTGCTCGCATTCCATCACGATATGAAAATCTTGCGGGTCGAGGCCCGCGAGAATCTTTCCGGACATCCGCTAGGATTTCGCAGTGTAGCCGACCATATATGGGAGTGCGAAGTACCTGCTGATGAACTGAGTCAGGCTCTGCTAGAAATTGCGGGCGGGATAACCATTCAAAATATCACCACACAAGACAAGCCGTTGGAGGACGTCTTATACGATCTTTTCTCGCAGGCTGCTGATCGCGAGGTGTAATCCAGTGATAAGACCGTATTATCGGGTGTTCCTTAACCACATGGCGGCAAGGTTAGGTTACAAGTGGGGCGTTCTTACAGGCATTGCGGTTCACCTGGTGCAGATGTTGACAACAATCTTTGTTTGGCGAAGCATATTCCGGGGAAATCCTGCCGCGATTCAGGGCTATTCGTTCAATGAATTGGCAACTTACCTCATCCTCGTGTCTTTGTTAACGGTCAGTTTCTCCGCATCACACATTTTCAGGCTTTCCGGTCTGGTCCGCAAGGGGACTCTTAATGCATACCTCGTACGCCCTTACAGTTTTCTTGGTGACAGTTCTGCGGTTTTTGCCGGAACGAAGGCAGTGGAACTGGTGGCCAGTGGGGCGGTTGCTTTCGTTCTCTGGAGTGCTGGTGTTGTGAAACTTCATGCAGTATCGTGGACCGCCCTGGTCCTTGTGTTCAGCAATTTCATCCTCCTGTTCCTGTTTGGTTCAGTCCTTGGTGCCTTGAGTTTCTGGCTCGTTGAAATGTGGCCCATGAAACCCCTCTACAATTCCCTGATGGCGCTTCTCGGGGGTACCCTGTTCCCACTGAACGTGTTGCCCCCGGACCTGGCGCACGTCTTGGCGTACACGCCCTTTTCGCTGTTTGGATTTGTCAATGCGCGGGCTTTACAAGGGGCGTTTTCGCAGACGGAAGTGCTGCGTTTTATCGCCGTGTCTGTCGGGTGGAACATCGTTTCATACATTGTTTACACCCTACTTTGGAGGTATGGGCTTAGAAGGTATGAGGGGGTAAGCGGATAATATGGGGAGCACGTTCTCCTTATTGAAGTTACTTGCCCAACGGAGCCTGGCCCAGATGCTGGCGTATCGCTTGTCTGCAGCCTTCGTTATTATTTTTGGTACGTTATTTGCCGTAGCAGAAGTAGTGACCCTGCTGGTCTATTACCAGTTTACTGAGCGTATTGCCGGGTGGGATTTCTACTCCTTTTTAGCCCTGATGGCGACGTGTGGTTTTATCCAGCACCTGTATCAATTCCTATTTGTCCAATCTCACGAAGAACTCATGGATAAGATTATCGAAGGCCAACTTGACTATGATCTCGTTCGTCCCGTTGACTCACAACTGCTGTGTAGCATCAAGAACCTGGACTATCCAAGCCTGGTCAATCTAGTGATCCCCATTGGGCTCATCGCCTATTGCTGGCCACACCTCAACGTTTCTATTACCATGTGGGCATGGGGTGCATACACCGGCTTGGTTCTGTGTGGAGTGGCCTTCTACTATCTACTCAATCAAGTTTTTGTCTCGATGGCGTTTTGGATTGAGCGCCCCCAACAGTTGATGGGGATTCCTGAATATCTCTTTGAATTCGCGTCACGGCCCCGAAGCGTGTACCCCAGACTGATCCAAGCAGTCCTATCAGTTGGACTTCCTGTGTTGACAGCTACAAATCTGCCTGTAGAGGTTCTGCAGGGCGGGTTCAATCCAATGAGCCTGGTGACGCTGGCTGGTTCGACCGTCGTTCTCGGCATGGTTGCCCGTGTTCAGTGGCTGGCCGGCGTCCGCCGGTATGCCAGCGCGAACTGAACAACTGAATATGAACGTGAAGGAGGCCCCCTCCCAGGCAATGGAGGGGGCCTCAAGGCATTCGGCCACCCTTCGCTTGCGAAGGAAATATTTTAGTTTCCTAAGTTGAAATTCCATCTGTATTTTGCTAAGGTAAATACAAGTGCCGATGGGGAATCCGGCCACACCGGCCGGGGACCCCGGGCAAAAGAGGAGGTAACCCCCACATGGCGCAGAGCTTTCAGTTCGGTCCCTTGCAGGCAACGATTGCCGCCGGCGTAAAAGTTGGTGACCGGGCCCCGCAGTTCACCGCCTTCGAACCCACCCTGGCCCCCTTCGATTTCAGCACCACCGCCGGGCGGGTGCGCATCCTGAACAGCGTGCCCTCCCTGGATACCGGGGTCTGCGACACCGAGACCCGCCGGTTTAACCACGAGGCTGCCACTGTACCGGGGGTGGAGATCTACACCATATCAGTGGACCTGCCCTTTGCCCAGGGCCGTTGGTGCGGCGCCGCCGGTATTGACAAGGTCAAGGTACTCTCCGACTTCAATGCGGTGGCCTTCGGCCAGGCCTACGGCACGTTGATGCAGGAGATCAGAATTCTCTCCCGCGCCACCTTTGTGGTGGATGCCGCCGGCATCGTGGTTTATGCCGAATACCTGCCGTCGGCCGGGCAGGAACCCAACTACGCCGCCGTTCTGGAAGCGGCACGTACGGCAGCCGTGGCGGTGGCCCGCTAGCGCTTCACCTTCCCGGCGGCACCCCCATACCCTGCAGGAGACGGCGGACCACGCCGGTCACTCCTGAGCCACAGGAGACACAGGGGGTTATACCGTTGGCAAATGTGAAGGAGTGGACGGCCGCTAAACTGCAGGCCGTCAACGCCGATCTGGCGGAAAAGACACCGGCTGACATCCTATGCTGGGCGCTAAACGCCTTTGGCCAGGGGGAGATCGCCCTGGCGTGCAGCTTCGGCGCCGAGGATGTGGCCCTGGTCGACATGATTGCGCAAATCCGGCCGGGCACCCACGTGTTTTACCTGGACACCGACGTGCTGTTTCCGGAAACGTACCAGACCCGGGACCGAATTGCCGCCCGGTACGATGTACACATCGTCCGGGTCAGCCCGCTGCTGACCCTGGAACAGCAGGCGACCCGACATGGTGACGCCCTCTGGAGCCAGGACCCGGACCAGTGCTGCAGCTTGCGCAAGGTCGAGCCGCTGCGCCGGGTCCTGGGTAACTACCGGGCCTGGATCACCGGCATCCGCCGGGAACAGGCGCCGACTCGGGCAAATGCCCCGGTGGTGAGCTGGGATGAAAAGTTCGCGCTGGTCAAGATCAACCCCCTGGCCGCCTGGACGACCCGAGACGTCTGGCAGTACATCCACACCCGTGATGTACCCTACAACCCGCTGCACGACCAGAACTACCCGTCCATCGGCTGTCGGCACTGTACCCGACCGGTGGCGGCTGGCGAGGACCCACGGGCCGGACGTTGGAGCCAGTTTGGCAAAACCGAGTGCGGACTGCACAAATAAGCAACCCGAGCACCCCGGTGTCCCCGTATTCGCCAAGGCGGCGGGGATACCGGGTATTTGATTTTGTCATGGGTTGGCACCGGAACTGGCAGGTCTTTCATGGCATTATCTAAAAAGTTAAGGACGAGGCGCAACGGCGAACCTCTGGTGTACCCACGGTAAATCGTGTATAATTCAGCTAACACGACTTTCCAAATAGAGATGAAATAGGCAGTGAACAAGAAGATTCGGGCAGCGTGCTTCGGGCGGGCCGGGTGCCGGCCCACGGCAGGAGTCGGCGCGGCGGTCCGTCGAATCATCGGGAAAAGTTGATACCCCCGGAAGACAGCGGGCTGTCGCGGCAAAATAGGTGTGTGTCTGACCGGAAGTCCCGAAGGTTGGTAGGTCTTGCGCGGTAGGAGGCGGTAGATGCAATGTGGACCGTAATTTACATCGCCCCCAACAAGACCGCAGCTGAGCGAATCAAGCAACTTCTGACGAATGAGGGGATCCTGGTCAACCTGCGGGCCACCGGGCTTGCATCTGCTGCCACAGGTGCGGGACCGGTAGAGGTCATGGTTCCACAGGGCGAGGCGCAGGAAGCCCATGAAATTCTCACAGATGCGCTCGGACGTTCCTGACTGCGCCCAGTCTGTACACAACGAAGGAGAGTTCCGGGTTTGAAAAGAATCGGCGTCCTTACTAGCGGCGGTGACGCCCCCGGCATGAACGCCGCCACCCGTGCGGTGGTCCGGCGGGCCACCGGTCTTGGTCTGGAAGTCACCGGCGTGCGGCGCGGCTACGCCGGTCTCATTGCCGGGGACTTCCTACCCCTGACCATGCGGGATGTGGGCGATATTATCCACCGCGGCGGCACGATTTTGCGGACAGCCCGCAGTGACCGTTTCATGACCCGCGCCGGTCAGGAGGAAGCGCTCGACCAGGCGCGCCGGGCCGGACTGGACGGCCTGGTGGTGGTCGGTGGCGATGGCTCCTTCCGGGGTGCCCGGGTTCTGACTCAGCTGGGTCTGCCCTGCATTGGCGTGCCCGGTACCATCGACAACGACATTTTCGGCACCGACCTGACCATTGGGTTTGATACCGCGGTGAACACGGTGTTGGATGCCCTGAACAAGATCCGGGATACCGCCACTTCCCATGAGCGGACTTTTGTGGTAGAGGTCATGGGGCGCCACAGCGGCTGGATTGCCCTTTCCGCCGGACTGGCCGGTGGTGCGGAATCGATCCTGATTCCGGAGGCGCCCCTGGAGATGGACGTGGTCTGCGGACGATTGCTGGCCAGCCATGAGCGGGGCAAGCGCCATTCCATTATTATTGTGGCCGAAGGTGTGACCAGCGGTTTCAGCGTGGGTGAAGCGATCAAGGCCCGGACCGGGTTCGACACTCGGGTGACGGTGCTTGGCCACATCCAGCGCGGCGGCGCACCCACGGCGGTGGATGCCATGTTGGCCAGTCGGCTGGGTGCCCGGGCCGCCGAACTGCTGGCGGCCGGAGCGGGTGACCAGTTTGTTGGTATTCAGAATAACGAAGTGGTCGTTCAGGCCTTTGATCTTGTGATTGGGCAAAGCAAGCCGATTCCGGGCCATTTAATTGAGTTGGCCGAAGGGCTGGCGATCTGAGCGGCCTGCCAGCGGACATGTGCCCGCTGGCGAGCTTGGCAGCAGCGGGGACCGGGGATACAGGAGGATAACCATGCGCAAGACAAAGATTGTTGCAACCATCGGACCCAGCAGCGAAAGCGTGGCGATGCTGGTCCGGCTGATGGAAACCGGGATGAACGTGGCACGTTTGAACCTGTCCCATGGCACCCAGGATGATCACCGCCGCCGCATCGAGAATATCCGGGCCGCCAGTCGGGCCAGCCAGCGTATCGTTGCCATCATGCTGGATCTCAAGGGGCCCGAGATCCGAATTGGCAGCTTTGCGACCGGCAAGGTGATGCTGACCGAAGGCCAGGAGTTTTTCCTTTCCGTAGAACCCCGGACCGGTGACAGTACAGGCGTGTACGTGGAATACCCCGGGCTGGTGGCGGACGTCGGCCCTGGCCGGACCATTTACCTGGACGACGGTAACCTGGTCATGGAGGCTGTCGAAACTACCCCGGCCGGTGTCCGCTGTAAAGTGGTAGTCGGCGGGCCGCTTTCGAACCGGAAAAAAATTAACCTGCCGGGGACCGTGGTGTCCCTGCCCGCGCTATCCGCCAAGGACATGGATGACATCCGCTTTGGCGTGGCGATGGACGTGGACTTTATTGCTGCCTCCTTTGTCCGTAAGGCCGAGGATGTCCTCGCCATTCGCCGGGTGCTGGAAGAGGCTGGCGGGCGGCAGCATATCATCTCGAAGGTGGAGTCCCAGGAAGGGTACGACAACCTGGAAGAAATCCTGCACGTATCTGACGGGCTGATGGTCGCCCGGGGTGACCTCGGCGTGGAGGTACCGACCGAAGAGGTTCCGCTGATGCAAAAGGCGATGATTGAACGGGCCAGCTTCCACGGCAAGCCGGTTATCACCGCGACTCAGATGCTTGAGTCCATGGTGACCAAGCCCCGCCCCACCCGGGCCGAGGCGTCCGATGTGGCCAATGCCATTTACGATGGCTCCGATGCGATCATGCTCAGTGCCGAGACTGCCTCCGGCGAGTTTCCGGTGGAGACCGTGCGGACCATGGCCAGCATTGCCACCCGCACCGAGCAGGCGCTGGACTATGTTGGCATCCTGAACCGCAAACGCCGCAAGGCCGGTGTGCTGCTGAGCACCGTTACCGAGGCCATTGCCCACGCCACCGTCAGCACCGCCATGGATCTGGGCGCGGCGGCCATCCTCACCGCCACCTCTTCCGGGTTCAGTTCCCGGATGGTTTCCAAGTACCGGCCGCGGGTGCCGATTATTGCCGTTACGCCGCACGAGAGCACCGCCCGGCGCCTGATGCTGGTCTGGGGCGTTTGCCCGGTGGTGTTGCCCGAGGCGCACTCTACAGATGAACTGATGGATGTCACCGTCCGGGGCGCCCTTCAGACCGGGTTGGTCAAGGGTGGCGACCTGGTGGTCATCACCGCCGGCGTGCCGGTGGGCGTGCAGGGCACCACCAACCTGATTAAGGTGCAGACCGTGGCTGAAGTGATCGCCACTGGCACCGGCGTGGGCCGTAAGGCTGCCACCGGGGTGGCCCGGGTGGTTCTGCGCCCGGACGAGGCGGCGGCAGTACAGCAAGGGGATGTGCTGGTGGCGGTGGGCACCGACCTGAACTACGTGCCCGCCATGGAGCGGGTGGCCGCCGTGGTAACCGAAGAAGGCGGGCTGACTTCGCATGCTGCCGTGGTGTGCCTGTCTCTGGGCATCCCGGTGATTGTGGGGGCCATCGGTGCCACCAGGACCATCCAGAGCGGGGCAGTGGTTACCGTGGACGGGATGCGCGGCCTGGTCTACCGCGGGCAAGCGACGGTCCGGTAAGTCGGTCTGAAAAAATTCTCCGATGACGGCCAACACCCGCGTTGGCCGTTTTCACTGTTTGTATGGTATAAATGTAATAAAGGGTGTTAAAGGTGATTGGCGTCACCTGACCCCGGTCAGTTCCGGGGGTAAACTAAGAAAAAGCGTGGAAATCCGGGAGGTTACACTGGGAAATGGCAATCACTCGTGAAGCCGTGATGGAAGTCCTAAAGGGCGTCATGGATCCTGAACTGCACCGGAGCGTGGTTGATCTCAACATGGTGAAGGATATCGCCATTGAGGATACAGCCGTGGCCGTCACGATTAACCTGACGGTGCCGGGTTGTCCCCTGAAGGCGACCTTCCAGCGGGACGTGGATCAGAAAATCCGGGAAGCGATTCCCGAAGTTACCGCAGTCCAGGTCAACTTCGGGTCGATGTCCGATACTGAACGGGCTGAGGTGGCTAACAAGATGCGGGGAGGCGGCGGCGCCCCCACGCCCACCGCTGCCACGGCGCAGATTGCGGCCAAGTACCGGATCATTGGCATTGCCTCCGGCAAGGGCGGTGTGGGCAAGTCTACCTCCACCGTGAACCTGGCGGTGGCCATGAGCAAGCTCGGCTACAAGGTAGGCGTGCTGGACTGCGACATCTACGGTTTTTCCATTCCGCGCATGATGGGCAACATGAACCGGCCGGTGGTTCTGGACGAAAATACGATTGTGCCCCTGGAAAACCACGGGATCAGGTTCATCTCTGCCGGCTCGCTGGTGGATGAAGACACGCCCATCATCTGGCGCGGCCCCATGCTGGGCAAGATGCTGGAGCAGTTCCTGACCAACGTCCTTTGGGGCGATATCCAGTATCTGTTGCTGGACCTGCCGCCCGGCACCGGCGACGTGGCGCTCTCCATCGCCCAGATGCTGCCCCGGACCGACCTGGTGATCGTGACCACCCCGCAGGCGGCGGCAGCTCAGGTGGCCAGCCGCGTTGGCAACATGGCTCAGCGCACCAACCAGAAGGTGCTGGGCATTATCGAGAACATGGCTTACTTTGTGTGCGACAATTGTACAAAGGAGCATCACATTTTCGGCAAGGGTGGCGCCGAGGCCCTGGCGCATAACCTGAGCACCGAGGTCATCGCCCGGATTCCGCTGGAGGGTGAAGTCCGCCTGGGTGGCGACGTGGGCGATCCGGTCACCATTGACCAGCCGGACAGCCTGGCGGCCAAGGCTTACCTGGAGGCGGCTGAGCGTCTGGTGAAGCTGGCCCCGCCCCCGGTTTACTCCGAGGAACTCAAGCTCGTCTAGCAGGCATTCTGCCAGATCGTGGCCCCGGCTGAACAGCCGGGGCCTTACGATGGTTTGCTATCCCCCAGTACAAGCGTGCGGGCAGGGAACTGGAAAAGAACGTCGTTTTTTTACAAGAGGAGATTTTCTGAGCGTGGTAAACTGAGGGCGATAAGACAAGAAGCCATGGGAACGGGTCCGGCTGCACTACAGAATTGCCACTGTAGTCATCTATGTTGACAACTAGGAAGACGCGATGAAGTTCTGGACCGAACAGGTAGGTTTCGCCGTCCACCGCAGCCAGCCCATGGGGCCGGGCGCAAAAGACCTACGAAGCGATGTCGGACCGGGGCGTCAAATTCCTGGAAGAGCCGAAAGCCATGCCCTGGGGGACCTTCGCCCGCTTTCAGGATCCGGACGGCAACGAATTCATCCTGAAAGGGTAACGGAACAATACGGCAACAGACAGAGGCCCCGGCGCACAGCCGGGGCCTCTGTCTATTCGTTCCGCGTCGGTGCCGGCCGGCTGAAGAGGCGGAGGTGGGCCGGAGGCCGGCAACCCAGCCGGCCGCACAGTGCCACGGCGGCGGAGTTGTCGGCGCGGACGGCCAGCCCTACGGGACGCGGCCCGACCAGACGCCAGCATTCCTGCAGCGTATGGGTACAGAGTCGGGTGGCCAGACCCTGTCGCCGAAAGGATGGGGCGATGCCCACATGGTGCAGGATTGGCGGGCGCAGGTCGATACCGGTGAACCCGGCCAGTTGCCGGCCCAGGCGAATGGTGAAGACCCGAGCCGACGGGCTGGCACACCAGGCGCGGATGCTGCCCTCGGTGGCGTAGTCACCCGGAAAACACTGCTGGTACATCATGTAGATGCCCCGCACGTCATCAGCCCCGGCCAGTTCACAGGTGGCCCCAGGGACCGGCGGTGGGACCTGCAAATCGGTGGGCCGGATGTCCATTAGCAAGATTCCGGCCGAAGATCGGGCGGGCACAAAGCCGTGGGCACTGAGCAGGAAGTAAGCCCGCTGATTGCCGTCGCCCACCGTATGATTGACGGTTTCCGTGCCCAGCCGGGCGGCTTGATCCAGGGCGGCCTGCAGCAGGAGTTTGCCCAGGCCGCGGCGACGGTAAGCCGGTGCCACAATCGGGCCGTGCAGCAGGGCATCGTCCCGGACAACCTCGAGGCCGACGTAACCGGCCAGGGTGCCATCCGTCGCTTCTGCCACCAGGAACCGCTCGCCCGGCGGAACGTCCCAGCGAGCCGTTTCCTCATAAAAGTCCGCTTCGGTCAGCCATGCCGGATTCCCGACCTGCTCGGCGGGTTTCTCCCGGCAGGCCCGGCTCAGGGCCACCGCCGCCGGAATGTCTCCGGGCGCCAGGGGCCGCAGTTGCATGGGGAACCCTCCCCGTTTGTGTCGCCTCAGTCGACCCGATTCTGCAAAATTGGCAGCCGGTTGCTCACGGCGTCGGCCAGCCGGGGGAACAACGCGTAGGCAATGCCGGCCAGGCGGCCGCGCACTCCGGGTAAGTACAGGTCCCGGCTGTGCCGGGACACCGCGGTCACGATGCGTTCGGCCACATACTCCGGCGTGTACAGGGGCAGCCCCGGGATATCATCCACGACCTTGCGGCCGCTCCGGTCCCGGATCAGATTGGTGTCGACCGGACCCGGATAGACCCCACACACATGGATTCCTTTATGGCTTACCTCCTGGCGGAGCACGTCGGTAAAGGCGGCCAGGGCAAATTTGGTCGGTGCGTAACCGCCATAGCCCCGGGCGGCGACCTTGCCCGCCAGAGACGAGACATTTACAATAGAGCCGGCGCCCCGGGCCAGCATACGCGGGAGCACTGCCTTAACAGAGTAGACGCTGCCCAGGTAATTGGTGCGCATCATCTCTTCGATTTGTGTCAGGCTCAAGTCCCGCAGCGGGTGGACATGCATGACTCCGGCACAGTTCACCAGTATGTCCGGCGGGCCTGCCGCTGCCTCCAGTTGCCCCACGGCGGTACTGACAGCAGCAGGGTCTCCGACATCGGCCGGCAGCGGTACGGCATGAGCGCCACCGCAGGCGGACGCCACGGCGGCAATCTTTTCACTGCTGCGGGCCAGCAGCCCGACTCGGGCACCCCGGCGGGCAAAGGCCAGGGCCACCGCCTGACCAATGCCGCTGGAAGCGCCGGTCACCAGAACAATCATTCCCTTGGGCC
Source organism: Clostridia bacterium (assembly GCA_036676195.1). Taxonomy (GTDB): domain Bacteria; phylum Bacillota; class Sulfobacillia; order Symbiobacteriales; family ZC4RG38; genus JAKFDK01. The sequence continues at coordinate 4,489 of JAKFDK010000056.1, read as the reverse complement.
TCCCGTAAAGGATCTGCCTGATCACCGGTTAGCATGTACCAAAAACCCTGTCAAATATTGCTGACCGAAACGGGCACCGGCCGGGACCCGTCGAAGGAGTTGAGGTGAGTTACCATGCAACGTCCACACGGGATCGCCCGTAAGCTGGCAATATTGGCCCTGATCACGGCGGCTGGCTGCACTTCACCACGCAGCGCGGAGCTGGTTCATCCGCCGTCTGCCCCCGGAAAGACGCAACTGTCGACACAGGTGCCTGAACCGGAGCGGCTGCCTCTGGCGCAGCCACCGGCACCGGTCACCGTCGCCCCGGCCACGACGCCTGCTACGACCGCACCGGCCACCACCGCCCCGGCCACCACCGCCCCGGCCACGACGCCTGCTTCGACCGCACCGGCCACCGCCGCACCGGCCATGACCCCGGCGCCGGCCACCGCGCAAACACCGGCCGCCGTCCAGGCGCCGGCAGTCACCCCAGCGCCGGCAGTCACCCCAGCGCCGGCAGTCACCCCAGCGCCGGCAGTCACCCCAGCGCCGGCAGTCACCCCAGCGCCGGCCAAGTCCCCGCCGCCGACCGCCCAGGCATCGGGGCCGGTCACCTTTACCACCCTCGAGCGAGGGGTTTATTCCGGCATCACCGAGCAATCCGTCAAGCTGATCACCGACGCGGCCGCCTGGCAGACTCATTGGCAGCAGCATACCAGCCGGAACACGCCGGCACCGCCGCCGCCGGAAATCGACTTCAGCCAGGAATCCATCCTGGCGGTGCACCTGGGCGAACGCAACACCGGCGGCTATAATGTCACACTGGTCAAGCTTACTCGGGAGGCGGGGCGCCTGGTGGCAGTTGTCCGGGTAACCCGGCCTGAGCGCGGCGGTATGGTGACCATGGCCTTTACCCAGCCGTACCATCTGGTTCGCCTGGCGGCAATGCCAACCGGAACCGACCTGCAGATCGAGTGGGAGTAAAATCGGGGCTGTCTGTCCGTCGTTGGGCAGACAGCGCCCAGGTCGGTGGTGTAAGGGTACGAAAAGAGGGACCTCCTCAGGGAGGTCCCTCTTTTCTGAGTTGGTGCCGGAGGTGGGACTCGAACCCACACGGGCTTTCGCCCATCCGATTTTGAGTCGGGGTCGTCTACCAGTTCCGACACTCCGGCAAGAGAATCGGTGCACCGCCGGTTGCTATTTCAGTGTGGCTGGCGGGCCTAAATCATCCTATCATACTGTCGGTCGGGCGGCAACCAGCGATTTCGTCCAACTGTACCGGAAACCGGCAAAAAAAATAGTGGGCGTTACGAATTCGTTAACGAAGAAACCAAACGGCTGTCGGACCTGTCGAATAATGATGGACGAATGCCGCTAGGCGGCCCAGTACCATAGAGTTAGAATTAATAAGGTGTTGCCTTTCGAATCGGGTTCCCAATATCCTACGACAGGATTTGACCCCGCAGGGGCGGAAAGTTACATCATCCGAGAAGTACACCCGCCGGTCGTTTTTCGGCTGCGAAAGGCCCCCGACTGTGGGAGGAGTGAAGGATACGTGACCACGTCCGACGAGGCCCGTTTAATTGAACGGGCCAAGCAGGGCGACGTGGAAGCCTTCGGGTCGCTCATCGGTCAGTACGAGCGAAAAGTATATAACCTGGCGTACCGCTTGACAGGCCACCCGGAGGATGCAGCCGAGATGGCCCAGGAAGCCTTCGTACGGGTTTTTACGCAGCTTGGCCAATTCCATGGTGACTCCTCGTTTGCCACGTGGCTCTTCCGGATCACCTCGAACGTCTGTCTGGACGAACTTCGCCGCCGCAAACGCCGGCTGACATTCTCCATCGACGAAACCGTGGCAGGGGAAGAGGGTGAAATGGCTCGCCAGTTCGCTGACCCCGGCGACGGGCCGGAACAGGCCCTGACGCGGCAGGAGGCACAACTTGCGGTACGGAAAGCCATCGCTGCCCTGGACGAGGAACACCAGACCGTACTCGTCCTGCGTTACTTTCAGAATCTCCCTTATGAACAAATTCGCGACATCCTCAACTGCTCCCTGGGAACCGTCAAGAGTCGCCTGAACCGGGCCAAGCATGCGTTAAAGGAAAAATTGTTGAGCGCAGAACGGGAACTTTTATCGCCTCGCTTCGTCAGTAGGAGCAGGAGGCGACAGGGCCATGACTTGTAAGTTCGTCCGAGAACGACTATCCGACTTCATAGACGGAGAGTTGAGCGAGATCGAGCACTTACAGGTGGAGCACCACCTGGTCAAGTGCCTCGCGTGCGCGGAGGAAGCAGACCAGCTCCGGCATGTGGTCTCGTTGCTCCGCAATGGTGAGGAAGTCGAAGTTCCGGACGATTTTCGGGAGAAGCTGTGCGCACGGCTTACTGCCCTCCGGCCGGCGACAACTTCCCCAAAGCGGATCACACTACTGCCCTTGTGGCGCAGATGGGGCGTTCCGGCTGCTGCGGCTGCTGCCGCCGCAGCATTGATGTTCGCCCGCCTGCAACCTCAGGTGCAAATGCCGGGAGTAGCCGCTCCCGTTCCCGCTGTCCAGACTGAGGTCGCACATGTCCCCTCGTCCATCGGGAAGCCCAACCCCACTGCTTTGCCTGACCCCAGTCTGTCCCCGCCGGCACCGCCGGTGACAGAGCCCGGTCCGGCGCCGGACCCCGGGGTGGCTGAGCCCATCGTTCCGGCCGACCAGGGGCAACCTGAACCCAACACCCAGGTGACCGCACCCCCGGAGGGCGAAAGTACCCCCGCCCCGGACCACGCGGCGCCTGCCCAGCCCGAGTACTTGGATCCCAACATCCCCGGCGGTCCTGCCCGGGTTGCCAGCAACAAGAATGATCAGGGACTGGCTGAACCGGGAACCATGACGGAACGCACCTACTATGCCCGGTTGCAGGTGACCACACTGAAGGACATTGATGCGCAGGTGGCAACTGTAGCCCAGGCGCACGATGCCAGGGTGGTGGATCAGAAAAACAACCTGTCCAGCGGTGGCCGGCGCTCCGTTGAATTCATCCTGTCGATGCCGACCGACAAACTGGCTGCTCTGCAGGCGGCTCTGCCCGAGCTAGGTACTGTGCTTCCGGCCGACAGCCCCACCTCAGTTGACATTACCGGGCGGTACAATACCATGCGCCTTGACCTGCAAAGCCGGGAAGAGGCTGTTAGCCAGTACCAGGCATACCTGGGCGATCCGAATCTCAGCCCGGAAATGAAGGCAGAGTACCAGCGGAAACTGGTGGAAATGAAAGAACAGATCCAGAAGTTAACAGAGGACTTGAACATCCTCGCTGGCAGCACGCGGAACTCTAATCTGAAGCTCACTATCGACGAAGCCCGGGCCGCCTTTACCGGCGAGTAACTCCGTGGTGGTTGGAGGGGTTGCGTGAAGCCCTCCGTATTTGGCGCCGTGGTGGCTGTGCTGGGTGTGGTGGCGATGGGGCTCCTCCTGGCCGGGCGCCCGCACGCCCCCATTCAGGCCGGGACTGCAGGGAACGAATTCGCTGCCCGGCATCTGACCGTGACCGGCGAGGGCTCTGTATCCCTGAAGCCGGATGCGGCCGTCATCCAGTTTGGTCTGCGGAGCGAGGGGGCCACCGCCGCAGAGGCGGAGGTCCAGAGCCGCGTCACTGCCGATAAAATCAGCGCCGCGGTGGCGGCCGCAACGGCCGGGGCCGGTGCCGCGCAGGTGAGCATGGGGGAGGTTCACCCCATGGCCACCGAACATCTTCTGCACACCGGCCGCGGGACTGGCTACCAGGCCGAATCTCGCCTGCAGGTGACGGTGCATAACCTCAAGCTGCTGAGCCAGGTGCGGGAAGCGGCGCTGGCGGCCGGGGCCACCGACGTATATGACACGAGCTACCTGGGGGCCGACCTGGAGCGGGCCAGACAGGCTGCCATCAAGTTAGCCATGGACAACGCGACCGCCCGGGCCAGGGCTCTGAGCCTGGCTGCAGACGTGGCTTTACGGGAACTTGTCAATGCCCAGGTGGAACTGCTTCAGGATCCGACCACCGTCGGGCTCTCGGTCAGTGGAGAGATTCTGGTTCGCGCTCGGGTGACGGCAACCTTCCAAGTCTGATCGCCATGCCTCCTTTTCGTGGGCTGCGGTCCAGCCGCTTCCGGCAGGGAAGCGGCTTTTTCGCGCAGAATGTCCCATAGGTTGCGGGCAAACCGGCAATGTATGATCTGGGGGAGTGCTCGTGGCGAACCGGCAGAAGTTGCTGCTCATTGACGGAAACAGTCTGGCCTACCGGGCCTACTTTTCACATATGGAATTTCGCACCTCCGGCGGGCAGGCTACCGGTGCCATCTTTGGTTTCCTGCGCATGCTGGACAAGGTGCTCAAGGACGAAGACCCCACCCACCTGGTGGTGGCCTTTGACATGCCCGGCGGTACCTTCCGCGACGAATGGTACGCCGAATACAAGGCCAACCGCCAGGCCGCCCCGGACGACTTCAAGAGCCAACTGCCCCTGCTGCGGGACG
>JAKFDK010000055.1:0-29717 GCA_036676195.1 Clostridia bacterium | reverse complement strand
GGGACTCCTGAGTCTAACCGAATGCTACCACACACTCCGTCAATCTTGGCGAACCGCCGGATGCGGACCCGCATGTCCGGTGGTGTGAGAGGACGGGGGCTAGCCGCCCCCTCCTACTCGATTTTCCCCCGGCACGCATCCCAACCACTCCATTCGGACGCGGAAGCCTGCGAAAGTGGTGGGAATCTACTAGCACAAAGCAGAAATGTGACAAGTCATATCTGTCAACTAGTAGTATACTTTCACATACAACAAGATCTAAGGCAAAAACACTGCAGTATCATTCATCAAGTTGCCTGGGAGGGACGCACATTGGGAGTGGATTTGCGGGCACTGTATGAGGCGGTATCTTTTGGAAAGGCACAGATTGTTCGGCAACTGGTGCAGCAGGCCGTGGACGAAGATGTACCGCCGCATGAGGTTCTGAACAACTACATGGTGCCTGCACTGCAGGAAGTGGGCGCCCGTTTTGAACGTGGAGAGGCATTTGTACCCGAGATGCTGATTGCGGCCCGTGCCATGCAGGTAGGCGTCGGCATTCTGCGTCCAGTGATGGTGTCTGGCGGCGGAAAACCGATGGGGAAGGTTCTGATCGGTACGGTACAGGGCGACCTGCACGACATTGGCAAGAACCTGGTGGCCATGTTGTTGCAGGGGGCCGGGTTTGATGTGGTGGACCTCGGAACGGATGTCCCGGCGGATAAGTTTATAGAAGCTGTCCGATTGCATTCGCCGGATGTGGTCGGTTTATCGGCCCTACTCACTTCGACCATGCTGAAAATGCGCGAGGTGATTAACGGACTCGAGAACAACGGGCTGCGGGGTCAGGTCAAGGTGATGCTGGGCGGCGCCCCTCTGAGTGCCAAGGTGGCAGATGAATTCGGCGCCGATGCATACGGCCGCACGGCCTTCGACGCAGTCTCCCTGGTTCAGCAGTGGGTCTCCTGAAAGGAATCTGAGTGTTAAACGGAGTAGGAGGAGACGGTTTGATTATCATCGGTGAGAGGATCAACTCCACCAATGGGAAAATTCGTGCCGCCATTCAGAGTCGGGACCTGGAGGCGCTTCGTGCCGAGGGAACTTTGCAGGCTGAGGCCGGTGTTCACTATCTGGACGTCAACGCAGCGGAGTTGCGGGACGAAGAGCCGGCCAGCCTCGCATGGCTGGTACCCTTCCTGCAGGAGGTGTCCGGGCTGCCCCTGGCGATTGACTCTCCCAGCCCGCAAGCATTGGCTGCGGGGTTGGCCGTTCACCAGGGCAGGGCGTTGTTGAACTCCATTACAGGCGAAAGTGAACGTTACCGTGGTGTGATGCCATTGGTCCGGGAGTTTCAGCCCAGGGTCGTTGCCCTGTGTATGGACGACCGTGGCATGCCACGGACGGCAGAGGAGCGGGTGCGGGTCGCTTCCAACCTGGTGACAGGCCTGACCAATGCCGGCATCGCCGAGGAGGACATCTTTCTCGATCCGCTGGTTAAACCCATCGCGGTTGACCCCAGTTTTGGTAACGAAGTGCTGGACTCGATTCAGGCTTTGCGCCGGGAGTTGCCCCGGTGTCATATCACGATCGGCTTGTCCAATGTCTCCTTTGGTATGCCGAAGGGAAAGTGGCTGAACCGGGCCTTCCTAACGCTGGCCATGGGAAGAGGTTTGGACAGCGTGTTTTGCGATCCGGCCGACCAACACCTGCTGGCGTATTTGCGGGCCACCCGTGTGCTTCTTGGCCTGGATGAGTTCGGTGAGGAGTATCTGGAAGCGGCGCGTGCCGAGAAATTGGCCTATTAGGACTGCGCTCGCCGCTGTTGGGGATTGCCTGTGGGTTCGATGAGAGATGGATTTGCGTCTGCCGGGGGTGCAGCGGATGGCTGGCAAGCAACGCGAGTCTGGTCGGGCCGTGAGGATTAGCCCGCATCATCAGAGACAGTTGTCTGATAGTTCGCTCCATATTTTCAATCTATTGAAGAAGCACCTGTCAACTTTTTCACAAGCTACATGTACCAATGTGGGTCTTGCCGCCCTGGATGGTGCAGCGCTGTTTCCGCAGCGCACCCAGTTTCCGCGGTTTTGCCAACTCGTAGGTGCAGACCCTGCGGGCGCCCATGCGTGTAGGCAGGCTGCCGTTGAATCGGTCAAGTATGCGCTCGACTATGGCTCGCCTTACATCTACAGGTGCCACGCCGGTTTGATTGAATGGTGCATCCCGATTGTGGTCGATGGCATTTGCCTGGGCATGGTGGTCGGCGGTCAGGTAGCCATGTGGGACATGGATGACGTTGCCGTGCAGGAAATCCTGGAAGGGCTCCGCCCGTTAGGCATTCGGTCGGAGCAGCTTGAAGGGATGATCCGGGAGATCCCGGTCATGACGTCGTCCCGTGTGCAGGCGGTCGCAACCACCCTTAGTTTGGCCATCAGTCATCTGGTGTCCAGCGATCACTGGCGGGACATCCTCGCCGGTATCGACCCTCCCGGCGCTACCGCAGCCGAGGTGGTTAGCTATATCAAAAGCCATTACTGGAAGCAGCTTTCGGTGGAAGGGATTGCTTCTGCCTTCTACGTCAGTCCGTCCTATCTTTCCCGCCTCTTCCGGAGGGAAACCGGCTACAGCATTGTCAGTTACCTGACCCGAGTCCGCCTTGAGAAAGCCAAGGAGTTGTTGGCCGGGTCAGACCTGACGGCGTGGCAGATTGCCGACCGGGTTGGTTTCAGTGACCAGAGCTACTTCAGCCGCGTTTTCAAGATGCACGAAGGTGTGTCGCCGGCGCAGTATCGGCGGCGACAACAGCCCACTGAATCGGGGTCCAGCCCGCCGGTCAATTGATGGGCGGGCATCCGATCAGGCTATGAAGATAACGAGGGATAAACTGTGAAAAGCGGTACTCACCTGGAGACCGTACTGGCACAGGGGGGGTTTGCTGTCACTGCCGAGCTGTCGCAGCCCGTCAGTACCGACCTGAGTTCGCTCAGGCAGCAAATTCGGGCGCTGCGGCCGGTGGTGGATGCCCTGAATTTTGTGGACAACCCCCTGGGTGAGCCAAGGCTCTCGTCGCTGGCGTCAGCCCAGGCCTGCCTGGAGGAAGGGGTGGAGCCCGTTCTTCAGGTCACTTGCCGGGACCGCAACAGTGCCGCCATCCAGGCCGACGTGCTCGGTGCGGCGGCGCTGGGAATTCGGAACGTGCTGTGCCTGACCGGGGACCATCAATCCCAGGGGACACACGCGATGAGCCAGGGTGTTTTTGAACTGGACTCTGTCCAGTTGATCCAGCTCCTGAGACGGATGCGCGATGAGGGGAAGCTGCGTAATGAGCAGCCGGTGACGCCGCCGCCGCCCTTGTTTATTGGTGGTGCAAAGAATCCCTTTTCCGGACCCCTGGAGTTGCGGGTAACCCGCCTGGGGCAGAAGATCAGGGCTGGAGCCAACTTTATTCAGACCCAGCCTGTGCTGGATATCGAATACTTCTCCCGCTGGATGGAACTGGTACGGGAACACGGCTATGAGCGGCAAGTGTCCATCATCGCGGGGGTGCTTGTTTTCAAGTCACATAAAGTGCTCAAGTTCATGAAGAAACACCTTCCTGGCACGCGGGTTCCGGAAGCGTTGGTTCAGCGGATCGAACAGGCGCAGGACATTGAAGCAGAAGCAATCGCCGCTTCGGTGGACCTGGCCAACGCGCTGATTGGGCTGCCGGGCGTACGCGGTCTGCACTTCATGGCGGCCGGGGCACGGCTGGAGGAATTGGTGCCTCATGTGATTGACCGCCTCCGGTTGCAGAGGCAACAAAGGGGGCATGCGTCCTGAGCGGCTTGTATGTTCTGACCCCGAAGTTGGCCAAGTGGCGCGGTTGGCGGCGGTACGGCGCACAGGTACTCAGCCATTGGGCGGCATTTTTCGAGGGCATGATCAAGAGAAATGTATTTGATTGCCGCATGTGCGGCCAATGTGTTCTTTCATATAAAGGGATGACCTGCCCCATGCGCTGCCCCAAGAACATGCGCAATGGCCCCTGTGGGGGTGTGCGGGAGGGTGACCGGTGCGAGGTCTTTCCGGACCGCCCGTGTGTGCACGTGTTGGGCTGGCGGCGCGCCAATGCCCTGGGGCAAGGCAGCCGCTGGGCACTGATCCAGCCCATGATTGACAGCCGTCTGGTGGGAACCTCGTCTTGGGTGAACCATGTGTGCAAGCGCGACGCTGGAGTTTATGGCCCCTTGCATGAGCAACTGAGGTCGTCCCGTCATCAAGCGGGGTCTGCCAACCTGGAAAGCTGAGCCCTGACGGTAGGGAGTTGTGGCAATGGCACGCAACGTGCAGATTTCCTTCCAACCTTCGGGACCCACGGTGACCGTTCCCGCCGGTCGCACCATGCTGGAGGCGGCGATCAGCGGCGGGTTGCAGATTACGGCCATCTGTGGGGGCCGGGGAACCTGTCACAAATGTCGGGTTAAGGCTCCGGGCTATCCCGGACCTCCGCGCCGTGCGGAACGGGAGGCTTTTTCACCGGAGGAACTCGCTGAAGGCTGGCGCCTGGCTTGTCTCTGTAAACTCCACGATGATGTGCAAGTGGAGGCGGTGCCTGCCGAGGATTACGCCGCCAAGTCCTTCTGCCAGGACGACCAGCCCCTGATCCCGTTGCGCCCCAACGTGCAGCGTTGGAACATCGAATTGTCGCCCCCGGTGCTGGCGGATCAGCGGTCCGACTGGCAGCGGTTACGGGACGCCATTGGGGCGGGCGGGGAACTGCGCATCGGGTATCGGGTGCTGCGTGCCATGTCGGAGACCCTGCGTCGGGCCGGCTGGCGGGTTTCCGTGACCGCTATTGGCGACCAGGTGGTTGAGGTTGAGCCCATGCACCTGCGCCCGCCGCTGGGCGTGGCCGTGGATATCGGCACGACATCCGTGGTGGCGATGCTGGTGGACCTGACGACCGGGAAGGCGGCGACCCTGGGGGCACATTCGAACTCCCAGTCGGCGCACGGCGCCGACGTGATGGCCCGCATCGATTTCAGCGCCGCTCCCGGAGGTACGGAGACCCTGCAGCGTGAGGCCGCCGGGGATTTGCTGCGGATCGTGCACGAGTGCTGTGAGCAGGTGTCGGCAAACTTACGGGACATTTACGAGGTTACGGTGGTTGCCAATACAACAATGGCGCATCTGTTCCTCGGGCTGTGCCCACGCTACGTTGGTGTGAGCCCGTTTGTGGGTGTGACCAACGGCGCATTCACGGTATCAGCGGCCGACCTGGGTCTGAACCTGCACCCCGGCGCGCAGGTTTATGTGTTGCCCGGTGTGGCTGGGTTTGTTGGCGCTGACACCATCGGTGTGCTCCTTGCCACTGGTTTACACCGGATCTCTGCAACGGTGGCGGCGATTGACATCGGCACGAATGTTGAGATTGTGATAGCCCACGGTGGTCGGTTACTCACCTGTTCGGCGCCGGCGGGGCCCGCGTTTGAAGGCGGCGAGATCCGCCACGGTATGCGGGCGACCGCCGGGGCGATTAACACCTTTGTTGTTGATGACAACGGGATGCGCTATACGACCATCGGCGGCGTCAAGCCCCGCGGCATCTGTGGCTCGGCACTGGTGGATATCTGTGCCGAACTTTACGCGTATGGTCTGATCCATTCGGGCGGACGCCTGTTGAACGCGGCCGACCTGGCTGATGCCGGGCATCCGGACCCTTTGCGGCTGGTCGAGCGGGTGGCGGATCTGCCCGGCGGCGTGCGGAGTTTTATGGTGGCCTCCGGAGAGGAGTCGGAAACGGGCCAACCGATCCACCTTACCCAGTTGGACATTCGTAAGTTTCAGTTGGCCAAGGCTGCGACGCTGGGCGGACTGCAGGTGTTGCTGTCGGAGCTGGGGATCACGGCAGCGGACCTGGACGAGTTGCTGATCGCAGGCACCTTTGGCAGCCACATTCGCGTGGAGCGGGCGCTTGGCGCCGGCCTGATCCCGCAGATTCGGCCAGAGAAGGTGCGATATGTTGGGAACGCTGCCCTTGAGGGCGCCCGGATGGTGCTGTTGAACGCCGACTGCCGGCAGGAAGCCGAAGAACTGGCCCGGCGGATTGAACACGTGGAGTCAGCCGCCCGGGCGGATTTTCAGGAGATTTACGTGGAGTCGTTGGGCTTTCCTGCCGCCGAGTTGGAGTCCGGCGGGGTGGTTCCGTCGTGACCGGGCGGGATCGGGTACAGGCTCTCATCAGCGGCCAGGCGGTCGATCGTGTGCCGATCGGTGATTTTCACCATACCGACGACCTGGTTGCGGCCCTGCTGGGCCTGCCGCCTGGGGCAGCGGTTACGCTGTCTGACCGGAAACGTTGCCTGGACCAGCTTGGTTGCGACGTGGTGGGTGGCTACCCGTGCTTGCCCGACGGGTCACCCCTGTTGGGAGTGGCCCGGGCCCGGGGGATGGGCGTGGGCGGCAGCGGTGCACAAAAGCGGTTTAGCTTGCCGGCGCCCGGGCATCTCGACTGGGGCGACGTTCGGTTCTGGGCCCGGGAGAGCGACCAGTTTGTTTGGGGGATTGTGCCCGGCGTTTTTGGCGAGTTGTCTTACATGGTTGGCTGCGAAGACTTCCTGGTGATGACTGTGACCGAGCCGGAAGTCGTGGCGGCCATGGCCGCCGAGATGGTGACCTATAGCCTGGAATATGCCGCATCCTGTGTCGAGGCCGGGGCAGAAGGCATCCTGATTGGTGACGATGTCGCCTTCGACGGGGGATTGCTGCTGGCGCCCGCCCGGTGGCGTGAGCTGTTCCTGCCCCACCTGGCGCGTCTGGTGGCGGCCTTGCGCCGGCTCGGTGTGCCTGTTTTTTATCACGCCGACGGGAATATCAACGCCATTTTGCCGGATCTGGTGGCAACGGGGATTAACGGTTTGCACTCGCTGAAACCCAGTGCCGGCATGGACCTGGCTGCAGTGAAGGCTGATTGGGGTCATCGGCTCTGCCTTTGGGGGAACCTGGACCTGGGATTTCCGCTCACCCTGGGCAGTACTGACGAACTGATTCGTACGGTGCACAACACCATCGCCATCGGGTGGCAGGGCGGCGGGTTTATTTTCGGTACCTGCAGCGGTTGCCTGGACGGTGAAGTGTCGCCGGAAAGGGTCGCGGTCATGTACAAGGCGGCAGCCCATGCGGCGCGCTGCCTGGTGACCTGAACGCATTTCATACCGTAAATTCAGCATTTGGAGGACCACCATGGTCAGGCGGATCTTGCTGCAACTGGACAGCGATCAGCATGCCAGCTCCTTTGACGCCATTGCCGCCTGTGACGCCGGTGTGGACCACGTTCTCAGCTATAACGGGGTAACGCCTGCCGACGTGCCGAACCTGGTGCACGGCGCGATCTTTACCCGCGGCCTGGATGACCTGCACCATACGGCCATCTTTGTGGGTGGGCGCGACGTTCGTATGGGGGAAGAAATCCTGGCCGCCTGCCGGCAGACCTTTTTCGGCCGGTTTCGGGTCTCGGCCATGATGGATAGCAACGGGGCCAATACGACGGCAGCGGCGCTGGTCGCCAAGGTAACTGGCGCCGCCGATGTCAGGGGGCGCCGGGTTGTGGTGCTGGCCGCCGGGGCGGTCGGCCTCCGGGCGGCCGCTCTGCTCGCCCGGGAGGGGGCCGAGGTGGTCATTACTTCGCGGTCGGCCGAGCGGGCGCACGCAGCGGTGGCCTTTTTGAAGCAACGGTTTGGTGTGACCATCACCGGCGCTGAGGTAAAAGACCAGCACGGTACGGCAACTGTGCTGGAGGGTGCAGTGGCCGCCATCACGGCGGGAGCACCCGGAATTACCCTGCTGCCGCGCACGATTTGGGCCGGGCACCCAACCCTGGCGGTGCTGGCGGACGTTAACGCCGTGCCGCCACTGGGAGTGGAGGGGCTGGAGGCTGCTGATAACGGTGTGGAGCGGTGGGGCAAGCGCTGTTTCGGTGCCCTCGGGATTGGCGGGCTGAAAATGAAGGTCCACCGGGCCGCCGTGGCGGCGCTGTTCACTGCCAACGACCAGATTCTGGACGTGGAAGAGATTTACACCTTCACCTGTAACATGGCCTGAGTTCTTGAACCGTAAGCCGTTCTGGGGGTTTTGGGAATGAGGCCGTTGCTCGTGGGTTTTACCGTACGGGCCCCGGCGCAGTCTGCAGTCCGGGCAGGGGTTGCCCCGCTGGCCGCAGACGCCTTTGGTGATCGCGATCTGCTGGCAGTTTGCCCGGATGCCAGGGCCCTGGGAACGACGGAGCGCCCGTACAGTCCCCGCGCACTGGCGGAACTTGCCCGGGGACTGCGCTTTGATGCGGTGGTATACACCGGTGCCCTGGAGAACCACCCGGCCGTGGTGGCGGCCCTGGCGCAACAGGTGCCGCTGTGGGGCAATGCTCCGGCGGTGCTGAGGGCGGTGCGGGACTGGAGGCAGGTGAGCCGGGAACTGGCAGCAGCCGGTTTTTCGGTCCCCGTTACCTTAGCGCCTGGCCAGGCGGTGCCGACGGCCGGAGCGTGGTTGCAAAAACCCGCAGCCGGGGCGGGCGGGGCGGGAATCAGGGTGGCCGTGGCCGGTACCGTCCCACCCCGGAACCGGCTGGTACAGGAGTGGGTACAAGGCACGCCCGGTTCGGCGTTGTTTGTTGGCAACGGCAAGGAGAGCCGGCTGTTAGGCGTGACGGAACAACTGACGGCCCGGCCTGAATTCGGCGGGCGGGCATTTCAGTACGCGGGCAACATCCTGTTGCCCTCACCCCCGGCGGCGCTGCGAAATCGGCTGGAGGCGCTGTGCCAGTTCCTGACCGCCCGCTACGGGTTGATCGGCCTGGGTGGAGTCGACTTTGTGCTGGCCGGGACTGAGCCGTTGCCGGTGGAGGTTAATCCCCGGTATACCGCGGCCATGGAGTTGGTGGAGTGGGCCAGCGGGACCAGCCTGTTTGACCTGCATGTGGAGGGTTGCGCCGGGCGCTGCCCGCCGCCCCTGCCAGTGTGGAGCGGGTACTATGGCAAGGCGGTTGTCTATGGGACCGGGTCCGGCGTCTGGCAGTTTGACGGCGACTGGGCCGCTGCCGGACTGCGGGATGTGCCCTGGCCGGGCAGCCCGGTGCAGGTGGGGCAGCCGGTCTGTACGGTGCTGGCGGCAGGACCCGGGCGGGAGGCCTGCCTGGACGAGCTGGTCGCCCGAGCCATCGCCGTGAGGAGTGATTGGATTGCCCCATGAGCTGTTGCTCATTTCCGGACGGTCTCTGAAACAAGGGACCAGCTCGAACCAGGGTAAGCTGACTGCAGCCTACCGGGAGGAAACGGCCACCCTGGATCTGCACCCGGCTGATGCGGCAGCCGCCGGCATGGCTGACGGCGGTCGGGCCACACTGGCCAGTGTCTCGGGGCAGATTACGGTGACCTGCCGCATCCGGAAGCCGGACGAACTGCAACCGGGAATGGCCTTTCTACCCTATGGCACTGCGGCGGGGTATCTCCTGGGGGGCGAGACCCAAGGTACCGGGATGCCCGAGGCGAAGAACTTGCGGGTCTGGCTGAGCCCGGTAAAGGAGGAAGGTTCAGATGGCTGACCGGCGGGAGGTAAAAAACGCCGTCTGCACCTTCTGTGGCTGCACATGTGACGATATTGATCTGGTGGTCGAGGGGGACCACATTATCAAGGCGAAGCGGGCCTGTGCCCTCGGAGAGGCATGGTTCCTGAACCATTCGGCCGACAAGGACAGCCCGGCTGCCGAAGTGGGCCGCACGGCTGTGCCGCTGGAAGATGCCATCACGGAGGCAGCTCAACTGCTGGCCGGCGCCCGCTACCCGCTGATTTATGGTCTGAGCAATACGACCTCGGAAGCCCAGCGGCTGGCCGTGCGGCTGGCGGAACTGACCGGGGCGAACCTTGATACCACCAGTTCAGTCTGCCACGGTCCGACAGACCTGGCTCTGCAGGCCGTCGGGAAGGTGGGCTGTACCCTCGGTGAGGTCAAGAACCGGGCCGATCTGGTGATCTATTGGGGCTGTAATCCGGCCGAAGCGCACCCCCGCCACTTTACCCGTTATGCCGTGACACCGAAGGGTGAGTACGTCCCGAACGGGCGCAGGGACCGCACGGTGATCCTGGTGGACGTGCGCAAGACGGCCAGCGCCAAGGTGGCCGATCTGTTCATTCCCATCAAGCCCGGCAAGGACTTTGAACTGGCGCAGGTGTTGCGGGCGCTGGCGGACGACCGGCCGGTGGACAAGACCCTGGCCGAGGAAACCGGGGTCAGCCTGGCTGTGATGCAGGATCTGATCGACCGGATGAAGCGGGCCAAATACGGTGTGATTTTCTTCGGCCTGGGCCTGACCATGACCCGGGGCAAGCATCAGAACGTGGCGGCGCTGCTTGCTCTGGTCGCCGAATTCAACCGGTTTACCCGGTTTACTGGCATACCGATGCGGGGCCATGGCAATGTCACCGGTGCCGATGTCGTGCTCACCTGGCAGACTGGCTACCCGTTTGCTGTCAATTTCAGCCGGGGTTATCCCCGCTATGGTCCCGGCGAGTTTACGGCCGTAGACCTGCTGGTGCGCCGCGAGGTGGATGTCGCCCTGGTCCTGGCTTCTGACCCAATGGCGACCTTTCCACAGGCGGCCCGGGAGCATCTGGGCCGGATTCCTACCATTGTAGTAGATCCGAAGCGCAACGCGACCGCGCAGATCGCCCGTGTTTACTTTGAGACTGCCCCATACGGGATTAGCAGCCCGGGCATCATCTACCGGATGGACGAGGTACCGCTGAAGCTCCGCCCGGCACTGCCGTCACCTTTCCCTTCGGACCAAGAAGTGCTCAGCCGGCTTTGCACGCGGGTAGAGGAGCTGAAATATGCTTAAGATCCTCGGCGGCTATGTCTATGACCCCGTGAATGGCTGTAACGGCGAGAGCAAGGATCTTTGCATTGAAAACGGCAAGATCGTGGCACCTTCGGCCGGTGTGGCCACCCGAACCATCGATGCGCGCGGGATGATCGTAATGGCCGGTGGCGTGGACATGCATGCCCACATTGCCGGCCCCAAGGTGAATCTGGCCCGGAAACTGGTGCCGCACTACCACCGGCACGCGGCGCCCATTCGCTGTAGCCACCTGATTCGGTCTGGATTAAAAAGTATGGTCCCAAATACCTTTGCCACCGGCTACATGTATACGGGCATGGGCTATACCACGGTGGTGGATGCCGCCGTTGCCGCCCTGGGTGCCCGGCATGCCCACGAGGAGTTCGACGATACCCCGGTGATCGATAAGGCCATGCTCCTGGTCATGGGTAACAACACCTTTATTCTGGATCAACTGGAGAAGGGCGACTGTGAAGCGGCCCGATACTACGCCGCCTGGCTGTTAACGGCTGCCAAGGGGTATGGGATCAAGGTCGTGAACCCTGGCGGTACCGAGGCGTGGAAGTTCGGCGGTAACACAAAATTTCTAAGCGACAACATCGGCCCATACCGGGTGAAGCCCAGGGACGTTCTGGTCACCCTGGCTCAGGTCAGCAGCGATCTGCAACTGCCCCACCCCGTGCATATCCACTGCAACAACCTCGGGATGCCCGGCAACTGGGAGACCACGCTGGAGACGATGCGGATTCTGGACGGCCACCGGGCGCATATGACCCATATTCAGTTTCACAGTTACGGGGGCAGCGATTTTCCCACCATGTCCTCACAGGTGGCAGCACTGGTGGAGTACGTGAACTCCCACTCGAATCTGACGGTGGACGTGGGCCAGGTCATGTTCGACCAGGTGGTCACCATGACGGCGGATGCTCCGTGGCAGTACTTCCTGTCCAGACTGACCGGCGAACGCTGGGCGAACATGGACATCGAGGCAGAGACCGGCTGCGGCGTCGTGCCCTATACGTACAAGAATTCCTCGCTGGTGAACACGTTGCAGTGGGCAATTGGCCTGGAGTGGTTCCTGCTGACGGCGGACCCCTGGCGAATCGCGCTGACCACCGATCACCCCAACGGCGGATCCTTCATGAGTTATCCCAGCATTATCAAGCTCCTGATGAACCGGGAGGCCCGCCGTGAGGCGATGGCCAGAGTCAACCAGGTCGCTCTTGGCCGCACGCGCCTGCCGGAGCTCGACCGCGAGTATTCTCTGGCGGAGATTGCCATCATTACCCGGGCCGCCCCGGCCCGGATCCTTGGCCTGGTCAACAAGGGTCACCTTGGCCTGGGGGCTGATGCTGATATTACCATATATAACCAGAATGCAGACCCTGAGGCGATGTTCGCTCACCCGCGCTACGTGATCAAGGGCGGCTCCACCGTGGTGGAGGACGGTGAGCTGCGCACACCTGTTTCCGGACGTACCCTCTGGGTGGCGCCGGAATATGACCAGGGCATTGAAGTCCCGATTCGGGCGCACTTCGAACAGCGCTATTCCATTCAGTTTGATAACTATCCCATTGATCGGCACGATCTTCCGGACAACGAGGTGGTCCCATGCAAGTAAACGGTGTTCCCATCGCGGACACCTTTGCGGAGGCATTCCCCATGTGGGCCGCCCGGGCTGTCATTACTGCCCGGAACCTGGGTTGGGCGATGGAAGCAGCGCGCAAGATGACCGGCATGGCTACCTCGGTGATCGGCTGTGGGCTGGAAGCGGGTATTGAAGGGCCGCTGGCGGATACCCCGGATGGCCGGCCTGGCGTAAGCGTGCTACTCTTTGCCACTTCGAAGGAGTCCCTGGCCAAACGGCTGGTAGACCGTGTGGGCCAGTGCGTGATGACCTGCCCCACCACTGCCTGTTTTGACGGTATGACCGACGGGGAAGAGGTGCGGGTCGGCAGCGTGCTGCGGTACTTTGGCGATGGGTTTCAATCCGCCAAGCGGTTGGCAGGTGTGCGGTATTGCCGCGTGCCGGTGATGGATGGCGAGTTTCTGGTCTCTGACCGCTTTCATGTGACAAAAGGCATTGGCGGCGGAAATTTCCTGATTCTGGGCGAAACCCAGGATGCCGCCCTGACGGCGGCAGAGCAGGCGGCGGCAGTGATGTCGGGCCTGCCCGGCATCATCTTGCCCTTCCCCGGCGGGATCGTACGCAGCGGGAGCAAGGTTGGTTCCCGGTACAAGGGAGTGGTGGCGTCAACCAACGACGCCTACTGCCCGACCCTGCGCCGCCATACGGCGACGGCTTTGCCTGACAACGTGAACGCGGTGTACGAAATTGTGCTGGACGGACTGAGCGTGGCGGCCATTGAGACGGCCATGGCCACAGGCATTTCTGCCGCCTGCCGGGCCGGCGTGGTGGCCATCACCGCCGGCAACTATGGCGGCAAGCTCGGGCCTTATCATCTGCACCTGCACCGGCTCCTGCAGGGCGGTCAGGAGGTGAGCGCATGAGCGCGGCGACGTTGGTGCCGCGCGGGCCCACCGCCATTCCGGTCGAGGCCGAGTGCATCTCGCCAGACCGTTTCCGGGGTCTGACCACCACTCAGATCGCGGCCCTGCCGGTGTGGCACGGCAACCAGGAGTGCCTGCTGGGCGACTTCTTCACGGTTACCGGCACCGGCGGTCAGGAGATTATCATTAATGGCGACGTACCACACGTCAAGTGGATTGGCAGCGGCATGACCGGCGGCCGGCTTGAAGTACGCGGGGCTTGTGGCATGCACGCCGGCAGCGGCATGAGCGGCGGCGAACTGCTGATTCGTGGCGGCGCCGGTGATTACCTGGGCGCCCACCTGGCCGGCGGCCTGATTCAGGTGGACGGGAATGCCGGGCACCAGCTCGGTGGGGGTTATCCGGGAAGCCCAACCGGCATGACCGGAGGGGTCATCCTGGCGCAGGGAAATGTCGGAAACGAGGCCGGCGCCCGGATGGGTCGGGGTGTGATTGCGGTTCTGGGCGACCTGGGGGATCTGGCCGGCCTGGGCATGCATGCCGGCACGATCCTCTGCGGCGGGCGCCCGGGGATTCGGGCCGGAGCCTGGATGAAGCGGGGCTCCATCGTCTGCTGGGGTGGGACGGAGTTGATGCCCACCCTGCTGTACGCCTGCACTTATACGCCGCCCTGGCTGGCGCTGCACGTGCGGCTCCTGGCACGGTTGGGCGTCAGGGTCCGGGATACCTGGGCCACAGGTGCTTACCAGATGTACAGCGGCGATATCGCTGTACAGGGGAAAGGGGAGGTGCTCCTGTGGACAGGGGGCTGAAGCCAAACGCGGGCGCCCTGGGAGCGGTCCGCAAGCTGATGAGGCGTTCCGGCATGGGGGTGAGGGCCAGCCGGTTACTCGCCGGCACGACGGTAGTGGACTGTGGCGTCGAGTCCGCCGGGGGGTACCAGGCCGGTCTGCTGTTCGCCGAAGCCTGCATGGGGGGCCTGGGGCGGGCGTCCCTGATCCCCTGGCAGGAGGGGGGGCTGTTTCTGCCCGGGGTGCAAGTGGTCACAGACCAGCCGTGGGCGGCGTGCATGGCTGCCCAGTACGCCGGGTGGGCCATTAAGGCGGAAAAGTTCTTTGCCATGGGTTCAGGGCCGGCCCGGGCTCTGGCCGGGTCGGAAAAGCTGTTTTCCCAACTGCCGGCACTGGCGCCGGAGCAGGTGGCCGTGCTCAGCCTGGAGGGACGCCGGCTGCCCCCGGAGGCGGTCGCCTGGCAGGTGGCCGGACGCTGTGGTGTGGACCCGCAGAACCTGACCCTGCTGGTTGCCCCGACAGCCTGTGCGGTCGGGTCGGTACAGGTATCCGCCAGGGTGGTGGAGACGGCCTTGCATAAGCTGCACGAACTGGGGTTTGACGTGACCGCGGTGCGGACAGGCTGGGGGACGGCGCCGCTGGCTCCGGTAGCTGCCGATGATCTGACAGCGATGGGCCGTACCAACGACTGCATTCTGTACGGCGGGCGCGTGGTCCTTTCGGTGGATGCACCGGACACAGAACTGGCCAGGTTGGCGGAGCAACTGCCGTCTGCAACCTCCCGCGACTATGGCCGCCCGTTTCTGGAGGTATTCCGGCGCTATGACTGCGATTTCTACCAAATCGATCCGCATCTGTTCAGCCCGGCCGAGGTCTGGCTGACCAGTGTGAGCAGCGGCCGTACCTTTCACGGCGGTCGGGTGAATCCGTCCATTCTGCAGCAGTCACTCTTCGGGGGTGAAATGCTTGAAGGTAGCCATCCTGATCAACCGCGATAACTGGCACGTGGACGTACTTCGCCGGGCCTTAATTGAGCGCAGGTGTGAGGTAACGGTATTACCGGTACGGGAAGTGTCAGCGCGCGTCGGGGGGCGTCCGGCGGTATGGTGCCGGGACACAGCGCTGGATGACTGTGCCGCCGTGGTGATCCGGAACATGCCCGGGGGCAGCGCCGAGCAGATCGTTTATCGGCTGGATGCCCTGCACACCCTCGAACGGCGGGGGGTGCGGGTGGTGAACAGCCCCCGCGCCATCGAGCAGAGCGTGGACAAGTATCTGACATCGGCTCTGTTGGAGGAGGCCGGGGTTCCCACTCCGGTAACGGTGGTGGCCCAGGGATTTGAGGTGGCCATGGCCACCTTCATGGCCATGGCGGACGTGGTGGCCAAGCCGCTGTTCGGGTCGGAGGGGCGGGGAATGGTACGGCTGACCGATCCGGACACGGCCTACCGGGTGTTTCGGACCTGGGAGCAGATTGGTGCGGTGTACTACTTACAGGAGTTCGTTGCCCATGCCAATCGGGACATTCGCGCTCTGGTGGTAGGAGAACGGGTGGTGGCTGCCATGGAACGAAATGCCGCTACCTGGAAGACCAACGTCAGCCAGGGTGCGCAGACCCGGCCGGCAGAGCTTTGCCCGGAGTGGGCTGACCTGGCGGTGCGGGCGGCTCGGGCCGTGGGGACCGGATATGCCGGGGTCGATCTGCTGCCGGCAGAGGATGGGCGAATCCTGGTCGCCGAAGTCAACGGCATTCCCGGTTGGGCGGGCTTGCAGCGCACCACAACTGTGGACATTGCCGGTATGGTGGCAGACCATGTGCTGGAGGGGCTGCTATGAGGGGAACCGCCAGTCGCATCGCCCACGCTGCCGTAACCGCATGCCTGCTGGAAGCCAGTGCGGAAAAGCCGGGAAATGTCACGCCCACCCGCGACTTCCGGGACATGACCTATACAGATTTCCTGCTCAGCGGCCTGGCGGTGGGGCCTGTAATGGGCCAGGCCCGCCGATATCCGGTCGGTGACCTGGTGTGGCGGGCCATCGTGGCGACCCGGGCGGTCACCCGGGTCAACACCAACCTGGGCATTGTCCTTCTGCTGGCGCCGCTGGCCCGGGCCTACGCCCTGCACCGGCCGGCGGACCTCACCGGGCTGCGGGAGTCGGTACGGGCGGTGCTGGCAGATCTGACAGTTGAAGATGCCCGCCGTGCCTATGCCGCGATTCGGCTGGCCCAGCCGGGGGGCCTGGGCCGCGTGACCGACCACGACGTGGCGGACGAACCGGCCGTTGACCTGCGGACGGCCATGGTTGCCGCTGCTGCCCGGGATACAGTGGCCGCCCAGTATGCCACCGGCTACGAACTTGTTTTCCAGCTTGGGGTGCCAGCGCTGCTGCAGGCCATCAACAGCGGTCTGGACGCCCGGGACGCCACCGTCCGGGTGTTCCTGACCTTTTTGGCCACCGTTCCGGATACCCTGATCGCCCGCAAGATCGGCCGGGAGGAGGCAGTGGCGGTCAGCACCCGGGCCCGGCAGGTGGTCCTGGCAGGCGGGGGCTGTACCACAGCCGGATACCAGGCGCAGGCAGACCTGGACCGGTACCTGCGCGACCCCGGCAACCGCCGCAACCCGGGTACCACCGCCGACCTGATTGCCGCCACTCTGTTTGCGGCTCTGCTGGTGCACGGGCCAGACGTGTTGACCGGGCGTGAAGCAGGCCGGCGGACACCTGTGCCGTCCCGGACGAGCACCGAGCCCCGGGAGGTGAGCCCATGCGCACCGTAATGGGGTGGGACGTGGGCGGTGCGAACTGTAAGGCGGCCCGGCTGGTGCTGGACGGTGAGCGGGTGGTGGAGCGGGACACCGCCGGGCAGCCGCTGGCGATCTGGCGGGAATTGGAGCGGTTGCCGGCCGTGGTGGCCGAACTGGCGGCGACACTGGGCCCGGCCGATTGCCACGGACTCACCATGACCGCCGAACTTGCGGATGTCTTCCGGACCAAGCGTGAGGGCGTGGTCCGGACGGCGGCGGCGGTGGCTTCGGCCCTGGCCGGAGTGCCGTTGTACATCTGGACGGTGGACAGACGCTTCGTCTCCCCGGCCGAACTGGCAGATGATCCGCTGCCGGCCGCCGCCGCCAACTGGATGGCGACGGCGGCACGCCTGGCCGGGATTGCCCCCCAGACCCTGCTGATGGACATTGGCAGCACCACGGCAGACATCATCCCCATCCTGAACGGCCGGGTGGCTGCGGCCGGTCGGGATGATCCCGGACGGCTGGGCAGCGGTGAACTGGTATACACAGGCGTGCTGCGCACGCCTGTCTGCGCCGTGGCGCAGTCGCTGCCGGTGGGGGGGCGCTCTGTCCGGCTGGCGGCCGAGTGGTTTGCCATTATGGCCGATGTACACCTGCTCCTGGGCCAGATCAGTCCTGGTGACTATCAGTGCGAAACACCGGACGGGCGGTGCCCGTCGGTGGAAACAGCACGGGAACGGCTGGCGCGTTCTGTCTGTGCCGACCCGGAGTACCTTTCCGAATCTGCGGTCCACCTGCTGGCCCGCTCCTTGCATGAGGCACAACTGCAGCAACTGTCGGCGGCGGTTCTCCAGGTGCTGTCGCGGTCGCCGGACGCGGCGGGTGGGCTGACTGTTACCGGGGCCGGCCTGGGGCGGTTCCTGGCCCGTCAGGTGGCGGCCCGGCTGGGAATGCCTTACCAGGAACTTGAAGCCATGACCGGGGGCGGCGGACAGGCAGCTCCGGCCGAGGCCGTGGCCTGGCTCCTGGGGCAGGAGGTGGCGGTGCCTTGAAGGTGGATGTGGTGGTCAAGTTGGGTGGCAGCCTGGCTGAGGGCGACGCCAATCCGCAGCGGCTGATGACAACGCTGGTCAGGCTGGCCCGGCGGCACCGCCTGCTGGTGGTGCCCGGGGGCGGCGAGTTTGCCGAGACCGTGCGCGGGGCCTTTGCGCGTCTGCACCTCAGTGAGGGCGCCGCCCACCGGATGGCCCTGCTCGCCATGGATCAGTATGGCCTGTTACTGACGGACCTGACCCCCGGCAGTACAGCCGTGACGTCTCTGGCAGAGGCCCGGGCCGTGGTGGCGGCGGGCCGCCTGCCTGTCTTGCTGCCGTCTGCTGCGATCTGGGCAGCAGACCCGCTGGAGAACAGTTGGCGGGTTACAGGGGACGCCATCGCTGCCTGGGTAGCGGGGGTGGTGGGCGCCCGGCTGCTGGTCATGGCCAAAGCGGTGGACACAAACGGGTCGCTCAGCGCCCTTGATCTGGCCGGCGGCCACGTGGTCGACCCGGTCTTCGGGCAGGTCCTGCGTACGCCCTGCTGGATCGTTAACGGTCATTACCCGGAACGGTTGGAGCACTTGCTGACCTATGGCACTACCACCGGGGGGGAGGTTTTACAGTGAAATTGCTGTTAAGCGTTACAGATGCCGCTGAAGCCATGGCAGCGGTGGTCGGGGGGGCAGATCTCATCGATGTCAAGAACCCGCGGGAAGGTGCCCTGGGGGCAGCGACGCCGGCCGTGATGCAGGCTGTACGGGCAGCCGTTCCACCCCACCTCCAGGTCAGCGCGGCCATCGGGGATCTTCATGACCGGCCGGGCATCGCCACCCTGGCAGCGGTTGGGGCGGCGGTGGCCGGGGCCGATCTGGTCAAAGTCGGCCTGGGCTGCAGGACTGCTGAAAGCGCCTACCAGTTGCTCAGTGAAATCGTACGGGCACTGGAGATTTTCCGTCCTCAGACACGCCTGGTTGCCTGCGCGTATGGCGATGCCCACCGGGTGGGCAGTTTGCCGGTACTGGAGTTGCCGCCGGTGGCCGAAGCGGCCGGCTGCGCCGGCGCCATGATCGATACGTATCACAAGGGGCCGGCCGGAAGTAGCCTGCTGTCTACCGTTGAACACGCCACGCTGGCGGCGTTTGTTCACCAGTGCCACGCCCGCCATCTGCTTTGCGGTCTGGCCGGGTCCTTGCGGGTTGAGGACCTGGCAGGGGTGGCCGGCCTTGCCCCTGACTACGTTGGTGTGCGCGGTGCCGCCTGCGGTGGTGACCGGGCTGGCTGGGTGACCCGTGAGCGGGTGCAGGAGCTGGTTGTGGCTCTGAACCAGGCAACGCGGTCGCTCCCGCCGGGGGTGGCCTGATGGCAGTTGGGCAGGTCGCTGTGGTCACCGGGGCCAGCAGCGGCATTGGGCAGGCCATTGCCCGGGCGCTGGCTGCCCGGGGCGCCGCGGTTGTGATTAACTACCGTGAATCTGCTGCTGCAGCTGCGGCAACAGTGGCGGACATCCGGTCTGCCGGCGGCCAGGCCGGCGCGATCCAGGCAGATGTTTCTGTTCCGGCCCAGGTGGCGAATCTGGTTCGCCAGACCTGGGCAGAGTTCGGGCGGATTGACGTGTGGGTAAACAACGCCGGTGCCGACATCCTGACCGGTGATGCACCGCAGCAACCGGAATTGGAGCGGCTCACCCGCCTGTGGCAGGTGGATGTGCAGGGGACGTTTCTGTGCTGCCGGGCGGTGGCACCGGTGATGCAGGCCCAGGGGGCCGGACTGATCCTGAACATGGCCTGGGACCACGTGCAGAACGGCATGGCCGGGGTCGAAGCAGAACTGTACGCGACGGCCAAGGGCGCCATCTGGGCCTTTAGCAAGAGCCTGGCCCGCAGCCTGGCACCAGCGGTACGGGTAAACGTGCTCGCCCCGGGGTGGGTCCGGACCAAGTTCGGCACCCAGATGTGCCCCGAGTCGGCACGATGCGTCGCGGAAGGAACGCCCATGCAGCGCTGGGGCACCCCGGACGATGTGGCCGCGGCCGCCGTTTACCTGGCATCGCCGGAAGCTGCCTTTATTACTGGTCAGACCCTGGCTGTCAACGGTGGCGTCGTGATGTTCTGAACCCAGGTTAATGGAAAAGAGGCGACCGGAATGGGCAAGTTTCTCATCGTCACAGGAAAACTGGCGGAACGAGCCCTGCGGGCGACCCTGACCGGTCTGGACGGCGTGCAGGACTGGGAAGTGGCCGTCATGCCCATTACCGTGGCTTCGCTCATGACCGCGGACTGGTTGGCCCGCCACCTGACGCCGCCACCAGATACTGAGTTGATCCTGGTTCCCGGCTTGTGCCGGGGGGATTTGGCTGAGCTCGAACGGCGCCTGGGTATTCCGGTTAAACGGGGCCCCGAGGACGTGAGGGACCTGCCCGAGTTTTTTGGGCG
The DNA here is from genome assembly GCA_036676195.1 of Clostridia bacterium. Taxonomy (GTDB): domain Bacteria; phylum Bacillota; class Sulfobacillia; order Symbiobacteriales; family ZC4RG38; genus JAKFDK01. Next base: position 9,352 of record JAKFDK010000055.1, on the reverse strand, counting down.
GTCAGCCCAGCGGGAGGGCTACGGCGCCTGCGACAGCTTGATTTTTGCCGAAATCCACCATGTAACGGACCTGGACGCCGCGGAAATCCTGCGACAGGCAGAGGCGTACCGGGCGGGCGGGGCGGACGTGATTGACCTGGGCTGCAAGCTGAACCGGCGCTGGACCGCCGGGCCGGAAATCATTGCTGATCTAAAGGCAAAGGGGTTTCGCCTGAGCATTGACACCTTCGACCCATGGGAAATTCAGATGGCCATCGCGACCGGGGTGGATTTTGTGCTCAGCGTGCATGGCGCCAACGCCGAGGCTGTGCGGGGCTGCCCCTGCCCGGTGGTGGTGGTGCCTGACCCCGAGCGCGGCGACCTGGACAGCCTGGCGGAGACCGCTGCCCGCCTGAACTCCTGGGGCGTGCCGTATATCCTGGATCCCGTGCTGAGTCCCATTCACTTTGGCTTTGCCGATTCGCTGCACCGGTTTGTTGAGTGCCGCCGGCGTTTCCCCACTGCCGAGATGATGCTGGGCGCCCACCATCTGACGGAGTTGCTGGATGCCGACACCACCGGGGTGAATGCCGTGGTGGCCGGATTCGCCCGGGAACTGGGCATCCGGAATCTGCTGACCACCGAGGTGGCGCCCTGGACCCGGGGGTCTGTGCGTGAACTGGACATTGCGCGGCGGCTCATGTACTACAGCGGGCAGCAGGGCGTGCTGCCCAGGCGCCTGGAGGATCGGTTGTTGACCATCAAGGACCGGCAGGCGCGTGACTTTACCGAATCCGAGCTGCGGGAGTTGCAGGGCCAGATCCGTGATCATAATTTCCGGATCTACACCGATCGCACCTGGATTTACGTGTTCAACGCCCACATCTTTGTACGTGGTCAGGACCCTCGCGAGATTTTTGCCCAACTGGGGGTCAGCGACCCCGGCCACGCCTTTTACCTGGGGCGGGAACTGATGCAGGCCAGTCTGGCCGTTCAGTTGGGTAAGGTCTACCGCCAGGGACAAGGCCTGAACTGGGGCTACCTGACACCCACTCCGGGAAGCGTTGACGCCGGGAAAGTGAGTGATCACCGCCCATGATTCTGGAATGCATCCTCACCACCACCGATCGAACAGGGCAGGTGAATATCGCCCCCATGGGGGCGGTGCTACAGGATGAAGTGGTGGTGTTCAAGCCCTACCGGACGACGACCACCTTTCAAAATCTGTCAGCCGGCGGAGCCGCCGTTCTCAATATCACGGACGATGCAACCGTCTTCGCCTATAGCGCCCTGGGCAATTACACAGCGGAATTGCAGCCGGTGGCCGGAGGCGAAGGGGCTTACCTTGCCGGGGCCTGTGCCTACTGGGAACTGAAAGTACTGGGTGTGGATGCGTCCGGTGAGCGGGCTGTGGTCCCGTGTCGGGTGCTGGCTCGCCGGCGACTGCGGGACTTTGTGGGATACAACCGGGCCCGCAATGCCATTCTGGAGGCCACGATCCTGGCCACCCGAGTCCACCTGCTGCCGGCAGATGGGATTGCCGGGGAGCTGGAACGCCTGGCAGTGATCGTGGAAAAGTGCGGTGCCCCCCCGGAAGTGGCAGCCATGGAGTTTATTCGCCGGTATGTGAGGGGGGCAACACGGTGAATGCCGGAGTCAACTCATTACGAACCGTTTACGTGTGCACACCCGCCCGTTTGCACCTGGGTATTTTTAACTTGCCCGCCGGCGGCTATGGCGGAATCGGGGTGGCGGTGGCACTGCCCAACGTTGAACTCACCGCCACCCCGGCGAACGAGGTCATAGCTACCGGTCTCCAGGCCGAGCGGGTGCTGGCGGCAGCCAGACGGTTTCTGGCTTACCATGGCCTGCATACGGGCGTTCATGTTCAGGTACATTCGGCGATCCCGCCTCACGCCGGGCTGGGCTCCGGCACTCAGTTGGAACTGGCCGTAGGCTGTGCCATGGCCAGGCTGCACCGCCTGCCTGCCGCGCCGGAGTTCCTGGCCCGGGTAGCCGGTCGTGCCAGCCGGTCCATGATTGGCCTTGAGGCCTTTCGTCAGGGTGGCTTTGTGGTGCACGCCGCCCTGAATGGTGCTCATCCCCGGACCTGGACGTTGCCTTTTCCCAGCGACTGGGTGTTTGTGATTGCCTTACCTGCGGGTGCCCAGGGCCTTTCTGGCCGTACGGAAGAGCAGGCTTTTCAGGAGTTGGCCCCCATGAACCCCGGCATGATCCGGTCCATTCACGACCGGGTGGGGGGAGAGCTGCTGCCTGCCCTCACCGGTCGGGATATCCGCAGGTTCGGCCGGGCCCTGACGGCCATTCAGGAGCAGGTGGGGGACTACTTTGCCGGGCATCAGGGCGGGCGGTACAGCCACCCGCTCTCACCGGCTCTGGCAGACACCATGCTGGCTGCGGGCGCCTGCGGAGTGGCCCAGAGCAGTTGGGGGCCGGCGCTGTGTGCCCTTGCCCCGGCGGGAGCCGCAGCCGAGCGGGTGCGGCAGGCGGCGGCCGCCTTCCTACCCGGGCCCGGGGCGGGCGAAGTTCTGATCGCGTCTCCGGCCAACTCCGGTGCGGTCTGGAGGTGGGTAGCCTGCGCGTGATTCCGGTACTGGATTTGTTGGGTGGATTGGCCGTGCATGCCCGGCGGGGGGACCGGGCGAACTACCGGCCGGTCACCAGCATGCTTGCCCCCGGTACGCCCGATCCGCTGGCCCTGGCGCAGGCCTTGCGCCGCGCCGGATATCCCGAACTGTACATGGCCGACCTCGACGCCATTTGTGGTACCGGCTGCCACCTTGATGTGGTCTCGACTGTGGTGCGCACCACCGGCCAGAGGGTGCTGCTGGATGCCGGCCTCCGCCGGGCCACCGACGCCCGGAATCTGATGGCCGCCGGCGCTGCGGCGATCATCGCGGGCAGCGAGACCCTGGGCGGATGGGCGGACCTGGAGGCCCTGGTTCGTGAATACGGGCCGGAGCGGGTGATCTTCAGTCTGGATCTGCGCGGTGGGGCGGTGATGGCCGACAACCCGCAACTGGGGGCAGCGAACCCGGAGCAGATCCTGGCCACCGCCACCGGTTGCGGCGTGCAGACTGCGCTGCTGCTGGAACTGGCCGCAGTGGGCAGTGAGGGCGGACCGCCACTGGGAATGGCCAGGCGCCTGTTGCAGGCAGTGCCGTCCGTTGAACTGTTGGTGGGCGGTGGTGTGCGCGACGCGGCTGACCTGGCCCGCCTGGCCGGGGTCGGGGTGGCGGGTGCCCTGGTCGCCACGGCTCTGCATAACGGGCGCCTGGCCACGCCCGCGCACACCTGATCGACTGACAGGACAGGAGGCCCGCATGCTCGATGCCAATATGAACAGGGGGCGACAGGCGTGGGCTGCCGACAGGCCAGCAGGAGTGTACAGCCACCTCACAGAACTCTCAAATACCATACATGCACCAGGACGTTCAGGGACAGCACGCAAGGAGGTTGCGGATGGCTGACATGCCTGTACGCCGCGATACCCTACTCTTCTCCGGCCATGCTCTGCTACCCAAGGGCACTTGTCTGCATGAATCCATGAAGATGATCACCTTCGTCATGGAGGTGGATGCCAAGACAGGTCGCATCGTGGATACCTGCTTCAATACCATCATCCCATTGACCAATCAGTTTCTTTCACGCATTCTCATTGGCTATGACCTGAACCAGGGTATCGACGCTGCCCTTGAGGAAATTCAACGGCGGGCCTTTCTTACCGCAGAACGGGCTTTCTTGAAAGCCATCGAGGTCGGCTACCGAAAGTGGCTGGCGCACCACCAGCACCACGGCACAGCAGGGACTGTGCGCCGCCCTGGTCCTGAATCGTTGCCGGATCTCCAGCCGGACGGAGATTTTTGACTCTATCATGCGAAACCACAAGATATTCGTCGATAAACGAATGCTATTGCTCATCGGAGTCGCAAATGCCCGTTTTTGGCGGTGGCACCGCATATCGGAAATCATCTAATATCTTCATATAGTGTTTAGTTGCAGATCATACACATCTTTGGGCCACTTATTTGCCCCGCTGGGACGTAAGATCCCTGCGAATGAGCGGATAAGACCAGCCTCTTGCACCGGTACCCCAACATTGGGGCCCGGTGCCGGGGCTGGTTTTTGTTTTAGAACGCCGGTTGAAGGAGGCAAGGGTATACCAGGATTTTTTTATCTGCCTCAGTAGTTGCAGGTGCAAGTACATCTGATGGAGCATTTTTCGTATACGCAAAGACAAGAGTGACAAGTCTTCGAATCGATTCTTGTATGAGTGTTAGCATCGGATAGCAACAACCCAAAAACGGAGGTCAACAGCGCATGCGGAAAGGCATATCTGCGGTACTCCTGCTGGCCATGATCCTGGCTGGTTGCGGGACCAAACAGGCCCAGCCGTCGCCCACGCAGTCCCAGCCTGCCGTTCAGCCCAGTGCGGCTGCCCCCGCTTCGGCTCAGCCGCAGGCGGCTGCACCCGCTGAGAAGCGTACGATCAGCTTCATGGCTGCAGCCCAGGGGGGAGCCTGGTATCCGCTGGCCGTCGCACTGCAGAAGGTACTTAAGGAAAATGTCCCCGAGATCGCTGAAGTCACCATAAAGCCCGGCGGTGGCACCTCGAACGCCAAGGCCATTGGCGCCATGACGGACGACATTGGCTTTACCACCGCACTGAGCAGCGTGGACGCCACACTGGGCAATCCTCCCTACGATAAGAAATACGACGGGGTCCGGCATGTTGCGACCCTGTTTCCCCACATCGTGCAGGTGGTTGTACTAAAGGATTCCCCTTATCAATCCGTTGCTGATCTAAAGGGCAAAAAGGTAAACGTGGGGCAGCGGGGCCTGACCAGTGAGACGGTGGCCAAGCTGCTGATGGAGACATACGGCCTGAGCCCCAACGACTTCCAGCTGCAGTTCCTGGGCTTTCAGGATGCCGCCGAACAGATGAAGGATGGACATATCGACGCGATCATGATGACCTCCCCCGCCCCCTTTGCCCCGTTCCTTGATTTGGCCCGTGCCCGCGAGATCCGGGTTCTGCAGGTGCCGCCGGATAAGTTGGAGGCCCTACGTAAGGCCAATTCCGGTTTCCTGAAGACCCAGCTCCCGGCCAATACCTATCGGGGCCAGGCCCAGGCCGTGGATACCTTACAGACCCCATTGCACCTGGTGGCTTCGGCCAAACTGTCCGACGACCTGGTTTACAAGATCACCAAGGCGGTGGTGGAACACCTGGGCGCCCTTCAGGACGTCAGCCAGGACGTGAAGCAGAACGTCACCGTTCAGACACTGGCTGCCGATGTCGGTACTCCATACCATCCGGGTGCCATCAAGTACTACAAGGAAAAGGGCCTGGCCAAATAGACGCCAGCTTTTTCCGCCGGGGGGGGGATACCAAGTGGCACCGGCCAATCGCAATCTGGCCCAGCGAATGACCTGGCTAATCGGCCTGACCATGGCATTGTTGCACCTGTACTGGGGCCTTTTCGGTAACACTGAACCTTACCTCCAGCGCGTGATTCACCTGCTCTTTGGCATGGTACTCACCTTTTTGGTCTATGGCCGAAATGGCCAACGCCGGACCACTGGCCTGGGCCTGGTGGATAGCCTGTGGCTAGTCACTGCAGTCGTGACACTGGGCTACCTGCTGGTCCGTTACGACTATCTGGTCTCAAGCCGGTTTCCGTTTGTTGATGCCGTCCCGGTGCCGGATCAGGTCCTGGGCGTGCTCTTCCTGCTGGTGCTCCTGGAGGCTACGCGGCGGTTGACCGGCTGGGTCCTCCCCCTGATGACGGCGGCCGTTCTGGGCTATGTCTTTGCCGGACCTTACCTTCCCGGCATTCTCGGCCACGGCGGGTTCGAACTGGGCATGTTGGTGGATGTTGCGTACCTGACCAGTGAAGGGGTCTTTGGTATCCCGCTGGGTGCTTCGGCCACCTACATTATCTTATTTGTACTCTTCGGTTCACTGCTGGAGCGGAGCGGCCTGGGTAACCTGCTGATGGACGTTTCCTCCGGACTGGCCGGCCGGGCGCCGGGTGGCCCGGCCAAGGTGGCGGTTGTGTCCAGCGCCTTGCTGGGGACGATCTCGGGGAGCGCGGTCAGTAACGTTCTGACTACGGGTATGATCACCATCCCGCTGATGAAGCGCACTGGCTACCCGGCCGCTTACGCTGGCGCTGTAGAAGCTGTTGCCTCTACCGGTGGCCAGATCATGCCCCCGGTGATGGGCGTGGTGGCTTTCCTGATGGCCGAATACACCGGTATTCCCTACATTAAGATCACGGCCTATGCCCTGATGCCTGCCGTTCTGTACTATCTGGGTGTTTTCGCTCAGGTGCATCTGCAGGCAAAAAAGCTGGGACTGCGCGGGCTGAAGCCAGACGAGCTTCCCAACTGGCGCAGCACCTTCCGGAGTCGCTGGCACCTGCTGCTGCCCATTGTTTTGATGCTGACCTTGATGGCGATGGATTACAGCCCAACCCTGAGCGTGACCTGGAGCATCGTGGGCCTGGTGGTGGTAGCCCAGTTGAGCCCGGCGACCCGGCTTTCCCCGGGCGCCCTGTTGGGTGCCCTGGTGGACGGGGCCAAGTCTTCTGCGTTGGTGGTGCTCACCACTGCTGCAGCCGGGGCCATGATCGGTGCGATCGGCCTGACCGGGATCGGTTTGCGCTTTACCACCTCCGTTTTTGACCTGGCCGGCGATAACCTCTTGCTGGCACTGGTCTGTATCGCCGTCGCCTCGGTGGTACTGGGTATCGGGCTCCCGCCGTCGGCTACCTATATCATTCAGGTTGCCACCACAATTCCGGTGCTGGTAAAGATTCTGCAAGCGCAGGGGGTCGGGGGTGACGCCCTGGTGGCGGCCCACATGTTTGTGATGTATTACGCCAACCTGGCGGTTCTGACGCCGCCGGACGCCATGGCCTCCTTTGCGGCGGCATCGCTGGCGGAAGCGGACCCGATGCGGGTGGGTGTGATTGCCTCACGGTTGGCGCTGGTGGCTTACCTGATCCCGTTCATGTTCGTGCTTTCGCCTTCCTTGCTCATGATTGGGCCGGCCACCGATGTGGTGGCTGCACTGGTCACTGCCACGGCAGGCGTAGTGATCCTGGCGATGGGACTGGAGGGCTACTGCTTTGGCCGCATGGGTGTGATCGGCCGGGCGGTGACTCTGGTCGCCGGACTGTTCCTGATGAAACCCGGCCTGCTGACAGATTCGGTGGGGCTGGCCCTGGCGGCCGGTGTGATCGGGTATTACTGGCATACGGTGCACCGGCGCAAGGAGACAGTCTCCTCGGATGAGGCAACGGCTGAGGTGCGGTAGCAACACGCAGGACAAATACCGAGTTAAGGAGCAATCTTTATGCCCAAAGATATGCGCACCTGGATCAGGGATCTGGAGGAGGCGGGAGAACTTCTCCATATTACCAAGCCAGTACATCCACACACCCAGATGGGTGCCCTGTTATATCAGTCCCGGGAGAAGGGGCTGCTGTTCGAAAACCTTGACGGGTTTCCAGGCTGGCGGAGCCTGGGCATGGCACCGGCCAATCTCCGTCAGGCCGCTCTGGCTTTCGGCACCACTGTTGAAAAGCTGATTCCCACAGCGGCGGACTGGTCCCTGCGCCGGCAGCCGACCCAACGGGTGCAAACGGGCCCAGTGAAGGAAGTCATTCTGAAGGGCGACCAGGTCGATATCACCAAATTGCCGGTACATGTGGCGGGCAGCGAGGAGACCCCCTACATTGCTTCCGGGCTGGTGGTGACCCGGGATCCGGACACCGGTATCCGGAACGTGGCTTTTCACCGCCTGCAGGTCAAGGGGCCGAACAAGACCGGCATTCTGCTGGTCCCCCGCCACACCCGCCAGATTCTCACCAAGTACGAAGCCAGAAATGAGCCCATGCCGGTGGCGATTTTTATCGGCCACCACCCGCTTTATTACATGGCTGCCGCAACAACCGGCCCGTTTGAAATGGACGAGCTGGAACTGGCCGGCGGCATGCTCGGAGAGCCGGTGCAGGTGGTCAAATGCGAAACTAACGACCTGGAGGTGCCCTTCGACGCCGAAATCGTGCTGGAGGGTCATATCCTGCCGAATGTCCGGGAGGATGAGGGGCCGTTCTCTGAATTTCAGGATTACTATGTGGCCGGCCAGGGTAAGAACCCCGTGGTGCAGATCGACTGCATCACCATGCGTCAGGATGCCATTTACAAGGCGATCCAGAATGGTTCCGAGGTCGAAGGCTGCATGTTCCACAAGGTCCCCTTCGGGGCTGCCGTCTATAACCATATCAAGAACATCGGTGGCTACGTGAACCTGCACAATCTGCTGGTGCTGCCCGGCATCTTCGGCATCGCTGTGCAGATGACACCCCGCTTTTACGGTGAGGCCAAGCAAATCCTGATGGGCGTCCTGTCCAGCCCGATTCTGCATCCCAAGGTGGCCATCGCGGTGGATGAGGACGTGAACATCTTCAATTATTGGGAGGTCCTCTGGGCCATTAATACCCGGGTCAACCCCCAGGAGGATATCATAGTCATTCCCGGGGTGCGTACACATCCCATGGATCCTTCCTGCCCGGAGCCCGTACCACCAGGGGGGCCGTTCTGGGGCCGGGTGGGCGGTAAGGTGATCATTGATGCCACCAAACCGCCGCTTGCCGCCGGGGATGAGGTGCGCCGGCCTTACCAACGCCTGAAGCCCATGGGGTGGGAGACGGTGCGGCTGGAGGACTTTCTGCCATAAACCAGCGACGACAGGCCAGCCGGGTGAACCGGCTGGCCTGTGGATGTGGACTATTAGGGTAGGGGTATTGGTATACCGCTCGCACCAAACCCTGGTCATGGCGGATTTCGGAACCGGACCTGCTGAATCACCGGGAGGTCGCATTGTCATGCGCTGGGGCATGCACTCAGGACCTTCAGTGCGCTGCGCAGTTCCCCCACCATATTCATGAGATTTGGATCCTTGGTCTTGTGAACACTCGCCAGTGCCACACTTAGCATGGCGCCGGCGATGTCCGCTCTGCCGGAGCCCAGGGCAACCGCCGTGGCCAGGTATGCTGCCACCGCTCTCGGCCAAGGGCAGTTATCGCCCTCACTGGATGTGAGGATAGTGCCAACCAGTCCAATCGCTTGATTCTGCTGCCCCAGGAGATGGAAGTGGTAGGCTTCCAGGGCCTTCTGTCGGGCACGTTGCTCGGGATCTGCGTCCTCCTCCAGCCGTAGGTTACTGCTGAGCGGGCGCGGGCAGTGCAGCAGCCTGCGGTGCCAGGGGCACAGCCAAAACCTTGGCCATCGACTCCTGGCTGAAGTAGCGTTTCCCAACCGCCCACTCATCGTTCTGCTC